>NZ_JALQCW010000037.1 GCF_023241715.1 Pseudomonas morbosilactucae
CGAAACCCCAATTGCGAAAAGCAGTTGGGGTTTTTGTTTGTGCGCCGAGAAAAAACTTTTATCCGTTGATGCAACCCTCGCGTTACTGCTTCACGCTGCCAGCACCCAGCCACAGTGCTAAGGTTCGCCCCTAGCTTTTTGCATTTTCCAAGGAAGCCTTTATGCCGGACACCACGTCCCTCAACGCCGGTTTCATGGTGGTTCACGGTAATCGCCTGGATGAGCTGCGCAGCTGGTGGTCAGCTGGATGCGGCGTTATCCCCTGGCGCCCTTGGAAAATGAAATCGCCCTGGTGCAGAGCAACGGCATCGCCCAGTGGCTGAAACTGGCTTTGGCCGAAGACCCTGAAGATGACGATATGGGCGGTTGCGGTATCGCCGCCGCGATCGACGTGCAATTGCCCGGCAGCTTTATGTGGCAGCTCTATCGCATGGTCTTGGGACGAGATGAAATTCCGCCCAAGTCCCTGCTGGATAAAGCCCCGCTGACTTGGCGCCTGATGCGCTTGCTCCCTGAACTTATCAACAAGCCGCACTTCGAGCCGTTACAGCGCTTCCTGACCCACGACACCGACCTACGCAAACGCTACCAACTGGCCGAGCGCCTGGCGGATCTGTTCGACCAATATCAGGTCTACCGCGCCGACTGGCTGGAAGACTGGGCCGCTGGCCGGCATCAGCTGCGCAACGTGCGTGGAGAGGCCAAGCCCCTGACCCCGGCCAATGCCTGGCAAGCTGAACTCTGGCGTGCCCTGCTGCTGGATGTGGGGGAGGAAGGCATGGCGCAAAGCCGCGCCGGGGTGCACCAGCGTTTTATCGAGCGGATCAACAGCCTTGAAGTGGCGCCCAAGGAATTACCCTCGCGAGTGATCGTTTTCGGGATTTCTTCGTTGCCCGCCCAAGCCTTGGAAGCCCTGGCTGGTCTGGCCCGTTTTAGCCAAGTCCTGCTCTGCGTGCACAACCCTTGTCGTCACCATTGGGCAGACATCGTCGCCGATAAAGACCTGCTGCGGCACCAATACAAACGCCAAGCGCGTAAGGCAGGCATGCCTATGGCGCTGGACCCGCAAACCTTACACCAACACGCCCATCCGCTGCTGGCTGCCTGGGGCAAACAGGGTCGTGACTACATCAATCTGTTGGACAGCTACGACGATCCCAACAGCTATCGTTCGGCCTTCCGTGACGGTCGCATCGACCTGTTCAGCGACACCCAGCCGCACAGCCTACTCAACCAACTGCAGGATGACATCCTCGAACTGCGCCCCTTGAATGAGACCCGGGAACACTGGCCCGCCGTCGATCCGCAAGACGATCAGTCGATCCGTTTTCACATTGCCCACAGTGCCCAGCGCGAAGTGGAAATCCTCCACGATCAGTTGCTGGCTCGCTTCAGTGCCGACCCTGATCTGCGTCCTCGAGACGTGATCGTCATGGTCCCCGACATCGACAGTTACGCGCCACACATCCGCGCCGTATTCGGCCAGCTGGAACGTGATGACCGACGCTTCATCCCCTTCACCCTCACCGACCAGGGCCAACGCGGCCGCGACCCCTTGCTGATCGCCGTGGAGCACTTGCTCAAGCTCCCCGACAGCCGCTTCCCGGTCAGTGAGATTCTCGATCTGCTGGACGTCCCCGCCTTGCGCGCCCGCTTCGGTGTGGAAGAGGCCGACCTGCCGACCCTGCACCGCTGGATCGAAGGTGCGGGCATTCGCTGGGGCATGGACGCGCCACAGCGTGCAGCCCTCGGTTTGCCTGAGGAGCTGGAGCAGAACAGCTGGCGTTTCGGCCTGCGGCGCATGCTCCTGGGATACGCCGTGGGCCGCTCCGACGCCTGCGAAGGGATTGAGCCCTACGACGAAATCGGGGGCCTGGACGCGGCTTTGATCGGCCCGTTGGTGGCCCTGCTCGACGCCTTGCAGATCGCCTATCAGCAACTCACCCAGCCCGCCAAACCGGTTGAATGGGGTGCGCGCCTGCAGCGCCTGATGCAGTTGTTCTTCCTGGCCAGCACCGAGCACGACGACTACCTGCTTGGCCAACTGGAAGACCTGCGAGAAACCTGGCTGGAGACCTGCGAATCCGTCGGCCTGCAGGATGCGCTACCACTGACCGTGGTCCGCGAAGCCTGGCTCGCCGGCCTTGACCAAGGGCGCTTGTCGCAACGCTTCCTGGCCGGCGCGGTGAACTTCTGCACCCTGATGCCGATGCGTGCCATTCCCTTCAAGCTGGTCTGCCTGTTGGGCATGAACGACGGCGATTACCCCCGCGCCCAACCGCCCCTGGATTTCGACCTGATGGGCAGCGACTACCGACCCGGTGACCGCTCCCGGCGTGAAGACGACCGCTACCTCTTGCTGGAGGCGCTGTTGTCTGCGCGAGATCAGCTTTACGTCAGTTGGGTCGGTCGTAGCATCCGCGACAACAGCGAACGCCCTGCGTCGGTATTGATTGGCCAGCTACGCGACCATTTGGCCAGCGGCTGGGCCCTGGGCGACCCGGAGCATTCGCTGCTTGAAGCCTTGACCCAGGAGCACCCGCTGCAACCCTTCAGTGCCCGCTACTTCCACGACGGCGACACGCTCTTCAGCTACGCCCGGGAATGGCAGTTGCTGCATCAGGATCAACCCGAACAGGGTGCGGTGGAACTGTTGCCGCCTTACCTCCAGGAAGAGCCCTTGAGCCTGGCCCAGTTGCAGGATTTCTTACGCAACCCTGTGCGGCATTTCTTCAGTCAGCGTCTGAAAGTGTTTTTCGAGGCCCTGGAAGCGCCCCTGGCCGATGAGGAGCCTTTTGTCCTCGACGCCCTGCAACGCTATAGCCTCAGCGACAGTTTGCTGGAGGCCGCACTGAACAGCGGTGACCCCGAGCACGCCCTGCAAGCCCAAGCACAACGCCTGCAAGCCAGCGGTCTGCTGCCCATGGCCGGTTTTGGCGAATGCCTGCAACGGGAGTTGATCGAGCCACTGCCTGACCTGTTGCAACGTTATCAACAGCTGTTGAGCCTGTGGCCCACGCCCCTGACCAGCGCCTCACCCATCAGCCTCGAACTGGGCGGTGTGTTGCTGGAAGGTTGGTTGAGTGGCCTGCATCAGCGCAGCGACGGCGGGCTGTTGTCGATCACCGCCATTCCCAACAGCATCGGTTCGATCAAAAGCCGCAAATGGCACCGCCTGACCCGGGCCTGGGTCGAGCACCTGGCCGCCTGCGCCAGCGGTTATTCGTTGACCACCGCCCTGGTGGCCAGTGACGACAGCCTGCTGCTGGCCCCCCTTGAGCGCCAGGCGGCCCTGGACTGCCTCGGCGAGTTGTTGCTGGCTTGGCAAGCCGGTATGTGCCGGCCATTGCCGGTGGCTGTGAAAACCGCTTTTGCCTGGCTGGCCCAGAGCGATCCGGACAAAGCCGAGGCCGCCGCACGCAAAGCCTATGAAGGCGATGGCGTGACCAGCGACGGCGAGCGTCGGGAAAGCCCAGCCCTGGCGCGACAATATGCCGATTACAACGCCTTGATTGCCGATGAAACCTTCGGTGGTTGGGCCGAAACCCTTTACCGTCCGCTGCTACAAGCACCTTGGCGCTCGGCGCTCAGCGAGGAGGCCGGATCATGACCGCCCCACAACGGCCCCTGGCCCTGGCGTTCCCACTGCGTGGCAGCCAACTGATCGAGGCCAGTGCCGGCACCGGCAAGACCTTCACCATCTCGGCCCTGTACCTGCGCCTGGTGCTTGGCCATGGCGGCGAAGCGGCAGGCTTTACGCGGGAGTTGCTGCCCCCACAGATTTTGGTGGTGACCTTTACCGATGCCGCCACCAAGGAGCTGCGC
This sequence comes from Pseudomonas morbosilactucae, assembly GCF_023241715.1. Taxonomy (GTDB): domain Bacteria; phylum Pseudomonadota; class Gammaproteobacteria; order Pseudomonadales; family Pseudomonadaceae; genus Aquipseudomonas; species Aquipseudomonas morbosilactucae. The sequence goes on from NZ_JALQCW010000037.1 coordinate 3,826, forward strand.
GAACGAATTCGTACGCGCCTGGCCGAAGCCGCAAGATTCTTTCGCGATGAGCTGGAGGCGCCCGACAGCCTGATCGCCGAGCTGCGGCAGCAGTTCAGCCCCGAGCAATGGGCCGCCTGTGCCAACCGCCTGGATATCGCCGCCCAATGGATGGACGAGGCCGCGGTTTCGACCATCCACAGTTGGTGCCAGCGCATGCTTCGTGAGCACGCCTTCGACAGCGGCAGCCTGTTCACCCAGACCCTGGAAACCGACCACAGCGACCTGCTGGGCGAAGTGCTGCGCGATTACTGGCGGCTGTTCTGCTACCCGATGCAAGGCGATGCGCTGAACTGGGTGCGGGCCAATTGGGGCGGACCTGCAGCGTTGTTGCCGCGGGTCCGGGCCTTGTTCGGTGGCGAGCGGCGCGAGGCGCAAAGCCTGACACCCAGCGAGCTTATCGAGGCCAGCCTGCAAGAGCGTCGCGAAGCCCTGGTGGCAATCAAGGCGCCTTGGCGGCAATGGGCCGGAGAGTTGCGGGATATCTGCCTGCAAGGCGTAGCCAGCAAAACCGTGGACGGTCGCAAGATGCAGGCCCGTTACTTCGAGCCCTGGTTCGAGAAGATCAGCGCCTGGGCCGAGGACGAGTCCGCCGAGCAACTGGACATCGGCACCGGCTTCAGCCGCTTGACCCCTGACGGCATGAGCGAGGCCTGGAAAGGCCAAGCCCCAAGCCACCCCGGCATCGACGCCATGCCCGGCCTCAAGGCCGCCCTCGACGCGCTGCCGAGCCCCGATGCGGCGGTGTTGCAACATGCCGCTCAGTGGGTCGGTGCACGTTTTGAGGAAGAGAAGCGCCGGCGCGCCGAGATGGGCTTCGACGACATGCTGCTGCGCCTCGACGCGGCCTTGCAGGCGGAGTCCGGCGAGCGCCTGGCGGAGCTGATTCGCGATCAGTTCCCGGTGGCCCTGATCGACGAGTTCCAGGACACCGACCCGGTGCAGTACCGGATCTTCGAAAGCATCTACCGCATCGAAGACAACAACCCGGACACCGGCCTGTTTCTGATCGGCGACCCCAAGCAGGCGATCTACGCCTTCCGTGGCGCCGACATCTACACCTACCTGCGGGCGCGCCAGGCCACCAGCGGCCGCCTGCACACCCTGGGCACCAACTTCCGTTCCAGCCACGCCATGGTCAGTGCAGTGAACCATGTGTTCCAGCGCGCCGAGGCTCGGGAGCAGGGCCGAGGTGCCTTTCTGTTTCGTGAGGCCGGTGACAACCCGGTGCCGTTCCTGCCGGTGGCGTCCCAAGGGCGCAAGGAGCACTTGCAGGTTGACGGCCTGACGCTGCCGGCCCTGAACATCTGGCACCTGGAAACCGAGCAGCCCTTGTCGGGGGCCCAGTATCGCCAGCAATTGGCGGCGGCCTGCGCCAGTGAAATTGTCGAGTTGCTCAATGGCGGCCAACAGCAGCGCAGCGGTTTTGTACGTGACGATCAGCCCCTCAGGGGCTTGTTGCCGGCGGACATCGCCATCCTCGTACGCGACGGCAAAGAGGCTCAGGCGGTGCGTGGCGAACTGGCGGCGCGCGGGGTGCGCAGCGTCTATCTGTCGGACAAGGATTCGGTGTTCGCCGCCCAGGAAGCCCGGGACCTGTTGGTCTGGCTCAAGGCCTGTGCCGAGCCGGATGTGGAGCGCCCGCTGCGGGCGGCCCTGGCGTCGTTGACCCTGAACCTGTCGCTGACGGAACTGGAGCGCCTGAACCAGGACGAACTGGCCTGGGAAGCGCGGGTCATGCAGTTCCGCGGTTATCGCGGAATCTGGCGCAGCCAGGGTGTGCTGCCGATGCTGCGGCGCTTGCTGCATGACTTCCAGTTGCCCCAGGCCCTGGTGCAGCGCAGCGATGGCGAGCGGGTCCTGACCAACCTCTTGCACCTGTGCGAATTGCTGCAGCAGGCTGCCGCCGAACTGGACGGCGAGCAAGCCCTGATCCGTCACCTGAGCGAGCACCTGGCCTTGTCCGGGCAAGCCGGTGAAGAGCAGATCCTGCGCCTGGAAAGTGACGAGCAACTGGTCAAGGTGGTGACCATCCACAAGTCCAAGGGCCTGGAATACCCACTGGTGTTCCTGCCTTTCATCTGTTCGGCCAAACCCGTAGACGGTAGCCGGCTGCCCTTGCATTACCACGATAGCAGCGGCAAGGCCCAAGTGACCTTGCGGCCCACCCCCGAATTGATCGCCCAGGCTGACGATGAGCGCCTGGCCGAAGACCTGCGCCTGCTCTATGTGGCCCTGACCCGGGCCCAGCATGCCTGCTGGCTGGGCGTCAGTGATCTCAAGCGCGGCAACCACAACAGCTCCGTGTTGCATCGCTCAGCCCTGGGTTACCTACTGGGCGGCGGTGCATCACTGGGCGAGTCCGCCGGGTTGCGCAGTTGGTTGCGGGACCTGCAACAGGATTGTGCTGCCCTCAGCGTCGAGCCGCTGCCCCTGGCTGGCGACACCCGCTTCCAGCCCCCACGCAACAAGGCGACCTTGCTGGCCCCGCTGATCCCTCAACGACGGGCGGCGGAGAACTGGTGGATCGCGTCTTACAGCGCCCTGCGCATCAGCGACAGCCTGGGTGCCGGCAGCGAAGCCCCGGAAAACCCCCAGGCGCAAAAACTCTTCGATGACGAACGCCTGGACCCGGATGCGCCGCGAGAAGTGTTGGCCAGCGGCGGCGATATCCACCGCTTCCCCCGGGGCCCGAACCCGGGGACCTTTCTCCATGGGCTGTTGGAGTGGGCCGGAGAAGAAGGCTTCAGCGCTACGCCTGAGGCCATCGAAGACGCCATCGCCCGGCGTTGCAACCGACGTGGCTGGGAAGGCTGGATCGGCACCCTGAGCGCTTGGCTGCAACCGCTGTTGCAGACCCCGTTGGCCCTCGGTGCCGGGCAGGCGCCAGTGGTGTTGTCCGGGTTGACGCAGTATCGGGTGGAGATGGAGTTCTGGTTCGCCAGCCACAAGGTCGATGTGCTCAAGCTCGATGAGCTGGTGCGCCAGCACACCCACCACGGCGTGCCTCGGGTGACTGCCGAGCCGGTGTTGCTCAATGGCATGTTCAAGGGGTTTATCGACCTGACCTTCGAGCACCAGGGGCGCTATTACGTGGCCGACTACAAATCCAACTGGCTGGGCGTGGACGACGCCGCCTACACCGAGCAGGCCATGGAACAATCGATCCTCGACAACCGTTACGACCTGCAATACGTGCTCTACCTGCTGGCCTTGCATCGCCAACTCAAGGCGCGCCTGGCGGACTATGATTACGACCGGCACATAGGGGGCGCCCTGTACCTGTTCCTGCGGGGCACCTGTGCCCCTAGCCAGGGCGTGTTCTTCGCCCGGCCTTCCCGAGACCTGATCGAGCGCCTGGATCGCCTGTTCCAGGGCAAGCCGGACCTGCCCAAAGCCGAGCCCGCCTGGGAACAGGGAGTGTTGTTATGACCGAAGACCTGTTTGCGCCCACGGACGATTTGGCGCCGTCCACTCTGGCGCCACTGACCCGGGCCGAAGACCTGCTGCAACTGTTGGACCTGTGGGTCGAACGCGGCTGGTTGCGCGCCCTGGACAAGGCTTTTGTCGGCTTCCTCTACGAGCTGGATCCCCGCGGCGACTCCCTGGTGCTGATGGCGGCCGCGTTGACCAGTCATCAGTTGGGCCACGGCCATGTTTGCCTGGACCTGTTCGAGACCCTCAAAGAACCGGATTTCGCCCTGTCCCTGCCGCCTGAAGGTGACTCCCAGAGCGGTGTGATCCTCCTGCCTTCGCAAGTCCTGGTGGCCCTGGACGGTGCCCATTGGTGCAAGACCCTGGCCGCCAGCCGCTTGGTGGCGCTGGCCGCCGATCACAGCGAAGAGGCCGGGCAGCGGCCGTTGGTGTTGTCCGGCAAGCGGCTGTACCTGCGCCGCTATTGGGCCTACGAGCGGCGCATCGACAATGCCCTGCGCCAACGCCTGGCCCAGCAGGAAGCCACCCCCGATGACCTGTCGCGCCGCCTCACCGAACTGTTCGGTGCGGCCAAGCCTTCCGGGCCCATCGACTGGCAGAAGCTCGCCTGCGCCCTGGCCACCCGGGGCGCCTTCAGCATCATCACCGGCGGCCCTGGCACCGGTAAAACCACCACCGTGGTGCGCCTGTTGGCCTTGCTCCAGGCGCCGGCGGTGGAGCAGCGCAAACCCTTGCGTATCCGTCTGGCGGCCCCCACCGGCAAGGCGGCGGCGCGGCTCACCGAGTCCATCAGCCTGCAGGTGCGCTCCCTGGCGGTGGCGGATGAGGTGCGAGAGAAAATCCCCAGCGACGTGACCACCGTGCACCGCTTGCTGGGCAATCGCCCGGGCACCCGGCACTTCCGCCACCACGCCGGCAATCGCCTGCCCCTGGATGTGCTGGTGGTGGACGAAGCCTCGATGATCGACCTGGAAATGATGGCCAACCTGCTGGACGCGCTGCCGTTGCATGCGCGCCTGGTGCTCTTGGGGGACAAGGACCAGTTGGCCTCGGTGGAGGCCGGTGCGGTGCTGGGCGATTTGTGCCGGGATGCCGAAGGCGGCTGGTACAGCCCCGAGACGCGGCAATGGCTGGAAGCCCTGAGTGGCGAAGACCTGGCCGGCAGTGGCTTGCAGGAAGACCGCGAGCACAGTCACCCCTTGGCCCAACAGGTGGTGATGCTGCGCCATTCCCGACGTTTTGGCGAAGGCAGCGGCATTGGCCAACTGGCCCGTTGGGTCAACCAGCAGCAGGCGGAGGAGGCCCGTCGCCTGCTGGCTGCCCGCAGCCACGCCGACCTCTATTGCCTGAGCCTCAAGGGTGAGCAGGACCGCGCCCTTGAGCGCCTGCTGCTGGAGGGGCATGGCGATGGGCCGCAAGGTTACCGGCATTACTTGAGCTTGCTGCGCACGGAGCGCCCGCCAAGCGAGGCCAGCCTTGAAGACCCGCGCTGGACCCAATGGGCGCGCAAGGTATTGCAGGCATTCGACCAGTTCCAGTTGCTCTGTGCGGTGCGCAAAGGCCCTTGGGGCGTGGAGGGTTTGAACCAGCGAGTGACCCAGGCGCTGTTCAAGGCGCGGCTGATCGACAGCGACCAGCAATGGTACGAAGGGCGCCCGGTGCTGATGACCCGCAACGACTACGGCCTGGGCCTGATGAACGGCGACATCGGCATCGCCCTGCGCCTGCCCGAGCAGGAGGGTGCCGAACCCGGACGTCGGGTACTGCGCGTGGCTTTCCCGCGTAACGACGGCCAGGGCGGCGTGCGTTTTGTGCTGCCGAGCCGGCTCAACGATGTGGAAACCGTGTACGCCATGACCGTGCACAAATCCCAGGGTTCGGAGTTCACCCACACCGCGTTGATCCTGCCGGACGCCTTGAACCCGGTGCTGACCAAGGAGCTGATCTACACCGGCATCACTCGGGCCAAGGATTGGTTCAGCCTGATCGAGCCCCGCGCCGGGGTCTTTGAAGAGGCCGTGCGGCGCAAGGTCAAGCGCCTCAGCGGGCTGATGCTGGAACTCGGCTGAGGCCGGCCTAGAGCACCGCCGCCTGGGAGGCCTGGGCCGGCGCTTGCAGCCCCATAAAGCGCCGCACCCGTTCGCCGTCCGCGTCTTCGCGGATGGCCCGGGGGCTGGCGTCGAGTTGGACATGGCCGTTTTCCATGAAGATCACCCGGTCGGAAATCGACATCGCGAAGTCCATCTCGTGGGTGACGATCAGCAGGGTCATGCCTTCCCGGGCCAGGTCGCGAATCACATTCAGCACATCCCCCACCAGCTCCGGGTCCAGGGCTGAGGTGGGCTCGTCGAACAGCATGATCGCCGGTTCCATGGCCAGGGCTCGGGCGATGGCCACCCGTTGCTGCTGGCCGCCCGACAATTGGTGCGGGTACTTGTGGGCGTGGGCCAGCAAGCCGACCTTGTCCAGCAGCCCATAGGCGTGTTGTTCGCTCAGCGAGCGCTTGGTGCCGTGGTAGCGCGGCGCCAGGGTGACGTTGTCGAGAATGCTGCGATGGGGGAACAGGTTGAAGTTCTGGAACACCATGCCGATCTGGCGCACGCCGTCGCGCACCTGAGCGCTGTTGAGGTTGTCACCGGCGCTGATGAAGCTGTTGCCGAACAGCACGATCTCGCCCTGATCGATGCGCTCCAGGCCGTTGATGGTGCGGATCAGCGAGGTCTTGCCGGACCCCGAGGGGCCGATGATGGAAATCACCTGGCCACTGTTGACGCTCAGGTCGATGCCCTTGAGCACCTGATGATCGCCATAGCACTTGTGCAGGTTACGCAGTTGCAGGGCCGCTGCCGGCGCCGGGGTGCGCCTCGACGCGGCTGGCCTGTTGCCGGGTCTGTTGCTGGAACCGCGCCACAGTGCTCTCGTCCAGGGTTTGCGGCTTGCGCAGATTGAGGTCCAGGTGCTGCTCCAGGCGTTGCAGCAGCCAGCCGAACAGGCTGACGATCAGCACGTAGTACACCGCCACGGCGGCCAGGGTTTCCATCACCAGAAAGTTCTGCGCATACAGGCGTTGGCCCACCGTAAGCAGTTCGGTGAGGGAGATCACCGAGATCAGCGAGGTCAGCTTGACCACGGTGATGTACTCGTTGATCAGGGTCGGCAGGGAGATGCGAAACGCCTGGGGAATCACGATCAGGCGTTGCAGGCCCAGGAGGCCGATGCCCAGGGCGCGGCCCGCTTCCTTCTGCCCCTTGGCCACCGAGATCAGGCCGCCGCGGTGAATTTCCGCCATGTACGCGGCCTCGGTCACCACCAGGGCGAACAGGCCGGAATAGAAGGGGTTGGACAGCACCGAGCCGGTCACCGGAAATAGCTGGGGCAGGTTGTAGACGAACACCACCAGCACCAGCAGCGGGATGCTGCGGAAGAACCAGATGTAGATCGCCGCCGGCGTCCTGATCCAGGCGGCGCTGGAGAGTTTGGCCGAGGCCAGGACAAAGCCCAGCAGCATGCCGATAAACCAGGCCAGGGCGCTGAGCTGGACCACGGTGACGCAGGCCTGCCAGAAGCTCGGCAGCGAGAACAGGGAGAAAAAGTAGGACCAGTCGAATTGCATAAAAACACCTCAGCCGCGTCGGATCGCAGGCTTCAAAACGGGCGTGCAGCCCTCGATCGCGGATCAAACACAGGGCGCCTCCGTGCGCCCGAAAGCACTCACTCGGTCACGGGTTCCAGGTTGTACTTGCTGAGGATCGCCGCGTACTCGCCATTCTTCTGGCTGGCGGCAAAGGCTTCCTGCAATGCCTTGTAGGTGGCGTCGTTGCCCTTCTTGACGAAGATGCCCAGGGTTTGCTGGTAGATCGGGTGGGCAGTGGTGACCACCACGCGGCCGTTGGTGCGCTCGGCGATCATTTTTGCCGCGCCGGCGATTTCCACCTGGGCCTGAATGTTTTTCGACAGCAGGGCCTGGGTCACTTCCGGCGCCGACGGGTATTCGCTGACGCTGATGGCGCCCTTGTTGTTGGGCACGCAGTAGTCGCTGGACAGTTTCTGCAGTTGGCCAACCCAGGTGGTGCCCTGTTCCAGGCCGACTTTCAGGCCGCACAGTTCTTCAGGGGTTTGCGGGTTCAGGCCGCTGTCCTTGGGGGCCATGATCGCCGCCCCGGTTTTTGCGTAGGCGATGGTCAGGGCCTGGGTCTGCCGTTCCGGGGTGATGTACATGCCGGAAATGATGGCGTCGTAGCGTCCGGCGTTGAGGCCGAGGATCAGGCTGGGGAACTTGGTGTCGACGAACTCGGCCTTGGCTTGCAGGTGCTTGGCCAGGGCATGGGCCAGTTCCGGGTCGGAGCCCACCACGTTCTTCTCGCTGTCGTAAGACTCGAACGGCGGGTAGGTGATCTCCATGCCGATCTTCAACTGGCCCGGGGTCGCGGTGGCGGCCAGGGCGGTATGGGCGGCGCACAGGCCGAGGGTGATCAGGGTCAGGCGCACAAGGTTGTTTTTGTTGAGCATCAGGCGGCACTCCAGGGTGGGTTGGGCAAGGCAATCAGGACGGTTGGGTTTGGTGTTTCAGGTGCCCGAAGCTGGACGGCTTGCGGGCTTTTTCCGGTAGCTGGATCTCGCCGTTTTCCACGCGCTTGCGCAGGTACTGGTAGGTCTGCAAGGCCTGGCCGTACATGTGCTCGCCAATGGCGATTTGCTCGTACTCATCGGTGCCGTTGGCGAACTGCGGCAGTGGCTTGATCTGGGTGTGAAAGTCACAGGCGTAGAACAACGGGAAGGCGTAACGCTCCTCGCTGACGCTGCGCACGCGGTGGGCGGTGGCGACAAAGGCCCCGGCGGTCATCACTTCGAGCATGTCGCCGATGTTCACCACAAAAGCGTCCGCCACCGGTGGGGCATCGATCCACTGGCCGAGGCTGTTCATCACCTCCAGGCCGGGCTTGTCGGCCAGGAGAATGGTGAAGCACTCGTAGTCAGTGTGGGCGCCGATCCCCGGGGCATCCTGGGCAGCGCCGTCGAAGGGGTAGTGGATCAGCCGCAGCTTGGAAGGCGGGCGGGTCACCAGCGGGTCGAAGTAGTCCTCCGCCAGGCCCAGGGCCAGGGCAAAGCCGCCAAACAGCCGCCGACCGAGGGCGAACACCGCCGCGTAGTAGGCTTGCGCTGCCTCCTTGAAACCCGGCAGCGTCGGCCATTCGTTGGGCCCCAGCAGCGGGGTGTTGGCCAGCACCAGGGGATCGTCGGCCGGCACTTCGAAGCCGATGTCGAAGGCTTCCTTGTGGTCCGGCTTGCCCTTGGAATACACCTCCTCGCCTTCAGGGACAAAGCCCTTGTGGGTCTTCGAGGTGCCGATGTAGTGCTGCATCTTGCTGGCCAGGGGCTGGGCGAAATAGTCCCTGGCCGCCTGACGCAGGTCGGCGATCAGTGACGGGGCGATGCCGTGCTGGGTGATGTACAGGAAACCCACTTCACTGGCGGCCTTGCCCAGTTGCTCGGCCACCGCCAAGCGGTGCTCCAGCTCGACGCTGAACAGGCCGGCGATGTTCACCACCGGGATGCTGTTGAAATTGGCCTTGGCCTGGGGGGTATCGATCTTCTCGGGCATGACGCAAGAACCTCAGGGACGGATGGAGTGGCTGAAGCGTTGGAAGTGTTCGCGCTCGGTGCGGGCCATCCACAGGTTCAGCGACCAGAGATCGGCCACCGGCACATTGGTGAAGGGCAGGTGATGCAGGTAGCCGTCGGCGCCGAATTCCGGGGTCAGGGTGCTGACCTGGTAGCCGCGGGCCTGCTGCGAGCGCCAGATGGCTTCCCAGTGCTGTTGGTGGAAGGCCAGTTCCCGGGCGTATTCCGGGGCGCCGGGGTGGGGCACTTGCGGGCCCTGGTCATAACCGACCCGGGCCTGGATATGGTGGACCCGTTCGACAAAGGCGCTGAGGTCGTCGCAGGGATCGTCCAGCAGGCGCTCGCAGGTGACGACCCAATGGCTGATGTCACTGGTGAAGCGCAGGTCCGGCACTTGGCGAATCAATTCCAGGGTCAGCCAAGGGTTGAACAACGAGCGCGAACGATGGGTTTCGAAGCTGCAGAACTGGCCGTGCTTGCGGGCCAGCTCCAGGGCCTGGCCGAAGAACTCCACTTGCTGGGCCAGGGGCCAGCGGTCGTTGCCGGCCAGCACATTGACGAAGCGCGGCCTCAGTTCGGCGGCCCAGGCAAGTTTGCGGTCGAGGTCCTGCAGGTGTTCGGCGGGGAGGGCCTTTTGCTCCGGCAATACGTCGTAGGCGGTAAACACAGTGCTGATGTAGCCGACCTGATTGGCGCTCAGGAAGGTGGCGAATTCGGCGCGCTCGCGGGCGTCCAGGGGCAGGCGGGCTTCCATGCCGTCGAAGCCGGCCTCCAGCAACTCGTCGAGTGCCTGGGCCTTGCTGGCGGTGTAACCCCACAGGGTGCGGAAAAGATCGAGTTTCATCGGCGAACCTCAAGGATGCCTGGGCTACGTAAAGCACGGCATCGGCAGGTGACCGAAGCGCGCTGTGTACGGCAGTAGCTGAAGACATTCCCCGAGCCGGCTATCTGTGTAGCCGGTCTCGCCGAGGGCGGCGCTGGGCCGCTGACTCTGGCACCGATCTTAATCAGGCGCAGCGGTCGGGAAGAATAGGCTGTGGCAAATCGTTACTTCATTTTTTTCTAAACCAATAGCCGGCTATGTATATGGCCATCTCGCGGGGTTTTCCGTGGCTGTGCTATCGTTGCGGCATCATTTCATGACGATCATTGAGTATTCCTGCATGGACGTGGCTGTCTTGAGGACAGAACGCTTTTGGGGTGTCAGGCGGTGCCTGCTCGCGGCCCTTTTGTGCCTGTTGAGCCCCTTCACCCTGGCCCATTCTGCGGCTGACGCGCCCCTTGGCCTGGCCGATCAGCGCGCCAAGGCCGTGACCCAGGTGGTGCTCGGCATTCTCAGTTATGCCCGCTGGCCGGTGGAGCCTGCGCAACTGCGCCTGTGTGTGGTCGGCCCCACCGAATACACCGACGACTTGCTCAAGGGCAGCACCCAGCGTACCGGGCGGCCGGTGGTAGCGCGGCGCTTGCTGGCCAGCAGCCCGGCGATTCTCAATGAGTGCGATGCGCTGTACATCGGCAAGTTGAGCAGCGAAGAGCGGGGTCGTCTGTTTGCCTCGCTGCTGGGCCTGCCGGTGTTGAGCATCAGCGAGGGCGGTGACCAATGCACAGTGGGCAGCCTGTTCTGCTTGCGGGTCAGCGATGAGCAGGTGTCCTTCGAGGTCAATCTGGATTCGGTGGCTCGCAGCGGTGTGCGGATTCACCCCAGCGTCCTGCAGTTGTCCCGTCGTCGCGCGGCGGCCCCATGACGATCTTCAAATCCAAGAACCGTTCGACCCTGCGCTCGGTGATCGGTCGTGGGCACCTGATCGTCGCCCTGCTGGCCATTTTGATGGCCAGTCTGTCGCTGACCTTGCTCGGGGTCCTGGCGCTGCGGGTGTATGCCGACCACAACCTGCATTTGATCGCCCGTTCCATCAACTACACGGTGGAAGCGGCGGTGGTCTTCAACGACCGTGCGGCGGCCACTGAGGCCCTGGCGTTGATCGCCTCCACCGAGGAAGTGGCGGATGCCCAGGTCCTCGACAAAAACGGCCAACTGTTGGCGAGTTGGAAGCGCCCGGAGAGCGGCTGGCTGTCCGACCTGGAGATGCACTTCGCCAGCGCCTTCCTGGAAAAGCCCATCGCCATGCCGATCGAGCATCAGGGCGAGGTGATCGGCACCATCAGCCTGACCGGGCACGGCGGCAGCCTGATGCGCTTTCTGTTCAGCGGCCTGGTGGGGATTGTGCTGTGTACGGCCGTCAGCGCCTGGGTTTCCCTGTACCTGGCCCGGCGTCAGTTGCGCGGCATCACCGGGCCTCTGCGCAGCCTGGCAGACGTGGCCCACGCCGTCCGTCGCGAACGTGCGTTCGACCAGCGCGTGCCGCCGGCCGCGATCATTGAACTGGACAACCTGGGCAACGACTTCAATGCCTTGCTCGATGAGCTGGAAGCCTGGCAGACCCACCTGCAAAGCGAGAATGAAACCCTGGCTCACCAAGCCAGCCACGACAGCCTCACCGGCCTGCCGAACCGTGCCTTTTTCGAGGGGCGGCTGATTCGCACCTTGCGCAGCGCGGCCAAACTCAATGAGCGGGTGGCGGTGCTGTTCCTCGACAGCGATCGTTTCAAAGACATCAACGACAACTTTGGCCACGCGGCCGGTGATGCCGTGCTAGTGGCTGTGGCGGCGCGGATTCGTGCGCAACTGCGTGAAGAAGACCTGGTGGCGCGCTTGGGCGGTGATGAATTCGCGATCCTGCTGACGCCGCTGCACCGGGTCGAAGACGCCCGGCGCATTGCCGACAAAATCAGCGCCAGCATGCAAGAGCCGATTCCCTTGCCGGGCAACACGGCGGTGTTGACCTCCCTCAGCATCGGCATGGCCATCTACCCGGATCATGGCGCCACGCCCGGCACCCTGCTGGACGCTGCCGATGCGGCCATGTACCAGGCCAAGCGCCAGGCCCGTGAGGGTCAATCCCCGAACGAAGAGGCGCATCCCCCTATCGTTCACGTTAAAACCAGGAGATGACGGTCTTGCTTTCTTTAACCCCACGTGTTTTTCGCTTCATCGGCGTGCTGCTGTTCAGCGCCTTGCTCGGCCTGGCCGGCTGCCAGAGCGTGCCGCCCAAGGGCCTGACGCCACAGCAGATTGCCGTGCTCCAGCACGAGGGGTTCGAGCTGACGGATGAGGGCTGGGCCTTCGGCCTGTCGGGCAAGGTGTTGTTTGGCAGCGATGTGGAAAGCCTGAACCAGGCCAGTACCGAGATCGTCCAGCGCATTGCCAAGTCCCTGCTCAGCGTCGACATCCAGAAGGTGCGCGTGGACGGTCACACCGACGCCTCGGGCAAGGAAACCTACAACGAACAGCTGTCCATACGCCGCGCCAAGAGCGTGGCCAAGGTGCTGGTCGAGGCCGGCATGGCCGAGCGCAACGTCCAGTTGCGCGGCCTCGGCAGCAGCCAGCCGGTGGCGTCCAACGACACCGTCGCCGGGCGCACCGAGAATCGCCGGGTGGCGATTGTGGTCATTGCCGACTAATCGGCGAAGCGCAGGGTACGACTCTCGCCCATCAGCAGCGGCTGGTTTTGCTCGGTGACATTGCGGATGTAATCCCACAACAGGGTAATGCGCTTGAGCTTGCGCAGGTCCTCCCGGCAGTACATCCAGAATTGCCGGGTCAGGTTGATCTGCTCCGGCAGCACCGGCAGCAGGCGCGGGTCCTGGGCGGCGAGGAAGCACGGCAGGATGGCCATCGAGCGGCCTTGCTGCGCCGCCACGTACTGAGCGATGACGCTGGTGCTGCGCAGGTTGGCGCTGGCGCCGGGCACCACGTTGGCCAGGTACAGCAGCTCGGAACTGAAGGCCAGGTCGTCGACGTAACTGATGAATTGATGCTCACCCAAGTCCGCCGGGCGGCGGATCGGCGGGTGCTGGTCGAGGTATTCCTGGGTGGCGTAGAGCTGCAGGCGGTAGTCGCAGAGTTTGCAGCACACGTAAGGCCCGTGTTCCGGGCGCTCCAGGGCGATCACGATGTCGGCTTCACGCTTGGACAGGCTGATGAAGTGCGGCAGCGGCAGGATGTCCACGGAGATGGCCGGGTAGGCGTCGAGGAAGTGGCTCAACTGCGGGGTGATGAAGAAACTGCCGAAGCCCTCGGTGCAGCCGATGCGCACATGCCCGGACAACGCCACGCCTGAGCCCGAGACCTGTTCGCAGGCCATGTGCAGGGTGCTCTCGATCGATTCGGCGTAGCCCAGCAGGCGCTGCCCCTCGGCGGTCAGGACAAAGCCGTTGGTCCGCGACTTCTCGAACAGCAAGGTGCCCAGGGCGGTTTCCAGCGAGGTGATGCGCCGTGACACCGTGGTGTAGTCCACAGCCAGGCGCTTGGCGGCGCTGCTGGCTTTGCGGGTGCGGGCCACTTCCAGGAAAAACTTCAGGTCGTCCCAGTTCAGGGAGCCCAATGAGGTGATGTTTTTTTGCATGTTGGACCGGATTTTATGTGCGTTCTTATTAGAAGTTTGCACATCTATACTCCAAAAACAGTCCGACACCAACTCGCGACGTCCTCTCTATACAAGGCGCCTGCGCGCCTTGGCTCCCTGCATAAGAACCCAAGAAGTCAGGAGACCACGATGAACGCATCCCTCACGCCCGGTGGCACCACACTGCAACAGGTCAAGTTGCTGATCGACGGTGAATGGGTCGAATCCCGCACTGATCAATGGCAAGACATCGTCAACCCGGCGACCCAGGAAATCCTGGCCAAGGTGCCTTTCGCCACCGCCGCTGAAGTCGACGCCGCGATCGCCGCCGCCCAGCGCGCCTTCCAGACCTGGAAACTGACCCCCATCGGTGCGCGCATGCGCATCATGCTCAAATTGCAGGCGCTGATTCGCGAACATTCCAAGCGCATCGCCGTGGTCCTCAGCGCCGAGCAGGGCAAAACCATCGCCGACGCCGAGGGGGATATTTTCCGCGGCCTGGAAGTGGTTGAGCACGCTTGTTCCATTGGCACCCTGCAAATGGGTGAGTTTGCCGAGAACGTCGCCGGTGGCGTCGATACCTACACCCTGCGCCAGCCCATCGGCGTGTGCGCCGGCATCACCCCGTTCAATTTCCCGGCGATGATCCCGCTGTGGATGTTCCCGATGGCGATCGCCTGCGGCAACACCTTCGTCCTCAAGCCATCCGAGCAGGACCCGCTGTCGACCATGCTGCTGGTAGAACTGGCGCTGGAAGCCGGTGTGCCGGCCGGCGTGCTCAACGTGGTGCACGGTGGCAAGGATGTGGTGGATGCGCTGTGCACCCACAAAGACATCAAGGCCGTGTCCTTCGTCGGCTCGACCGCCGTCGGCACTCACGTCTATGACCTGGCCGGCAAACACGGCAAGCGCGTGCAGTCGATGATGGGCGCGAAAAACCACGCCGTGGTGCTGCCGGATGCCAACCGCGAGCAGACCCTCAATGCCCTGGTGGGCGCAGGCTTCGGTGCCGCCGGCCAGCGCTGCATGGCCACCTCGGTGGTGGTGTTGGTGGGCGCGTCGAAACAATGGCTGCCGGACCTCAAGGCCCTGGCGCAAAAGCTCAAGGTGAATGCCGGCAGCGAGCCGGGCACCGATGTCGGCCCAGTGGTTTCCAAGCGGGCCAAGGCGCGGATTCTCGAATTGATCGAAAGCGGTGTGAAAGAAGGCGCCAAGCTGGAGCTTGATGGTCGCGGCATCCAGGTCCCGGGCTTCGAGCAAGGCAACTTCATCGGCCCGACCCTGTTTTCCGGGGTGACCACGGACATGCAGATCTACACCCAGGAAATCTTCGGCCCCGTGTTGGTGGTGCTGGAGGTGGACACCCTGGATCAGGCCATTGCCCTGGTCAACGCCAACCCGTTTGGCAACGGCACCGGCCTGTTCACCCAGAGCGGCGCCGCAGCGCGCAAGTTCCAGAGCGAAATCGACGTCGGCCAAGTGGGCATCAACATCCCGATTCCTGTGCCGGTGCCGTTCTTCAGCTTCACCGGTTCCCGCGGCTCCAAGCTGGGTGACCTGGGCCCGTACGGCAAGCAGGTGGTGCAGTTCTACACTCAGACCAAGACCGTCACCAGCCGCTGGTTCGACGATGACAGCGTCAACGACGGTGTGAACACCACCATCAACCTGCGTTGAGGAGCCTGACATGAACATCGCATTTATCGGCTTGGGCAACATGGGCGCGCCCATGGCCCGTAACCTGATCAAGGCCGGGCATCAACTGAACCTGTTCGACCTCAACCAGAGCGTGCTGGCGGAGTTGGCGCAACTGGGCGGCCGCATCAGCGCCTCGCCCAAGGCCGCCGCCGAGGGCTGCGAGCTGGTGATTACCATGCTCCCGGCCGCTGCCCATGTGCGCAGTGTCTGGCTGGGGGAGGATGGCGTACTGGCAGGCATTGGCCGCGGCGTGCCGGCGGTGGATTGCAGCACCATCGACCCACAGACCGCCCGTGAAGTGGCCACCGCCGCCGCCAAGCAAGGCGTGAGCATGGCCGATGCGCCGGTGTCTGGCGGCACCGGCGGCGCCCAGGCCGGCACCCTGACCTTTATGGTTGGCGCCAACGCTGAACTGTTCGCCACCCTGCAACCGGTGCTGGCGCAGATGGGCCGCAACATCGTGCATTGCGGTGACGTGGGCACCGGGCAGATCGCCAAGATCTGCAACAACCTGCTGCTGGGGATTTCCATGATCGGCGTCAGCGAGGCCATGGCGTTGGGCGACGCCTTGGGCATCGATACCCAGGTGCTGGCCGGGATCATCAACAGCTCCACCGGTCGCTGCTGGAGTTCCGATACCTACAACCCCTGGCCGGGGGTGATCGAAACCGCCCCCGCGTCACGGGGCTACACTGGCGGCTTTGGTGCAGAGCTGATGCTCAAGGACTTGGGCCTGGCCACCGAAGCGGCACGCCAGGCCCACCAGCCGGTGGTACTCGGTGCCGTGGCGCAGCAGCTGTATCAAGCCATGAGCCAACGCGGGGAGGGCGGCAAAGACTTCTCGGCCATCGTTAACAGTTATCGCAAACCGCAACAGTAAATCGACGGGGGCTAGCCCCCTCGCCGCTGTGTTTGCATCAACTCATCGAATGCAGCCCCTTCAACAGGGGCGTTTGCGGGAATCTGCGTCGGGCAGGTTCCCGCTTTTTTGTGGCTTCAGTTCGGGCGATTGGCAGCGCTGTGCAGGGGAGGGTTGAGGCGGGTGTCGAGGCCGAAGCGCTCCTGAACCACCACTTGGTACAGACCTTTGGCCAGCAACGGATTGATCAGGATGTTCCAGCTGTGCCGGGACACCGATGAGGGCATCAGCACGAAGGGATGGTCGGCCAGCAACTGGTCGGCAAATTTTTGCTGGCCGGCACTGGGGATGCCCGGTATCAGCCAGTTGGGGTTTGGCAGGCTGTGTTCATCCACGCGATAGATGGCCGTTGGGTCCTGGATCAAGGCGCCAGTGAGGACATGGGGCACGCTGTCCAGCACGGTAAAACCCTTGTGTACCGCGACTTCCAGAATGGCCGTGGCGGGGTCGGCGCTGCCATAAACGGCCTTGACCCCTTTGGAGTTCCAGCGACCGCCGCACAGCTCCGCGCCGACGCCACTGTCCCAACTGTCGGCGTGCCGGGCGGTGTCCAGCCGCCAGAAATGGATCGCGCTGCTACCGGGAACGCTGATCACTGATAGACCCCGTATTCCAGACGGGTGAGGAACTCATCCACCAGCTCGAAGCCGATGGGGTTGGTCAACAGATCCACGGGCTTGTGCCCATCGAGGCCCATCACCGGCTTGGCCATCCAGTCTTGCGCCGCTTCACTGCTGCCGAAGATGTCCTGGGCCTTGGACAGCACTTGGGCAAAGCGCACGGCGCGGGCGCTCTGTTCCGGGTTCAGGGGTTCGTCCGGGGTTTTCAGGCGGCGCTGCAGGGTGCGTTCGGAGAGGCCGATGATCTTGGCCAGGACCTGTTCGTCCTTGAGCATGGGCACCGACGAGACGAACTTGATGATGGCCGTCAGCGGGATGCCTTCCTCGGTCAGGCGATAGATCGAAATGCGGTCGTCAAACCTGGCCCGGCCACCCAGGAGGATGTCCGAAGACTGCTCTTTCAATGCCAGTTTGCCCCGCCGTTTGGGGGCGATGCCAGTGCCTGTGAGTGCAACCATGATCGCTTCTCCTGCCTTTGCCAATTGGCGGAGATTATATAGACATTTGGCGGGTGAGGTTGAGTTGAATAGCCATCCTGGAGGGGAGCCCGCATTGCGCGGGCTCCCGGCGGGTGGGCCAGACGTCAGGCAAACACGAAATACTTGCGCACGGTTTCCACCACTTCCCAGGTGCCTTTCATGCCCGGCTCGACGATGAAGATGTCGCCGGCGCGCAGGTGGATCGGCGCTTGGCCGTCCGGGGTGATGACGCAGTAGCCTTCCTGGAAATGGCAGTACTCCCACTTCTCGTATGCCACCCGCCATTTGCCGGGGGTGCAGATCCAGGTGCCCATGATCTTGCTGCCGTCTTCGCTGGTGTAGGCGTTGAGGTTGACGGTGTGCGGGTCGCCTTCGAGTTTTTCCCATTTGCAGGCGTCGAGCACCGGCAACGGGTGGGTGTCACGCAGCACGGTAATAGGTTTGGACATTCTGGCGCTCCTGGCAGTTGGCAGATCGGAAGCCGCACCCTATAGCGCCCGGCGCCGTCAGGGTTGTCTGGGCTCGACATCAATCTATCCAGAAGCGCAGCCCGGTCCCCGCGCGTGTCGCCGGCGAGCGCAGCAATGCCCGGGCCTGCCGGGGCGAGGGCGGGGATTGCCGGTTGAAATTATCGTTCGCCAAAAAGCGCTTTTTTCGCAGGATTTACGAAATATCTGAAGCGCGGCGCGGAATTTCGCAAGAATCTACACGGGCATCGCTCGTATCATTCAGGTCGACGTGATCGAGAGCCACACCATGGACAACACACCCCGCTGGTGGGATATCAGCCCGCCTTTGAGTACCGCGACCCCGACCTGGCCGGGGGATACGCCATTTCAGGAAGAACGTGTCTGGCAGTTCGGACCCGAGTGCCCGGTGAATGTCGGGCGCATCACCTTGTCACCCCACACCGGCGCCCATGTCGATGCGCCGCTGCATTACCGGGCCGATGGTGCGCCCATCGGTGAGGTCTCGTTGGACGTGTACATGGGCCCGTGCCGGGTTGTGCATTGCCTGGGCAGCGGGCCGCTGGTGCAGCCCGAGGATTTGGCCGGGCACCTGGAGCAGTTGCCGCCGCGGGTGCTCTTGCGCACTTATCAACAGGCGCCGCTGGCGGTCTGGGACGAGCATTTCACGGCGGTGGCCCCGGCCACCGTCGAGCTGCTGGCCAGCCTCGGCGTGCGCCTGATCGGCATCGACACGCCGTCCCTGGACCCGCAGCAATCCAAGACCATGGACGCCCACAACGCCGTGGCCCGCCAAGGCATGGCGATTCTCGAAGGCGTGGTGCTCGATGCCGTGCCGGAAGGGGATTACGAATTGATCGCCCTGCCGTTGCGTTTTGCCCACCTGGACGCCAGCCCGGTGCGGGCGATCCTGCGGCCCTTGAACCGATAATTTCCACTACAACGAAGCTGGCTGCCTCGGCGCGGGCCTTTGATCCGTGCCCAGCCCCGAGCGATCGGCCAGCCGCTACCTGATGGGAGGAGCCCCCGCCATGAGCCAATGTCCTTATTCAAGCAACCCGCCGGATGAATGGCATAACGCCGAGCTGAATTTCTCCGACTCCATGAGCTACGGCGACTACCTGGACCTGGGGCGCATCCTCAGTGCCCAGCACCCCTTGTCGCCGGACCACAACGAGATGCTGTTCATCATCCAGCACCAGACCTCCGAGCTGTGGATGAAGCTGATGCTGCACGAACTCAAGGCCGCCCGTGAGCACGTGCGCCTGGGCGAGTTGCCGCCGGCGTTCAAGATGCTGGCGCGGGTGTCGCGGATCTTCGATCAATTGGTCCACGCCTGGGCGGTGCTGGCCACCATGACCCCGTCGGAGTACAAGTCGATCCGGCCTTACCTGGGCCAGTCCTCGGGCTTCCAGTCGTTCCAATACCGGGACATCGAATTTATCCTCGGCAACAAAAGCGCGGCCTTGCTGCGGCCCCACGCCCACCGTCCGGAACTGCTGGAGTCGTTGCAGGCGTCGATCAGCACGCCGTCCTTGTACGACGAAGCGATCGGCCTGATGGCCAAGGCCGGCTTGAACATCGACCCTCAGCGCCTGACGCTGAACAGCACCGCGCCGACGCTGCACGACCCGTCGGTCGAGGCCGCCTGGCGCGAGGTGTATGCCGACCCGACCCGCTACTGGGACCTGTACCAGTTGGCGGAGAAGTTTATCGACCTCGAAGACTCATTCCGCCAATGGCGCTTCCGCCACGTGACCACCGTGGAACGGATCATCGGTTTCCAGCCCGGCACCGGCGGCACCGAAGGCGTGGGCTACCTGCGCAAGATGCTCGACACCGTGTTGTTCCCCGAGCTGTGGCGGGTTCGCTCCTCGCTCTGATCGCCAAACGCCCCGCCTGCCGGGGCGTTTTCATTTGCGCCTGGGCCGCTGGCGCCACCCGCTGATTTCCAAGGGCTGACGCCAGCGTCGCCCGAGGGATAAAGTGGCCGTCCCCAGCGGCTTATTTTCATTTCATCAGGCAGACCACGTGGCCCAGACCTTCGAGCTTGAAACCCTCAACATGCGGCTCAACGACCCGGAGTTTGCGCCCCTGGACCTGCACCAGCGCATTCAGCGTGCCTTGCGCGGCCTGATCCTCGATGGCGCCCTGGGCCCCGGGGTGAAGTTGCCGGCGAGTCGGACCCTGGCCAAGTCGTTGGCAGTGTCCCGTGACACCGTGGAAAACGCCTACGAGCAGTTGCAGCGCGATGGCTTCATCCAGCGCCGCGGGGGCTCGGGCAGTTACGTCAGTGACAGCATTGGCGCCCAGTTACGCGGTGCCGCCCGCCGCCGCGTGCGCTTGCAGGAGCAGCCCTCCGCTGCCCGGGAGCCGGGCTCGGGCCTGAGCCGCCGTGGGCGGATGATGTTCGAGCGAGGCGGCGTCACCGATCAGCAAGTGGTCACCGCATTTGCCACAGGCTTGCCGGAAACCCGCAGCTTTCCGCTGGCGGTCTGGGAGCGCCTGCAACGCCAGGTGTTGAAGGAACATCGGGGTAGCGTATTGCTGCACGGCGACCCGCAAGGCGCCGAGCCCCTACGCAAGGCCATCGCCGCCTACCTGAACCTGGAGCGCGGGGCCAAGGTGCGGCCCGAACAGATCCTGGTGCTGAGCAGTACCCGCCAGGCGCTGTTCCTCTGTGCCCAGTTGCTGGTGGACGCCGGCAAGCCGATCCTGATGGAGAACCCGGGTTACTTCGGGGCGCGCAAGGCCTTCGAATCCGCCGAGGCGCGGATCGTGCCCATCGACGTCGATGGGCAGGGCATTCGCACTGACCTGCTGCGGGCCGATCGCAGTGGCGCCTCCTGCGTCTATGTGACGCCGTCGCACCAATACCCCACCGGCGCCACCCTGTCCCTGGAGCGTCGCCTGGAGCTGACCCGTTGGGCCGCCGAGCACGACAAGTGGATCATCGAGGACGACTACGACA
Organism: Pseudomonas morbosilactucae; assembly: GCF_023241715.1. GTDB lineage: Bacteria > Pseudomonadota > Gammaproteobacteria > Pseudomonadales > Pseudomonadaceae > Aquipseudomonas > Aquipseudomonas morbosilactucae. The sequence continues at coordinate 24,542 of NZ_JALQCW010000037.1, forward strand.
GCGAGTTCCATTACGACGGCCTGCCCACGGCCTGTGTCCAGGGCCTGGACCCGTATCAGCGAACCCTCTACGTCGGCACCTTCAGCAAGACCCTTTCACCCGGCCTGCGCATGGGCTACATGGCCTTGCCCGAGGAGTTGGTCAGTGCCTTCAGCAGCGCCCGCAGCATCATGGATGGGCACACCCCGCAGATTCTTCAACTGACCCTGGCGCGGTTCATGGAAGAGGGCCATTACAATGGCCATGTGCGGGCCATGCGCAAACTTTACGCCGGGCGTCGGCAAGCGATGCTCGCGGCCATCGAGCGGCACCTCAAGGGCATCGCCATCGCCTTGCCGCCGCCGGGCGGGTTGCAGATCCCTTGCCTGCTGCAACCCGGTTGGACCGAGGTGCAGACCCAGCAACGGGCCGCCAGGGTCGGTATCCAGTTGCCCGGGCTCAGCCGGCTGTACGCCGGGGAGCAGAAGCAGCAGGGTTGGTTGTTGGGCTACGCCTCGTTGAGTGCGCATGAGATCGACGCGGCCATGGCGCGCCTGGCCCAGGCCCTGAGAAAGCGTTAGCCCGGGCCAGGCGTCGAGCTTCAAGGCTGGGCGGTATTGGCCGGCAATCGGGTGGCCCGGCCGTGGATCAGCAGGTGCACGGTCAACCCGGCCACCAGCCCCCAGAAGGCGCCGCCGACCCCCAGCAGGGTGACGTTGGCCGCCGTGGCCAGGAAGGTGATCAGCGCGGTTTCCCGGGTGGGCGCATCGGCCATGGCATTGGCCAGGCTGCCGCCGATGGCGCCCAACAGCGCCAGGCCCGCCAGGGTGGTGATAAAGGCCTTGGGCAGGACCATGAACAGGGTTGCCAGGGTCACCCCGAAAGTCCCCACCAGGATGTAGAACAGCCCGCAGGCGATACCGGCGATGTAGCGTTTGCCCGGGTCCTTGTGGGCGTCCTCGCCGGTACAGATCGCCGCCGTGATTGCTGCCACGTTGAAGGCGTGGGCACCGAATGGCGCCATGAGCAGTGAACCCAGGCCCGTGACGGTGAGCAACGGGTTGGCGCTGGTCTGGTAACCGTCATTGCGCAGCACCAGCATCCCGGGCATGTACTGGCCGGTGAGGGTGATGACGAACAGCGGCAGCGCCACCCCCAGCAAGGCTTGCACAGAGAACTGCGGCGCGGTGAACACCGGCACTGCGAGGCTCAAGTGCACCGCTGAAAAGTCGATTCGCTCCTGTGCGATCAGCAGCGCCAGGCCGATGACCAGGATGCCCACCACGGCAAACCGTGAAGTGAAACGTCGCAGCAGCGCGTAGGACACCAGCAGCACGATCACCAGCAGCGGGTCGGCACTGGCGCCGCCAAAGGCGTTGATGCCGAACTGCAGCAAGATGCCCGCCAGCAGGCCGGCGGCGATGCCCTTGGGGATCATCCGCACCAGTTTGTCGAAGGCCCCGGAGGCGCCGAGGAGGATGAACCCCAGGGCCGAAATCAGGTAGGCGCCGATCACCTCGGCGTAAGGCGTGAAGGGCATCACCGTGGCCAGGAAGGCGGCGCCGGGTGTGGACCAGGCGGTGATGATCGGTGCCCGGTAGCGCAGGCTCAGCCACAGACCGCTCAGGCCCACGCCCACCGATACCGCCCAGACCCAGGACGCGGTCTGGGCCGGTGACAGCCGCGCCAGTTCGGCGGCCTGGAACACCAGGACGAAGGTCCCGCCGTAGTTCACCAGCACTGAAATCAGCGCCGCCACGGTGGGCGAAAAAATATCGGCCAGTCGAAGGCCTGCCGCAGTTCTGTTCATAAGCCACTCTCCATCCAGTCACAGGCTCCCTGGCTCAACCGCCGGGAGGGGCTCGATTCTAGGGAGAGAGCGGACTGTTGATTCAGGCCACATTTGCAGGAATTGGCAGACCGCTTTTGCGTGGCCAATAAAAAAGCCCGGCCTTGATCCAAGGCCGGGCTTTCAGTCTTGCAGCGCTACTGCGGCTTAGCGCAGGGCGGGTTGCGCGGCCTTTCTCGCCTGGCTCACGCGGTACAGGCCCCAGATCACCAGGACCCACACCGGAATGGCATACACCGAGGCACGGATGCCCGGGATCATCCACATCACGCCCACGATCATGACCATGAAGGCCAGGCACAGGTAGTTGCTCAGTGGCGACCAGAAGGCCTTGAACGACGGCACTACACCTTGTTCGGCCATGGCCTTGCGAAAGCGCAGGTGGGTCAGGCTGATCAGCGCCCAGTTGATCATCAGTGCCGCCACCACCAGGGCGAACAGCAACTCCAGCGCTTCGTGGGGCGCCAGGTAGTTGACCAGCACGCACAGCAGGGTGATCAGCGCGGAAATGCCCAGGGCCAGCACCGGCACGCCTTGCTTGTTGAGCTTCATCAGCGCTTTCGGCGCATCGCCCTGTTCGGCCAGGCCGTAGAGCATGCGGCTGTTGCAGTACACGCCGCTGTTGTACACCGAGAGCGCCGCCGTCAGCACCACGAAGTTGAGGATCTGCGCGGCCGCATCACTGCCGATCAGCGAGAAGATCTTCACGAACGGGCTGCTGCTGTAGGCGTCGCCGCCGGCACTGAGGCTCACCAGCAGTTCATCCCACGGGTACAGCGACAGCAGCACCGCGAGGGCGCCGACGTAGAAGATCAGGACCCGGTAAACCACCTGGTTGATCGCCTTGGGGATCACTTTGCGCGGCTCGCTGGCTTCGGCGGCAGTGATGCCCACCAGCTCCAGGCCGCCGAACGAGAACATGATGAAGGCCATGGCCATCAACAGGCCGCTGTAGCCGTTGGGGAAGAAGCCGCCGTGGTCCCACAGGTTGCTGAACGAGGCCTGTGGACCGCCGCTGCCGCTGAACAGCATGTAGCAACCCAGGACGATCATGCCGAGGATGGCCACCACCTTGATGATGGCGAACCAGAACTCGGCTTCACCGAAGAACTTCACGTTCATCATGTTGATCAGGTTGACCAGCACGAAGAACACCGCGGCGCTGACCCAGGTGGGGATTTCCGGCCACCAGAACTGCACGTACTTGCCCACGGCGGTGAGTTCGGCCATGCCCACCAGGACATACAGCACCCAGTAGTTCCAGCCCGCAAGGAAGCCGAAGTAGCCGCCCCAGTACTTGTGGGCGAAGTGGCTGAAGGAACCGGCCACTGGCTCCTCGACGATCATCTCCCCCAGTTGCCGCATGATCAGGAAGGCGATGAACCCGGCAATGGCGTAGCCCAGAATCATCGACGGTCCGGCGGACTTGAGTACCCCGGCAGAGCCGAGGAACAGTCCGGTGCCGATCGCCCCGCCCAGGGCGATCAACTGAATATGGCGGTTCTTCAAGCCACGCTTGAGCTCGCCCGGTTGCGAAATTTGATCCACTAAATGCGCTCTCTTCTCGTTGTTATCAGGAACGATCCCCGTTGTGGCGGATTCGATCTCGGCTAGATGCTGACGGATCAGATATTACTCTCGGTGAACTTCTCGTCATACAGTTGAACGTTGTTAAGTTGCTGTTCCTGCAACCAGATTTTGATCGACTCGACCATCGGCGGCGGTCCGCAGACGTACATGTCCAGGGGCCCGTCGCGCAGTTGGCTGAGGTCGAAATGCTCGGGGATGTAGCCCCGCTTGCCGGGCCAATCCGCTGGCGGGTCACTGAGCACTTCGGTGTAGCGAAAGCCCGCGATGCGCTCGGCGTAGGCCAGGATCCGCGTGCGTTCGCAGCGGTCGGCAGGGCCGCGCACAGCGTAATACAGGTGCACCGGCTGCTCGCAGCCTTGGTGGGCGATCTGGTCGAGCATGGCCAGCAGCGCCGACAACCCCGTGCCCCCGGCCACCAGCACCAGGGGCTTGTTGATATGGCGCAGGTAGAAGGCGCCCAGCGGAGCCTCCAGCTTGATGTTGTCGCCCACCAGGCAGCGCTCGCGGATGTAGTTGCTCATCACGCCGTCCGGCAACAGGCGAATCAGGAATTGCAGCTGATTGCTTTCGTTGGGGCGGTTGGCGAAGGAGTAAGCGCGTTGGCTGTCGGTGCCTGGGATGCTCAAGCGGGCGTATTGCCCCGGCAGGAAATCCAGCAAGGGTTCGCTGCTGCCCAGGTCCAGGTGCAGGATCGCCGTGCTCTCGCTGACCTGGCGCACCTCGATCACCGAGCCATTGAGCTGGACCGGCCCGGGGGCGTTGCACAGGCTGGAATCGAAGTCGAAGTAGAACGCAGCATCGGACTGCACTCGGGTCTGGCAGGTGAGGACCTTGCGCTGGGCCAGGTCCTGGGCGGAGAGGGTTTCCTCGTCCACGTAATCCTGGCTGTAGTGGCCCGACTCGCAGCGCCCCTGGCAGGTGCCGCACACGCCTTCGCGGCAATCCAGGGGGATTTTGATGCCATTGCGCAGGGCGGCGTCGAGCAGAATTTCATTGGCCTGCACGGGAAAGAACAGCGTCTTGCCGTCGGCAAAGCTGAAGGCGACCTTGTGGTTCATCGTCGGTATCCCAGGCAATCAGAGGTGGTAGAAATCGAGCACCGAGTTGATCCGGTCGTTGAGCAGCAGCACATGCTTGCGGGTGATCAGCCAACTGTCGCCATGGGGCTTGAGGCGATAGGTGGCGTGGCCGTAGAACTGCTCGGAGGTGGCCAGGCGATAGAACAGCGTGTGCCAGTTGAGCTTCACTTCCAGGTCGCCATCGTCCTGCTCGCGAACCCGCAGGTTGCTGACCTGGTGCAAGGTGCGTGGCATTGGCGTGGCGGACGCCGCCTTGCCGGTGCGCAGGCGGAACACCCGGTCTTCCAGGCCACCACGGTTGGCGTAGTAGATCAGCGACATGCCGCGCTTGGGGTCGGTGGTGTAGACGTGCTCGGAATCCCACTGCGGCAAGTGGAACTCACTCTGCTCGTCGAACAGCGCCAGGTAGGCGTCCCAGTCCTGGGCGTCGCAGAGTTCGGATTTGCGGTAGAAAAACTGTTCGATCTGGTACTGCAATTGCGCATTCATGGTTACACCTCACGCAGCTTCAGGGGTTGCTTGGCCAGGCCGTCCAGCAGGAATCGCTGCCAGTTGCTGTGCTGGTTGACGTACAGCCCTTCGTGGGTGAACTCGGTGCCGGTCATGGCCGGCTGGATGCCGATGGCTTCGCTATTGCGGGTTGGCCTGGTGGCCCATTTATGGCTGCCCCGAGAGATGTCGCTCCAGCGCTCCAGGCGTGCCTGGAAGCCGCGCTGGGCCTCGCGAAACTCCACCAGGTCGTCGGGGGTGCCCATGCCCGAGACGTTGAAAAAGTCTTCGAACTGGCGGATGCGGTTTTCCCGGTCAGCGTCCGACTCGCCCTTGACCCCGATGCACTGGCTGATGATCTCGGTCTGGTTCCAGGCCAGTGGGCGGATGATGCGCAACTGCGAGCTGATCTGGTCGAGGAAGAACAGGCTCGGGTAGATGTTGAGGTTGCGCAGCCGGTGCATCATCCACTCGGCCTTGTCCTGGCCGTATTCCTCCACCAGGCGCGGCATGATCGTCGCGTAGCCGGAGCGCACGCTGGGGTTGGGCATGTCGCTGAACAGCACGCTGTGGCCATTGTTGAAGGCGAACCAGCCGTCGTCGGTGTCGGCATCGCCGGCGCCGAGCTTGCTGTAGTCCAGGGTGCTGGCGCTGCCGCCGTTCTCGCTGTTGACCTGCTGGCGGTGCTGCACCGTGGCCACGTAGTTGTAGTGCACGGTGCTGACGTGATAACCGTCCAGGCCGTTCTCGTTCTGCAGCTTCCAGTTGCCGTCGTAGGTGTACGCCGACTTGCCGGGCAGCACCTCCAGTTCACCGGTGGGGGACTGGGCGACCATCATGTCGAAGAACACTTTGGCGTCGCCGAGGAAGTCTTCCAGGCTGTTGTCGGCATGCACGTCGAGGCTGATAAACACGAAGCCCTTGTAGCTCTCGATGCGGGCCTTTTTCAGGCCTCGGGTGGCCTTGTCGAACCCTTCGGCGTATTCCGCCGGCGCCTTGACCTTCACCAGGCGGCCGTCGCTCTTGTAGCACCAGGCGTGGAACGGGCAGGTAAAGGTCGACTGGTTGCCCTTGCCGACCCGGGTCAGGGTGGTGCCGCGATGCTGGCAGGCGTTGATCAGGGCATTGAGTCGGCCTTCGCCGTCGCGGGTGATGATCATCGGCTGGCGCCCGGCGCGCATCGTCACGAAGTCGTGGTTATTGGCCAGCTCACTTTCGTGGCAGGCGTAAATCCAGTTCTTCTCGAAGATCAACTCCATTTCCAGGTCGAACAGCTCGGGCTCGGTGAACATGTCCCGGGCGATGCGGAACACCCCATCGGCGGGGCGAAAATCCACACAGCTCTCGATAAAGGCTGTCCATTGTTCGGTCGTTCTGGCACCACTCATGGGTCGCTACCTTTTTTATTCAGGCCAATCGGTGCGTGCATTAGAGGGAGTCGAGGGGCGGGGTGGCTATCCGCTTTGTGGGTCAAGGTCATCCACAAAATTGCCCGCCCGGTGGGCGCCTTGCCGGCCGGGGCTGGATGGCAGCAGAGGGCGGAGTGCAGGCCGAGGCCCGGGCCGGTAACACCCGCCACTCGCGGTGGGCGTGGAATACCCAAGGTCGTGCACCGGGTGATCGAGGGCTGCACCACGGTGCACCGATGAGCTACTGTGACGCCCAGCCGCAAGGCTGGATCGAAGAGCATCGGGCAGGGTTTATCCACTTAGTCAGCCATTGCTATCCATTGGCTAGGCAGTGGCGCCCGCTGGCGTGGAAGTTGCTCTTCAACCCCCAAGACGCGCCGTCAGAGCGCGCTGAAAAATATTGCCGTGGGTGTGCCGTGATGAATAGCAAAGCTGATTCGCAGTTTCGCGATATTCGTATCGAACGCTTCGACCTCGAAGGGGCCAGAAGCTGGATGTCAGGTATCTGTGGGCCCCATCGCCTGGAAACCCCCAGCCCCGAACGCATCCGTTTCCACCACAGCGCCAACGTCTTCCGGTCCCGGGCCACCACCCTGGGCACCATCGAATACGGCACCGACGTCACCGTGGACATCGAAGACGCCGAGCGCTTCAGCAGCTATAGCCTGAGCCTGCCCCTGTGCGGTGAGCAGGAGTTGAGCAAGGACGGCGTGCGGCTGATGTCCAACCCCGACCAAGGGGTGATCATCTCGCCCAATGAAAGCCAGGTGCTGGCGATTTCCGGCGACTGCCGCAAGGTCCAGGTGGTGATTACCCGCAGTGCCATGGGCGAGGCCCTGGAAGACTTGCTGCAACGCCCTCTGGATGCGCCATTGCGTTTCGAGGCGGCGATGAACGCGGTGGACGGCGCCTCGGCGTCCTGGTGGCGCATGGCGCGCTACTTCATCGCCGAGCTGGAAAGCAGCAACGAGCTGTATGAGCAGGTGGCCTTTACCCGGGACATCGAAAGTTCGTTGATCAAGGGCCTGATCCTGGCCCAGCCGAACAATTATTCCGAAGAGTTGCGCGAGGTGCTGGGCGTCAAGCTGCCCCATTATCTGCTGCGTGCCCGCCAATACATCCACGACAACGCCCGCGAGGCCTTGCACCTGGAAGATCTGGAAGCCGCGGCCGGGGTTTCGCGCTTCAAGCTGTTCGAGGCCTTCAGGAAGTATTTCGCCCTGTCGCCCATGGCCTACCTGAAAAAACACCGGCTCAACGCGGTGCGTCAGGAGCTGCTGGAGCACGGCTCGGCGCGCAATATTTCCGAAATCGCCCTGGGCTGGGGGTTCACCCACCTGGGTCGTTTTTCCGCCGAGTACCGCAAGCTGTTCGACGAGTCGCCGAGCACCACCTTGCAGCGCCACCAGGCTCGGCGCCTCAGCGGTTTCTGAAGGTTATTTGCGTTGCACCAGGTCCAGCAGCTCGTCCCGCTCCTTGATCTTCTGCAGGACGATTTCCGAGCGGATGTCGGTGACCCCGGCCGTGCGATTCAGGTGGTTGACGATGAAATCCGAGAAGTGCTTGAGGTTGCGTGCCTGGATCCGCAGCACGTAGTTGCTGGCCCCGGTGATCACGTAGGCGCTGGCCACTTCCGGCCACTGCTGGACCTTCTGGATAAAGGTCTCGTGCCAGTTATCCACATCCTGGCGCAGGGACACGTGGACGATGGCCTCCAGCTCGATGCCCAGGCGCTCGGCGTTGAGCACGGCGCGGTAGCCGCTGATGACCCCTTCACCCTCCAGCATGCGCAACCGACGCAGGCAGGCCGACGGCGACAGGGCGACTTTTTCCGCCAGTTCCTGGTTGCTGATGCGCCCGTCCTGTTGCAGAAAGTGCAGGAGGCGCAGATCGGTGGAGTCGAGCATCATGAGTTGAATAAATCCGCGTTTTTTTCGGTCGGGTTCGAATTTTATTCGAGATTAGTACGGTATGACGCTGCACTTTGCACGAAAATTCTCCCGGGCTTCGTCCATTATTTTCAGGCTCCGCGGACCGCTTCCCCCTCGGCCCGCCTGACCGCTCATTTACAAGAACAGGACGCCCCATGATCAGCAGAAACCATTGCCTGGCCCTCGACGAGCAGGACCCCCTGGCCCCCTTGCGTGAACAGTTCGCCCTGCCGGACGGGGTTATCTACCTCGACGGCAACTCCCTGGGCGCACGCCCGGTGGCGGCCCTTGAGCGGGCACGCCAGGTGCTTGAGCAAGAGTGGGGCAATGGCCTGATCCGCAGCTGGAACACCGCCGGCTGGCGCGACCTGCCGCAGCGCCTGGGCAACCAGTTGGCGAGCCTGATCGGTGCCGGTGAAGACGAGGTGGTGATCACCGATACCACCTCGATCAACCTGTTCAAGGTCCTCAGCGCGGCCTTGCGTGTGCAGGCCGAGCGGGCGCCGACGCGGCGGGTGATCGTCAGTGAAAGCAGCAACTTCCCCACTGACCTGTACATCGCCGAGGGCCTGACCCAGATGCTCCAGCAGGGCTACTCCCTGCGGTTGGTCGACAGCCCCGAAGCGTTGCCGGCCGCCATCGGCGAGGACACCGCCGTGGTGATGCTGACCCACGTCAACTACAAGACCGGCTACATGCATGACATGCAGGCCCTGACCACCCTGGCCCACGAATGCGGGGCCCTGACCCTGTGGGACCTGGCCCACTCCGCCGGCGCGGTGCCGATCGACCTGCACCAGGCGGGCGCCGACTACGCCATCGGTTGCACCTACAAGTACCTCAACGGCGGCCCGGGTTCCCAGGCCTTTGCCTGGGTCTCGCCGGCGCTCTGCAATCTGGTGACCCAGCCGCTCTCGGGCTGGTTCGGGCATGCCGGCAGTTCGACATGGAGTCCAGCTACGAGCCGAGCCCGGGCATCGCTCGCTACCTGTGCGGCACCCAGCCGATCACCTCCCTGGCCCTGGTCGAGTGCGGCCTGGATATCTTCGCCATGACCGACATGGCCAGCCTGCGGCGCAAGTCCCTGGCCCTGACCGACCTGTTTATCGACCTGGTGGAGCAGCGTTGTGCAGGCCATGACCTGCAACTGATCACCCCGCGTGAACACGCCAAGCGCGGCAGCCACGTGAGCTTCGAGCACCCGCAAGGTTACGCGGTGGTGCAGGCGTTGATTGCCCAGGGGGTGATTGGCGATTATCGCGAGCCGCGGATCATGCGTTTCGGTTTCACCCCGCTGTACACCCGCTTCAGCGAAGTCTGGGATGCGGTGGAGAAGCTGGGGCAGATTCTTGATCAAAAAACCTGGGCCCAACCGGAGTTCCAGGTGCGCCACAGCGTGACTTGACTTCGGCACCTCGCTCCCGCGGCAGGCGCGGGAGCGAGACACCCAGCGCCGTGCAACCATAACAATAAAGGGGCACCCAACGTGACCACGACCAACAAGGGTTTTGAAGCGATTTCCAATCGTGAGCAGGGCCTGCGGCGCCAGCTCACCGCCGGCCAGATGAGCATGATCGCCATCGGTGGCGCCATCGGCACCGGGCTGTTCATGGGCAGCGCCTACGCCATCGGGTATGCCGGTCCCAGCGTGCTGCTGAGCTACGCCATCGGCGCCCTGATCACCTTGCTGTTGATGGGCTGCCTGGCGGAAATGACCGTGGCCCATTCCACCTCCGGCTCCTTCGGGGCCTACGCCGAGTTCTACGTCAGTCCGCTCGCCGGCTTCCTGGTGCGTTATGCCTACTGGGCGGCCATCGTGCTGGCGGTGGGCGCCGAGGTCACGGCCATCGCCATGTACATGAAGTACTGGTTCGCCAACGTTCCGGAATGGGTGTGGATCGTCTCCTTTTCCAGCGTGCTGATCGCCCTCAACGCCATCAGCGTGAAAACCTTCGGCAACTTTGAATACTGGTTCTCGACCATCAAGATCGCCGCCATCGTCGGCTTTATCATCCTCGCGGTGTACGTGGTGTTCGGCTCCGGCAACCCCGACTACGGGGTGCACAACTACACGGCCCACGGCGGGTTTTTCCCCAACGGTTTCCAAGGCATGTGGATCGCGGTGATCGTCTCGATCTTCAGCTACCTGAGCGTGGAAATGATTGCCGTGGCCGCTGGTGAAGCCGAGGACCCGCAGCAGGCGGTGAAAAAAGCCTTCCGCGCGACCATCGTGCGCTTGGTGGTGTTTTACCTGCTGACCCTGGCCCTGATGCTGGCCATCGTGCCTTGGGTCCAGGCCGGCAAGGCCCAGAGCCCCTTCGTTACGGTGATGCAGACCATCGGCATTCCCGGGGCCACCGGGGTGATGAACTTCGTGATCCTGATCGCCGCCCTGTCAGCGATGAACAGCCAGCTGTACATCACCACGCGCATGATGTTCAGCCTGTCCCGCGCCGGCTACGCGCCCAAGTCCATGGGCGCCCTGAGCAAGACCGGCATCCCCCTCAACGCGTTGTTGCTGTCCAGTTCCGGCATTGCCCTGGCGACCCTGGTCAACGTGCTGTACCCGGAAAGCTCCTTCACCCTGATGATGGCCATCTCGATGTTTGGCGCGATCTTCACCTGGTTCATGATCTTCCTCACCCACTACTGCTTCCGCCGTTATCACCAGCGTCACGGCGAGCAGCCGTTATCGTTCCGTATGCGCCTGTTTCCCTACAGCACCCTGCTTGGGCTGGTGTTGATGGGGGCGTGATGATCACCACCTACTTCACTGACGCGTTCAAGATGACCCTGGTGTTTGGCGTGCCGTTTTTGCTGTTACTGACCCTGGTCTACTACCTGTGCTTCCGTAAGCCCAGGACGGTCGCCGGACTGTCCGAGGTCTGAGGCCACGCCTCCGGATGTCCAGCAGCTTGGCCTGTTCTCGTACGTATAGGTGGAGGCCGGTGTACCGGCCGATCACCCCATTCGTAGGCTTTCCTGGTCGATACGATTCTCCGCGAGCTGAGCGATCTGCTGGACACCCGCCATGCGGACGCTGGGCGGCCGTCGATTCCGTCTGAGCGGATTCTCCGGGCATTGCTTGTGCAGGCTGTGTATTGCGTGCGTAGTGAACGACTAAGGAGGGTGGTCAGGGCTCGCCACCTTGCGAGGCTGGGTCTCCTGGGCCTTAGCGGCTTACAATGCGATCCGCCTGAGCGCAATCGCTGGGTGGTGGCAGCCAACCCCGACTTGAGTTGTGGTGAATGTCGCGCTTGCGGCGAACGAGCCGACTTGAAAATCGAAAGCCTTCAAAGGTGCTGCGCATGACAAATTGGCAACGTGGAGACTTAGTCGAGCTAGACGGCCTTCTTGCGGTCGTGGTCGGCATTGAGGGGGACCCAAATGTCCCCGAGGAGCACATCGCAGTTTGGTTTGGTGCCCCAAGTTGCCTCCGAAAGTCTAAGGGCGGAGCTGGTGGAGCGAGTCCGGAGGTCTGGACGGTGCCAGCGTACTTGTTCGTGCGAGCCGCTGAGCCTGATTGGCGTCACTAATTAATTGAATTTTCTATCGGAATGCACCTTTCTGCTCCTTTCTCAACGACCCGCTAGAGGCTGCCCAGGGGGCACTCTTCGCGAGCCTGTTGCAGGCTGGTCTCGAAGACTTCGAGCCGGCTCTGCAACTGCTGCAAGTCATCGATCTGTTGTTGCAGCTCGCGCCTCTTTTGCGTCAGGGCGGCCTGCGCGCGGTCCCAGGGAAAGGCCTGGCCCTGGTGCGTGGCGAACACCTGCTGCAATTCCTTGAGCTTGAAACCCAGCTGCTGCGCGCACTTGATGAACATCAGTTGCTCGACGCTCTGGGCGTCATAGAGGCGGTAGCGACCCTGACGCGGAGCTTCGGGCAACAGGCCGATGGCTTCGTAGTGGCGGATGCTCTTGGCGGTGGTCCCGGACAGTTGCGCGGCTTGGCCGATGTACATGAAAACTCCTTGTTCAGTACCGGTTTCGGGCGGTGGACAGCGTTGCGCATTATCCGGTGGATTCACTGCCTGGCAAGGTACTGCGCCTGCATCAGCCAATCCGCCTTGCGTTCTTCGCTGGCGTCCAGCACCGGGCCAAAGGTCAGGGTGCGCAACGGCTTGATGCCGCAGAAGGCCAGGGTGGTGCGGCGCATCTGCTGCAAGCCGGGCATGCGATAGATCCAGCGGAAATACCAGGGCGGGGTGTCCATGGTCACCATCAGGTGGGCGGTGCGGCCCTTGAGCAGTTGCTCGGGAAAGGCCTTGCCGGGGCGGTACTTGAAGGCGAAGCCCGGCAGCAGCACACGGTCGAGAAAGCCCTTCATCAGGGCTGGAATCCCGCCCCACCAGATGGGGAAGACCCAGGTCAGGTGCTCGGCCCAGAGGATGTCGGCCTGGGCCCGTTGCAGGTCTTCCTCCAGAGGCTGGATCTGCCGGTAGCCTTCGCGCAGCACCGGATCGAAGCGCAGGTCGCCGAGCCTGAGCTGGCGCACGTCATGCCCGGCTTCCTGCGCCGCCTTCACATAGCGCTCGCTCAATGCCGCGCACAGGCTGTTGCGCGAGGGGTGGCCGAGAATCACCAGGATGCGTTTGCTCATTGCCGTGGTCCTTGAGGGATAAACCCCAAGGCTAAAGTCTGCCCCTAAGGGGAGAGTCAAGGCGGCAGCAGTGCCGCGCACAAACCTTGGGCATACAGCGGCAGCGTTGCGAAGTCCCGGGCGCACAACAGCAACCGGCGCCGGGCCCAGGCTTCGCTCAGAGGGTGGGACTGCAACGGCAGGTGACGGTTGCGCTCCAGGGCCGCTAGGGGCACCAGCGCCAGCCCGGCACCACGGGCCACCATGCGCAGCAGGGCGTCGAAGCCTTCGGCGCGGATGCGCAATTGCATGCGTCGTCCCAGGTGCAGGGCCTGTTCCTCCAGATACACCGCCAGGGCACTATGGCTGGCCAGGCCAACGTAGTCGTGGGCCAGGGTGTCGTTGAAGCTGAGGTTGGGCTGCAGGCTCAGCGGGTGATCCTGGGGCATCACCAGGACCAGCGGATCATCACGGAAAGGCCGGCTCATCAGTCTCTGAATGTCCACCGCGTCGGAGACGATACCCAGGTCTGCCGCACCCTGGCGCAGGGCGTGGGTGATGCGCTGGCTGGGCAATTCCTGCAGGTCGATATCCACCTGGGGCTGCTTGTGCAGGAAGTCCGCCAGCAGCTCCGGCAGGTACTCGCTGAGGGCGGTGGTGTTGCACAGCAAGCGCACCTGGCCCTTGATTCCCTTGGCGTATTCGGCGAGGTCCTGTTGCAGGTGTTCGGCGTACAGCAACAGCGTCCGGGCGTGTTGGGCCAGGGCCTTGCCGGCGGGTGTCGGGTTGATGCCGCGGCGCCCGCGTTCGAGCAACTCGATGCCCAGCGAGGCTTCCATGGCGCGGATTCGCGCACTGGCGGCGGCCAGGGACAAGTGGCTGCGAGCGGCGCCGGCGGTGATGTTCCCCGCCTCCAGAATGTTCAGGTACAGCCGCAAGTCGATCAGGTCGAAGTGCATGGAGTCTCCCTCGGGGAACCGGGTCGGTGTAGGAGCCGGCTTGCCGGCGAAGGGGCCCGGGAGTTTTGCACAGGCCGTGGAAACGCCTTCGCTGGCAAGCCAGCTCCTACGGAGGTACGGGCAATAAATTTTCGTATGTGCCTATTGCTTAGCAAGAGGCTGGCTCAGTATATGGCAGATTTTCCGCGAGCCGATCCGGGCGCAGGATAGGCCCATGACGACCTCCCTCGCGTTTTATCAGAACCTCGGATTGAGCCTTTCCCTGCTGGTGATCGGCACCTTTGTCCTGGCCGGCATGGTCAAGGGCGTGATCGGCCTTGGCCTGCCCACCATCGCCATGGGGCTGTTGGGCTTGGCTATGGCCCCGGCGCAGGCTGCGGCCTTGCTGATTGTGCCGGCCACCCTGACCAACCTTTGGCAATTGGCCTTTGGCGGGCACTTGCCGGCCTTGCTCAAGCGCCTGTGGCCGATGCTGCTGGCGATCTTCGTGGGCACCGCTGGCGGTTCCCTGTGGCTGGGGATCGACGCCGGGCATTGGGTGGTGCGGGGCCTGGGCGCGGCCTTGTTGCTCTATGCGCTGAGTGGCCTGCTGTTGCCGACCTTGCGCCTCGCTCCCCGTCATGAGCACTGGCTGGCGCCGCTGTGCGGGTTGATCACGGGCGTCATTACCTCCGCCACCGGGGTGTTTGTGATCCCGGCGGTGCCTTATTTGCAGGCCCTGGGCTTGAGCAAGGATGAGCTGGTGCAGGCCCTGGGGCTGTCGTTCACGGTTTCCACACTGGCCCTGGCCGCCGGCCTTTCATGGCACGGTGCCCTGGGCAGCGGCGAATTGAGTGCTTCGTTGCTGGCCCTGGCGCCGGCCATGCTCGGCATGTGGCTGGGCCAAGGCCTGCGGCAACGCATCAGCGCCGTGCTGTTCAAGCGGGTGTTCTTTATCGGCCTGGGCCTGCTGGGCGGGTATTTGCTGATCAGCGGCTAGCCGACGCGGGACTGAGCATGTCGATGCGGCGGATCTCGAAATCCCGTTCCAGGTACTCCATGCGCTGCTCGAAGAAACGCTGCATGTGGGGCAGGGCGGAGTGCTGGTCCAGGGCCGCCTGGGAGGCCCAGACCTCATAGAAGATGAACAGGGTCGGGTCCTGCTGGTCGCGCAGCATGTGGTATTCGATGCAACCGGGTTCTTCGCGGCTGGGTGCCACGTAGGCGCGAAACAGGGTGTCGAAGGCGTCGGCTTTCTCCGGGCGGGTCTTGGCGTGAAGGATGAACGCGTGGTGCTCAGGCATGACGAGGGGCTCGTGATCAGGGATGGGTTCCAAATTTTATGGCAACAATCAACTGGCTATTCATGCGTTTTAGTCAAATGTATTTTGAGCAAGTCGGGCTTATTCTCAGGCCCGGCCATCGTTAACCTGCGCCCATCATTTTCAATCTTTGCCACCCGGCGCCGCATGGCAGCGCGACAGGGCGGCGTGCGATGAGGCTCAATCATGAAAAAAGTACTGTTGCTCAATGGCGGCAAAAAGTTCGCCCACTCCGATGGCCGCTACAACCTGACCCTGCACGACACCGCCCTGGCGGTCCTGGATCGCGGCGGCATCGACGTCAAGGTCACCCACATCGACGCGGGCTACGACGTCCAGGAAGAAGTGGCCAAGTTCCTCTGGGCCGACGTGATCATTTACCAGATGCCCGGCTGGTGGATGGGCGCCCCGTGGATCGTCAAGAAGTACATCGACGAAGTCTTCACCGAAGGCCATGGCAGCCTCTACGCCAGCGATGGCCGGACTCGTTCCGACGCCTCGCAGAAGTACGGCAGCGGCGGCCTGATCCAGGGCAAGCAGTACATGCTTTCGCTGACCTGGAACGCACCCCAGCAAGCCTTCGACGACCCCAGCGATTTCTTCGAAGCCAAGGGCGTGGATGCGGTGTACTTCCCGTTCCACAAAGCCAACGAATTCCTTGGAATGAGCGCTTTGCCGACCTTCCTCTGCGTCGATGTGATGAAGCGTCCGGACATCGAAGGCGACGTGGCCCGCTACGAGCAGCACCTCAAGGCGTTGTTCAACCTGGCGGGCTGAATCCGGCTACTATCGGGAGCTTGTGCCCCCACTCTCGATAGAGGACTGCTGTGAAAGCCCGATCCGACGAATTGCAGATCTTCGTCTGTGTCATTGAATGCGGTTCGATTTCCGCTGCGGCCGAGCAGGTGGGGCAGACGCCGTCGGCGGTCAGCCGTACCCTGTCGCGACTGGAAGCCAAGCTCGACACCACGCTGATCAACCGCACCACTCGACGCATGGACCTGACCGAAGAGGGCAAGTACTTCTTCGAGCAGGCCAAGCTGATTCTCGATCAGATGGAGGAGCTGGAGGAGCGCCTGTCCTCGCGTCAGCAGACCCCGTCCGGGCGCTTGCGGATCAACGCCGCTTCGCCCTTCATGCTGCACGCCATCGTGCCCTACATCGACGAGTTCCGCGGTCTCTACCCGGACATCCAGCTGGAGCTCAACAGCAACGATTTGATCATCGACCTGCTGGAGCAGAGCACCGACATTGCGATTCGCATCGGTGTGCTGGCGGACTCGACCCTGCATGCCCGCTCCCTGGGCTGCAGCCCGTTGCACATCCTCGCCAGCCCGGCCTACCTGGAACGCCACGGCACGCCGCACAGCGTGACGGAGTTGTCGGCTCACACCTTGCTGGGCTTCACCCAGACCGAGACGCTCAACCACTGGCCATTGCGCCACGCGCACGGTGATCGCTGGCAGATCCAGCCGGGGATCAGCGCCTCCAGCGGCGAGACCTTGCGCCATCTGGCACTGGAGGGGCAGGGCATTGCCTGCCTGTCGCACTTCATGACCGTCGACGATATCCGTGCCGGGCGTTTGCAGCCGGTGCTGGTCTCGTTCAACAGCGGCTATCGCCAACCGATCAACGCCGTGTATTACCGCAACTCGCAACTGGCCCTGCGCATCCAGTGCTTCCTCGACTTCCTCCAAGGCAAACTGGCGGACTACTCCCACCCCGAATTCCACCCCCTTGATACGCCACCCCCCTTGTAGGAACCGGCTTGCCGGCGATAGGCCTTCGACTAATGCGCGGTCCTTGAAGGCGCATCGCTGGCGAGCCGGCGCCTACGCCAGCCAGCACCACACAAGTCGCTTGGGCGATAGGCGATTGTTCAAATCGCCATGCAAGGCCTAAGGTTCTAGCTGTTCAAAAACAAGAAAAGGAAGCTCCTTATGCGCATTCTGTTGTTCAAGTCCCTGGCCTTGACCGTGGCCATTGCCGCCAGCGGTTCAGCCTTTGCCGTCACCCTGGAAGGCGGTGCGGTGGCCGCGCCTAACCAGTACGGCGCCGACGTGGCGGCGCAGATCCTGAAGAAAGGCGGTAACGCGGTGGACGCCGCAGTGGCCACGGCCTTTGCCCTGGCGGTGACGTACCCCGAGGCCGGCAATATCGGCGGCGGTGGCTTCATGACGATGTTCATCGACGGCAAACCTTATTTTCTCGACTACCGGGAAACCGCGCCCAAGGCCGCGACCCGGGACATGTACCTGAACGACAAGGGCGAGGTGATCGAGAACCTGAGCCTGGTGGGCGCCCGCGCCGCTGGTGTGCCGGGCACTGTGATGGGGTTGTGGGAAGCCCACAAGAAGTTCGGCAAGCTGCCCTGGAGCGAGTTGATCACCCCGGCCGTGGGCTACGCGAAAAACGGCTTCAAGGTGGCGGACAAGCAGTACCAGTACCGGGAAGATGCGTTGAAGCTGTTCAACGGTACCACCAACTTCAGCGACTATTTCGGCAGCATGAAACCGGGTGAAACCTTCCGTCAGCCAGAGCTGGCCGCGACCCTGGAACGCATCGCCGACCAGGGTGCCAAGGAGTTCTACAGCGGCAAGACCGCCGATTTGCTGGTGGCGCAGATGCAGGCCGACAAGGGCTTGATCACCAAGCAGGACCTGCAGGACTACAAGGTCCAGTGGCGCCAGCCGTTGCAGGTGACCTTCCGTGGCAACACCTTGTACACCGCGCCGCCGCCCAGCTCCGGTGGGGTCGCCCTGGCCCAGCTGATCAGCATCAAGGAAGAACGCGCCGCGGACTTCAAGGGCGTCGAACTGAACTCGGCCAAGTACATCCACCTGCTGGCGGAAATCGAAAAACGCGTGTTCGCCGACCGTGCCGACTACTTGGGCGACCCGGACTTTTCCGAGGTGCCGGTGAAGCCGTTGACCGACCCGGCGTACCTGAAAAAGCGCGCCGCCGAGGTCAACCCCAACGCCATCTCCGCCACGGAAAAAGTGCGCCCCGGGCTTGAGCCGCACCAGACCACCCACTTCTCCATCGTTGACGCCCAGGGCAACGCGGTGAGCAACACCTTCACCCTGAACTGGGACTACGGCAGCGGTGTGGTGGTCAAGGGGGCGGGCTTCCTGCTCAACGATGAAATGGACGACTTCAGCGCCAAGCCCGGCGTGGCCAATGCCTTTGGCGTGGTCGGCGGTGATGCCAACGCCATCGCCCCTGGCAAGCGCATGTTGTCGTCCATGAGCCCGAGCCTGGTGACCCGCGACGGCAAGGTCACCCTGGTGCTGGGCACCCCCGGTGGTTCGCGGATCTTCACCTCGATCTTCCAGGTGCTGAACAACCTCTACGACTACCAGCTGCCGCTGGAAAAGGCCGTGGCGGCGCAGCGCGTGCATCACCAGTTGCTGCCCAAGGACACGATTTACTATGACGCCTATGCGCCGCTCACCGGCAAGGTCGCCGATGAGCTGAAAGCCATGGGTTATACCTTGGAGGATCAGGGCTGGGAGATGGGCGATGTCCAGGCGATCCGGGTCAATGGTACTCAGTTGGAGACCGCTTCCGACCCACGGGGGCGCGGTGTCGGTAAAGTTGTTCAATAACCCGCTGTAGGAATCGGCTTGCCGGCGATAGGCTCTTGGAGTTTGCACCGGCCTTAAGGGTGTATCGCTGGCAAGCCAGCTCCTGCGCGCAATAGATGCTCGCTCCGATCCAGCACGTGCCGACGGCCGGCTGGTCGGCGGCGGCTCAATTCCGTAACATTCCCCGCCTGTTTCCCGCCATTCCCCGGATCGCCGAGTCGGTCCAACTATCAGGTCACTCATGAAAGCAAAACGTCTGCGCGCCGATGTCCTGGCCGGACTCACCACGTCCTTCGCCCTGCTGCCCGAATGCATCGCCTTTGCCCTGGTGGCCCATCTCAATCCGCTGGTGGGGCTCTACGGCGCCTTTATCATTTGCACCCTGACCGCGCTGTTCGGCGGCCGGCCGGGCATGATCTCCGGGGCTGCCGGTTCCATGGCGGTGGTGATCGTCGCGCTGGTGGTGCAACACGGGGTGCAGTACCTGCTGGCCACCGTGCTGTTGGGCGGCTTGATCATGGTTGCGTTCGGCCTGTTGCGCCTGGGCAAATTGGTGCGCATGGTGCCGCACCCGGTGATGCTGGGCTTCGTCAATGGGCTGGCGATCATCATCGCCCTGGCCCAGTTGGAGCATTTCAAGGATGGCGAGCACTGGCTCAGCGGCACGCCGCTGTACCTGATGACCGGGCTGGTGCTGTTGACCATGGCCATCGTCTACCTGCTGCCACGCCTGACCCGCGCCGTGCCGCCGGCGCTGGTGGCGATCCTCGGGATGGGGCTGGCGGTCTACCTGCTGGGCCTGCCGACCCGCACCCTGGGGGACATGGCCCACATCGCTGGCGGCCTACCTAGCCTGGCCTTGCCGGACCTGCCCTGGACCCTGGAAACCCTCGGCATCATCGCCCCCTACGCGATCCTCATGGCCCTGGTCGGCCTGCTGGAAACCCTGCTGACCCTGAACCTCACCGACGAAATCACCGAGAGCCGCGGCTACCCGGACCGCGAATGCGTGGCCCTGGGCGCGGCCAATATGGTCTCCGGGGCGTTCGGCGGCATGGGCGGCTGCGCAATGATCGGGCAGACCGTGATCAACCTCAGTTCTGGTGGGCGCGGGCGGCTGTCCGGGGTGGTCGCCGGGGTGATGATTTTGCTGTTCGTGCTGTTCCTGTCGCCGATGATCGAACGCATCCCCCTGGCCGCGCTGGTGGGGGTGATGTTCGTGGTGTCGCAGCAGACGTTCGCCTGGGCATCGCTGCGGGTGCTGAACAAGGTGCCGCTCAACGACGTGCTGGTGATCATCGCCGTGACCACCATCACCGTGTTCACCGACCTGGCCACGGCGGTGCTGTGCGGGATCATCATTGCCGCCCTCAACTTCGCCTGGCAGCAGGCTCGCGAGCTGTACGCCGAGGCCCATCTGGAGGCCGACGGCAGCAAGCTGTATCAGGTGCACGGCACCTTGTTCTTCGCGTCCACCACGCCCTTCCTCAATCAATTCGACCCGGCCAACGACCCCGAGTGGGTGACCATTGACTGCCGTCACCTGAGCTTTGTCGACTACTCGGCGATTGCCGCCTTGAAGACCCTGCGTGAGCGCTACACCAAGGCTGGCAAGCAGCTGCGGGTGCTGCACCTGTCGGAGCGTTGCAAGAAGCTGCTCAAGCGTGCCCGCGAACAACACGACTGAGGCCCGTTGGGGGCCAGCAAAAAAAGCCGTGCAGTGCGGCATATTGCTGGCCCCCTGAGGCGCTTTTCATTGCCAAACTTGCCGCCTTTTTCAGCAGGGTGTTGGCGAAATGAGGACATGGGTACTGCCCTTGACGTTGTGTGTGATGGCCGCTTCGTTCGGTGTCGAGGCTCGGGAGTTGAGCAAGCGCGAGCGATTTGTCTGCAGTTGGGGCTCGGGGATCGCCGCCGGCGCCCAGGCCTCCAAGCTTTCCGGAGTTTCGCTGTACGGTGCGCGCAAGCAATTGCAGGCGCGCAAGTTCGCCCAGCCCTGGATGCGCATGTCGGCCATGGGCATCACCGAGCAGACGTACAACAGCAGCTCGCGGCTCAAGCCCGCCGGGGTCAAGCAGACCTACTACGAGCAATGCATTCGCCATGATTTTGCGCGCCGTTAGGCGCTGATCCGCTACCTTCCAGTGCCGTCGGGCGAGTGGCAGTGCTCGCCCGTTTTCAGTGCTCGGTGATGAAAATACCCACCACCGAATTTCATCGCTGGTGCTTTTGCATAGCTGTTCGCGACAAAGCCTGCCTCTTTACGAAAATTAGTTTCACTTGGTTTGAAGCCAGTCTCTTTAAGTGATTAAAGGGTTTCACAACCATTCGAAAGTGACACTGTCGTCAAGGAGGAACCCATGGCTCCGGCATCGGGTTACTGGCTGCTGGGCTATGCCGCAGTCGCCATCATTGCGTTGATCGTGTTGATTGCTCGCTACCGACTCAACCCTTTTATCGTCATCACCCTAGTGTCCGTCGGCCTGGCGCTGATGGCCGGCATGCCGCCGTCCGGTGTGGTGGGTGCCTATGAAGCCGGGGTCGGCAAAACCCTGGGCCACATAGCCCTGGTGGTGGCCCTGGGCACCATGCTTGGCAAGTTGATGGCCGAGTCCGGCGGCGCCGAACAGGTGGCACGGACCCTGATCGATCGCTTCGGCGAGCGCAACGCTCACTGGGCCATGGTGTGCATTGCCTTCCTGGTGGGGCTGCCACTGTTTTTCGAAGTGGGTTTTGTGTTGCTCATCCCCATTGCCTTCACCGTGGCACGGCGGGTCGGGGTGTCGCTGCTGATGGTGGGCCTGCCCATGGTCGCCGGGCTTTCGGTGGTCCATGCCCTGGTGCCGCCCCATCCGGGAGCGATGCTGGCGGTGCAGGCCTATCAGGCGTCGGTGGGGCAGACCCTGCTGTATGCGCTGCTGATCGGCGTGCCCACGGCGATCATTGCCGGTCCGGTGTATGCCCGGTTTATCGTGCCGCACATTCACCTGCCGGCCGAGAACCCCCTGGAACGGCAGTTCATTGCCCGCGAACCCCGGGCGCGCCTGCCCAGCTTTCGCCTGACCATGGCGACGATCCTGTTGCCGGTGGTGCTGATGCTGATCGGCGGCTGGGCCAACCTGCTGGCGGAACCCGGCACTGGGCTCAATCAGTTTTTGCTGTTTATCGGCAACTCGGTGATCGCCCTGCTGGTGGCCACCCTGGTGAGTTTCTGGACCCTGGGGTTGGCCCAGGGCATCAACCGCGAATCGATCCTCACGTTCACCAACGAATGCCTGGCGCCCACGGCCAGCATCACCTTGCTGGTGGGGGCCGGTGGCGGCCTCAACCGGATCCTGATCGACTCCGGGGTGACCCAGCAGATCGTCGGCCTGGCCCATGAATTCCAGCTGTCACCGTTGTGGATGGGCTGGCTGTTCGCGGTGCTGATGCGGATCGCCACCGGTTCCGCCACCGTGGCCCTGACCACTGCTTCCGGGGTGGTGGCGCCGGTGGCCGTCGGCCTGGGTTATCCCCACCCGGAATTGCTGGTGATCGCCACGGGGGCCGGTTCGGTGATTCTGTCCCACGTCAACGACGGTGGCTTCTGGCTGGTGAAGGAATACTTCAATATGACCGTCGTTCAAACCTTCAAGACCTGGACCGTGCTGGAGACGCTGATTTCAGTGATCGCCTTCGGCCTGACCCTGGGACTCGCGGAGCTGTTGTAGATGGACATTCTTTACCAGATCCGTTTGCGGCTGGATGATTTAAGCGCCGGGGAAGGGCGGATCGCCCGCTTGCTGCTCGACGACGTGGGCTTTGCCGCCTCCGCCAGCCTCGACGAACTGGCCCAGCGCGCCGACGTCAGCGCCGCCACCTTGTCGCGCTTTGCCCGCAGCGTCGGTTGCCGCGACCTGCGTCACCTGCGTTTGCAACTGGCCCAGGCCAGCGGTGTCGGCAGCCGTTTTCTCGACCCCGCCAGGGCGCCCGAACAGTCCGGTTTCTACCGGCAGATCTTGGGCGATATCGAGTCTGCGCTGCATCAGCACTTGGCCGGTTTCGAGGAAGCGCAGTTTGCCGATGCGCTGCGCTTGCTGGGGCGGGCACGGATGATCCACGCCTTCGGCATGGGCGGCTGCTCGACCCTGTGCAGCGATGAGCTGCAGGTGCGTCTGGTGCGCCTGGGCTACCCCATCGCCGCCTGCCACGACCCGGTGATGATGCGGGTCACCGCCGCCGCCTTGGGGCCGCAACATGCGGTGATCGCCTGCTCCCTGACCGGCATCACCCCCGAGTTGCTGGACGCGGTGGCCCTGGCCCGCAACTACGGTGCCGGCATCCTCGCCATTACCTTGCCCGAGTCCCCCCTGGCCGAACTGGCCGACGTGCTACTGCCCCTGCACAGCGCCGAAACTTCATTCATCTACAAACCCACCGCGGCCCGCTACGGCATGCTGCTGGCCATCGATGTCCTGGCCACCGAGCTGGCCCTGGCCCTGCCCGATGACAGCCAGGAACGCCTGCGGCGGATCAAGCTGGCCCTGGACCATTACCGTGGCGGCGACGACTGCCTGCCCCTGGGAGACTGACATGCACTACGACACGCTGATCCGCAACGCCCTGATCATCGACGGCAGCGACCGCCCGGGTTACCCCGCCGACCTGGCGATTGGTGACGGTCGCATCCAGCGCATCGGCGATCTGTCCGCCGCCACGGCTGAGGCAGACATTGATGCGGGCGGTCGGGTCCTGGCCCCGGGCTTCATCGATGTGCACACCCACGACGACACCGTGGTGATCCGCCAGCCGCAGATGCTGCCCAAGCTCAGCCAGGGCGTGACCACAGTGATCGTCGGCAACTGCGGGATCAGCGCTGCGCCGGTGAGCCTCCAGGGCGACCCGCCGGACCCGATGAACCTGCTGGGCGAGCGCTCGATGTTTGTCTATCCGCGCTTTTGCGACTATCGCGCGGCGGTGGATGGGGCGCGCCCGGCGGTGAACGTCGCGGCCCTGGTGGGGCACACGGCGCTGCGCAGCAACCACCTTGCGGACCTGCATCGCACCGCCAGCGCCGCCGAGATCGCGGCCATGCGCGAGCAACTGCGCGAAAGCCTGGAGGACGGTGCCCTCGGCCTGTCCAGCGGGCTGGCCTATGCCAGCGCCTTCTGTGCCGAGACCGATGAAGTGCTGCAACTGGCCCAGGAGCTGACAGCGTTCGGGGCGGTGTACACCACGCACCTGCGCAGTGAGTTCGAGCCGGTGCTGGAGGCCATGGACGAAGCCTTTCTGATCGGCCGCTCGGCCCGGGCGCCGGTGATCGTCTCCCACCTCAAATGTGCCGGCGCCGGCAACTGGGGGCGCAGCCCGCAACTGCTGGCGGCCCTGGAACAGGCGGCCCAGGACCACCCGGTGGGCTGCGACTGCTATCCCTACGCCGCCAGTTCCTCGACTTTGGACCTCAAGCAGGTCACCGATGCTTACCGCATCACCATCACCTGGTCCACGCCACACCCGGAGCAGAGCGGTCGTGACCTGGCGGACATCGCCGCCGAGTGGGGCGTCAGCCTGCGGGTCGCCGCCGAGCGCCTGCAACCGGCGGGGGCGGTGTACTACGGCATGGATGAAAACGATGTGCGACGCATCCTCGCCCACCCGCTGTCGATGATCGGCTCCGATGGCCTGCCGGACGATCCGTTTCCCCACCCGCGCTTGTGGGGCGCCTTTCCTCGGGTGCTGGGCCACTTCAGCCGCGACCTCGGCCTGTTCCCGCTGCACACGGCGGTGCACAAGATGACCGGGCTTTCGGCGGCGCGTTTCGGCCTGCACCAGCGCGGCGAAATCCGCCAGGGGCATTGGGCCGACCTGGTGCTGTTCGACCCGGCGCGGGTGCGTGACGTGGCCGATTTCAAGCACCCACAGCAAGCGGCGCAAGGGATCGACGGGGTGTGGGTCAATGGCGTGCGCAGCTACGCCGAGGGCCAGGCCAACGGCCAACGCTCGGGGCGGTTCCTGGCGCGGGAGGGGGATTTGCGCCGGGGCTTCACATCCGCAGGCTGATTCTTTGATCTCCATCACAGTGATGGCGCCGTGCTATTAAAGAATCTTTTAACGGCGCCGAAGTGCTGGGAATCGCCGCCTGTATAGTCGGCTTATTTGAGTCAGGGAGTCGTGCAATGAGCTTTGGCAAAACCACCCCCATCCTGCGGATTTTCGACGAGGCCAAAGCGCGGGAGTTCTACCTGGGTTTTCTCGGTTTCCAGCTTGATTGGGAACATCGTTTCGAAGCCAATTACCCCCTGTACATGCAGGTGTCCCGAGGCGGTTGCGTGTTGCACCTGTCCGAGCACCACGGCGATTGCACCCCGGGCGCGGCCCTGCGGATCGAGACCGATGAACTGGAGGACTTCCAGGAGCAATTGAAGGCCAAGGATTATCCCTTTGCCCATCCGCAAATTCAGGCCATGCCCTGGGGCAGCCAGGACATGACTGTGCATGATCCGTTCGGCAATCGCCTGGTGTTTACCAACGCCATCTGCGTCTGAGTTCAGCGCCTGCGCTGCTGGCGGTATTGCGCCGGGGTCAGGCCAGTCCGTTGTTTGAAGGCCCGGTGGAACGAGCGCGGCTCGCTGAAGCCGAGGCTGTCGGAGATCTCCTGCAGCGACTGCTCGCTGTGCAGCAGGGCGTGTTCGGCCAGTTCCTGGCGCACATCATCGAGCAGTTGCTGGTACGAGGTGCCGGCCTGCTGCAGTTGGCGTTGCAGGGTGCGCACCGACAGGGCCAATTGCTCTGCGACCTGCTCCTTGCGCGGCACGCCGTGCTTGAGCCATTGGCGCAAGGCGCTTTTGACTTGCAGCGCCAGCGGTGCGTCGGCCAACGCGGCCATCATCCCCTGGGCATGGTCTTCCAGCGTCTTGAGCAGGCGTGGGTCGGACTGGCGCAGGGGCAATTGCAGGTATTCCAGGGGCGCCACCAGGGCCGAGCAGGGCTGCTCGAAGCGCACCGGGCAGCCGAACAACGCCTCGTACTGTGCCAGTTCGGCCTGTTCCGGCCGCGAATGCTCGAACCACACCACGCTGGGTGAGAGTTCCGAGTCGGCGATCCAGCGTGCATACAGCAGCCAGGACGCGAGCACGTTTTCCACCAGGTGCCGGCGAATGTCCGGGCGCTGATGGCGGCAGCTCCAGATCAGTTGCACCTGATCGCCCGCCACCTCGGCACGACTGGTGCCCATGTCCCCCACCAGCTTCTCGAACGGCATGATGCGGCCCATGGCTTCGCCCAGTGTGGCGCAGTTCATGGTGATGTAGCCCAGCACATTCCAGGAACTGGGTTTGACGAAACGCGCCGAATTCAGCCCGAACAGCGGGTCGCCGGAATGCTGGCAGAAGTAGTCCAGCAAACGCTCATGGACCTCCATCGGCAGCCGCAGGCTGGTGTCGTTCAACTGCGCGGCCTCAAGCCCCGCCGCCGCCAGCGCCGGCGCGCTGGCAATACCCAGTTGTTCCCCATAGAGCAGATATTTGAGCAGAGGCGGGACCGAGGTAAAACCGAGGCTGGGCATCGAGGTATTCCGGGTGACTGATCATTCGGACAGCAGGACGCAGATCCGGAAAGGTAAGGGCAAAGCGGGATGGGTGTAAATGCTTGGCCCCGGGCATTGGCGCCTTTCTGTAGGAACTGGCTTGCCAGCGAAGGGCGCACGGCTTATTCCCCTCACCGCCGCGCGATAAAGTTCGCCTCTAATGACGGATTTTCGCTTTGATTTGTAGGGCATTTCCGAGAGAATCCCTCCGTTACATTTCAGCTGTTTGCATGGCTTGTGCCTATCGAATGTCCAGGGCTAGTCTTCGGCCGTCGCTGCATTTCAGCGATCGGGTTTGGTAGCCCGCATCACTTCAGGCACAAGCGCCGCTGACTTTCGATAGGTCTTAATCTGTCGACGTGTTATGGCGGCTGTGCGCAGGGCACCTCGTGTGCGCTGGGTTTCCTGGAGTCCCGGTCTACCAACCTGCGTATGGCCGCCACCTTGATCGTTTGGTAGCGATGCGTGGCGGTTCAACTTCTCCAGGAGTTTTGCCGTGAAGAAGATCGTTCCCGACCCACCCGTTTTGCAACCCAGCCGTGAGTTGATCACCGCGCTGGAGGAACCCAACAAGACCTTGCTACAGGTGCTGGAAAGCACCACGCTTTCGCCCTCTTTGCACGAACGTTTCACTGCCACTGGCAGCACCCGCTTTGGTTGTCGGGATGGCGAGGGCCGTCCGCTATTCGCCGTCTGCGCAGGAGTCAATGCCGAAGAGGCGCTGCTGCACGTTTCATTGCTGCTTAAGTGCGCGGAAGAGACGGCCGACGAAATCACCAGCGCCAGCGGCATTGAGCGCGGGCTGATCTGGTCGATGATTCATTCGGTGGAGATGGCGCGGGCGGTGGTGGATGCGCTGCTGGATGGCGCTAGTTAACCGGCGGGGTAGGGGGGAGCGTCGCCGGCAGGGACCGGGCTAACCTAGACCTGTAGTGGTACATCAAGCGCGTTTGCGATCACGCTTGTTGCCGTGTCAATTAATGGCGGTTGCGTGCTGGCGGATTTTCGGATCCACCAGGTTTGCTTCTTCCTGGCCTTGCAGGCCTGCACGCAGCCGCCACCCTTGTTCACGTGAGGTAGGGCGACCGCGTTGCGCCTTTCGCTGGCAAGCCAGCTCCTACAACGGTCTGTAGGAGCTGGCTTGCCGGCGAAGGGGGCGCCGCGAATCAGACGCGGAAGTGGCTGACCATCATTTGCAGCTGGTTGCCCAGGCGGGCCAGTTCAACGCTGGACGCAGCGGTTTCGTCGCTGGCGGCAGCGGTCTGTTCCGAGACGTCGCGCACGTTGATGATGCTGCGGCTGATCTCTTCGGCCACGGCGCTTTGCTGCTCGGCGGCGGCGGCGATCTGCTGGTTCATCGACTGGATGTCGGACACCGTGCGGGTGATGTTCTCCAGGGAAGTACCCGCGCGGCGGGTCAGCTCGACGCTGCTTTCGGTCAGGTTGCGGCTGTTGTTCATCACATTGGCCACTTGCTGGGTGCCGTTTTGCAGACCGGCCACCAAGCCTTCGATCTCTTCGGTGGACTTCTGCGTGCGCTGGGCCAGGGCCCGCACTTCATCGGCCACCACGGCAAAACCACGACCGGCTTCACCAGCACGCGCGGCTTCAATGGCGGCGTTGAGGGCCAGCA
>NZ_JALQCW010000038.1 GCF_023241715.1 Pseudomonas morbosilactucae
ACGGGCAGCCCGGGTTGATCGAGACCCTGGATTCGATCCAGGCCATGTATGGCAGGCGATGTCGGCAGGCCCTGCAGCAAGTGCACGACCCGTGGCCGAGGCAGTCACGGGAAATCGGCAAGGTGCTGGACCGTGATCGCGGCCATTGCCGAACGACCTAACCTGCTGGCCCTGAACGCCGCCATCGAAGCCGCCCGGGCCGGGGAAAGCGGACGCGGTTTTGCCGTGGTGGCCGATGAGGTGCGCAACCTGGCGCGGCGCACCCAGGATTCCATCGAGCAGATTCGCGGGGTGATCGAGCAGATCCAGGGCAGTACCCAGGCCCTGGTGACGTCGATGCACAGCAGCCACAGCCAGGCCCAGGACAGCGCCAGCCAAGTGCAGGATGCGGTGGCGGCGTTGCAGCGCATCAGCCAGGCGGTGCTGGTGATCAGCGACATGAACCTGCAAATCGCCAGCGCCGCCGAGGAGCAGAGCGTGGTCGCCGAAGAGGTCAATCGCAACGTGGCGGCGATCCGTCAGGTCACCGAAACCCTGAGCGGCCAGGCCGACGAATCGGCCCAGGTCAGCATCCAGCTCAACGACCTGGCGACCCAGCAACTGCGCCTGGCGGATCAGTTCCGGGTCTGAACCCTTTCCACTGCGGCCGCCGCTACCCGTGGGCGGCGCAGGGTCAGCACGGCGTGGGCAGCGAGGCCGAAGATCAGCCCCCAGAACGCCGCCGACAAGCCGAACAAAGACATGCCCGAGGCCGTGACCAGAAAGGTGATCAGCGCGGCCTCGCGGTCATGGGGCACCGCCATGGCACCGCTCAAGGCACCGCCAATGGCCGCGAACAGCGCCAAGCCCGCCAGCGCCGCGATCAGCTCCCGGGGGAAGGCGCTGAACAGGGAAACCAGGGTCGCGCCGAAGATCCCCAACACCAGGTAAAACACCCCGCCCATGACCCCGGCCATGTAGCGCTTGGCCGGGTCGGCATGGGCCTCGCGTCCGGTGCAGATGGCCGCGGTGATCGCCGCCAGGGTCAGGCCGTGGCAGCCGAACGGCGCCAGCACCAGGCTGGCCAGGCCCGTGCTGGCGATGATCGGGCTGGCCGGGGTTTGATAGCCGTCGTTGCGCAGCACGGCGATGCCCGGGACAAATTGCCCGGTCAGGGCCACCACCACCAACGGCAGCGCCACGTTGAACAGCCCATGCCAACTGAAGGCCGGGCTGATCCAATGGGGCGTGGCCAGGCCGATCACCAGGGCCGACTGCTGGATCTCCCCGGCCCCCAGGGAAATACCGCAGCCCACCAGCAGCACCGCCAACACCGCGTAGCGCGGCAACACCCGCCTGAACAGCAGGTAAGTGGCGAACATGGCCCCCACCAGCAGCGGCTTGTCGGCCATGGAACGGAACAGTTGGGTGCCGAAACTGAAGAGGATCCCCGCCAGCATCGCTGCGGAAATCGCCGCCGGCAGCTTGCCGATGACCTTGTCGAAAATACCGCAGAGCCCCACCAGCAGAATCAACGCACTGGCCACCAGGTAGGCGCCCACCGCTTCATTCAGGCTGATGCCCGGCAACAGCGCCACCAGCAACGCCGAGCCCGGCGCCGACCAGGCGATGATCACCGGCACCTTGAAGCGCAGGCTGAGGACGATGCCCAGTACGCCGCTGCCGATGGAAATGGCCCAGACCCAGGACGCCAGCACCTCCTCGGGCAAACCGGCAGCCTTGGCCGCCTGGAAGATAATCACCAGGGGCCCGGCGTAGGAAATCAGCGTGGCGATAAAGCCGGCCACCACGGCCGACAGGGAAAAGTCCTTGAACAGGCTGTTCATGCTCACTCCAAAACCGCGGGCGGCGCGGCGGCATCCGTGCTCGCCGCACCGCCCTGTAACGGGCTAGGCGCTGGCCTCGGCCAGGGGCTGAGTCCGAGCCGGGCGCTGATAGACAAAACACATGGCCAGGGCCGCCACCGCACCGGGAATGGCGAAAGCCATGAAGTTGTAGTGCAACGGCAACTGGATGCCCACCAGGGCACCGCCCAGGATCGGCCCGACAATCGCCCCGCTGCGCCCGATGCCCGAGGCCCAGCCAAGGCCGGTGGAACGCATGGCCATCGGGTAGAACTGGGCGACGCAAGCATAGGCCAGGATCTGCGTGCCGATGGTGGTGGCGCCGGCAATCGCGATCAAGCCGTAAAGCACCGCCGTCGGGCTCTTGAAGCCCAGCAGGCTGATGGACAGCGCCGCCACCACAAAGAACGCCACCAGGACTTTTTGCAGCTTCAGCCGATCACCGATCCAGC
The DNA here is from genome assembly GCF_023241715.1 of Pseudomonas morbosilactucae. Taxonomy (GTDB): domain Bacteria; phylum Pseudomonadota; class Gammaproteobacteria; order Pseudomonadales; family Pseudomonadaceae; genus Aquipseudomonas; species Aquipseudomonas morbosilactucae. The sequence continues at coordinate 2,297 of NZ_JALQCW010000038.1, forward strand.
CACCGCCCACGGCGCCGAAGATCGCCCCGAAGTTCAGCACCAGCAGGAACATCAGGCTCGACCCCAAACCATAACCGGCGCTGGCCATCAACTTGGGCAACCAGGAATTGAGGGCGTAGACCATCAACAGGCAGCAGAAAAATGCGACCCAGAGCATCAAGGTACTCAGGGCCCGGCCATCGCGAAACAGCTGCACCACCGGCGTGCCCGGAGCCTTGAGCGCGGCCTTGATGAACACGTCGCCGGCTTGCGGCACAAAGCTCGGTTCGATGCGCTGCAACACCTGCCGCGCCTCTTCCTCCCGACCCTGACGCAGCATGAAGCCCACCGACTCCGGGAGGAACTTGAGGATCAGCGGCAACAGCAGCAAGGGAATCACCGCCACATAGAACACCGACTGCCAGCCGAAATTCGGCAGCAGCACAATGCCCAGGCTGGCCGACAGCATGCCACCCACTGAATAGCCGCTGAACATGATCGCCACCAGGGTGCTGCGGATTTTCTTCGGCGCGTATTCGCTCATCAGCGCCACCACGTTGGGCATCACCCCGCCGATGCCGAGGCCGGCGATAAAGCGGCAGATGCCGAACTCCGTGGGGTTGCGGGCAAAGCCGTTGAGCACGGTAAAGCCGCTGAACAGGATCACGCAGACCGCGATCACCTTCTTGCGCCCGATACGGTCCGACAGCGAACCGAAAAACAGCGCACCGAACATCATGCCGAACAACGCGTAGCTGCCCAGGGTCCCGGCCTGCAGCGGGGTCAGCCCCCACTCCTGCATCAGCACCGGCAGCACCACGCCGTAGATCACCAGGTCGTAGCCGTCGAAGATGATGATCAGCGCGCACCAGAACAGCACGCGCCAGTGGAAGGCGTTGAAACGCGCCTCGTCGATCAGGGTATTGCTGTCTATTTTTCGCATGGCATCTGACTCTTGTTGTTGTTTTTAGAGACCGGGTGGACGTGTTGTTTGGGGGTTGAGGTTGGGGGTTGATTCAGGGGGACCTTGGCGTGGCGGATCGCCGGCAAGCCGGCTCCTACAAACCCCCTGCAACACCCTGCCCCCTGTAGGAGCTGGCTTGCCAGCGATGGCGCCCTCAAGGCCTATGCAACATCCAAGGCCCTCATCGCCGGCAAGCGGGCACCGGCAAGCCGGCTTCTACATAGGGGGTCAGCCTTGGTCGCCACCGCCTACGGGCATGACCATGCCGGTGATGTAGGAGGCTTCGTCGGAGGCCAGGAAGAGGATCGCCGCGGCCTGTTCGTCGATGGTGCCGTAGCGTTTCATCTGGGAGCTGTCGAGGGTCTGGTCGACGATCTGCTGATACCAGACTTTCTCTTCCGGGCTCTGTTCGGCGCTGTTGCGGGGGATGCGTCGTGGCGGCGCTTCGGTGCCGCCGGGGGCGGTGGCATTGACCCGGACGCCGCGCCCGGCGGTTTCGAAGGCCAGGCAGGCGGTCAGGGCATTCACCCCGCCCTTGGCCGCGCCATAGGGCACGCGGTTGATGCTGCGGGTGGCGATGGACGAAACGTTGACGATGGCGCCGCTGCCCTGCTCCAGCATGAACGGCAGCGCGGCGTGGCAGCACCACAGGGTCGGGAACAACGAACGGCGGACTTCGGCTTCGATCTGCGCCGGCTCGTAGTGCTCGAAGGGTTTGGCCCAGATGGTGCCGCCGACGTTGTTGACCAGCACGTCGAGGCGGCCGAAACGCTCGACAGCGGCGGCCATGACGCGTTCGCATTCGGCGTATTGCTCAAGGTCGGCGGTCAGGGCCAGCACCGGGTACTGGGCGGCCAGTTCGGCCTGGAGTTCGAACACCAGTTCGGAGCGGTCCACCAGGATCAGGCTGGCGCCCTCCTCGGCCAGGCGCTCGGCGACACGCCGGCCGATGCCTTGGGCGGCGCCGGTGACCAGGGCGACTTTGTTTGGGAAGCGGTTCATGGCGACCTCGGGGGTTAGGGTTGAGGAGCTGGGTGTGGATGCGGGCCTCATCGCCGGCAAGCCGGCTCCTACAACGGCGATATGGGCTCAGGCGGCGCTGGCGGCGAATTTCTCGTAGTAGAAGTTCGCCGGGGCGATGCCTTGTTCGCGGATGAACTGGCTCACGGCCTCGACCATCGGCGGCGGGCCGCACAGGTACACATCCACATCCCCGCCATTCAGGTGCCGGGGTTCGATGTGCTGGGTCACGTAGCCCTTGAGCGGGTGCTGGCTCTCGGGGTTGGCCACGCAGGCGCTGAAGCTGAAGTTGGGGATGCGCGCGGCAAAGGCTTCCAGGCGGTCCAGCTCCACCAGGTCGAAGTCGTTGGTCACGCCGTAAATCAGGTGCAACGGATGCTCGCTGCCCTGCTCGGCAATTTTCTCCAGCATCGCGGTAAACGGCGCAAGGCCGGTGCCGCCGGCCAGTAGCAACAGCGGCCGACGAATGTCCCGCAGGTAGAAGCTGCCCAGAGGGCCGGCCAGGGTCATGCTGTCGCCGGCCAAGGCCCGCCCGGTAAGGAAGCTGCTCATCAACCCGCCGGGCACGTTGCGGATCAGGAAGCTGACCTCGCCGTCGCGCTGCAGGGAGCTGAAGGAATAGGCCCGGGTCTGCTCGCTGCCGGGCACCCCGAGGTTGACGTACTGCCCCGGCAGAAACGCCAGCTTGCTCAGGGACTCGCCCTTGATCGACAGGGCGATGGTGCTGTCGGAGAGCTGGCGCACCGCGCTGATGCTGGCACTGAAGGTCGCCTGCGCCGTGCGGCAGACGTCGGACGAGGCCGGCACCCGCACCACGCAATCGCTCAAGGCGCGCATCTGGCACGTGAGGACAAAACCCTGCTCGGCCTCGTCGGCGGTCAAGGCGTCTTCGATGTATTCCTCGCCCAGGTCATAACGCCCGGCCTCGGCAAAGCATTTGCAGGTGCCGCAGGCGCCGTCGCGGCAGTCCAGGGGGATGTTGATGCCTTGACGATAGGCTGCGTCGGCCACGGTTTCCCCGGCGTTGGCAGCAACGAAACGGGTCACCCCGTCTTCGAAGTTGAGTGCGATTTGATGGGTCATGGCAGTCGCCTCAGAGGTGGTAGAAATCGACGACCTGGCGAACGTAATCGTTCTTCAGGATGACTTTCTTGGCCTTGATCAGCGGGTTGTCGCCGCGCACATCCAAGGTGTAGAAACTGCTGCCGAAGTAGCTGTCCACGGTCTTGTAGCGAAAGCTCAGGGTGTGCCAGTTGAAGCGCACCGTGCACAGGCCGTCGGCCTGTTCCAGCAGCTCGATGTTGCTCAGGTTGTGCGAGGTGCGGGTGTCGGGAATGCTCGCGCTGGAGCGTTCGGTCTTGATCCGGAACACCCGGTCTTCCAGGCCGCAACGGTTGCCGTACCAGATCAGCGAAATTTCCCGCTGTGGGTCTTCGGTCAACTCGTCGTTGTCATCCCAGGACGGCATCCAGAAGGTAGCGTCGGGGGCATAGAGTTCCAGCCAGCTGTCCCAGTCCTTGTCGTCCAGGTAGCGGGCCTCGCGGTACAGAAAGTCGCGCACGGCGTCGTAGGAAAGGCTCATTGCACGGCCTCCACGGCGATCTTGCGGGACTCGTCGGCCGCCAGGGCGCGGAGCATGGTTTCCTGCCAGTACTTGTGCTGCATCACGAACAGGCCTTCGTCTTCGGTGCGCACGCCGCTGAGGATCGGGTGCAGGTCAATCTCTTTCGCCGCCTCGTCCGGGCCTTCGACCCAGTGCTCGGCCCCGCGGGACATGTCGTTCCAGGCGCTGGTGCTGCCCTGGTAGCCCATCTGGCAGGAACGGAATTCCTCCAGGTCGTCGGGGGTGGCCATGCCGCTGACGTTGAAGAAGTCTTCGTACTGGCGAATGCGGCTGGAGCGGGCGTGGTCGCTTTCGCCCTTGGGCGCGATGCAGTAGATGGTGATTTCGGTGCGGTCCACGGAGATCGGCCGGGCAATGCGGATCTGCGAGCTGAACTGGTCCATCAGGTAGACGTTGGGGTACAGGCACAGGTTGCGCGAGTTCTCGATCATCCAGTCGGCGCGGGCCTGGCCAAAGTCCTGGGCCAGTTCGTCGCGGCGCTCGTAGAGCGGGCGGTCTTCGGGGTTGGACCAGCGGGTCCAGAGCAGCATGTGGCCCTTGTCGAAGGAGTAGAAACCACCGCCCTGCTTGGCCCAGCTGCCGGCGCTCATGGTGCGGATGTCTTCACCCGCCTCGCGCTGCTTGCGCTGGTTCTGGGTGGCGGCGTAGTTCCAGTGCACCGAGCTCACGTGGTAGCCGTCGGCACCGTTTTCGGCGGTGAGCTTCCAGTTGCCTTCGTAGATGTAGCTGGACGAACCGCGCAGCACTTCCAGGCCGTCGACGGACTGGTCGACGATCATGTCGATGATCTTCGCCGACTCGCCCAGGTGCTCCACCAGTGGCGCCACATCGGCCTTGAGGCTGCCGAACAGGAAGCCGCGATAGGACTCGAAACGCGCCACCTTGGTCAGGTCGTGGGAGCCTTCGCAGTTGAAGCTCGACGGGTAACCTGCGGCGGCCGGGTCCTTGACCTTGAGCAGCTTGCCGGAGTTGTTGAAGGTCCAGCCATGGAACGGGCAGGTGTAGGACGACTTGTTGCCGGTCTTGTGTCGGCAGAGCATGGCGCCGCGGTGGCTGCAGGCGTTGAGAAAGGCGTTGAGCACCCCGTCCTTGTTGCGCGCAATAAAGATCGATTGGCGGCCCATGGTGGTGGTGTAGTAATCGTTGTTGTTGGGGATCTGGCTCTCGTGGGCCAGGTACAGCCAGTTGCCTTCGAAGATGTGTTGCATCTCCAGGTCGAACAGCCGGGGGTCGGTGAACATCTCCCGCTTGCAACGGTAGACGCCTTGCTCTTTATCTTCTTCAAGCAGGGAGTGAAGGTATTCGGGTCGCAGGGACATGGCCGCCGCCTCCATTGTTTTTATCAGGCAGGCTCATGCTAGGGCGGGGGTTGAAGGGACAATATCCGTTGCGTGCAGACCACTATCCGTTTTCTGCAAGGTGCCGGGTGGTGACGGTCTTCAGCGTTGTGTTGGGCTGGCGGGCCTCATCGCTGGCAAGCCAGCTCCTACAGGGGGGCCTGCCCGCAACATCATTGTAGGAGCCGGCTTGCCGGCGATGGCGGTCTTGAGCGTTGTGTTCGGCTGGCGGGCCTTATCGCTGGCAAGCCAGCTCCTACAGGGGGGCAGCCCAGAACACCGTTGTAGGAGCCGGCTTGCCGGCGATGGCGGTCTTGAGCGTTGTGTTGGGCTGGCGGGCCTCATCGCTGGCGAGCCAGCGCCTACAGGGGGCCAGCCCGCAACACCGTTGTAGGAGCCGGCTTGCCGGCGATGGCGGTCTTGAGCGTTGTGTTGGGCTGGCGGGCCCTATCGCTGGCGAGCCAGCTCCTACAGGGGCTAGCTCGCAGAACCATTGTAGGAGCCGGCTTGCCGGCGATGGCGGCTTCCGGGACGCTATCGCTGGCGAGCCACCTACGGGAGCGTGGGGTCAGTGGCGGCGTTTGAGGGTGTCGGAGGGCAGTTCGCCGAATTGCTTGCGGTAGTTTTCCGAGAAGCGCCCCAGGTGCAGGAAGCCGAAGTCCATGGCCAGTTCGGTGACGTTGCGCACGTGGCTGCTGGGGTCGCGCAGGCAGGCGTGGACCCGCTCCAGCTTCTTCTGGCGGATGTAGTGCTTGGGGGTGGTCTGGGCGTTGCGCTCGAACAGGCCGTACAGCGAGCGCAGGCTCATTTGCGCCTGTTGCGCCAGCTCTTCGCAGCCGATGTCTTGCTTGAGGTTGCGCTCGATGTAGTCGGCAATCGCCTCGAAGGTCGCCGACGATGAACCCAGGCCTGCGCGCCGGACGTTGGTCTTCATCAGGCTGAGCATTTTGCTGACCACGATCTGCGCGTAATGCTCCTGGACCTTGGGCATGCACTCGGCCGCCTCGGCCTCGCGACAGACCATGCTCAGCAGGTTGATAAAGCCTTCCAGCTCATGCAACTGGTAGCGGTTTTCCAAAAAGCGCACGCCCTGCCCCGGGTACAGCCAGCGCTGTTCCTGGCACACCGACTCCAGCAGGCGGGTGGGCATCTTGATGATGAATTTTTCGCAATCGTCGGAATAGGTCAGGTCCACCGGGTCATCGGGGTTGATCAGCAACAGTTCGCCCGGGGCGAAGTAATGTTCCTGCTGATGGCCGCGCCACAGGCAGTGGCCGCGCAACAGAACTTGCAGGTGGTAGATGGTTTCCAGGGCCGGCGAGGTTACACGCACGCTGCCGCCGTAACTGATGCTGCACAAGTCGAGGCTGGCAAACTGGCGGTGATTGAGGCTGGCCTGGGGGCTGCCGGACTTGGGCAGGCGAATGCAGTGATTGCCCACGTGCTGGTTCACATAGCCGGATACCGCGTAGGGGTCGGCCTGCACAAACACCCGACTGCGCTCACTCAACAGATGCGTTTCCATAACCCGGTCACTCTGATTGTTATTATCGGACGGTGATCGATCGCCACCGCTGGCTTATCACGCAACGCTTTTAAACACTGTTTTACAACGCTTGCCACAATGCCAAAAACCACGGGACGGCCGCTAGGTCATCCCGTGGTTGGAAACATCAGCACATCATTTATCAGTCTTCCAGGGCGCGCACTCGCTCCATGCGCTGCTGCTCTTCAGGCTGGGCCGACGACTGCAGGGTGAAGTCGAACTCGATTTCGGCAAAGCGCCCGCTGACGCCCAGTGCCTGGGCCCGCGCCGGGTCTTCGCTGAAGGTGATCTGGGCGATCAGCTCGTCGCGGGTGGCGTAGGCGAAGTCGTCGTGCAGGTACTGATCGCCGTCCAGGTTGATCTGGGTGGTCAGGTGACGATGGTCGTCCGCCGAGATAAAGAAGTGGATGTGCGCCGGGCGCTGGCCGTGGCGACCCAATTGGTCCAGCAGTTGCTGGGTCGGGCCATCCGGCGGGCAGCCGTAGCCGGACGGCACGATGCTGCGGAAGCGATAGCGGCCCTCGGCGTCGGTGACGATGCGCCGGCGCAGGTTGAACTCCGACTGGCTGCCGTCGAAGTAGGAATAGGTGCCGCCGGTGTTGGCGTGCCACACGTCGACAATGGCCCCGGCCAATGGCTCGCCGGCGGTGTTCTTGACCTGGCCCTGCATGAACAGCACCACGCCCGGGTCGACGCCGTCGTCGAGGCGCGCTTCGCCCTGGCTCAGGGGTGCGCCGGCCACGTACAGCGGGCCCTCGATGGTGCGCGGGGTGCCGCCGCTTTTGCCGGCCTGTTCGTCGGCGGCGTCCATCAGCAGGTCCAGGTAGTGCTCAAGGCCCAGGCCGGCCACCAGCAAACCGGCTTCCTGGCGCGCACCCAGCACGTTGAGGTAGTTGACGGCTTTCCAGAATTCTTCCGGGGTCACTGCCAGGTCTTCGATGATGTTCACCGAGTCACGCAGGATGCGGTAGATGATCGCCTTGGCCCGTGGGTTGCCGCCTTCGGTGAACTGGCCGCTGGCCTCTTCGAGAAACTGCTGGGCGGCGGCAGTATGGGAGATTTTGACGTTCATGATTAATTCCTCATCTTGTATTTATTAGAGTGTTGAACGGGCTGGCACGGGCTCAGCGGTCATCCTCATGAATGGACGAAGGATGCCTGCACATCGCATCGACTTCGATAGCCATGTACGGGTACAGCGGCAATTGCATCAGCAGGTCGTGCAGTTCTTGCACGCTGTCGACGTCGAACACGCTGTAGTTGGCGTACAGGCCGGCGATGCGCCACAGGTGCCGCCACTTGCCCTGCTGTTGCAGGCGCTGGGCCAGGGCCTTTTCGTCGGCCTTGAGCTGGGCGGCGCGTTCGGGGTTCATATCGACCGGCAGATTCACGGTCATCTTGACGTGGAACAGCATGACGCTCTCCTCAGACGTGATGAAGGGTGGGGGTGTTTTTGTCACGGCGGAAGAACGCCAGGCGCTCCTCGTCCAGGCTCAAGCCCAGGCCTGGGGCCGTGGACACATGCAGTTGGAAGTCGCGGTAGACCGGTGGCTCTTGAAGGATGTCCTCGGTCAGCAGCAAGGGACCAAAGAGCTCGGTGTCCCAACTCAGCTTGTTCAGGGTCAGGAAGGCATGGGCCGAGGCCAGGGTGCCGATGCCGCCTTCGAGCATGGTGCCGCCGTACAGGCCGATGCCCGCTGCCTCGGCAATCGCCGCGGTGCGCAGGGTGGCGCGGGGGCCGCCGTTTTTGGCGATCTTCAGGGCGAACACCGACGCCGCACCTTCGCGGGCAAGGTTGAAGGCGTCTTCCACGCATTCGATGGATTCGTCAGCCATGATCGGCGCCGGGCTCGAAGCGTTGAGGCGAACCATGCCCGAACGGTTGTTGCGCGAGATGGGTTGTTCGATCAGGTCGATGCCGTTGCCGCCGAGGATGCGGCAGGCCCGCAAGGCCACGGCCTCGTCCCAGGCCTGGTTGACGTCGACCCGCACGCTGGCGCGGTCGCCCAGGGCTTTTTTGATCGCGATCACGTGGGCCAGGTCGCGGTCCACTTCACCGGCGCCGATCTTCAGCTTGAAGATGCGGTGGCGGCGCAGGTCGAGCATCTGTTCGGCTTCGGCGATGTCTTTGGCGGTGTCGCCGCTGGCCAGGGTCCAGGCCACGGGCAAGGCATCCCGCACGCGGCCGCCCAACAGCTCGCTGACCGGCAACCCCAGGCGTTTGCCCTGGGCGTCGAGCAAGGCGCTTTCGATACCTGATTTGGCGAAGGTGTTGCCACGGATGCTGCGCTCAAGGCGCAACATGGCGGCGTTGATGTTGGCGCCGTCTTGACCGACCAGCAGCGGGGTAAAGAAACGGTCGATGTTGGTTTTGATGCTGTCGGGGCTTTCGTTGCCGTAAGCCAGGCCACCGATGGTGGTGGACTCGCCAATCCCTTCGATACCGTCTGCGCAACGCAGGCGGATCAGCACCAGGGTCTGGTTCTGCATGGTGTGCATGGCCAGCTTGTGGGGGCGGATGGTCGGCAGATCGACGATAATCGTTTCGATCGATTCAATGGCGGAAGCAAGCATGTCCATACCCGTCAGGTTCTTGAAGTTATGGAACCGATTCTGTTCCGGCTTTTTCCGAGGTTCCAATATAGAATTGATCTGGCTCGATACCTTAAAGGTATTCACAAATCTCATCGGAGGCTGCATGGAGCTGCGTCATCTGCGTTACTTCCAGGTGCTGGGGCAAACCCTCAACTTCACCCGCGCCGCCGAGCGCCTGCACATCGCCCAGCCGCCCTTGAGCCGGCAGATCCAGCAACTGGAGGACGAACTCGGGGTGCTGTTGCTGGAGCGCGGCCGACCGCTGCGGCTAACCGAGGCCGGGCGGTTTTTCTATGACCATTCCAGCGTGCTGCTGGAGCAGTTGACCAAGGTTTGCGACAACACCCGGCGCATCGGCCAAGGGCAAAAAACCTGGCTGGGCATCGGGTTTGCGCCCTCCACGCTGTACGGGGTGCTGCCACAACTGATCCGCCGCCTGCGCGGCAACGAGGGCCTGGAGCTGGAACTCGGGCTCTCGGAAATGACCACCTTGCAACAAGTCGAAGCCCTCAAGGCCGGGCGTATCGACATTGGCTTCGGGCGCATTCACATCGACGACCCGGCCATCGTCCAGCGCGTGCTGACCGAGGATCGCCTGGTGGCCGCCCTGCCCGCCGGCCACCCGCTGCTGGGGCAACCGGTGACCCTGGCGCAACTGGCCGAAGAGCCCTTTGTGCTGTACCCCGGCAACCCACGGCCCAGCTATGCCGACCATGTGATCGCGCTGTTCGGCGCCCACGGCCTGAACATCAAGATTGCCCAGTGGACCAATGAGCTGCAGACCGCCATCGGCCTGGTGGGCGCCGGTATCGGCATCACCCTGGTGCCGGCCTCGGTGCAGGTGCTGCACCGCGATGACATCGGCTTCAGCCCCTTGCTGGAAAGCAACGCCACCTCCCCCATCATCCTCAGCCGCCGGGTCGGCGACGGCTCGCCCGGGCTGGAACATTGCCTGCGGATGATCGACGAACTGCGCGCCGGCCGAACCTGAGCCCGGCGTTTAATCGCGACCCGCCACGGGTCGCGCCTCCCCTGTGCAGAAAAGGGATAAAGGTCTGCACAAAGCGGCTATTGCCCGCCCCACCACGTGCCTAGCCTGCGCGGCAGTGAACTGCTTTCAATAACAATAAGAGTGAAAAGCAATGAAACCTGCGAAGAACCTGGGCGTGCTGTCCTGCGGCGCGCTGTGCCTGAGTGCCCCCCTTCCCCTGTTGGCCGATGACGGCGGCTTTATCAAAGACGCGACGGCCACCCTGCAAGCGCGAAACTACTTTTTCAGCCGGGACTACTCCGATATCCGCGGCCCGGAAAAATCCATGGCTCAGGAATGGGCCCAAGGCTTCATCCTCAATGTCAAATCCGGCTATACACCGGGGTGGGTGGGCATCGGGGTGGACGCCATCGGCACCCTGGGGCTCAAGCTGGACAGCGGCAAGGGCCGGGTCAACAGCGGCCTGCTGCCAGTGCAAGCGGATGGCGAGGCGGCGGACAGTTACAGCCGACTGGGGGCGGCACTGAAAGTGCGCTTGGGCAAAACCGAGCTGCGGGTCGGTGAGTTGCAACCCAACCTGCCGGTGCTGAGCTTCAGTGATATCCGCTTGCTGCCGCCGTCCTATCAGGGTGCCAGCCTGACCTCCAACGACATCGACGGCCTGACCCTGCAAGGCGGCCACCTGCGCTCCACCAGCCTGCGCAACGAATCCGGCCACAGCGACTTGCAGGCCATGCTGGGCCATGTACCGCAACGCCAGGTCAGCAGCGACGGGTTCAACTACGGCGGTGCCGACTACGCCTTCAATGGCAAGCGCACCACAGTCAGCGCCTGGTACGGCCAGTTGGAAGACCTCTATCAACAGCGCTTTCTCGGCCTCAAGCACAGTCAGCCAGTGGGCACCTGGGTTCTCGGGGCCAACCTCGGCTACTACGACGCCAATGAGGACGGCCGCCAATTGCTGGGGCCGATCGACAACCGGGCGTTCTTCTCCCTGCTCTCGGCCAAGCGTGGCGGGCATACCTTCTATGTGGGCTACCAGGGAATGTTCGGCGACAGTTCGTTCCCCCGGGTGTTTGCCAACATTACGCCCCTGGGCAACGAAGTACCGACCTATGAGTTCGCCTACGCCGACGAGCGCTCGTGGCAGGCGCGCTATGACTATGACTTCGCGGCCATGGGCATTCCCGGCCTGACCACCACCGTGCGCTACATCAGCGGCGACAATGTGGACACCGGCAAAGGCTATGAAGGCAAGGACTGGGAACGCGACCTGGACATCGGTTATGTGGTGCAGTCTGGCACCCTGGGCGGTCTGGGGATCAAACTGCGCAACGTCGCGGCGCGCTCCAACTACCGTACCGACATCGATGAGAACCGGGTGTTGCTGAGCTATACGTGGAAGCTGTTGTAGAGCCCCACCCGTAACAGGGGCGCAAGGTTTGAGGGCGTGATCGCTGGCAAGCCAGCGCCTACAAGGGGATATGCGGCGTAACCATCCTGTAGGAGCCGGCTTGCCGTCGATGGCTTTAGAAAGCCAGGCCGACCTTGACGCCGTATTCGTTGCGCTTGAGGCGGGTGTTGTCGGCGACGTCCGAATCCTGGTCCAGCTTGTATTCGGTGCGGGTGTAGTAGACACCGGCCATGACTGGCATCGCGGCGTTCTGGTTCATCAGGAAGCTGACTTCGGCGTAAGGGTTGGTGCGGTCCTTGAGGTCCACGTTGTCGCTGCCCAGGCCATCGACCTTGATGTGGGTCTTGGCGTTGAAGGCGCGGCGTGCCCCCAATTCCACTCGCAGGGTGCCGTTGTCGAACTGGTGGTTGTAGCCCACTGCTGCCTTGGCGAACGGCGACTTGTTGGTCAGGTGCAGGTCGAAGTCGTCGGTCTCGGGCTCGTAGCGGGTCCAGCTGTAACCGCCGCCCACCAGCACGTCGACAAAATTGCGCGCATCCAGGGCGGCGCGCCAGCCCAGGTCCAGGTCGGCTTGCCCTTCCTTGAGCTTGTTATCGTCGCTTTTGCCGAACTTGGCTTCGACACCTGCCTGGTAGACCCACCCGGCTTCACCGGTCAGCTTGTTGCCGAAGGTGTAGAACACCCCGGCCTCGGGCAGGTGGTAGTCCTGCCTGTCGCCCCCGTCGTCGAGCTTGAAGTCGTTGTAACTGCCCATGATGCCCAGGGTAGAAATGGGGCCGGTGGCCGGTGCCGCCATGACGCAAACCGGCAGCGCGGCCAGGACAACGGCGGAGGATTTCACCAGCAGGCGTGCGAGTAACCTTGACATTGCTTTTCAATCTCCATTTAGAAGGCAAATCATTTACCAACGCCTTCGAACAGCAGGACTTTGAAAAGGTTCAGGTTTTCTTGCCACCCTGTGCACCACCCCACAGTTTTACGCCGTTGGGACGGCCTTCAGTGTTGCACCGTACAATGCGCCACCCGCTCTGCCAGGAATTCCGGAAACCCACATGGACGTCTCAAGAACCCAACTGATCCTGCGCCGCGGCGTTGCCTTTGTGCTCGACCACGTGGTGGTGGTACTGGTGTATTTAATCCTGTCCCTGGGCCTTCACGGGCTGCTGGCGCTGCCATCGGTCAGCGCAATGCTCGAGCTTGAGCAACAGCGGTGGCGGGAACCCTATCTGCATTCGATCCTGTTCATGGTGATCGGGCCCTTGTGCTTCGTGGCCTGGGAGTACTTGTTCAAGGGGCGGACACCCGGCAAGTACGCCTTGGGCCTGGTGGTGATCAATGGCGCGGGTGGCGCGCCGACGCTGATCCAGGTGCTGATCAGGGGCGCGACCCGCTACCCGGAAGCAGCCTTGCTGTTTATCCCCTTTCTGGCCTGCACGGAATCACGCCGCTGCCAGCGAATAGGCGATATGCTCGCCCGCACCTACGTGATCCCGCGCAAGGACCTGCAGCAGATGCGTAGCGAAATGCCCGAACAGCCAACGACCCAGCCTTGAACCATCAAGGCTGCCCGTGCCCCTCAAGGAGCCCTGATGCCCGCCCACGCACCCCATCACCAACTGGCCCTGGACCGCTTCCTCGCCGCCCGCCCCGATCTGCGCGAATCGCTGGACAAGCTCAACCCGCTGGAGGCCCAGGTCAAGGGCGAAACCCCGGAGCAGTACCGCGACGAACGTCTGCACGAAGCCTTCGAGGCCGAAGCCGAACGCCTGGGGCTGTTTGCCTGGGAACTGAGCTTGCAATTGACGGCCGCCAGCGCTGAAGATTTCCAGGCCCAGCGCCTGGAAGTGCACAAGGAAGTGGCGGAAATGGCTGGCATGGACTGGGCAGAATACTGCCAGTTGCACGGCCTGGACTTCGTACGCTAGGCACCGTTCACCCGCTAGGACCACCGCCCATGAGTGCTCGCTGATGCTGCCACTGCCCCCCAAACCCCGTACCCACCCAGGGTTGCTGCATACCCAGAAATGGCGTGGTCGGATCGGCCTTGGCCTGGTGGCCAGCCTGTCGGTGCTGGCGGGCATGACCGACGCCATCGGCTTTATGGCCACCGGTGATTTCGTCTCCTTTATGAGCGGCAACACCACGCGCATGGCGGTGGCCATCAGCGACGGCGACTTCAGCCTGACCCTGCGCCTGCTGCTGTGCATCGCCACCTTTATTCTCGGCAACGCCCTGGGCATCGTCGTCAGTCGCCTCGGCGGCCGCCGCGCCCTGCCCCTGCTGCTGTGCACCGCCACCCTGCTGTGCGCGGCGGCAGCCTGGCCGTTTACCAGCCAACTGCCGGCGCTGCTGGTGGCGATTATTGCCATGGGCATGCTCAACGCGGCGGTGGAACAGGTGAACGGCCTGCCCGTGGGCCTGACCTACGTCACCGGCGCCCTGTCTCGCTTCGGCCGCGGGCTGGGGCGCTGGATGCTCGGTGAGCGGCGCAGTGGCTGGCGGGTGCAACTGGTGCCGTGGACCGGGATGCTGGTCGGAGCAGTGATCGGCGCACTGCTGGAACACCAGATGGGCATCCGCGCGCTGTGGGTCAGCGGCGCGTTGTCGGCGCTGCTGGGGCTGGCGTCGCTGAAGATTCCCCACCGTTGGCAACTGGGTTACATGCCGCGCTGAATCGGGCTTCGCCGGGCCGCGCAGAAAGCTTTATCATTGCGCCAGATTTGCTGACCGAGTCCGTCATGAAGTTCGCCATCGCCCTGTTCTCCGCCGCGCACACGCCCTCCTCGCGCCGCGCCCTGCTGTTCGCCCAGGCGGCCCTGGCCGGCGGGCATGAGATTGTCCGGCTGTTTTTTTATCAGGACGGCGTGCACAGCGCCGCCAACACCGTCGTCACGCCCCAGGATGAGCAGGACCTGCCCCGGCAATGGCGCGACTTCGTCAGCCAGCACCAGCTCGATGGCGTGGTGTGCATCGCTGCCGCGTTGCGCCGTGGCGTATTGAATGCCGAAGAGGCCCAGCGCTATCAGCGCTCGGCGGTGAATATCGAAGCCCCCTGGGAATTATCCGGCCTGGGCCAGTTGCACGATGCGGTGCAAGCGGCCGATCGCCTGATCTGCTTTGGAGGGCCTTGAAATGCCCAAGTCCCTATTGATTGTCAGCCGCCAGGCCCCTTGGTCCGGCCCCGGCGCCCGGGAAGCGCTGGACATCGTCCTCGCCGGCGGCGCCTTCGACCTGCCCATCGGCGTACTGTTTCTCGACGACGGCGTGCTGCAACTGGCGCCGGGGCAAAAGGCCCTGGCCCTGCAGCAGAAAGACCTGAGCGCCAACCTGCAGGCCTTGTCGCTGTTTGGCGTCGAGGAATTGTTTGCCTGCGCCAGCAGCATGGCGCAACGGGGCCTGGACCCGGCAGCGCTGAACCTGGATGAGGTGCAGGTGCTCGGCAACGCCGAACTGCAGGCCCTTATCGACCGTTACGACCAAGTGATGACCCTCTGATGTCGACTTTGCATGTGCTGTCCCATTCGCCCTTCACCGACACTCGCCTGAGCAGTTGCCTGCGCCTGCTGGGCAGCCAGGACGCCCTGCTGCTGTGCGGCGATGCGGTGTATGCCCTGCAACCGGGGACTGCCGCCTGGGCCGAGCTTGCTGGGCGTGAAGCCCTGGCCCTGTTCGTGCTGGAGGAAGACCTGCAGGCCCGGGGCATCGAGCTACCGAGCGGGGCCAAGGCCATCGACTACCCGGCGTACGTCGAGCTGACCCTGGCCCATGACAAGGTCAACACCTGGCTATGAACGCACTGATTGTGGGCGAACGCGCCATCGAACTGGACAAGGACGGTTACCTGGTGGACCTGGGGGATTGGTCCCATGAAGCGGCCGAGGCCCTGGCCGCGGCTGAAGCGCTGGACCTGACGCCCGAACATTGGGAAATTCTCGAGTTGCTGCGCGGCTTCTACCAAGAGTTTCAGTTGTCGCCGGCCACCCGGCCCCTGATCAAGTACACCGCCCTCAAGCTGGGCCCGGACAAGGGCAACAGCCTGCACCTGAACCGCCTGTTCAAAGGCACTCCCGCCAAACTTGCCGCCAAGCTGGCGGGCCTGCCGAAACCGACCAATTGCCTATGAACGACTTCACCCCGCTGATCACCGAAACCCCGGCCGAGCACCCCTTCGCCCAGTTCGTTCGCATCCTCGGCAAGGGCAAGCGCGGCGCCCGCAGCCTGACCCGGGAAGAAGCCCGAGAGGCGATGGGCATGCTGCTGGACGAAAAAGTCGAGGACACCCAACTCGGCGCTTTCCTTATGTTGTTGCGGCATAAGGAAGAAAGCCCGGAGGAACTGGCCGGTTTCACCGAAGCCTTGCGCGAGCGTCTGCACGCCCCGGCGATTGCCCTGGACCTGGACTGGCCAACCTACGCCGGCAAGAAACGCCACCTGCCCTGGTACCTGCTGGCGGCCAAATGCCTGGCGCAAAACGGCGTACGCATCCTGCTGCACGGCGGCGGCGCCCACACCGCCGGGCGTTTGTACACCGAGCAACTGTTGGAACCCCTGGGGATTCCCTTGTGCCACAACTGGGCTTCGGTGAGCCAGGCCCTGGATCAGGGCAACCTGGCCTTTATTCCCCTCGGAGCCTGGGCCCCGCAGTTGCAGCGCATGATCGACCTGCGCAACACCTTGGGCCTGCGTTCGCCGATTCACTCCCTGGCGCGAATTCTCAACCCGCTGGGCGCGCGCTGCGGTCTGCAGAGTATTTTCCACCCCGGCTACCAGGGCGTGCACCGCGATGCCAGCGGCCTGCTGGGGGACAACGTGATCGTGATCAAAGGCGACGGCGGCGAAATCGAAATCAACCCGGACAGCCTCAGCCATCTGTACGGCAGCACCGGCGGCGTCAGTTGGGATGAAGAGTGGCCGGCCCTGTCGGCGCAGCGCCATGTGAAGCCAGCCAGCCTCGACCCAGCCCAACTGATTGCGGTCTGGCGTGGCGAGGTGGTGGACAGCTACCCGCAACTGGCGCTGATCGCCACCATGGCCCTGGCCTTGCGCGGCTTGGGCACGCCCCGGGAGCAGGCGTTCGAGTTGGCCCAGCAATATTGGGACGGCCGAGACCAATCAATTTAATCGATCATAAAGCCCCAGGCTTTGCGCTTTTTGTTCGAACTCATCGGAATAGACTGCACTCCAACGCAAAATAGCTGAGGAGTTTTCCCATGGGTCTGCTGATCGAAGGGCGCTGGCATGACCAGTGGTATGAAAGCAAAGACGGCTCGTTCCAACGTGAGCAAGCACAGCGCCGCCACTGGGTCACCGCCGACGGCGCGCCAGGGCCCAGCGGCACTGGCGGCTTTGCAGCCGAAGCCGGTCGTTACCACCTCTACGTCTCCCTGGCCTGCCCCTGGGCCCATCGCACCCTGATCCTGCGCAAGCTCAAAGGCCTTGAAGGCCTGATCGACGTGTCCGTGGTCAGCTGGCTGATGCTGGAAAACGGCTGGACCTTCGATCGCGACTTCGGCTCCAGCGGCGATGCCCTCGACCACCTGAACTTTATGCACCAGCGCTACACCGCCGATACCGCCGACTACACCGGCCGCGTCACCGTGCCAGTGCTCTGGGACAAACAGCAGCAACGGATTGTCAGCAACGAATCGGCGGAGATCATCCGCATGTTCAACAGCGCCTTCGACGGCCTGACCGGCAATACCCTGGACTTCTACCCGCCAGCCTTGCGCAGCCAGATCGACGCCCTCAACGAGCGCATCTACCCGGCCGTCAACAATGGTGTGTACCGCGCCGGTTTCGCCACGTCACAGCAGGCCTATGAAACGGCGTTTGACGATGTGTTCGCAGAGCTGGATTGGCTGGAGCAGCGCCTGGGGGAAAACCGCTACCTGGCGGGCGACTACCTGACTGAAGCGGATATCCGCCTGTTCACCACCCTGATTCGGTTCGACGCGGTGTATTACAGCCACTTCAAGTGCAACCTGAGGCGCATTGCCGACTACCCGAACCTGTCGAACTGGCTGCGGGAGCTGTACCAATGGCCGGGAATCGCCGAGACCGTGGACTTCACCCATATCAAGGGGCACTACTACGCCAGCCATCGCACCATCAACCCCACCGGGATTGTGCCGAAGGGGCCGCAGCAGGATTTCAACGCAGCCCATGACCGGCAGAGCTTGAGTGGCCGAGGGGTGTGGCAGGGGAAATAAGGACGCTTTCGCCAGCGAGCCGGCACCTACACAGATCGTGTGGGGGCAGGCTTGCCGGCGAAGCTTTCAGACGCTGGACTGGGCGCCTTCGAACCAGGCGAGCTTCTCGCGAAGCTGCACCACTTCACCGACGATCACCAGGGTCGGCGCATGCACTTCATGCTCCGCCACCAATTGCGGCAGGTTCGCCAGGGTGCCAGTGAACACCCGCTGATTGGCGGTGGTGCCTTGCTGGATCAGGGCCGCCGGGGTATCGGCCGAGCGACCGTGCTGGATCAACGACTCACAGATGGTCGGCAAGCCCACCAACCCCATGTAGAACACCAGGGTTTGCGAAGGCGCGACCAGGTCGCTCCACGGCAGGTTGGTGCTGCCATCCTTGAGGTGGCCGGTGACAAAACGCACGGACTGGGCGTAATCCCGGTGGGTCAACGGAATGCCGGCATACGCCGAACAGCCGCTGGCCGCGGTAATGCCCGGCACCACCTGGAAGGGAATGCCTTGGGCCGCCAGTTCTTCGATCTCTTCCCCGCCTCGCCCAAAGATAAACGGATCGCCGCCCTTGAGGCGCACCACCCGCTTGCCTTGCTTGGCCAGGGTCACCAATTGCTGGTTGATCTGGTCCTGGGGCACGGCGTGGTCGGCGCGACGCTTGCCGACGTAGACCCGCTCGGCATCGCGGCGGCACAGTTCAAGAATCGCCGGTGCGACCAAACGGTCGTACAACACCACGTCCGCTTGCTGCATCAGGCGCAAGGCGCGGAAGGTCAGCAGGTCCGGATCACCCGGGCCCGCCCCCACCAGATAAACCTCGCCCGGTGCGTGGGACGCCTTGCCTTCGATCTTGGCGATCAGCAGGCGCTCGGCCTCGGAACCCTGACCGGCCAGTTGGCGGTCGGCAATCGGCCCCTGGAACACATCCTCCCAAAACGCCCGGCGCTGCTGGACATCCGGGAACAGCCCTTTGACCTGCGCCCGAAAACGCGCGGCCAAACCGGCCAGTTGGCCGTAGGTGGACGGAATCCAGGTTTCCAGCTTGGCCCGGATCAGGCGCGCCAGCACCGGCGCATCGCCGCCACTGGAGACCGCAATGACCAGCGGTGAGCGGTCGACAATGGCTGGGAAGATCACGCTGCACAGGGCGGGCGCGTCCACCACATTGACCGGCACGCAACGCCGATGGGCATCGGCGGACACTTGAGCATTGAGCGGCTCATCGTCGGTGGCGGCGATGATCAGGGTGCAGCCGTCCAGGTCCGACTCAAGATAGCCGCGCAGCAGGGATTCGCCGCCACTGGCGACGATCAGTTCCTGCAATTGCACTTCGATCTCGGGCGCAACGACCCGCAGTTGCGCACCGGCGTCGGCCAGCAGGCGGGATTTGCGCAAGGCAATCTCCCCCCCACCGACCACCAACACACGGCTGCCGCGGAGGTTGTGAAACAGCGGCAGAAATTCCATTTAGCCGATGACCTCGATGCCGCCCATGTATGGCTTGAGCACGTCCGGCACACGGATCGAACCGTCGGCCTGCTGGTAGTTTTCCAGCACCGCGACCAGGGTCCGGCCTACGGCCAGGCCGGAGCCGTTGAGGGTGTGGACCAATTCCGGCTTACCGGTTTCCGGGTTGCGGAAACGCGCTTGCATACGACGGGCCTGGAAGTCGCCGCAGTTGGAGCACGAAGAGATTTCGCGGTATTTGTCCTGGCTTGGCACCCAGACTTCGAGGTCGTAGGTCTTGACCGCACTGAAGCCCATGTCGCCGGTGCACAGTGCCAGCACGCGATACGGCAGTTGCAGCAGTTGCAGGACTTTCTCGGCGTTGGCCGTCAGGCCTTCCAAGGCTTCCATGGAGGTCGAAGGCTCGACCACCTGGACCATCTCGACCTTGTCGAACTGGTGCTGGCGGATCATGCCGCGGGTGTCGCGACCCGACGCACCGGCTTCACTGCGGAAGCACGGGGTGTGAGCAACGAACTTCAACGGCAGTTGCTTCGGATCGAGGATCTCGCCCGAGACAATGTTGGTCAGCGACACTTCGGCGGTTGGGATCAGGTACAGATCGGCTTCGCCTTCGCGCGTGATCTTGAACAGGTCTTCTTCGAACTTCGGCAGCTGGCTGGTGCCCACCAGCGCCGGGGCCTGGACCAGGTAAGGCGTGTAGGCCTCTTCGTAGCCGTGCTCGCTGGTGTGCAAGTTGATCATGAACTGCGCCAGGGCGCGGTGCAGACGGGCGATCGGCCCGCGCAGCAGGGCGAAACGGGCGCCGGACAGCTTGGCGGCGGTTTCAAAGTCCAGCCAGCCAAACTTCTCGCCCAGGGCGACGTGGTCCTGGATCGGGAAATCGAAGGCGGTCGGGGTGCCCCAACGGCGCACTTCGACGTTGCCGTCTTCGTCAGCGCCCACGGGCACCGATTCGTGAGGCAGGTTGGGAATGCCGAAGAGGATCGAATCCAGGTCGGACTGGATGCTTTCCAGCTCGGCCTTGCCGGAAGTCAGCTCGTTGCCCATGCGCTCGACATCAGCCATCAGCGGCGCGATGTCTTCGCCGCGCTGCTTGGCCTGACCGATGGATTTGGAGCGCGCGTTACGTTCAGCCTGCAGTTGTTCGGTGCGGGTCTGCACGGTCTTGCGCTGTTCTTCCAGCGCTTCGATGCGTGCCACATCCAGGACAAAGCCACGGGATGCCAGGCGATCCGCTACGTCCTGAAGGTTGCTACGTAACAGTTTGGAATCGAGCATGTCGGTCTCTCGTTTATCAAAGTTTGGTCAAGGTCAGGCCGGCCCAGGTCGCGAGCAGCCCGCCGAATACACTGATGGCCGCATAGCCCAGGGCCAGCGGCACCTGCCCGCTTTCCAGCAGACGCAGGGTATCCAGGGAAAAGGATGAAAAAGTCGTCAGGCCGCCGAGGAAGCCCACCATCAACCCGGCACGCACCTCGATGGGCACTTCCGGGCGCAGCAAAAACAGGCCGTACAACACACCGATCAGCAAGCAGCCGACGATATTAACGGCCAGCGTCGCGGTATAGAAGTGCCGCGGCCAATTGGCGCTGATCCAATTGCCGGTGGCAAAGCGCAACAGGGTGCCGGCGACGCCGCCCGCCGAGACGGCGAGAATCAATGGAATCACGGTTTTCTCCGCTGGCGGGGGCTTGAGCGATCCAGGGCGGCGAGGTGGTTGAGCTTTTCACCGATCTTCAATTCCAGGCCACGGGGCACCGGCTGGTAGAAAGGTTGCGGCTCAAGTTCTTCGGGAAAATAGTCTTCACCGGCGGCGTAGGCATCCGGCTCATCGTGGGCGTAGCGGTATTCGTCGCCATAGCCCAACTGCTTCATCAGCTTGGTCGGGGCATTGCGCAGGTGCAGCGGCACTTCCAGGGAACCATGCTCGGCGGCGCTGCGCATGGCGGCCTTGAAGCCCATGTACACGGCGTTGCTTTTCGGCGCACAGGCCAGGTAGGTGATGGCCTGGGCCACCGCCAGCTCGCCTTCCGGGCTGCCGAGGCGCTCCTGCACATCCCAGGCTGCAAGGCACAGGCTCAGGGCACGAGGGTCGGCGTTGCCGATGTCTTCGCTGGCCATGCGCACCACGCGCCGGGCCAGGTACAGCGGGTCGCAGCCGCCATCGAGCATGCGTGCGAACCAGTACAGGGCGCCGTCAGGGTTGGAGCCGCGAACCGATTTGTGCAATGCGGAAATCTGGTCGTAGAAGGCTTCACCGCCCTTGTCGAAACGCCGACGGGTGTCGCCCAACAAGCTTTGCAGCAGGTCGACGCCCATCTCGCTGCCGTCTTCGGCCAGGTCCGAGGCGTTTTCCAGCAGGTTGAGCAGGCGCCGGCCATCGCCATCCGCCGCCGACAGCAGCATCTGGAAGCCTTCGTCGCTGAGGCTCAACTGGCGCTGACCCAGGCCACGCTCTTCGGTAAGCGCGCGCTGCACCAGGGTCTTGAGCGCCGCCTCGTCGAGGCTCTTGAGCACATAGACCCGCGCCCGGGAGAGCAACGCGTTGTTCAGCTCGAAAGACGGGTTCTCGGTGGTGGCGCCGATAAAGATCAGGGTGCCGTCTTCCACATACGGCAGGAAGGCATCTTGCTGGGACTTGTTGAAGCGGTGCACTTCATCGACGAAAAGGATAGTCCGACGGCCGTATTGACCGGCCTGCTGCTTGGCGATTTCCACCGCCTGACGGATTTCCTTGACCCCGGCCAGCACCGCCGAAACCGTTTCGAAGTGCGCATCCGAGACTTCCGCCAGCAGCCGTGCCAGGGTGGTCTTGCCCACCCCGGGCGGGCCCCAGAAGATCATCGAATGCAGGGCGCCCTGCTCCAGGGCTTCGCGCAAAGGCTTGCCCCGGGCCAACAGGTGCTGCTGACCGACGTACTCGTCCAAGTTGACCGCACGCAAGCGGGCGGCCAGGGGTTGAGCGATCGGGGCACTACGAAACAGGTCCATGGCGTACCTTTGCAACCTCGTGTGTTTCGGCTGGTTACTCTTGAATCACGTCGGCACCCTTGGGGATGTCGAACTTGAACTTGGACGCCGGGATCGGCTCGTTGGCCTTGACCCCGGTGAACAGGATGTTGGTGCGTTGGCCGACGCTGTCGATCAACTGCATGTCGTTGACCATGCCATTGCGGAACGACAGGCGCAGGCTGTCGAACAGGGTGTCCTTGGTCTTCGGCTTGAGGGTGAAGTCGATCACGCCGCCGGCTTCCTTGGCGCTGATGTCGAAGCTTTCGCTGATTTTCGACACGTCACCGGACAGCAGCAAGGCCGGGGTCTGGGTCAGACGCTGGTCGAGCTTCTTGATGGTCACTTGTTCCAGGTCCGGGTCCCACAGAGAGACTTTCTGACCATCGGACACCATCAGTTGCTCTTGCGGCGCGTCGGTGTGCCAGTAGAACAGGCCAGGGCGCTGCAGGGACATTTCACCGGCAGTTTCCTGCAACTGGGTGCCGCTGCCATCGAGGGTCAGCTGGGAGAAGCGCGCCGTCAGGGTCTGGGATTTTTCCAGCAATTGGGTCAGACGCGCCACGTCCTTCGGATCGGCGTGGGCCGACAAGGTGGTAATGGCCAGTACCGGCAGCAGCAACATGCGGATAAGACGCATGGGAGTCCTCATCAATGTCGTGGGAATACAGGCGGCGCGTCATTGCGCCACCCGGGTCGTCTCTGTGATCAGTCGCGGGAGGGGCCAGGGGCCAGGACTTCCCGGGAACCGTTGGTGTTCATGGCGGTGACCACACCCGCCATTTCCATGGCTTCGATCATGCGTGCGGCACGGTTGTAGCCAATTTTCAGCTTGCGTTGCACCGCCGAAATGGAGGCCCGGCGGCTTTCCAGGACGAACTGCACGGCTTCGTCGTAGAGCGCGTCGGTCTCGGCATCATCGCCGTCACCGCCGCCGCTGCCACCGTCAAAACCGCTGCCCGCCTCTTCGACACCGTTGAGGATGTCGTCGTTGTATTCCGGGGCGCCCCGCAGTTTCCAGGCTTCCACCACACGGTGCACTTCGTCGTCGGAAACAAACGCACCGTGGACTCGAATCGGCAAGCTGGTGCCCGGTGGCATGTAAAGCATGTCACCGTGGCCCAGCAGTTGCTCGGCGCCACCCTGGTCGATGATGGTCCGCGAGTCGATCTTGCTGGATACCTGGAACGCCATGCGGGTCGGGATGTTGGCCTTGATCAGACCGGTGATCACGTCCACCGAAGGGCGCTGGGTCGCGAGGATCAAGTGGATACCAGCGGCACGGGCCTTCTGGGCGATACGGGCAATCAGTTCTTCAACCTTCTTGCCGACGATCATCATCATGTCGGCGAATTCGTCCACCACCACCACGATGGTCGGCAGCTTGGTCAGCAGCGGCGCTTCATCGTGGATGCTCTCGCGGTTGTACAGTGGGTCGGTGAGCGGCGTGCCGGCCTCCTCGGCCTCCTTGACCTTGTGGTTGAAGCCGGACAGGTTACGCACGCCCATCTTCGCCATCAGCTTATAGCGCCGCTCCATCTCGGCCACGCTCCAGCGCAGGGCATTGGCGGCGTCTTTCATGTCGGTCACCACCGGGCACAGCAGGTGCGGGATGCCTTCGTAGATCGACAGCTCAAGCATTTTCGGGTCGATCATGATCAGCTTGGCGTCATCCGGCCCGGACTTGAACAGGATCGACAGGATCATCGCGTTGACCCCCACCGACTTACCGGAACCGGTGGTACCGGCCACCAGCAGGTGCGGCATCTTCGCCAGGTCGTGATCACCGGCCGGCCACCGATGTCGTGGCCCAGGGCCAGAGTGACCGGCGACTTGAAGTTATCGTACTCAGGCGTCGACAACACTTCGGAGAAGCGCACGATCTGCCGGTCTTCGTTGGGAATCTCGATGCCCACGGTGGTCTTGCCGGGAATTACTTCCACCACGCGCACGCTGGTCACGGCCAGGGAGCGGGCCAAGTCCTTGGCCAGGTTGGCGATACGACTGACCTTCACGCCGGCGGCCGGCTGGATCTCGTAACGGGTAATCACCGGGCCGGGGTGGATCGAGTCCACGGACACTTCGACGCCGAATTCCTTGAGCTTGATTTCCAACAAGTGGCCAACGGCCGCCAAGGATTCGGGGGAGTAATTCAGTTGTTTCTTTTCTGCCGGGTCGAGGATCGAAATCGGCGGCAAGGTGCCTTCTACCGCGCTGTCGATAAACAGCGGCACTTGCTTCTCTTTCTGCACACGCTTGCTCGGCTCCGGCGCTTTCGGCGGCGCAGGGGCAATCACCGGCGGCACCTGCTTCTCGCGCTCGGACATGTGCTTGCTCAGGGCCTGCTCGCGCTCGATCAAGCGCTCCTTGACCTTGGCCTGCTCGCGCTTGTCGGTCACGGTCGGGGCCACCACTTCGTCGACCCGGGCATCCACTTCGCGCAATTGCGCCACCAGTTGTTTACGTTCGACGCGAGCGGCCCACCAACGGTTGGCGGCGCCCTGGAACAGTTCAAACAGGTCGAGGGTGATCTTGCCGGTGATGTCCATCACCTTGAACCACGACAGGTCCGTGAACACCGTCAGGCCGAACAGGAACAGGGCAATGAACATCAGGGTGCTGCCCTGGATGTTCAGGGCATTTTTTGCCAGGTCGCCCAGGCTCTCGCCCAAGGCACCGCCGGCGCCGGCCGGCAAACCGGTGGCCGCGTGAAAATGAATGTGCGCCAGCGCCGCGCCCGACAGCACCAGGAACACCAGGCCGATCAGGCGCCAGGAGAACAGCCAGCCGCTCCACTGCCAAGGCTCGTGGCGCTGGCGGAAAATCTGATAAGTCTTGATCGCCAGCAACAGTGGAAAGATATAGGCGAAATAACCCAACACCATAAACAGGATATCGGCGCTGTAAGAACCGGCAGGGCCGCCGAAGTTCTGTACATCTTCAATCTTGCTGTTATGGCTCCAGCCCGGATCGTCCTTGCCATAGGTCAACAATGCCATCATCAAGAACAGGCACAGGGCTCCAATGGCAATCAGCGCACCTTCCTTGAGTCGGTAGTGCAATTGCTGACGCCAGGCGGGAACTACTGTTTTAGGTGCTGCGGTGGATTTCTTCAAAACGCGTCTTTTCCTGCGCCAGGGGCGCGTCCAACTGTTGATTGACTACAAAATACTGCTCAAGCCGAGCAGGTAAATAAAGTTGACCGGCATAACTGGGGCTACTTTTAACACTCTGCCCCTTGATCCTGAAATAGTGCAATTCTGAATATGCTGGATACATATCTGGATTGTACGGATCCGTCCTGGCCATGCCACGCCGTGATATCACGCGGACAGCATCGCCAAAGGCTGGTTACGCAGTCCGCAATTTGAGCATGCATTCTCTTTTGTGACAAAGGCTTATGAGGTGTTTTTATGAACCAAACGAAGCATTCTCGCGTGATTATCCTGGGCTCCGGCCCTGCCGGTTACAGCGCCGCCGTGTATGCCGCCCGCGCCAACCTCAAACCGACGGTGATCACCGGCTTGCAGGCCGGCGGCCAGTTGACCACCACCACCGAAGTCGATAACTGGCCGGGGGATGTGGAAGGCCTGACCGGCCCGGCGCTGATGGAGCGTATGCAAAAGCATGCCGAGCGCTTCGACACCGAGATCGTCTACGACCACATCCATACCGCGGAGTTGCAGCAGCGGCCGTTTATCCTCAAGGGTGACAGCGGCGTCTACAGCTGCGACGCGCTGATCATCGCCACGGGCGCTTCAGCCCAGTACCTGGGCCTGCCGTCCGAAGAGGCGTTTGCCGGCAAGGGCGTCTCGGCCTGCGCCACCTGCGACGGCTTCTTTTATCGCAACCAAGTGGTCGCAGTGGTCGGCGGCGGCAACACCGCCGTGGAGGAAGCCCTGTACCTGTCGAACATCGCCAAGGAAGTGCACCTGGTGCATCGCCGCGACAAACTGCGCTCGGAGAAAATCCTCCAGGACAAACTCTTCGAAAAGGCCGCCAACGGCAATATCCGCCTGCACTGGAACCAGAACCTGGACGAAGTGCTGGGGGATGCCAGCGGCGTAACCGGCGCGCGCCTGCGTGACAGCCTCAGCGGCGAAACCCGGGAGCTGGCGCTGGCCGGCGTGTTTATCGCCATCGGCCACAAACCCAACACCGAGCTGTTCCAGGGCCAACTGGAGATGCGCGACGGCTACCTGCTGGTCAAGGGTGGCAGTGAGGGCAATGCCACCGCCACTGGGATCGAGGGGGTGTTTGCGGCGGGCGATGTGGCTGACCACGTCTATCGCCAGGCCATTACTTCAGCGGGTGCCGGTTGCATGGCGGCCCTGGACGCAGAGAAATTCCTCGACGACCACTGACCCGCCGTCCTACGCTAGCGGCGGGCTGCGAATGCCCGCCACTGCCCTCCCCTTCCGCAAGTCTGAATACCATGCTGACCTGGTTACAACGCAACACCCTGGATTTTCCACCTCTGGAAAAAGCCCTGCGCGACCCCAACGGCTTGCTGGCCGCCGGTGGCGACCTGTCCGCCGATCGCCTGATCCAGGCGTATCGCCACGGCTGCTTCCCCTGGTTCTCCGAAGGCCAGCCGATTCTCTGGTGGTCGCCGGACCCGCGCACGGTCCTGTTTCCAGACGAGCTGCACGTCTCTCGCAGCCTCGGCAAGTTGCTGCGCCAAGAACGCTACCAAGTCACCTTCGACCAGGATTTTGCCGCCGTCATTCACGCCTGCGCGCAACCCCGGGCCTACGCCGACGGCACTTGGATCACCGAGGCCATGCAGCAGGCCTACCTGCAACTGCATCAACGCGGCTACGCCCATTCGGTGGAAGTCTGGGACCAGGGCCAATTGGTCGGAGGCCTTTATGGCTTGGCGATGGGCCAGCTGTTTTTCGGCGAATCGATGTTCAGCCGTGCCGACAACGCCTCCAAGGTCGGCTTTGCCACCCTGGTCAAGCATTTGCGGGATTGGGGCTTTGCCTTGATCGATTGCCAGATGCCCACCGAGCACCTGCACAGCCTCGGTGCCCGCGCCATTGCCCGCGAGGAATTCGCCGGCTACCTGAAACGCCACCTGGATCAGCCCAGCCGCGCCATATGGGTTTCCTGAGCGGTTTTCACAGCGGTGGCTTACACTTAATTCAACGCTTATTCCGAGGGTTGCCTCATGACCGAGTTGGCGCGCTTGAAGTTTTATGCCACTCAACCCCACTCCTGCAGCTACCTGCCCGACGAACAGGCGACGACCCTGTTCCTCGACCCCAGCCAGCCCATGGATGTGCACGTCTATGCAGACCTGTCGGAAATGGGATTTCGTCGCAGTGGCGATCATCTTTATCGGCCTCACTGCCAAAACTGCAACGCGTGCGTCCCAGCACGCATTCCGGTGGCGCAGTTCCTGCCCAACCGACAGCAGAAACGTATTCTCAAGCGTAATGCCGACCTGACGGTGGCACCGGTCAAGCCAGTATTCAGCGAAGAGTATTTCGACCTCTATCAACGCTATATCGAACAGCGCCATGCCGATGGCGACATGTTCCCCCCGAGTCGCGATCAGTTTTCGACTTTTCTGGTGCGCGACCTGCCGTTTTCCCGTTTCTATGAGTTTCGCCTGGAAGGTCGCCTACTGGCGGTGGCCGTGACCGACCAACTGCCCAACGGGCTCTCTGCGGTCTACACCTTCTATGAACCCGACGAAGAGCGTCGCAGCCTTGGGCGTTATGCCATCTTGTGGCAAATCGGCGAAACCTTGCGAATGGGCCTGGACGCGGTGTACCTCGGCTATTGGATCAAGAACTGCAAAAAAATGAATTACAAAACCCAATATCGCCCCATAGAGCTGCTGATTAATCAACGCTGGGTGATCCTCAACTAGAAGGTCTTGGCTTAAACCCCATTTTTCGGGCACAATGCACGCCGCTTTTGCCTGGCGCAGTTGCACCGGGCCATTCATTGGACACCGAGGGCTTTACTGCATGTCGAAAGAAGACAGCTTCGAAATGGAAGGCACTGTCGTCGACACCCTGCCCAACACCATGTTTCGTGTGGAGTTGGAAAATGGGCACGTCGTAACCGCGCATATCTCCGGCAAGATGCGCAAGAACTACATTCGTATTCTTACCGGTGACAAAGTGCGCGTCGAGCTGACGCCCTATGACTTGAGCAAAGGGCGCATCACTTACCGCGCCCGCTAAGCAAGTCAATACAAGACGCCCGGTTATGCCGGGCGTTTTTGTGTGCGTCGAAAAAACCCACGGGCCAGATAGCACAAAGGCACCTTGCGGTGCCTTTGGCTGTGTTGCTTCAAATGGCTATCAGGCCATTTCCGCCGTGGTTTCGAAGTCGAAGGTCAGCTCGCCGTCCTTGATGTCGATGTGAACCACACCGCCATGGTCGGCCAACTCGCCAAACAGAATCTCCTCCGCCAGCGGACGCTTGATCTTGTCTTGAATCAAGCGAGCCATCGGCCGCGCACCCATTGCCGCGTCGTAACCGCCTTGCGCCAACCAGCTGCGAGCAGCATCGGTGACTTCCAACTGCACGCGCTTGTCTTCCAGCTGCGCCTGCAGTTCGGTAAGGAACTTGTCCACCACGCTTTTGATGACCTCATGGCTGAGGCGACCAAACTGGATAATGGTGTCCAGACGGTTGCGGAACTCCGGCGTGAAGCTCTTCTTGATCACTTCCATTGCATCGGAAGAGTGATCCTGATGAGTGAAGCCAATGGAAGCCCGGGCAGCCGTTTCGGCGCCGGCGTTGGTGGTCATGATGACGATGACGTTGCGGAAGTCCGCCTTGCGCCCATTGTTATCGGTCAGGGTACCGTGGTCCATCACCTGCAACAGCAGGTTGAAGACTTCCGGATGGGCCTTCTCGATTTCATCGAGCAGCAACACGCAATGCGGCTGCTTGGTGATGGCCTCCGTCAACAGACCGCCCTGGTCGAAACCGACATAGCCGGGAGGGGCACCGATCAAACGGGAAACTGTATGGCGCTCCATGTACTCGGACATGTCGAAACGCACCAACTCGATCCCCAGCGCCTTGGCCAGTTGCCGCGCCGCTTCGGTCTTGCCGACACCGGTTGGACCGGCGAACAGGAAGGAACCGACCGGTTTGTCCGGCGACTTGAGCCCGGCACGGGACAGCTTGATCGCTGTGGACAGCGAATCGATCGCCGCGTCCTGGCCAAACACCGTCAACTTCAGGTCACGCTCGAGGTTACGCAGCAATTCCTTGTCGGAACTGGTGACGTGCTTTGGGGGAATCCGGGCGATTTTCGCCACGATGTCTTCCACCTGAGCCACTTCGATGCGCTTCACACGCTTCTCGGCCGGCTGCAGACGCTGATAGGCGCCCGCCTCGTCGATAACGTCGATGGCCTTGTCCGGCATATGCCGATCATTGATGTAGCGCGAGGCCAGTTCCGCTGCGGCGCGAAGGGCTTCATCGCTGTACTCGATGCCGTGATGCGCTTCAAAGCGCCCCTTAAGGCCCCGCAGGATGCCGATGGTGTCTTCCACCGAAGGCTCGGACACATCGACCTTCTGGAAGCGCCGAGCCAAGGCCCGATCCTTCTCGAAGATGCCGCGGAATTCCTGGAAGGTGGTCGAGCCGATGCAACGGATATCACCCGAAGACAGCAACGGCTTGAGCAGATTCGAGGCGTCCATCACCCCACCGGATGCCGCACCGGCACCGATAATGGTGTGGATTTCGTCGATGAACAGAATTGCCTGAGGACGTTTTTTCAGCTCGCCGAGCAACGCTTTGAAGCGCTTCTCGAAGTCACCGCGGTATTTGGTCCCCGCCAGCAACGCGCCGAGGTCCAGGGAGTAGACCACGCTGTTGACCAGCAGATCAGGCACCTGGTTATCGACAATGCGCTTGGCCAGGCCTTCGGCGATGGCGGTTTTACCGACGCCCGCCTCACCCACCAGCAGCGGGTTGTTCTTGCGTCGACGGGCAAGAATCTGCGCAACGCGCTCAACTTCCAGCTCACGCCCTACCAACGGATCGATACGACCCTGGCGCGCGAGCTCATTGAGGTTGCTGGCATAAGCGTCCAGAGGATTACTCGAAGAAGAAGACTCACCACCCTCTTCATCCTGCATCTCTTGTTCACCTTCAGAATGATCGCCATGCCCCGGCACCTTGGAGATGCCATGGGCGATGTAGTTGACCACGTCGATACGGGCAACGCTCTGCTGTTTCAGCAGGAACACCGCCTGACTCTCTTGCTCACTGAAAATGGCTACCAGCACATTGGCGCCAGTCACTTCCCGCTTGCCCGAGCTCTGCACATGAAAGACAGCACGTTGCAGTACACGCTGGAAACCCAGGGTTGGCTGAGTTTCACGGTCCTCGTCATGGACAGGGATCAGTGGCGTGGTGGAGTCGATGAACTCCTGCAGATCGTGCTTGAGTTTGTCGAGGTTTGCTCCGCAGGCACGTAGAACAGTGGCGGCGGCCTCATTATCCAAAAGAGCCAACAAAAGGTGCTCGACGGTCATGAACTCATGACGTTTCGAACGGGCCTCCTTGAAGGCGAGATTTAGGGTGACTTCGAGCTCGCGGTTTAACATAGCTTCACCTCATACCCAAGTGGTCGGCGTTAACCGTCCTTCTCGATTTCACAGAGTAGCGGATGCTGGCTTTCCCTGGCGTACTGATTGACCTGCATGGCCTTGGTCTCGGCGATGTCGCGGGTAAACAATCCACATACTGCACGTCCTTCTGTATGGACGGCCAGCATGACCTTGGTTGCCAGCTCGCGATTCAGGTTAAAAAACATCTCGAGCACTTCGACGACGAAATCCATCGGCGTGTAGTCATCGTTGAATAAAACCACCTTGTACATCGGCGGCGCCTGTAACGCAGGCTTAGCTTCCTGTACAGCCAAGCCAGCGGAATCGTCGTCGTGCAAGTCCGGGCGATCCTGATTGAATGTTAGTCGAATCTGGCTGATTGCATGCATGGAAAGAAAGGTTCGTTAGTTGAGCAAATACAGTGGTGGGGGCGCCCTGGGAGGATTTCAACTCCGACCGCCGGGTCACCTTGACTATCGGCAAAACGGTGTTACAACCAATAGAGCCCACATTGGGTAATAAAGGTCCACAGCGTCAACCTTATTTATCGGGTTTGGCTGCGGATGAACTGGATGATACTCCAGTGATGGAGTCTGTTGCAGAGGGATATGAGTATGGCAAGCGGCAAGGTCAAGTGGTTCAACAATGCCAAGGGCTACGGTTTCATTAATGAGGAAGGCAAGAGCGATGACCTCTTCGCCCACTACTCGGCCATCGAAATGGATGGTTATAAAACCCTGAAAGCCGGCCAGGCCGTGAGCTTCGAGATCATCCAAGGCCCCAAAGGCTTGCACGCCGTAAAAATCAGCGCCCTGGTGGTTCCCGGCGACATCGCTGCCACCGACACTCAGGCAGAAAGCGTTCTCAGCTGATTTTTTTCCACATCCAGTCATAAAAAACCGGCCGACTCAAGGGATTGAGTGGCGGTTTCATTTCAGCGTGGGTCAGCTCACATGTGCGAGATCAAAGCATCACCGAATGCGGACGACGACAGCAGCGTCGCACCATCCATCAGGCGCTCGAAGTCATAGGTCACGGTCTTGGCCGAGATAGCGCCGTTCGTGCCCTTGATGATCAGGTCAGCGGCTTCGATCCACCCCATGTGCCGCAGCATCATTTCCGCAGAGAGAATCAGCGAGCCCGGGTTCACCTGGTCTTTGCCCGCGTATTTCGGCGCGGTGCCGTGGGTGGCCTCGAACATGGCCACGGTGTCGGACAGGTTGGCACCTGGTGCGATACCAATGCCCCCCACTTCCGCCGCCAGGGCGTCGGACAGGTAGTCACCGTTGAGGTTGAGAGTCGCGATCACATCGTATTCGGCCGGGCGCAGCAGGATCTGCTGGAGCATGGCGTCGGCGATGGCGTCCTTGACGATAACATTCTTGCCGGTTTTCGGGTTCTTGAACTGCATCCACGGGCCGCCGTCGAGCAGGGTCGCCCCGAACTCCTCGGCCGCCACTTCATAGGCCCACTCTTTGAAGGCACCTTCGGTGAACTTCATGATGTTGCCTTTGTGCACGATGGTCAGCGAGTCACGGTCGTTATCCACGACATACTGCAACGCCTTGCGCGCCAGACGCTTGGTGCCCTGCAGGGAAACCGGCTTGACGCCGATGCCGCAGTTTTCGTCGAAACGAATCTTGGTGACGCCCATTTCTTCTTTAAGGAACTTGATGACCTTGGTGGCTTCTGCCGAACCGGCCTTCCACTCGATGCCGGCGTAAATATCTTCAGAGTTTTCACGGAAGATGGTCATGTCGACGTCGCCAGGCTTCTTCACCGGGCTGGGCACGCCTTCGAACCAGCGCACCGGGCGCAGGCACACATACAGGTCCAGCTGTTGACGCAACGCCACGTTCAAGGAGCGAATGCCGCCACCCACCGGCGTGGTCAGCGGGCCTTTGATGGAAACCACGTAATCCTTGACTGCGTCCAGGGTTTCCTGAGGCAGCCAGGTGTCCTGATCGTACACTTGAGTCGCTTTTTCCCCGGCATACACTTCCATCCAGGAAATCTTGCGCTCGCCCCCGTAGGCTTTCTTAACAGCAGCATCGACGACCTTGATCATGACCGGGCTGATATCGACGCCAATGCCATCGCCTTCGATGAACGGGATAATCGGGTTGTTAGGAACATTGAGAGAATGGTCTGCGTTGACGGTGATTTTGTCGCCGACGGCTGGAACCTGAATCTTCTTGTATCCCATGCTGAACTCCGTTGTGTGGGTTGAACATCTGGCTGCGTTCGAGCGTAACCCAGTTGAATCTGCACGGGAACCTCAGGATCCCGTCATATGCGCTGAAAGCCGCACCAATCCTGGCCTACAAGCCTGAATGCAAAGGGAAAAGCGCCAAATTCAAGCATCCGCCGCGACTCTACGCCCCTGCCCCGCCTGCGACCTTTAGACCAATGGACGACTTCGCTTGCTTATGAAGCATCGGCGTTTTGCTAGCTACCTATGTATAATGCCGCCGCTGACCACAGAGTCACGACGGCTGACCTGTCTATTACGAGACTTTCCGCCCGAAAAAGCCGGGTTGTTATCGCAGCCCACCCGCTTGACGCTCGACTGATGCACCCAACATCACCGCGAAGAAATCTCGACATTCGGCTCATGGATGACCTTTGAACGAACGCGCTTACCCGGCGCACCTCGAGTTTCTGCGCACGCTATAGCAAAGAAGAGAGTTAATCCGAATATGCCCACCCGCTCGAAGATCATCTATACCTTCACCGACGAAGCTCCCGCCCTCGCCACCTATTCGCTGCTGCCTATCGTAGAGGCCTTCACCGCTTCCGCTGATATCGCCGTGGAAACCCGGGACATATCTTTGGCTGGCCGTATCCTCGCCAGCTTCCCCGAGCAGCTGGGCGCCAAAGCGGTGCCGGACCACCTCGCCGAACTGGGCGAACTGGCCGTCACTCCGGAAGCCAACATCATCAAGCTGCCTAACATCAGTGCCTCGACTCCGCAGCTGCAAGCCGCGATCAAGGAACTGCAGGCCCAGGGCTACGCCCTGCCGGACTACCCGGAAACCGTAACCACCGACGCGGAAAAAGAAACCCGTGCACGTTACGACAAGGTCAAGGGCAGCGCCGTGAACCCGGTCCTGCGTGAAGGCAACTCCGACCGTCGCGCTCCGCTGTCGGTGAAGAACTACGCACGCAAGCACCCGCACAAAATGGGCGCCTGGGCCAAAGACTCCAAGTCCCACATTGCTCACATGAGCAACGGCGACTTCTACGGCAGCGAAAAAGCCGCCCTGATCGAAGCCGCGGACAGCGTTAAAATCGAGCTGATCGCTCAAGACGGCACCGCCACCGTCCTGAAAGAAAAGACCACCGTGCAAGCCGGTGAGATCCTCGATTGCGCCGTGATGAGCAAAAAGGCCCTGCGCGCCTTCATCGCTGCCGAAATCGACGACGCCAAAAAACAAGGCGTACTGCTGTCGGTGCACTTGAAAGCCACCATGATGAAGGTCTCCGACCCGATCATGTTCGGCCAGATCGTTGCCGAGTTCTATCAAGACGCCCTGACCAAGCACGCTGACGTGCTCAAGGAAATCGGCTTCAACCTGAACAACGGCATTGGCGATCTGTACGCCCGTATCAAGGCCCTGCCGGCTGAACAGCAGGCGCAGATCGAAGCGGACATCCAGGCTGTTTACGCAGCCCGCCCATCCCTGGCGATGGTCAACTCCGACAAAGGCATCACCAACCTGCACGTGCCGAGCGACGTTATCGTCGACGCCTCGATGCCGGCCATGATCCGT
Source organism: Pseudomonas morbosilactucae (assembly GCF_023241715.1). Classification (GTDB taxonomy): domain Bacteria; phylum Pseudomonadota; class Gammaproteobacteria; order Pseudomonadales; family Pseudomonadaceae; genus Aquipseudomonas; species Aquipseudomonas morbosilactucae. Next base: position 36,816 of record NZ_JALQCW010000038.1, read on the forward strand.
GACTCCGGCAAGATGTGGGGCACCGATGGCCAGCTGCACGACACCAAGGCGGTGATCCCGGACCGCTGCTACGCCACCATCTACCAGGCGGTGATCGAAGACTGCAAAGCCAATGGCGCTTTCGACCCGACCACCATGGGCAGCGTGCCAAACGTTGGCCTGATGGCGAAAAAAGCCGAAGAGTACGGTTCCCACGACAAGACGTTCCAGATCAAGGCTGACGGCGTGGTCCGCGTCACCGACGGCAAGGGCAACCTGCTGCTGGAACAGAACGTCGAAGCCGGCGACATCTTCCGCATGTGCCAGACCAAAGACGCGCCGATCCAGGACTGGGTCAAACTGGCCGTCAACCGTGCTCGCGCCAGCAACACCCCAGCGATCTTCTGGCTGGACCCAATGCGCGCCCACGACGGTGTGATGATCGAGAAAGTTCAGGCTTACCTGAAGGATCACGACACCGCTGGCCTGGACATCCGCGTCATGTCCCCGGTTGAAGCCATGAACTTCACCCTGGCCCGCACCCGCGAAGGCAAGGACACCATCTCGGTGACCGGCAACGTGCTGCGTGACTACCTGACCGACCTGTTCCCGATCATGGAACTGGGCACCAGCGCCAAGATGCTGTCCATCGTGCCGCTGATGAACGGCGGTGGCCTGTTCGAAACCGGCGCCGGCGGTTCGGCGCCGAAACACGTACAACAGCTGCTGGAAGAAAACTTCCTGCGCTGGGACTCCCTGGGTGAGTTCCTGGCCCTGGCCGCTTCCCTGGAGCACCTGGGTCACACCTACAACAACCCGAAAGCCTTGGTTCTGGCCAAGACTCTGGACCAGGCCACTGGCCAGTTCCTCGACAACAACAAGTCGCCTTCGCGCAAAGTCGGCAACATCGACAACCGCGGCAGCCACTTCTACCTGGCGCTGTACTGGGCACAAGCCCTGGCAGCCCAGACCGAGGACACTGCCCTGCAAGCGCAGTTCAGCGCCCTGGCCAAGACCCTGACCGAGAACGAAGCAACCATCGTTGCCGAGCTCAACGCCGTTCAAGGCAAGCCTGTGGACATCGGCGGCTACTACAGCGCCAAGCCTGAACTGGTGAGCAAGGCCATGCGCCCGAGCGCTACCCTCAACGCAGCCATCGCTGCGCTGGTGTAAGCAGGCCCGCCCTACACAAACCCCGGCCATGTGCCGGGGTTTGTGCTTCTAGACACCGCCGGAGCTGGCTTGCCGGTGAAAAAAGCGGCGCTCGCTTCGCCGGCAAGCCGGCTCCTGCACTTAATAAAGGAATGCCTTTATGGAATGGCAACCCCATATCACCGTCGCCACCGTCGTCGAAGACCAGGGTCGCTTCCTGTTCGTCGAGGAGTATCAGGGCGAACAGGCTGTGCTCAACCAACCCGCGGGGCACCTGGATGCCGATGAGAGCCTGCTGCAGGCCGCCATCCGCGAAACCCTGGAAGAAACCGGCTGGGACGTGGAGTTGACCGGCGTTGTCGGCATCTACCTCTACACGGCACCCAGCAACGGCGTGACCTACCAACGCGTGTGCTTTGCCGCCAAGCCCCTGCGCCACCACCCCGACTATCAGTTGGACCACGGCATCATCGGCCCACGCTGGCTGAGCCGTGACGAGCTGCTGGCACAGCGCGCCAACTGGCGCAGCGAGCTGATCCTGCAATGCCTGGACGACTACCTCGACGGCCAATTGCACAGCCTGGCGCTGATCCGCCCGTCGCTTTAACCGCAGTTTTCGCCTTGCAGGCCGCAGCCTGTTAGAATCGCGTCCTTTTTCAAGACACCCATTGAATTCCTATGCGTGATCCAGCCCCTTCTGACACCCAAAAGAAGCGCGTCATCGTCGGCATGTCCGGCGGCGTGGATTCTTCCGTTTCCGCCCTCCTGCTGATGGAGCAGGGTTACCAGGTGGAAGGCCTGTTCATGAAGAACTGGGAGGAAGACGACGGAACGGAATACTGCACCGCCATGGACGACTTGGCCGACGCCCAGGCCGTGTGCGACAAGATCGGCATCAAGCTGCACACCGCTAACTTCGCGGCTGAATACTGGGACAACGTGTTCGAGCACTTCCTGGCCGAATACAAGGCCGGTCGCACGCCGAACCCGGACATCCTCTGCAACCGCGAAATCAAGTTCAAGGCGTTCCTCGACTACGCCCTGATGCTCGGCGCCGACCTGATCGCCACCGGCCACTACGTGCGCCGCCGCGACATCGATGGCCGCACCGAACTGCTCAAGGGCCTGGACCCGAACAAGGACCAGAGCTACTTCCTGCACGCCGTAGGTGGCGAACAGATCGCCAAGACCCTGTTCCCGGTGGGCGAGCTGGAAAAACCAGAAGTCCGCGCCATCGCCGAGAAACACGACCTGGCCACGGCGAAGAAGAAAGACTCCACCGGCATCTGCTTTATCGGCGAGCGTCGCTTCAGCGACTTCCTCAAGCAGTACCTGCCGGCCCAGCCGGGCGAGATCAAGACCACCGAAGGTGAAATCATCGGCCGCCACCATGGCCTGATGTACCACACCATCGGCCAGCGTCAGGGCCTGGGCATCGGCGGCTTGAAAGACGCCAGTGACGAGCCGTGGTACGTGCTGATCAAAGACCTGGAGCACAACGAGCTGATCGTCGGCCAGGGCAACGATCATCCTTGGCTGTTCTCCCGCGCCCTGTTGGCGTCCGAGATTTATTGGGTCAACCCCATCGATTTGAGCCAGCCACGGCGGCTGACGGCAAAAGTGCGCTATCGCCAGAACGACCAGCCCTGCACCCTGGAGCAGACTGCCACTGGCTACCGCGCCACCTTCGACGACCCGCAACGCGCAGTGACACCCGGCCAGTCCGTGGTGTTCTACGACGGCGAAGTCTGCCTCGGCGGCGGCGTGATCGAAGTGGCCGAACCCTGGAGCAGCAAATGAGCCCGACTCAGGAGCAACTGACGGCCCTGGGCGGTGTATTCCTGGCCGCGGTACTGGTGGACAAGATCGCCAAGACCGGTCAAGTCACCGAAGCCGGCCTGAGCTGCATGCTCGGTAGCCTGCTGATCCGCGACCCGAAAGACACCCTGGAAGTCTACGGCGGCGACGACATCAACCTGCGCGAAGGTTATCGCGCCTTGATCGGCGCCCTGGAACGCGACCCCAGCACCCTGCAACGCGAACCCCTGCGTTACGCGCTGTCGATGCTGGGCCTGGAGCGCCAACTGGCCAAGCGTGAAGACTTGCTGGAGACCATCGGCAAGCGCCTGCCGCAGATCCAGTCCCAGGTGGAGCACTTCGGCCCCGCCCACGAAAACGTGATCGCCGCGTGTGGCGGGCTGTATCAGGACACCCTGAGCACCCTGCGCCAGCGCATCCAGGTGCACGGCGACATGCGCAACCTGCAGCAGCCGAGCAACGCCTCGAAGATCCGCGCCCTGCTCCTGGCCGGCATTCGTTCCGCCCGGTTGTGGCGGCAATTGGGCGGCCATCGCTGGCAGCTGGTAATCAGCCGACGCAAATTGTTGAAAGAGCTCTACCCATTGATGCGCAGCAGCTGAGCCGCGCCCGAAAGACTTTTTGTAGTCAGTAACGCGTAAGACGCTGGTCAGTTGGCAACGGACCGGCGGATATTTTCATGTATGATACGCGCCCCATTTCGTTGCCCGACTGTCCGAGAACACCCCATGCAGCTCTCTTCGCTCACTGCGGTTTCCCCTGTTGACGGCCGCTACGCCGGCAAAACCCAGGCCCTGCGCCCTATTTTCAGCGAATACGGCCTGATCCGTGCTCGCGTTCTGGTTGAAGTGCGCTGGCTCCAGCGCCTGGCCGCCCACAGCGCCATCAGCGAAGTTCCGGCGTTCTCCGCCGAAGCCAACGCCGTGCTCAATACCCTGGCGGAAAACTTCTCCCTGGAGCACGCCGAGCGTGTGAAAGAGATCGAGCGCACCACCAACCACGACGTCAAAGCCATTGAGTACCTGCTCAAGGAACAGGCTGCCAAGCTGCCTGAGCTGGCCAACGTCAGTGAGTTCATCCACTTCGCCTGCACCAGCGAGGACATCAACAACCTGTCCCACGCCCTGATGCTGCGTGAAGGCCGCGATGACGTGATGCTGCCGCTGATGCGCCAGACCGCCGAAGCCATCCGTGAGCTGGCGATCCGCTTCGCCGACGTGCCGATGCTCTCGCGCACCCACGGCCAACCGGCCTCGCCAACCACCCTGGGCAAAGAACTGGCCAACGTGGTGTACCGCCTGGAGCGCCAGATCGCTCAAGTGGCTGCCGTCCCGCTGCTGGGCAAGATCAACGGCGCCGTGGGCAACTACAACGCTCACCTGTCGGCCTACCCGGAAATCGACTGGGAAGCCAACGCCCGCGCCTTTATCGAAGACGAGCTGGGCCTGGGCTTCAACCCCTACACCACCCAGATCGAACCCCACGACTACATCGCCGAGCTGTTTGACGCGATCGCTCGCTTCAACACCATCCTGATCGACTTTGATCGCGATATCTGGGGCTACATTTCCCTGGGCTATTTCAAGCAGCGCACCATTGCCGGCGAAATCGGCTCGTCGACCATGCCGCACAAGGTCAACCCGATCGACTTCGAAAACTCCGAAGGCAACCTGGGGATCGCCAACGCCCTGTTCCAGCACCTGGCGAGCAAACTGCCGATCTCCCGCTGGCAGCGCGACCTGACCGACTCCACCGTGTTGCGCAACCTGGGCGTCGGTTTCGCCCACAGCGTCATCGCCTATGAAGCCAGCCTCAAAGGCATCAGCAAGCTGGAGCTCAACGCTCAGAAGATCGCCGACGACCTGGACGCCTGTTGGGAAGTCCTGGCCGAGCCGATCCAGACCGTGATGCGCCGCTACAACATCGAAAACCCTTACGAAAAACTGAAAGAACTGACCCGTGGCAAAGGCATCAGCCCAGAAGCCCTGCAGACTTTCATCGACGGCCTGGAAATGCCAGAAGCCGCCAAGGCTGAACTGAAAAAGCTGACCCCGGCCAGCTACATCGGCAATGCCGTGGCACAAGCCAAGCGCATCTGACCGACTGCAAGCCCCTGAGACGCCCGGCCGCGCCGGGCGTTTTTATTTCTGTCTGAAAAATGCAATTTTTCAATAGGTTACACATGAATCCTGATACTCCTCTGCAACTTCTGGGCGGCATCACCGCACGGGAATTCCTGCGCGACTACTGGCAGAAGAAACCCCTGCTGATCCGCCAGGCCCTGCCTGACTTCGAAAGCCCGATCGATGCCGACGAACTGGCCGGCCTGGCCCTGGAAGAAGAAGTCGAATCGCGCCTGATCATCGAAAACGGCGAGCGCCCCTGGGAGCTGCGTCGCGGCCCCTTCGCCGAAGACGAATTCAGCAAGCTGCCGGAGCGCGACTGGACCCTGCTGGTACAAGCGGTCGACCAATTCGTACCGGAAGTGGCCGAACTGCTGGAGCACTTCCGCTTCCTGCCGAGCTGGCGCATCGATGACGTGATGATCAGCTTCGCCGCCCCGGGTGGCAGCGTGGGCCCGCACTTCGACAATTACGATGTGTTCCTGCTTCAGGGCCACGGCAAGCGCAACTGGAAAATCGGCCAGATGTGCGACTCCGAGAGCCCGCTGCTGGCCCATGCCGACCTGCGCATCCTCGCCGAATTCGAAGAGACCGCGGAATGGGTCCTGGAACCCGGCGACATGCTTTACCTGCCGCCGCGCCTGGCCCATTGCGGTGTGGCCGTCGATGACTGCATGACCTACTCGGTGGGTTTCCGCGCCCCAAGCGCCGCCGAAGTGCTGACCCACTTCACCGACTTCCTCAGCCAATTCCTGCCTGACGAAGATCGCTACACCGACGCCGACGCGCAGCCGGTCAGCGACCCGCACCAGATCCAGCACGACGCCCTCGATCGCCTCAAGGGCCTGCTGGCCGAGCACATGAGCGACGAACGCCTGCTGCTGACCTGGTTCGGCCAGTTCATGACCGAACCGCGCTACCCGGAACTGGTGGTCGGCCCGGAACTGGAAGAAGAAGACCTGCTGGGCAGCCTGGAGCAAGGCGCGGTGCTGATCCGCAACCCAAGCGCGCGCCTGGCCTGGTCTGAAGTGGACGACGACCTGCTGCTGTTCGCCAGCGGCCAGAGCCGTTTGCTGCCGGGCAACCTGCGCGAACTGCTGAAGATGATCTGCGCCGCCGACGCCCTGCACATCGACAACCTCGGCCCATGGCTGGCGGATGAAGACAGCCGTGGCCTGCTGTGCGAACTGATCAAGCAAGGAAGCCTGGGGTTTGCCGATGAATAAGATTCGCGTACGTGTCGCAGACTGGCAAAAGGACAACGCCGAGATCCGGCGCATTCGTGAAGCGGTGTTCATCGCCGAGCAATCCGTTCCACCCGAGCTTGAATGGGACGCCGATGACAACAGCGCGGTGCATTTCCTCGCGTTCGAAGGCGACTTTCCGATCGGTACCGCGCGCCTGCTGACCGACGGCCATATCGGCCGGGTTTCAGTGCTCAAGGACTGGCGCGGGCTGAAGGTCGGCGACGCCCTGATGCACGCGGTGATCGGCGAAGCCCAGGAACGCGGGCTCAAGCAACAGATGCTCAGCGCCCAGGTCCAGGCCACCCCGTTCTACGAGCGCCTGGGCTTTCGCATTGTCAGCGAAGAATTCCTTGAAGCCGGGATTCCTCACGTCGACATGGTTCGCGCAGACGACTAGGCAGCCATTGCGTGCAGCCTCATCCCACAGGATGTACGCCGCCCGCACAGGCGCTTGAGCAACACCCAAAAACGCCCCGCCCTCCCCAATCCGGCACGCTAAGCTGGACCCCAGGAGGCCGGGGCGTTTTGCCATCTGCGATTCAACTTGCCCCCGCCAGCGCCGACAAACTGTCAAACTCCAGGCTGTACGCGCCCCCTTTCCTGTGGAGATAACGGAAATGTCCCTACGCACCCTGCTCACAACGCTGCTTCTGACCTTCAGCTTTTCGGTCATGGCCGCCACCGAGATCGTGCCCCTGAACAACCGCACCAGCGCCGACCTGCTCCCCGTGGCGCAGAACTTTATCGGCAAGGACGGCAAGGTCAGCGCCTACGGCAACCAACTGATCGTTAACGCCGAACCCGAAAAAATCAACGAACTGCGGGCGTTTCTCGCCCAGTTGGACACCGCTGCCAAGCGCTTGCTGATCACCGTGGACACCAACGAAAACAACGTCCAGGACAGCCAGGGTTATTCAATCAATGGCGCACCGCAGGCCCGCATCATCAGCCGCAGCACGGAAAGCCGCGACGGCGGGATTCAACAGATCCAGGCCAGTGAAGGCGTGCCGGCACTGATCCAGGTTGGGCAAAGCGTACCGCTGACCACCACCCAGCCCGATGCATACGGCCGCCCGCAGAACCAGACCCAGTACCGCAACGTCACCCAGGGCTTCTACGTCACCGCCAGTGTCACCGGCGAGACCGTGCACCTGAGTATCAGCACCAATCGTGACCGAATGAGCCAGGAACGTCCCGATGTAGTGAACGTACAAAGTACCGACACAACGGTCAGCGGACGTCTGGGCGAGTGGATCACCCTGGCCGGCGTCAACCGCCAGACACTGGCCGACAAACAGGGCCTGGGCCGCAGCTACTCGACTCAAGGCCGGGATGACATGACCTTGCGGGTCAAGGTCGACGCCTTGGACTAAAGCACCAAAAACTGACTGATTAGTCGTCTTAGACTAAAGATGTAGTGCTTGAAAAAAAGCACTACAAAACGTTTGACGAGCCAAAAAACCGAAGGCATGATGGCCTCGCTCCCGCTAATCAGGGGCCCTGGCAAGGGCCTTCGGATCGCCGCTCTAACCTACCCACCTGAGCCGATTCGTGTCTGTACCGCCCACAAGGTGTGTTTGACGAGATTGCGACTGGAACGAAGTTGTCCCGAGGGACGGAAGCGTAATTAGGTAGATCGGCAACACACTGATGGATCGTATAAAGGCCCACGACGCCCGAATACGCCCGACAGCTGGCCTTCACCTGCTCACTTTCCCCTCGAGCCCATCGTTCACCCGTCGCCATCCCCGCCAAACCCGACTTGAGCGCCTAAGCTTCTGGTCAGCGAGCAGCCCTACACGCCCACTTCTGTGATGCGTGAATGGCGATCCGGAATTTTCCGCCCAAGAACGACTTTTTACACAAGACGCGACGAGGTTTATCTCCATGGCACTGACACGCGAACAGCAAATTGCAGCCCTTGAAAAAGACTGGGCTGAAAACCCGCGCTGGAAAGGCGTGACTCGTACCTACTCCGCTGCCGACGTGGTCCGTCTGCGTGGCTCTGTGCAACCTGAGCACACCCTGGCACGCATGGGCGCCGAGAAACTCTGGAACCTGGTCACCCAAGGGGCCAAGCCGTCCTTCCGTCCTGAGAAAGATTTCGTCAACTGCATGGGCGCCCTGACCGGCGGCCAGGCTGTGCAACAGGTCAAAGCCGGTATCCAGGCGATCTACCTGTCCGGCTGGCAAGTGGCTGCGGATAACAACTCCGCAGAATCCATGTACCCCGACCAATCGCTGTACCCGGTGGATTCGGTTCCAACCGTGGTCAAGCGCATCAACAACTCGTTCCGTCGTGCCGACCAGATCCAGTGGAAAGCCGGCAAGAACCCGGGCGACGACGGCTACATCGACTACTTCGCGCCGATCGTGGCTGACGCTGAAGCCGGTTTCGGCGGCGTACTGAACGCCTACGAGCTGATGAAAAGCATGATCGAAGCAGGCGCCGCCGGCGTGCACTTCGAAGACCAGCTGGCTTCGGTGAAAAAATGCGGCCACATGGGCGGCAAGGTACTGGTTCCAACCCAGGAAGCCGTGCAGAAGCTCACCGCTGCCCGCCTGGCCGCCGACGTTGCCGGTACGCCGACCATCATCCTGGCCCGTACCGACGCCAACGCCGCAGACCTGCTGACCTCTGACTGCGACCCGTACGATCAGCCTTTCGTCACTGGCCAACGTACTCAGGAAGGCTTCTATAAAGTACGCGCCGGCCTGGACCAAGCCATCGCTCGTGGCTTGGCCTACGCGCCTTATGCCGACCTGATCTGGTGCGAAACCGCCAAGCCGGACCTGGACGAGGCCCGTCGCTTCGCCGAAGCGATCAAAAAGGAATACCCGGACCAACTGCTGTCGTACAACTGCTCGCCTTCCTTCAACTGGAAGAAAAACCTGGACGACGCGACCATCGCCAAGTTCCAGCGCGAACTGTCCGCCATGGGCTACAAGCACCAGTTCATCACCCTGGCCGGCATTCACAACATGTGGCACAGCATGTTCAACCTGGCGCACGACTACGCCCGCAACGACATGACCGCCTACGTGAAGCTGCAAGAGCAGGAGTTCGCCGACGCCGCCAAGGGCTACACCTTCGTGGCTCACCAACAGGAAGTGGGCACCGGCTACTTCGATGACATGACCACCGTGATCCAGGGCGGTTCGTCCTCGGTGACCGCCCTGACCGGCTCCACCGAAGAAGAACAGTTCCACTGATTGAGCTGCAAGGCTTGAACAAACAGCCACAGCCGACCCGCTAGACACTAACGGCTGTGCTGCACACCTGACGCCCCGACTGGTTCGGGGCGTTTTTTTTGCCCGGTAGAAGCCAGCTCGTCGCGATTGCCCTCGCCGCCCTACCCTTTGCCGGCCAAACACCCCCGACCCAACCGACAAAAATATTGATCCAGGGCGGTGTTACCGGTGGCGAAACAGGTTAAAAGGTGCACCCCTGCTACTTGCAGTAACAGGCATATAAACAGCAACTTTCCGAGGGTGGGATGGAAAACAGTTTAAAAAGCATTCCAAATAATACTGATTATCATTTAGCCCTAATAACAGTCGTTACATGAACAACAAAACATAATTAACAAAACCCCCGCTAATGCCCGCAGGGCGCGGCTTGTGGCCCTTCAAAGGTGACCTATGTCGTTATTCCAATAAACAATTTCGCTTTAGAAATTTTACTTGCCCGATGTTTAGCCATAAAATCACCGCGATTCATTGCGCTGCGACATATCGTCACTGCTTTATCTCTTTATCAAGCTCAGAGACCCTTGCTCTCTGTTAAGGATTACCAGCATGCCCGAAGCGACAGGACTCATGGCCCACAACTGGGGCTTTGCCATTTTCCTTCTGGGTGTTGTCGGCCTCTGCGCCTTCATGCTCGGTGTCTCCAGCCTCCTCGGGTCAAAAGCCTGGGGCCGCAGCAAAAACGAACCGTTCGAGTCCGGCATGCTACCTACAGGTGGCGCCCGCTTGCGGCTCTCAGCCAAATTCTATCTGGTCGCGATGCTCTTCGTGATCTTCGATATCGAAGCCCTCTTTCTCTTTGCCTGGTCTGTGTCCGTCCGCGAAAGCGGCTGGACCGGATTCGTCGAAGCTCTCGTTTTCATAGCAATTCTGTTGGCAGGTCTTGTCTACCTTTGGCGGGTGGGGGCTCTTGATTGGGCTCCGGAAGGTCGTCGTAAGCGGCAGGCGAAGCTAAAACAATGAGGCTTTGGCGATGCAATACAATCTCACCAGGATCGACCCCGATGCTCCTAACGATCAGTACCCGATCGGCGAACGGGAAACCGTTTCCGATCCGTTAGAGGATCAGGTTCACAAGAACATCTTCATGGGCAAGCTGGAAGACGTGCTGAGTGGCGCGGTCAACTGGGGGCGTAAAAACTCCCTGTGGCCGTACAACTTCGGCCTGTCCTGCTGCTACGTGGAAATGACCACCGCCTTTACGGCGCCCCACGACATCGCGCGCTTTGGCGCCGAGGTGATCCGGGCATCGCCGCGTCAGGCGGATTTCATGGTTATTGCCGGAACCTGCTTCATCAAGATGGCGCCGATCATTCAGCGTCTCTACGAGCAAATGCTCGAGCCGAAGTGGGTTATCTCCATGGGTTCGTGCGCCAACTCCGGTGGCATGTACGACATCTACTCCGTTGTTCAGGGGGTGGACAAGTTCCTGCCCGTGGACGTCTACGTGCCTGGCTGCCCACCGCGCCCTGAAGCTTTCCTGCAAGGCTTGATGCTCTTGCAAGAGTCGATTGGCAAGGAGCGTCGTCCACTTTCCTGGGTCGTTGGCGATCAAGGCGTATACCGCGCCGAGATGCCTTCGCAAAAGGAACAGCGCCGCGAACAGCGTATTCAGGTCACCAACCTGCGCAGCCCCGACGAAGTCTGATCCAGATCTGCTCTTAAGAAAGAAACGAGAAGCTGGCTTCATTCTTTACGTTGACCGAAAGCGATAAAAAACCATGACTACAGGCAGTGCTCTGTACATCCCGCCTTATAAGGCTGACGACCAGGATGTGGTCGTCGAACTCAATAACCGTTTTGGCCCTGAGGCGTTCACCGCCCAGGCCACCCGCACCGGCATGCCGGTGCTGTGGGTTACCCGCTCCAAACTCGTTGAAGTCCTGACCTTCCTGCGCAACCTGCCCAAGCCGTACGTCATGCTCTATGACCTGCATGGCGTGGACGAGCGTCTGCGTACCAAGCGCCAGGGTCTGCCGAGCGGCGCCGATTTCACCGTGTTCTATCACCTGCTGTCGATCGAACGTAACAGCGACGTGATGATCAAGGTCGCCCTATCCGAAAGCGACCTCAGCGTACCGACCGTGACCGGTATCTGGCCGAACGCCAACTGGTACGAGCGTGAAGTCTGGGACATGTTCGGCATTGATTTCCCGGGCCACCCGCACCTGTCGCGCATCATGATGCCGCCGACCTGGGAAGGTCACCCGCTGCGCAAGGACTTCCCGGCCCGCGCCACCGAATTCGACCCGTTCAGCCTGAGCCTGGCCAAGCAGCAACTGGAAGAGGAAGCCGCACGCTTCCGTCCGGAAGACTGGGGCATGAAGCGTTCCGGGGCCAACGAGGACTACATGTTCCTCAACCTCGGCCCGAACCACCCTTCGGCTCACGGTGCCTTCCGCATCATCCTGCAACTGGACGGTGAAGAGATCGTCGACTGTGTTCCGGACATCGGCTACCACCACCGTGGTGCCGAGAAGATGGCCGAACGTCAGTCCTGGCACAGCTTCATCCCCTACACCGACCGTATCGACTACCTCGGCGGGGTGATGAACAACCTGCCGTACGTGCTCTCGGTCGAGAAGCTGGCCGGCATCAAGGTCCCAGAGAAGGTCGACGTCATCCGCATCATGATGGCCGAGTTCTTCCGCATCACCAGCCACCTGCTGTTCCTGGGCACCTACATCCAGGACGTGGGCGCGATGACCCCGGTGTTCTTCACCTTCACCGACCGCCAGAAGGCCTACACGGTGATCGAAGCCATCACCGGTTTCCGTCTGCACCCGGCCTGGTACCGCATCGGTGGTGTTGCCCACGACCTGCCTCGCGGCTGGGAAAAGCTGGTCAAGGACTTCGTCGAATGGTTGCCCAAGCGCTTGGACGAATACACCAAGGCCGCCCTGCAGAACAGCATCCTCAAAGGCCGGACCATCGGTGTCGCCGCCTACAACACCAAGGAAGCCCTGGAATGGGGCGTCACCGGTGCAGGCCTGCGTTCCACCGGCTGCGATTTCGACCTGCGTAAAGCGCGCCCTTACTCCGGCTACGAGAACTTCGAATTCGAAGTACCGCTGGCGGCCAATGGCGATGCCTACGACCGTTGCATGGTTCGCGTCGAAGAAATGCGCCAGAGCATCAAGATCATCGACCAGTGCATGCGCAACATGCCGGAAGGCCCGTACAAGGCGGATCACCCGCTGACCACGCCGCCGCCGAAAGAGCGCACCCTGCAGCACATCGAGACCTTGATCACGCACTTCCTGCAAGTTTCGTGGGGCCCGGTCATGCCGGCCAACGAATCCTTCCAGATGATCGAAGCGACCAAGGGCATCAACAGTTATTACCTGACGAGCGATGGCGGCACCATGAGCTACCGCACCCGGATTCGTACCCCAAGCTACCCGCACCTGCAGCAGATCCCTTCGGTGATCCGCGGCAGCATGGTCGCGGACTTGATCGCGTACCTGGGTAGTATCGACTTCGTTATGGCCGACGTGGACCGCTAAGCATGAACAGCACGCTTATCCAGACAGACCGTTTCGCCCTGAGCGAAACCGAGCGCTCGGCCATCGAGCACGAGCTGCATCACTACGAAGACCCGCGCGCGGCGTCTATCGAAGCCCTGAAGATCGTCCAGAAGGAACGTGGCTGGGTGCCGGATGGCGCGGTCTACGCCATCGGCGAAATCCTCGGCATCCCGGCCAGCGACGTAGAAGGCGTAGCGACGTTCTATAGCCAGATCTTCCGTCAGCCGGTCGGTCGACACATCATCCGTGTCTGCGACAGCATGGTCTGCTACATCGGCGGCCATGAATCGGTGGTCAGCGAGATCCAGAGCAAGCTGGGCATCGGCCTGGGCCAAACCACTGCCGACGGCCGCTTCACCCTGCTGCCGGTGTGCTGCCTGGGCAACTGCGACAAGGCCCCGGCGCTGATGATCGACGACGACACTTTCGGTGACGTACAGCCTGCTGGCGTCGCCAAACTGTTGGAGGGCTACGTATGACCCTGACATCCTTCGGCCCTGCCAACCGCATCCAGCGCAGCGCAGAAACCCATCCCCTGACCTGGCGTCTGCGTGACGACGGCGAGCCGATCTGGCTCGACGAATACCAGGCCAAGAATGGCTACGCGGCAGCGCGCAAGGCCTTCGCCGACCTGTCCCAGGACGACATCGTCCAGACCGTCAAGGACGCCGGCCTCAAGGGTCGCGGCGGTGCTGGCTTCCCCACTGGGGTGAAGTGGGGCCTGATGCCCAAAGACGAATCCATGAACATCCGCTACCTGCTGTGCAATGCGGATGAAATGGAACCCAACACCTGGAAGGACCGCATGCTGATGGAGCAACAGCCCCATCTGCTGATCGAAGGCATGCTGATCAGTGCCCGCGCACTGAAAACCTACCGTGGCTACATCTTCCTGCGTGGCGAATACACCACCGCCGCCAAGCACCTCAACCGTGCCGTGGAAGAAGCCAAGGCCGCGGGCCTGCTGGGCAAGAACATCCTGGGCAGCGGCTTCGATTTCGAGCTGTTCGTCCACACCGGCGCCGGGCGATACATCTGCGGTGAAGAAACCGCACTGATCAACTCCCTGGAAGGCCGCCGCGCCAACCCGCGCTCCAAGCCGCCCTTCCCTGCCGCCGTGGGCGTGTGGGGCAAGCCGACGTGCGTGAACAACGTCGAGACCCTGTGCAACGTGCCGGCGATCATCGGCGACGGCGTGGAGTGGTACAAATCCCTGGCCCGCGAAGGCAGTGAAGACCACGGCACCAAGCTGATGGGCTTCTCCGGCAAAGTGAAGAACCCAGGCCTGTGGGAACTGCCGTTCGGCGTGACCGCGCGCGAGCTGTTCGAAGACTACGCCGGCGGCATGCGCGACGGCTTCAAGCTCAAGTGCTGGCAGCCAGGCGGCGCCGGTACCGGTTTCCTGTTGCCTGAACACCTGGACGCACAAATGTACGCCGGCGGCATCGCCAAAGTCGGCACCCGTATGGGTACCGGCCTGGCCATGGCGGTGGACGACAGCGTCAACATGGTGTCCCTGCTACGCAACATGGAGCAGTTCTTCGCCCGTGAATCCTGTGGTTTCTGCACCCCGTGCCGCGACGGTCTGCCGTGGAGCGTCAAGCTCCTGATGGCCATCGAGAAAGGCGAAGGCCAGCCCGGTGACATCGAGACCCTGCTGGGCCTGGTGGGTTTCCTCGGCCCGGGCAAGACCTTCTGTGCTCACGCACCGGGTGCCGTGGAGCCGTTGGGCAGTGCCATCAAATACTTCCGTCCAGAGTTCGAAGCCGGCATCGCGCCTACCAGCGCCGCCGTCCCGCCTCTGGCCCGACCGATCGTAGTCGGCGCGTAACGCTTAAAAGGGCGAAGGGTCCGTGCCCCTCGCCCGCCGTGCGATGACGCCGTGAACGGCTGTGTTGATTCGCATGCATAACAAGATTCCATTAGCCACGCCCGCTGACACCGGGCCAACGAAGACCTTTGAACCATGGCCACTATCCACGTAGACGGCAAAGCGCTCGAAGTCGATGGGGCAGACAACCTGTTACAGGCATGTCTGTCACTAGGCCTCGACATCCCTTATTTCTGCTGGCACCCCGCTTTAGGTAGCGTCGGTGCCTGTCGCCAGTGCGCGGTCAAGCAGTACACCGACGAGAACGACACCCGTGGTCGTATCGTCATGTCCTGCATGACGCCGGCCACCGACAACACCTGGATCTCCATCGACGATGAAGAATCTAAGGCCTTCCGCGCCAGTGTTGTTGAATGGCTGATGACCAACCACCCCCACGACTGCCCGGTCTGTGAGGAAGGCGGTCACTGCCACCTGCAAGACATGACGGTGATGACCGGCCACAACGAGCGCCGTTATCGCTTCACCAAGCGTACCCACCAGAACCAGGACCTCGGCCCGTTCATTTCCCACGAAATGAACCGCTGCATTGCCTGCTATCGCTGCGTGCGTTTCTACAAGGACTACGCCGGCGGCACCGACCTCGGCGTATTCGGCGCACACGACAACGTGTACTTCGGTCGCGTTGAAGACGGCGTGCTGGAAAGCGAGTTCTCCGGCAACCTCACCGAGGTCTGCCCGACCGGTGTGTTCACCGACAAGACTCACTCCGAGCGCTACAACCGCAAATGGGACATGCAGTTCTCGCCGAGCATCTGCCATGGCTGCTCCAGCGGTTGCAACATCTCCCCGGGCGAACGTTACGGCGAGCTGCGCCGCATCGAGAACCGTTACAACGGTTCGGTCAACCAGTACTTCCTGTGCGACCGTGGCCGTTTCGGCTATGGCTACGTCAACCGCGAAGACCGCCCACGTCAGCCATTGCTGGCCGATGGCGCCAAGCTGAGCCTGGACGACGCGCTGGATAAAGCCGCCGACCTGCTGCGCGGTCGCAACATCGTCGGTATCGGTTCGCCACGCGCCAGCCTGGAAAGCAACTTCGCGTTGCGTGAACTGGTCGGCGCCGAGCACTTCTACTCGGGTATCGAAGCCTCCGAGCTGGAGCGCATCCGTCTGGTCCTGCAAGTGCTGAACGACAGCCCGCTGCCGGTACCGAACATGCGCGACATCGAAGACCACGACGCGATTTTCGTCCTCGGTGAAGACCTGACCCAAACCGCCGCCCGCATGGCCCTGGCCCTGCGCCAGTCGGTCAAGGGCAAGGCCGAAGAAATGGCCGACGCCATGCGCGTCCAGCCTTGGCTCGACGCCGCGGTGAAGAACATCGGCCAGCACGCGCTGAACCCGCTGTTTATCGCCAGCCTGGCTGAAACCAAGCTCGACGACGTGGCCGAGGAATGCGTACACGCAGCCCCCGACGACCTGGCGCGTATCGGTTTCGCTGTGGCCCACGCCCTCGACGCCAGCGCCCCGGCCGTTGAAGGCCTGGACAGCGAAGCCCTGGAGCTGGCCAAGCGCATCGCCGACGCCCTGCTGGCGGCCAAGCGTCCGTTGATCATTGCCGGTACCTCCCTGGGTTCCAAGGCGCTGATCGAAGCCGCTGCCAACATCGCCAAGGCCCTGAAGCTGCGCGAAAAAGCCGGTTCCATCAGCCTGATCGTGCCGGAAGCCAACAGCCTCGGCCTGGCCATGCTCGGTGGCGAGTCGGTGGATGCCGCCCTGCAAGCGGTGATCGACGGCCAGGCCGATGCACTCGTGGTCCTGGAAAACGACCTCTACACCCGCACCGATTCGGCCAAGGTGGATGCAGCGCTGAACGCGGCGAAAGTCGTGATCGTCGCCGACCACCAGAAAACCGCCACCAGCGACCGCGCCCACCTGGTCCTGCCAGCAGCCAGCTTCGCCGAAGGCGACGGTACTCTGGTCAGCCAGGAAGGGCGTGCCCAGCGCTTCTTCCAGGTCTTCGATCCGAAGTACATGGACGCCAGCATCCTGGTCCACGAAGGCTGGCGCTGGCTGCATGCCCTGCGTGCCACCCTGCTGAACCAGCCGATCGACTGGACCCAGCTCGACCACGTGACGGCTGCCGTCGCTTCCAGCGCACCGCAACTGGCCCGTATCGTCGACGCCGCACCGTCCGCAGCATTCCGCATCAAGGGCATGAAGCTGGCCCGTGAGCCGCTGCGTTACTCCGGCCGTACAGCCATGCGCGCCAACATCAGCGTGCACGAACCGCGCACCCCGCAAGACACCGACACCGCGTTCGCCTTCTCCATGGAAGGTTACTCGGGCTCCGCCGAACCCCGTCAGCAAGTGCCATTCGCCTGGTCGCCAGGTTGGAACTCGCCGCAGGCGTGGAACAAGTTCCAGGACGAAGTCGGTGGTCATCTGCGTGCCGGTGACCCGGGCACCCGCCTGATCGAAACCCAGGGCGACCGGCTCAACTGGTTCGCCACTGCGCCACGCGCCTTCTCCCCGGCGCAAGGCACTTGGCAAGCGGTGCCGTTCTACCACCTGTTCGGCAGCGAAGAGAACTCTTCCAAAGCCGCTCCGGTCCAGGAACGCATCCCGGCGCCTTATGTCGCCCTGGCCAAGTCCGAAGCCGATCGCCTGGGTGTCAACGAGGGCGCCCTGCTCGCGGTGAATGTCGCTGGCCAGACCTTGCGTCTGCCACTGCGCATCAACGAAGAGCTGGGTGCTGGCCTGGTGGGCCTGCCTGCTGGCCTGGCGGGCATTCCACCGGCGATCTTTGGCAAATCCGTTGACGGTCTGCAGGAGGCAGCGCAATGACCTGGTTCACCCCTGAAGTGATCGACGTGATCCTGACGGTCATCAAAGCCATCGTCATCCTGCTGGCCGTTGTGGTCTGCGGGGCGCTGTTGAGCTTTGTCGAACGTCGCCTGCTGGGCTGGTGGCAGGACCGTTACGGTCCGAACCGCGTTGGCCCGTTTGGCATGTTCCAGATCGCCGCCGACATGCTGAAGATGTTTTTCAAGGAAGACTGGACCCCGCCGTTTGCCGACAAGGTGATCTTCACCCTGGCACCGGTCGTGGCCATGAGCGCCTTGCTGATCGCCTTCGCCATCATCCCGATCACCCCGACCTGGGGTGTCGCGGACCTGAACATCGGCCTGCTGTTCTTCTTCGCCATGGCCGGCTTGTCGGTCTACGCGGTGCTGTTCGCCGGCTGGTCGAGTAACAACAAGTTCGCCCTCCTGGGCGCCCTGCGGGCTTCGGCCCAGACCGTGTCCTATGAAGTGTTCATGGGCCTGGCGCTGATGGGCATCGTGATTCAGGTCGGCTCCTTCAACATGCGCGACATCGTCGAGTACCAGGCGCAGAACCTGTGGTTCATCATTCCGCAGTTCTTCGGCTTCTGTACCTTCTTCATCGCTGGCGTGGCCGTGACTCACCGTCACCCCTTCGACCAGCCGGAAGCGGAACAGGAACTGGCCGACGGTTACCACATTGAATATGCCGGCATGAAATGGGGCATGTTCTTCGTCGGTGAGTACATCGGCATCATCTTGATCTCGGCATTGCTGGTCACCCTGTTCTTCGGTGGCTGGCACGGTCCGTTCGGCATCCTGCCGCAACTGTCCTTCGTCTGGTTCGCCCTGAAGACCGCGTTCTTCATCATGCTGTTCATCCTGCTGCGCGCTTCTATCCCGCGTCCGCGCTATGACCAGGTGATGGATTTCAGCTGGAAATTCTGCCTGCCGCTGACCCTGATCAATTTGCTGGTGACCGCTGCGATCGTGTTGTTGAACACGCCAGCGGGCGCGGTTCAGTGAGGATTTGACCCATGTTCAAATATATTGGCGACATCGTTAAGGGTACCGGTACCCAGTTGCGCAGCCTGGTGATGGTTTTCGGCCATGGCTTCCGCAAACGCGACACCCTGCAATACCCCGAAGAGGCGGTGTACCTGCCGCCGCGCTACCGCGGCCGCATCGTGCTCACCCGCGACCCCGACGGCGAAGAACGCTGCGTAGCCTGCAACCTGTGCGCCGTGGCATGCCCGGTGGGTTGCATCTCGCTGCAGAAAGCTGAAACCGAAGACGGTCGCTGGTACCCGGACTTCTTCCGCATCAACTTCTCGCGCTGCATTTTCTGCGGCCTCTGCGAGGAAGCTTGCCCGACCACCGCGATCCAGCTGACACCGGATTTCGAGATGGCCGAGTTCAAACGTCAGGACCTGGTTTACGAGAAAGAAGATCTGCTGATCTCCGGTCCCGGAAAGAACCCTGATTACAACTTCTATCGTGTTGCAGGTATGGCCATTGCCGGTAAGCCAAAAGGCTCCGCGCAAAACGAAGCCGAGCCGATCAACGTGAAGAGCTTGCTGCCTTAAGGAAGAACGATGGAATTCGCTTTCTATTTCGCGTCAGGTGTCGCCGTTGTGTCCACGCTCCGCGTGGTCACCAACACCAACCCTGTGCACGCCCTGCTCTACCTGATCATTTCGTTGATCGCCGTGGCCATGACCTTCTTCTGCCTCGGCGCACCGTTCGCCGGAGCCCTGGAAGTGATCGCCTACGCCGGCGCCATCATGGTGCTGTTCGTGTTCGTGGTGATGATGCTCAACCTCGGCCCGGCCGCGGTGCAGCAAGAGCGTATCTGGCTCAAGCCCGGCATCTGGGTCGGCCCGGTGATTCTCGCCGCGCTGCTGCTGGCTGAACTGCTGTACGTATTGTTCAGCCACCAGAGCGGTGCCGGTATCGGTCAAACCACTGTCAGCGCCAAGGAAGTGGGCATCAGCCTGTTCGGTCCTTACCTGCTGGTGGTCGAACTCGCCTCGATGCTGCTGCTCGCCGCAGCCGTCACGGCGTTCCATTTGGGCCGCAACGAGGCGAAGGAGTAATACCATGCCTGCTATCCCTCTCGAACATGGCCTGGCCGTTGCCGGCATCCTGTTCTGCCTCGGTCTGGTCGGCCTGATGGTCCGCCGTAACATCCTCTTCGTGTTGATGAGCCTGGAAGTGATGATGAACGCCTCGGCATTGGCCTTCATCGTCGCTGGCGCCCGCTGGGCGCAGCCGGATGGACAAGTGATGTTCATCCTGGTGATCAGCCTGGCAGCCGCCGAGGCCAGTATTGGCCTGGCGATCCTGTTGCAGCTGTATCGCCGCTTCCACACTCTCGATATCGATGCAGCCAGCGAGATGCGCGGATGAACCTTCTCTTTCTGACTTTCGTATTCCCCCTGATCGGTTTCCTGCTGCTGTCGTTCTCCCGTGGACGCCTCTCGGAAAACCTTGCAGCCCTGATCGGTGTCGGCTCCATTGGCCTCTCGGCCATCGTCACCGCCTACGTGATCTGGCAATTCAACGTCGCGCCGCCCGAGGGTGGTCACTACACCCAAGTGCTGTGGCAGTGGATGTCGGTGGACGGTTTCGCACCGAACTTCGCCCTCTACCTGGATGGACTGTCCGTGACCATGCTCGGCGTGGTCGTCGGTGTAGGCTTCCTGATCCACCTGTTCGCGTCCTGGTACATGCGCGGTGAAGACGGTTACTCGCGCTTCTTCGCCTACACCAACCTGTTTATCGCCAGCATGCTGTTCCTGGTCCTCGGCGATAACCTGTTGTTCCTGTACTTCGGTTGGGAAGGCGTGGGCCTGTGCAGCTACCTGTTGATCGGTTTCTACTACAGCAACCGCAACAACGGTAACGCCGCCCTCAAGGCCTTTATCGTCACCCGTATCGGCGACGTGTTCATGGCCATCGGCCTGTTCATCCTGTTCCAACAAGTGGGCACGCTGAACGTCCAGGAACTGCTGGTGCTGGCACCGCAGAAGTTCCAGGCCGGCGACTTCTGGATCACCTTGGCGACCCTGATGCTGCTGGGCGGCGCAGTCGGTAAATCGGCGCAACTGCCGCTGCAAACCTGGCTGGCAGACGCGATGGCCGGTCCAACCCCAGTGTCGGCACTGATTCACGCCGCCACCATGGTGACCGCCGGTGTCTACCTGATCGCCCGTACCCACGGCCTGTTCACCCTGGCGCCGGACATCCTGCACCTGGTGGGCGTGGTCGGCGGCGTGACCCTGGTCCTGGCCGGCTTTGCCGCCCTGGTGCAGACCGACATCAAGCGTATCCTCGCCTACTCGACCATGAGCCAGATCGGCTACATGTTCCTGGCCCTGGGCGTTGGCGCCTGGGACGGCGCAATCTTCCACCTGATGACCCACGCCTTCTTCAAGGCCCTGCTGTTCCTCGCGTCCGGTGCGGTGATCGTTGCCTGCCACCACGAGCAGAACATCTTCAAGATGGGCGGCCTGTGGAAGAAACTGCCGTTGGCCTACGCCAGCTTCATCGTCGGCGGTGCGGCCCTGGCGGCCCTGCCTCTGGTGACTGCGGGCTTCTACTCCAAGGATGAGATCCTCTGGGAAGCCTTCGCCAGCGGTAACCACGGCCTGCTGTATGCCGGCCTGGTCGGCGCGTTCATGACGTCGCTGTACACCTTCCGCCTGATCTTCATCACCTTCCACGGTGAAGCCAAGACTGACGCCCACGCCGGCCACGGGATTTCCCACTGGCTGCCACTGGGTGTGCTGATCATTCTGTCGACCGCGATCGGCGCCATGATCACCCCGCCGCTACACGGCGTCCTGCCGCAAAGCGTGGGTCATGCCGGTGGTGACGCCAAGCACAGCCTGGAAATCGCCTCGGGCGCCATTGCCCTGGCCGGTATCCTGCTGGCGGCCCTGCTGTTCCTCGGCAAGCGTCGCTTCGTGACCGCGGTTGCCAACAGCGGCATCGGGCGCTTCCTTTCGGCCTGGTGGTTCGCTGCCTGGGGCTTCGACTGGATCTACGACAAACTGTTCGTCAAGCCATACCTGGCGATCAGCCATGTACTGCGCAAAGACCCGCTCGATCAAACCATCGGTTTGATCCCGCGCATGGCCAAAGGGGGTCACAACGCCCTGAGCCGTACCGAGACCGGTCAACTGCGTTGGTATGCCGCCTCGATGGCTGCTGGTGCCGTGCTGGTTATCGGCGCCATCGTGCTGGTAGCGGTCTGATATGAACCTTGCGAACTTGCGAAAGGAATTGAGCCCGTCATGATTCTGCCTTGGCTAATCCTGATCCCCTTCATCGGCGGCCTGCTGTGCTGGCTGGGTGAGCGCTTCGGCGCCACCCTCCCCCGCTGGATTGCGCTGTTGACCATGTCCCTGGAACTCGCCCTTGGCCTCTGGCTGTGGGCCCACGGCAACTATTCATTTGCTCCGGCGCCCGGCGCCGATCCCACTTGGGCCATCGAGTTCAAGCATGTCTGGATCGAACGCTTCGGCATCAACGTGCACCTGGCGCTGGACGGCCTGTCGCTGTTGATGATCCTGCTGACCGGCCTGCTGGGTATCCTCTCGGTACTCTGCTCCTGGAAAGAGATTCAGCGTCACGTGGGCTTCTTCCACCTGAACCTGATGTGGATCCTGGGCGGTGTCGTCGGCGTGTTCCTCGCCCTCGACCTGTTCATGTTCTTCTTCTTCTGGGAAATGATGCTGGTGCCGATGTACTTCCTCATCGCGCTCTGGGGTCACAGTTCGTCGGACGGCAAGAAAACCCGGATCTACGCCGCGACCAAGTTCTTCATCTTCACTCAGGCTTCCGGCCTGATCATGCTGGTGGCGATCCTCGGTCTGGTACTGGTCAACTTCAACAACACCGGCGTGATTACCTTCAACTACGCCGACCTGTTGAAGACCAAGATGTCGATGACCACCGAGTACATCCTGATGCTCGGCTTCTTCATCGCCTTCGCGGTCAAGCTGCCGGTGGTGCCGTTCCACTCCTGGCTGCCTGATGCTCACGCCCAGGCACCGACCGCCGGTTCCGTGGACCTGGCGGGCATCCTGCTGAAGACCGCGGCCTATGGCCTGCTGCGCTTTGCCCTGCCGTTGTTCCCCAACGCCTCGGCCGAGTTCGCACCGATCGCCATGACCCTGGGCCTGATCGGGATTTTCTACGGTGCCTTCCTGGCGTTCGCCCAGACCGACATCAAGCGCCTGATCGCCTTCTCCAGCGTTTCCCACATGGGCTTCGTGCTGATCGGTATCTACTCCGGCAGCCAGCAAGCCCTGCAGGGCGCGGTGATCCAGATGCTGGCCCACGGTGTTTCGGCCGCCGCGCTGTTTATCCTCAGCGGCCAGTTGTACGAGCGCACTCACACCCGCGACATGCGTGAAATGGGCGGCCTGTGGTCGCGTATCGCCTACTTGCCGGCCATCAGCCTGTTCTTCGCAGCCGCGTCCCTGGGCTTGCCGGGCACCGGTAACTTCGTGGGTGAGTTCCTGATCCTGATCGGTACCTTCGTCAGCGCACCATGGATCACCGCGATTGCCACCTCCGGCCTGGTGTTCGGTTCGGTCTACTCGCTGATCATGATCCACCGTGCCTACTTCGGCCCGTCCAAATCGGACGCGGTGCTGCACGGCATGGATGCTCGCGAACTGATCATGGTGCTGGGACTGGCGGTGCTGCTGATCTACATCGGCGTGTACCCGCAACCGTTCCTCGATACCTCTGCCGCTACGATGCATGGCGTGCAGCAATGGCTCAGCACCGCCTTCACTCAACTCGCTTCGGCCCGGTAAGAGCGCTATGGAATTCACGATTCAACACTTTATCGCCCTCGCGCCGCTGTTGATCACCAGCCTCACCGTTGTCGTGGTGATGCTGGCGATCGCCTGGCGTCGCAATCACTCCCAGACCTTCCTGCTGTCCGTGGCCGGCCTCAACCTGGCGTTGCTGTCGATCTTCCCAGCCTTGAAAGTCGCGCCCCTGGCCGTGACGCCACTGCTGCAAATCGACCAGTTCGCCTGCCTGTACATGGCACTGATCCTGGTGGCCACCCTGGCCTGCGTCACCCTCGCCCACGCCTACCTGGGCGACGGTGGCACCGGCTACCCGGGCAACCGTGAAGAGCTGTACCTGCTGATCCTGCTGGCCGCCGCTGGCGGTCTGGTTCTGGTCAGCGCCCAGCACCTGGCCGGCCTGTTCATCGGCCTGGAGCTGCTCTCGGTACCGGTCTACGGCCTGGTGGCGTATGCCTTCTTCAACAAGCGCTCCTTGGAAGCCGGCATCAAGTACATGGTGCTGTCGGCAGCAGGTTCGGGCTTCCTGTTGTTCGGCATGGCCCTGCTTTATGCAGAAGCCGGCAGCCTGAGCTTCAGCGGCATCGGCCAGGCCCTGGCGGCCACCGGCCTGCCAAGCCCACTGGCCCAACTGGGCCTGGGCATGATGCTGATCGGCCTGGCGTTCAAGCTGTCCCTGGTACCGTTCCACCTCTGGACCCCGGACGTCTACGAAGGGGCCCCGGCTCCGGTTGCAGCCTTCCTGGCCACCGCCAGCAAGGTGGCAGTGTTTGCGGTGCTGGTGCGTCTGTTCCAGCTGTCGCCAGTGGCCAACACCGGCGTGCTGAGCAACGTGCTGACCGTGATCGCGATTGCCTCGATCCTGTTCGGTAACCTGTTGGCCCTGACCCAAAGCAACCTCAAGCGTCTGCTGGGTTACTCGTCCATCGCCCACTTCGGCTACCTGTTGATCGCCCTGATCGCCAGCAAGGGCCTGGCGATGGAAGCCATCGGTGTGTACCTGGTCACCTACGTGATCACCAGCCTCGGCGCTTTCGGCGTGATCACCCTGATGTCCTCGCCGTACAAAGGCCGTGACGCCGACGCCCTGTACGAGTACCGCGGCCTGTTCTGGCGTCGTCCGTACCTGACCGCCGTGCTGACCGTGATGATGCTGTCCCTGGCCGGCATTCCGCTGACGGCGGGCTTTATCGGCAAGTTCTACATCATCGCTACCGGTGTCGAAGCGCACCAATGGTGGCTGGTAGGTTCCCTGGTACTGGGCAGCGCCATCGGCGTCTTCTACTACCTGCGCGTGATGGTCACCCTGTACCTGATCGAGCCGAACCTGCGTCGCGTCGATGCTGAGCTGCACTGGGAGCAAAAGGCAGGTGGCGTGATGCTGCTGGCCATTGCCCTGCTGGCGTTCTTCCTCGGCGTCTACCCGCAACCGCTGCTGACCCTGGTCCAGCACGCGGGCCTGGCGGGCTGATCGCCACGCTCCACGGTTCAAACAGAACGGCACCTTCGGGTGCCGTTTTGCATTTCAGGGTTCCGACTGCCCGCCCTCCCCTTCTTTCCCACCATTTACAGAAACGCCCTTCAACGTTTAAAGACGCGCCTGACATCCAGCCCCAGGCAAAAGCCTTAAGGTAGTGGGCAGGCCAACTAGTCGACCTGTCGCTTTCTCAGAGAAAGCTGTTCAAGCACAAGCTGGAAACTGAACTAGAGGCCAGAACCCGCCATGAAACGTGACATTTTCTCCGAACTGTTGGAAGGCGT
This sequence comes from Pseudomonas morbosilactucae, assembly GCF_023241715.1. Lineage (GTDB taxonomy): Bacteria > Pseudomonadota > Gammaproteobacteria > Pseudomonadales > Pseudomonadaceae > Aquipseudomonas > Aquipseudomonas morbosilactucae. Next base: position 62,162 of record NZ_JALQCW010000038.1, read on the forward strand.
GGACGCCCTGGCTGATGAGCGCCAAGGCAAGATCACCCTGCGCACCCATCATATAAAGCTACCCAAATTGCCCCCCATCACCGCAGAAGAAGTGCTCGCCGTACGCCAGCAACTGAACCTGTCCCGATCGGTGTTTGCCATGTACCTGCGCACCAATACCCGGACCCTGGAAAACTGGGAGCAGGGACGGGCCAGGCCCAATGCCCTGGCCACCACCCTGATTCGCCTGGTGGAGCGTTTTCCCGATACGGTCGAGCGTCTGGCGGCGCTGGCCTGAAACCCGGCTATTTCGCCCCTGGCAAAAAAACGGCACCCGAGGGTGCCGTTGTAGATGACCACAAAGGGCAATTATTTACGCGCCGCCTCCCACGACTTGAGCAGTTCGTTGTAGCTGACGGTCTCGCCCTTGGGCTTCTCGTTGGCCAGTTTCGGTTTAGGCGCACCCGGTTGGTCGAACCAGTACTGGGCATCCCGTTCCGGGTTCATCTTCGGCGCACACACCGCCTGAGCCTTGGAGCGCTCAAGCCGCGTCATGATCGCGTCCTGATCCTTGGCCAAGCCGTCGAGGGCCTGTTGCGGAGTTTTCTCGCCACTGGCGGCTTCCGAGATGTGGCTCCACCACAGCTGAGCCAGGCGCGGATAGTCCGGTACGTTGGTCCCGGTCGGGGTCCATTGCACCCGGGCCGGACTGCGGTAGAACTCCACCAGACCACCGAGCTTCGGCGCCAGGTCGGTCATGGCCTGGGAGTTGATGTCCGACTCGCGAATCGGTGTCAGGCCGACGATGGTTTTCTTCAGCGAAACGGTTTTCGAGGTCACGAACTGGGCATACAGCCAGGCCGCCAGTTTCTGTTTCTCCGGCGTGGACTTCATAAAGGTCCAGGAGCCCACGTCCTGATACCCCAGCTTCATGCCCTCTTCCCAGTACGGTCCACGTGGTGACGGCGCCATCCGCCATTTTGGCGTGCCATCGGCGTTCATCACCGCCAGGCCCGGCTTGGTCATGTCGGCGGTGAAAGCGGTGTACCAGAAGATCTGCTGAGCGATATTGCCCTGGGACGGCACCGGCCCGGATTCGGAGAAGGTCATGCCCGCCGCTTCCGGGGGGGCATAGGCCTTCATCCAATCCACGTATTTCTGTGTGGCGAAGACCGCTGCCGGGCCGTTGGTGTCGCCGCCTCGGGTGACGCTGGAACCCACCGGGTGGCAGTCCTCCACACGAATCCCCCACTCGTCCACCGGCAAGCCGTTGGGCAGCCCCTTGTCGCCGCCGCCGGCCATGGAGAACCAGGCATCGGTGAAACGCCAACCCAGGGACGGGTCTTTCTTGCCGTAGTCCATGTGCCCATAGACCCGCTTGCCGTCGATTTCCTTGACGTCTTCGGTGAAGAATTTGGCGATGTCTTCATAGGCCGACCAGTTCACTGGCACGCCCAACTCGTAGCCGTACTTCTCCTTGAACTTGGCTTTCAAGTCGGCCCGCTCGAACCAGTCGGCGCGGAACCAGTAGAGGTTGGCGAATTGCTGGTCGGGAAGCTGATAGATCTTGCCGTCCGGCGCCGTGGTGAAGGAGATGCCGATGAAGTCTTTGAGGTCCAGGGTCGGCGAAGTGTAGGCCTTGCCCTCATTGGCCATCAGGTCGGTGATGGATTCTGTCTTGCCATAGCGAAAGTGCGTACCGATCAGGTCCGAATCGTTGACCCAGCCGTCGTAGATGTTCTTGTCGGACTGCATCTGGGTTTGCAGCTTCTCCACCACGTCGCCTTCCTGCAGCAAGTCGTGGGTCAGTTTGATCCCGGTGATTTCGCTGAACGCCTTGGCCAGCACCTTGGACTCGTACTCGTGGGTGGTCAGGGTTTCCGAGACCACGTTGATCTTCATCCCGCGGAACGGCTCGGAGGCCTTGATAAACCACTTCAGCTCTTCCAACTGCTGGGCTTCAGTGAGGGTGGACGGCTTGAATTCGCTGCCAATCCACTTCTTCGCCGCGTCCTCATAGGCATCGGCCCAGGCCACAGCACTCAACCCGCTGAGTGCCAGCATGGCTGCCAATGAAACGCTATGTCGCAGCTTATTGTTTTTGTCGAACATAGAGACCTCCTGGTTAGATTTCGGAGCGGGATCGCCAAGCAAGGGTGCCCGGCTAACCCCAACGCATCACCACCAACAGCCACACCAGGGACAGCGCGGACGCCACCCAAATGCTCCAGTCGGTCACGCCTATCACCATCAGGTGCAGGTAGGCGCTGCCGAGAAGACCGATAAACAGCCGATCGCCACGGGTAGTGACAATCGGCAGAAAGCCGCGCCGAGGAATGCTCGGCGAACGCAATTCCCAGCTGGTCATGCCCACCAGCAACAGGGCGATGGCACCAAAGAAGGCTGCCGTGGGGGTGGTCCAGGCCATCCATTCCATCATCGATTCCTCAGACCCGGCCCAGGGCAAAGCCCTTGGCCACATGGTTACGGACAAACCAGATCACCAGCATGCCCGGCAAGATGGTCAGCACCCCCGCCGCCGCCAACACGCCCCAGTCGATCCCCGAGGCGGACACCGTGCGCGTCATCACCGCAGCAATGGGTTTGGCGTTGACCGAGGTCAGGGTCCGTGCCAGCAGCAGCTCGACCCAGGAAAACATGAAGCAGAAAAACGCCGTGACGCCGATGCCCGAGCCAATCAGCGGGACGAAGATCTTCACGAAGAACTTGGGAAAACTGTAGCCGTCGATGTAGGCCGTCTCGTCGATTTCCTTCGGCACCCCAGACATGAAGCCTTCAAGGATCCATACCGCCAGCGGCACGTTGAACAGGCAGTGGGCCAGGGCCACGGCGATGTGGGTATCGAACAGGCCGATGGAGGAATACAGCTGGAAGAACGGCAGCAGGAACACCGCGGGCGGCGCCATGCGATTGGTCAGCAGCCAGAAGAACAGGTGCTTGTCGCCGAGAAAGCGGTAGCGCGAGAACGCATACGCCGCCGGCAGCGCCACGCTCAGGGAGATCACCGTGTTCAGGCTCACGTAGTACAGCGAGTTGAGGTAGCCGGTGTACCAACTGGGGTCGGTGAAGATCACCTTGTAGTTGTGCCAGGTGAAGTCCTGGGGCCACAGGGTCAGGCCGCCGAGGATCTCGGTGTTGCTCTTGAACGACATGTTCAGCAACCAGTAGATCGGCACCAGCAGGAACAGGATGTAGATCAGCAGCGGAATCAGCTTTCTCTTGCTCATGGCGACCTCAGCGGCTGGCGTCGGAGTGAGTCATGGCGGTGTAGAACAGCCAGGACACCAACAGAATGATCAGGAAGTACACCAGGGAAAACGCCGCCGCCGGGCCCAGGTCGAATTGCCCGACCGCCATCTGGGTCAGGGTCTGACTGAGGAAGGTGGTGGCATTGCCTGGCCCGCCGCCGGTCAGCACAAAAGGCTCGGTGTAGATCATGAAACTGTCCATGAAGCGCAGCATCACCGCGATCAGCAGCACGCTCTTCATCTTCGGCAGTTGGATATGCCGAAACACCGCCCAGCTCGATGCCCGGTCGATGCGTGCGGCCTGGTAGTACACGTCCGGAATGGCCCGTAACCCCGAGTAGCACAGCAGCGCCACCAGCGAGGTCCAGTGCCAGACGTCCATCACCAGCACCGTGACCCAGGCGTCCATGGTGTTGGCCGCGTAGTTGTAGCTGATGCCCATGGCATTCAGGGTCGAGCCCAGCAGCCCGATGTCGGCACGGCCGAAGATCTGCCAGATGGTGCCCACCACGTTCCACGGAATCAGCAGCGGGATCGCCAGAATGATCAGCACCAGGGACGACCAGCGCCCCTTGCTGGGCATGGTCAGGGCGATGGCGATGCCCAGGGGAATCTCGATCAGCAGCACGCAGGCGGAGTAGATGAACTGGCGCAGCAGCGAATCGTGCAGGCGCGGGTCCAGCAGCACCTGCCGATACCAGTCGGCACCGACGAAATAGCGGCTCGACTGATCGAAAATGTCCTGCACCGAATAGTTGACCACGGTCATCATCGGGATCACCGCACTGAAGGCCACCAGCAGGAACACCGGTAATACCAGCCACCAGGCCTTATTGTTCTGCACCTTGTTCATGGCTGCACCTCCAGCAGGTAGTCATCGGCATAGACCATCAGCCATTGGGCCGGAAAGCTGATGCAGGCCTGGCCCTGGGGCACAGGCTTGTCTTCCGTCAGGCGCACTTTCAGCAGGGCGCCATCAAGCCTCAAGGTCATGATCTTGTAGGTGCCCAGGTCTTCGACGTGCACCACCTCGGCCTGCAGCCCGTCCTCATAAGGTTCATCCCAGACATGGACAAACTCGGGGCGAATGCCGACTTTCAGGCTGCTGTAATCGGTCTCGGCGATGCGCCGCTGCAGCGCCTCGGACAACGGCACATGGGTGCCGGCAAAGCGCACGCCCCCGGCTTCGGCGCGCACCTCGATCAGGTTCATTCCCGGGCTGCCGATGAAATAGCCGACAAAGGTGTGGCTCGGGCGCTCGAACAACTCCCGCGGCGTACCGAACTGGACGATCTGCCCGCCGTACATCACCGCAATCTTGTCGGCGAAGGTCGAGGCTTCGAGCTGGTCGTGGGTGACGTAGACCATGGTGATGTTGAACTGCTCATGGATCTGCTTGAGCTTGCGCCGCAGTTTCCATTTCAGGTGCGGGTCGATCACCGTCAGCGGTTCGTCGAACAGGATCGCCGATACGTCGTCGCGCACCAGCCCGCGGCCCATGGAAACCTTTTGCTTCTCGTCGGCGCTGAGATTGCGCGCCTTCTTGTTCAGCAGGGCCTGCAAATCCAGGACTTCGGCAATCTCCTGCACCTTGCTGTGAATCTTCGCTTCGGCCATGCCCTGGTTACGCAGGGGAAAGGCCAGGTTGTCGAACACCGTCATGGTGTCGTAGACCACCGGAAACTGAAAAACCTGGGCGATGTTGCGCTTCTCCGGGGTCAGGTCATTGACCACCCGGGTGTCGAACAGCACCTGGCCTTCCGACGGGCTGAGCAGCCCGGAGATGATATTGAGCAGGGTCGACTTGCCGCAGCCAGACGGCCCGAGCAAGGCATAGGCGCCGCCCTGCTCCCACACATGGTTCATCTCGCGGATCGCGTAGTCCTCGGGCGCGGCCGGGTGACGGCTGTAGCTGTGGGCGAGGTTTTGCAAACGAATTTCAGCCATCAGGCAACCCTCGCGACACGCCGTCCCGGGGCCTGAACCAAACGGCCCTGGGCATCGAAGACAAACAGTTTGTGGGTGGGGATGTAGATGCGGATCGGCGCGTCGACGTCGTATTCGTGGACGCCGGGAAGGTGCAGCACCAACAGGAAATGCTCGTTGCGTACGTGGAGGAAGGTTTCCGAGCCGCTGATTTCCGCCACCTCGACGGTCACCGCCAGTTCCAGGTCGTCGTCGTTGCTGGGCACCAGCGAGATATGGCTCGGGCGCACACCGAAGCGGAACTCACCCTCGCCAATCGGCCGCAGGTCCACGTTCAGCGGGAAGTGCACGAAATTGGCGAAGCTCACTTCATTGCCGGCAATGCGCCCGGGCATCAGGTTGATCGGCGGCTCGGAAAACAGCTCGGCAGCCAGCATGGTCTGCGGCTGGTGATAGACCTCGGCGCTCTTGCCGCTCTGCACCACGCGGCCCTCATGAAGGATGGTGGTGGTGCCGCCCAGGGCCAGGGCTTCATTGGGTTCGGTGGTGGCGTAGACGGCGATGGTGTGGCGCGCCTCGAACAGCTCGCGCATCTCCTGGCGCAACTCTTCACGCAGCTTGTAGTCGAGGTTGACCAGGGGCTCGTCGAACAGAATCAGCTCGGCGTCCTTGACCAGGGCCCGGGCCATGGCCGTGCGCTGCTGCTGGCCGCCGGACAGTTCCAACGGATGGCGTTGCAGGAATTTCTCGATACGCAGCATCTGCGCGGTTTCCAGCACCTTGCTCTGGATCAGCTCGGCCGACACCCCGGCCTGGCGCAGCGGCGAGGCGATGTTCTCGAACACGGTCATGGTCGGGTAGTTGATGAACTGCTGGTAGACCATGGACACGTTGCGCAGGCGCACCGGGCGCTGGGTGACGTCCACCCCGTTCATCAGGATGCGCCCGCTGTCGGGCTTGTCCAGGCCGGCCATCAGCCGCATCAGGCTGGTCTTGCCGGACAGGGTGCGCCCCAGCAGGACATTGAAGGACCCGGGTTCAAAACGCAGCGACGCATCATCGATCCAGGTCTGGCCCTCGACGACGCGACTGACGTGCTCCAGTGTTAATGACATGGCTCGGCCTTTTTATTATTGGAGTCAAGCGACCGGGACAGCAGAGCGAGTTTCGTGCCAGTCCCCATGCTCCCTGCCAAGCCATTGATGTGCATCGGATTAGGAGAAAATCGCCCATGGGCAATTTTCAGTGCTGAACACAAATGAACAGTTTCGACTGAACAATTGAACAGCCGCTCGGTTGACAATGAACAATTGTGAACAACACTGAATGGACGCTTGGGCACCGCCCTCCTTGCCGGCGTACGCCCCATAACAACAACAAAAAAGCGTTTCAGAGGCTGACCGCCATGAGCTCCCCCGCCCCGAATCTGCCCCACGACACCATCATCAAGGACTCCTGGAACCGATGCCGGGCGTTCGGCCTCGACCATCAGAGCGCCCCGGCCTTCGACCCGCTGCCGGCCCAGGGCATCGCCCAATTGCTGGACAGCCAGCAATCGTTGGTGCACACCACCCACCAGGAAGTGCTGCCCTATTACGAGAACATCCTCAGCAACTCCAACTGCCTGATCATGCTCGCCGACCACCAGGGCCAGGTGTTGACGTCCTGGGGCACCCAGCGCTTTATCGACCCGGCCCTGAGTCGCGGCTTCAAGGCCGGGGCCAACTGGCAGGAACACTGCACCGGCACCAACGCCATCGGCACCGCCCTGGCCTGTGCCCAGGCGGTGCACATCGAACACGATGAACACTTCCTCAAGGCCAACCGTTTCATGACCGGTTCGGCGGCACCGATCTTCGACGCCGAGCGCAAGCTGATCGCCGTGCTGGATGTGTCCAGCGACAGTTACCTGCCGCCCTCCCACACCCTGGGCATGGTCAAAATGATGAGCCAGACGGTGGAGAACCGGCTGATCCTCAACTTGTTCCAAGGGCGGCATTTCCAACTGACCTTCAACACCGGGCTGAACAACCTGGACAGCCAATGGGCCGGCCTGCTGATTTTCGATGACAGTGGCCAGGTGCTCTCCGCCAACCGCCGCGCCGACAATCTGCTGGGCCTCAGCCTGTCCCGGGTCGGCATCGAACAGCTGTTCCAGGTCTCGCTGTCTGAACTGCTCAACCAGCCCGAGGGCTTGCCTTTTGCCCTGCAGGCCTCCGGGCGCAATCGCTTCCACTGCCTGCTTAAGCGGCCGTTGCTGGCGCCGACCCAGACGAGGGTAGCGGCCTCAGCCGCCAGCCCGACGGCCACGCCCGGCCACGAAGCCATCAGCCTCGGCACCCTGCACTTTGGCGACAGCCGGGTGGAAAAGGCCGTGCGCCAGGCTGAACGCCTGCTGGAGAAGGACATTCCGCTGCTGATCCACGGCGAAACCGGGGTCGGCAAAGAGATCTTCATCACCGCCCTGCACCAGGCCAGCTCGCGCAGCAAACGGCCGCTGGTCGCGGTGAACTGTGCGGCGATCCCCGCCGAGCTGGTGGAGTCTGAACTGTTTGGCTATGAAAAAGGCGCCTTCACCGGTGCCAACCAAAAGGGCAGCATCGGCCTGATCCGCAGCGCCGACCAAGGCACGCTGTTCCTCGACGAGATTGGCGATATGCCCCTGCCGACCCAGGCACGGCTGCTACGGGTGCTGCAAGAGCGCTGTGTACAACCGGTGGGCAGCAGCGAACTGTTCCCGGTGGACCTGCGCATCATCTCCGCCACCAACCGCGCCCTGCGCGAACAGGTGCAACTGGGGCGTTTCAGGGAAGACCTTTACTACCGCATCGGCGGCCTGACCCTGGAACTGCCACCCCTGCGCGAACGCAGCGACAAGCAGGCGCTGTTCAAGCGGATCTGGGAGCAACACCGCGAGCCCAGCCAATGGGCAGGCTTGAGCCGCGATGTGCTGGAGCTGTTCGAACGCCACCCCTGGCCCGGCAACCTGCGCCAGGTCAGCAGCGTGATCCAGGTGGCCCTGGCCATGGCCGAGGACCAGCCGGTGCGGGCCGAACATCTGCCGGATGATTTTTTTTGTCGACCTGGAGATGCAGCCCGTCGCCACCCCGCTCCCCACCAGCCGCATGGACCTGGACGACATGGCCGACCTGCAGCGCCAGCTGCAGGCCGTGGGCGGCAACATCTCCCATCTGGCCCGACGCCTGGGCGTCAGCCGCAACACCCTCTACAAGCGGTTACGGCAAGTGGACAACTGATGCACCCAAACCCCGCATCCGCTGTAGGAGCTGGCTTGCCAGCGATAGCGTCAACGGGCCTTGCGCCATATTCACAGGCCCCATCGCCGGCAAGCCGGCTCCTACAAGGGGGGGTGTGAGTCGTGACCTGATGTAGGAGCTGGCTTGCCAGCGATGGCGCAAACGAGCCTTGCGCCATATTCACAGGCCCCATCGCCGGCGAGCCGGCTCCTACAAGGGGTGTGTGAGTCGTGATCTGGTGTAGGAGCTGGCTTGCCAGCGATGGCGTCAACAAGCCTTGCGCCATATTTAAAGGCCCCATCGCCGGCGAGCCGGCTCCTACAGGGGGGTGTGAGTCGTGATTTGGTGTAGGAGCTGGCTTGCCAGCGATGGCGTCAACGAGCCTTGCACCATATTCACAGGCCCCATCGCCGGCGAGCCGGCTCCTACAGGGGGGTGTTTGATCGAGCGTCTGTTGAACCTGGCCCAGGTCGAGCAGCGCCAGGGCCTGGAAGAAACGGGTGGCGGTGCCCTTGGCGCCCTGCTCAAAGAGCTGCTCGATAGGCCAGCCGCGCGCAATCCAGCGCAAGCAGTTGCGCATCGAGCCAGCAGAATCGCCCCCGGA
>NZ_JALQCW010000039.1 GCF_023241715.1 Pseudomonas morbosilactucae
CCGGGGGAGGACCCAAAAATTCTGGCCCCCGCCCCGGCCCGCCCGGCGCTGTCATGCTTGACCGCCATCGCTGGGCGGCACTTCGCACACGCCCAGCCGCTTGGCAGCCCAACGTTCGTACAACCCGATGGCAACATCGGCGCCGGCCATCGCAGTCAGGCAGCCAAAAGCGCCCGCCGTCCAGACCGACACGCCGGCGCCTATCAACAGCATCATTGCCGCCATACCGCAGACGATACAGGCACCGGACCGCAGCGCGAGACGCCGCACTAGGGCCCAACCTCGCGCGCCTTCCTTGTCTGCTCGCCACATCTCCCCGGAAACTCCGCCCACTAGGGAAAGAACGATCACCAACCAGATCGGCATCTCTGCCAGCGCTTGTTGCTCATTAGTCATGTAGTGCCCCAGAGGAGTGAGCGCGGACCGGCGCCTAAAAAGAAAACCCCGCACTAGGCGGGGCTGAAAAATCGGCTTACTTAGGCCGAGTAATAAGTGAAACCGAACACCTACTTATAAACCTCAGCAATAATCTTCAAAGCTTTTTGGTTGATTAGCTCTTGAGTTAAGGAGCCAAGGTCTACCGAACCAGCGCCTCCTGCCGAACCTCCCTTTCCCGGAGACATAGTGCTTGAGTAGAACTGTATCTTTCCGGCGGATTTGTCGAGCGCCAAGGTCAAATGCGGATATTCGCTATCACGCCCATTAAGGGCTTTCTCATCGAATAGAAAGCGTATACCGACCCTTGCGTCCCGCGTGCTTCCGTTACCTGGCCCACCTTCTTCAGTTTCAAATACCTTGCTTGCATGACCCCTGCCACTTAATTTTTGGGCGAGTCCCTCAAGAGTCGGACGGATTAAAGTCTCCTTCAAAGCGTTGAACTCCTGAAGGGTTGCATCCTGCTTTATTTCCGTTTCTTGCTGTCTACGCGCAGCCGCAGCTTGTTTTTCAGCTAGCGCATTAAAAATCTCATCAAGCTTGCCATCTACGTCATCAGTCATTCCCAACTCCTCAATCCGTTGCGTTGAGCCTTTAAACCAGCTACTTCTAAATAATTGGGACTGTCGCAGCCTTTTTCAAGAACTCGGAGATCGTGCCAACCTGCTGCGAATCGGTCACTGCAAACTATGCCGACTGCTGACAGGTCCTCAAATAAAAGCCCCGCCGAAGCGAGGCCAGGTGACCGGGTGAGGGAACCCGGGTGAAGCGTGCACAGCACGTGCGAGGTCAGCGCCAAGGCGCAAATTGCATATCGTGGAGACTTTTTACCCCTGTCCGGAAAAACCGAAAAGAGGTCATTTTCGGTGCTTCAACTTACCGTCAACTCGACGCCGACTCGCCGCCAACCTGACGCAAAGCGTCCCGACGAACGGTTAGCAGGTTTGCCGCCGCCTCACCATTGAAACGCGGGTCAGATCCGTTTTAGCTTGCCCGCTGCGGCGTGTGATACCGCGTGTCGTAGCGCTTCGCACCGTGAGAATGAGCTGCACCTGCTGATGAAGACAATGAACCCAGTTACGGTAGGTCCGATCAGCATCCTCAGACAGTCCCAGCAATGCCAACTGAGCACGAACAGTCAGCGGTCTTTCCGGCAGGTACCGGTTATAGGCCAGCTTTGCCAATTGGGCACCCTTCGCTGATTGACGCTCAAGTTGAGCAAGCGCTGCTGCGACTTCGGAAGCAACGTGATCCATACCAGCACCACTGCCAGGCAAACGAGGCCCCGGCGTGCCACGGGGAGCGCTGCCACCCCACTCCATGATCGTCGCCATTGGACTGCCCAGCCCGCCGCCATCACCAAGTTGGCAGATCTGGCGCCCCCAATGCTTCATCAGCTCTTCAATTTCTTGAATCATCGCCGCACACCCGACTCGACGCGACCTTCATCAGCTCGCTGCTGCGCCCTCTGAGCCAATGGCTGCAACTGTCGGAGCGCTTCCAGGTAATCGGGCAGACTATCCTCGATCAAAATCAGGTCAACACCGTCATCCGATGTACTGACAACAAACACCCATTGGATTGCGGGCATCCAGCTTTGGATTTTCTGCTGGCCGGACTCAAAGGCTAGCCGGCGATAAGTCTCGTAAACCTCTGGAACTTCATCATGCAGGACGAACCGAAACCCACCGAACAGCTCCCCAAAACTATTCCAATGAACGATTCGTGCTTTGAGGAGCTCTTCAATACCATCGGCCACCTTGGAAAAAAGCCCTTGCTTAATTGTGTAAATCGCCATTTGTTCGATTCCTGCTGAGTTTTTACTGTCGGTTTTTTTGTCGGAATACTGTCGGAACACTTTTAATCAATAAAAACAGTTATTTAGGTATAGATTCCGACAATCCGACAGGTATTTAGGGAGTTTCTCGCCTGTGTATACGTGCACATGAGCAAACCTAAAAAGCTTGTCGGAATGTCGGAACCCCAATATCCATTGGGCGAAACCCGTGTTTTAGCCATGTCGGAATGTTGTCGGATTGTCGGAATCAGAACTCCCCCGGCATAGGCAATGAACGCCTGTCGAAAGCCGTGGCAAACTTCCGGCACTCCAACGCAGCCTTGCCTGCCCACTCGCGGCCCAAGGTCTGTTTCTCCGCAAGGAACGCGGGTGTCACATAGATCCGAGTTGTCTTGAAGTCATCACTCTGGGTCGGATAGCGGATATCAGGCCGAGCTTGCTTCAGATCTCGCACTGCCTCTTGGGTGAAGTCTCGCTGTCGTCGCTTGAACTCATTGGCACCGTCGCACCACTTACAGAACGCCCGCCATAGATCATCTTGGGTCACGGCAGCCGTCACTGGGAACTCCGTCTCTCCAGCCAGCCAGCGCCTTACGAAGTATCGCGGCGCTGGTAGGCTGCCATCGATCAGCCCTTGCTTCTCTTCGTTCAAGGGAGGCTTGGTGTGCGGGTTGAAACCAGACAGGTCCAGATTCATCAAGTAGTGATAAAACGCCTCAATGCCGCCGTTATCGATCTCATGCACCAAGGCGCTGAAATAATCCGGTGGAGGTACTCGATCAACATAAAGCACCAGGTAGCGTCGATCCCCCTCATCCAGTGCCAACGGCACCGTCGAGTTGGACAGGAACACGAAGTTGAGGTGGTTGCGCTCCTCCCTAACCGGCATGTTCTTCTCATTGATCTGCAACGTCTCGCCCGTCACAAGGTGCTTGAGCACACCCTTGTAGTGACGCATCTCCTCGCGACTCACAACCTCCTCGGCAAGGGCAAACAGCTTGCGACTCTGCCAACCGGTGAACTGGCTTTCCAACTGTGCCTGACCGATGGTGGTGCCATAGTCGCCATAAATGCGGCGCAAGACTTTTTCCCATAACAAGCTCTTACCTGGACCCTCTGCACCGAACATCACCACTGCGGTCGCCATTTTTGTCCCTGGATGCTGGAGCGGATAAGCAATCCACTTCAACAGGAATAGGTATTCGTCAGCCCGGTTGTTGCAGAGCAGCCCCAAGTGCTTGCGAATCAGCAAACACCCATCCGCCCCCCGAGGATCGGGTTTTGCGTGAAAGCCGTCGTAAAGGTTCAACATGAGCGGCCCGCATTGCTCGGTCGGATCGAATACGACATCTTGAGCCATGCGCCGATGCTCGCTTTCCTGCCACCACTTGTAGCGGGTCCGCCCAACGGCCTCACGGATAGCCGACAGTTTGATCATCCGCGAGCGTGCGCAATCCCACGCCACGTCCATTCCATAGATCACTACGAAGTCACGAAGCAGCTCCTGCTCGCTGATGCGGAATCCTCCCCCCTCCCCGAGGGTGTGAGTAAGCGCTTTTTCACCTGGTCCTTCGCACTCAGAAGAAGGGGCGCGGGGAAGAAGGTCGGGGGACGTTTCGTTAATATCACTAGAGTGATCGGGAGGTTGTGCGGATGCTCCGGGCTTCAAGGACCCCAGCAGTTGTTCACGTACTGCGTCCAAACCAGACTTGCAGTGCAGGTCGTTCCAGTCGATTGCCATTTATGCCTGCTCCAACGAAATCGGAAAGGCCGCAAAGCCGCCATTGGCCGAGGCAGCTGCTTCGGCCTTGGTCCTACCTGGGTTACCTTTCGCATCCGGATCATCATCACCGGCCACCAGCAAACGAGCATCGGGGAACTGGCCACGAAGCGCTCGAGCAACAGCAGGTAAGTTGCCCGAGTCGACAGCCATCGCCACGGGCCAGGCCAAAGCCATGTGCACACTGGCAGACGTGGCGTATCCCTCGGCAAGCGCTATGTCTAGCGGGTCATCGACTGGGCCAAGAACGTGGAAGCATCCAGACTTACGTCCGTACTTGGGAAACAGCTTGGTGCCCTGCGCATTGATCGCCTGCAAGCTCCAGAGCTTTCCTGAGGCATCTCGCAACGGCACAGCAACTGTGCCCGGCTTGAACACAAGAAAGCTCAGTGAGTCAGGCCGAGGCTTGGGCAAGCTGTCGAAGAACTGCATAGTGTTGCTGCCCGACCAGATCTGGCAGCGCTTGTTGTGATCGTCAATCGATAGAATTACGGTGGTCTTGAAGAAGCCAATACCGAACGCACCGACCTGTTTTCGATCCAGGTAAGGGCTATGGCCTTCCGACTGGCAATGCTCAATCCAGATTTTCTGGCAGCAGTCAGCGACGAGAGCCCGCATTTCCTCGAGCAAAGCCTCATCAGCTTCAACCTCGGCCTGGCGCTGTTTACGCCGAAACTCAGCTTCAGCCGCGAATACCCGCTTTTCCTCGGCAGTCATCTCGGTCTTATCCGGCCGCCAGCCGGCATTGAGCGCCATCTTTATGACCGTCCCCATACCGGTACCGGCCTTCTTGAATGACTTCCACACCGACAATGCTGTTTTACCGTCGTAGGTCTTGCTGCTTTGGCTCCAGATGTTCCAGGGCCCGTAGCCTTCCTGGCCAAACTCGGACTTCAAACCCATTCCGACTTCGACCCAGGTATCACGCTGATCAGGTGAAATGTACTGAAGCAAAGCTGGGAGATCGAAGAGCTGCAACGGGATCTTATCGCCGCTCATCGCCGAGCCTCCCGCAACCCCTGGCAACTGACGCAGGTCTGGCAACCCTCAATCGTCTGTTGGCGAAGCAACGGGATAGGATCGTCGCAGTCCATGCAGAACTCCGCACTGGCGACGCCCGTCGCTGGGCGCTGGCAACGCTCAAGTGCCACCTGAAGCAAGTAGTCGGCCTGGTCGTTTGCGGTATCTACGGTATCAACCATGTTGGCGGGCCTCCATCGCTTCGCGGGCGCCCGCCATGATCCCCAGCACTGCGCGAATCACGTCGTTGCCGTGCTTCTCCAGGCATTCGACTTCGTGCGGCTCCCAGATATTGTCGGCAGCGCCTTCGTGCATGCTGGAAACGAAAAGACCGGTCTGGTGCAGCACCTTGCTCACCGCCAGCAACGCAGCCTTAGTCGGTGCCGCCGCTTCTGGCTTGTACCAGACCATGCCAGCGGGACGCATAAGCGCATCCAGCAGCATTGGATTGCCCGTCAACCGGATCAACTCTTCCAATTCATCAGGATCCAGCCAGCGCTGTTCGAAGTCGTGTTTGACCTTCTTCTGCAGGCTGTCGTACTCCATCACCATGTCCAGCGCCAGTGCGGTCACGCCGCCCCGGTAGTCATGGGCAGCGCGGTAGATGGCCTTGCGAAGCGAAAGAACCGGCGCAGCGGCCGGTGATTGATCTGTACGATTCATAACCGTAAATACCCCTTTTACGGTCTAGCCATAGAAACAGGCACGCCCTATCCTACGACCACGACCGATGTGCATGTGCTGTGTATCGTCGTAGCCGGCCTGGGGGATTCTTGTGGTGAGAGGCCCCAGCCCGGCACCCTTATCTCTAATCTTGTAGATTTATACTTTTAAGCCGCACTTCTCCTGGGCTGCATTACCCGTTCGGCATAAAACCGCTCGATGGCTTTGCCAAGCTCGTGCCTTACATCAGCCCCTTTAATGGCCCTGCTAATAGTGGGTTGAGTTGTTCCAACCTCCAGAGCAATAGCCTGTTGAGATAAACCAAGGGCTAAAAGCGCTTTCAGCATTTCTTGGATGGACATGTTGTTCACCATGCGTTTGCCTGCAACAAATCATACGCAAACGAATAGCCCCATGCAATACAATCGCTGATGCATCTAAAAATCAGGGTCCTAAAATGATTGGTAAACGAATAGCCGAGCGCATGGCCGAGCAAGGGTTTTCTGAATCTGAACTAGGTCGCCGGGCTGGAGTACCACAACCGACCGTCCATAGGATCATCACCGGGGAATCCCTGAGCCCACGGCAGCTAAATATTGAAAAGATTGCCAAGCGCTTGGAGTGAGTGCGAATTGGCTGTGGACAGGAAAAAAGGATCTACCATTCCCCCCCAAAAAACCCATTGAAGAACCACTCCTTACAGCACCAGAGCCCGCAAATACTGGTTCAAACCCTAAGCGCCGTAGGGCTCGAGCTGACACGACAAAGCTTGAAATTAAGGTAGTTAGGAACTCTGAATCCAGTAGTACTTTCACTTCTCTTGAACCCGAGAAACTACTCAAGAGCGCAGTCCAAGAACTCCTAAACGACTACATCAAGGAGATATATCAGGAAGAGCCGATGCTTATCGAGGCCCTGAAAACCTATCGGATTGCTGAACTGAAGCTTCTGTTGACTCCACCCCTCCCCGAGTAACGCACAATCCGCCGGAAGGATGTGCCCTACACCAGCATCTCTATACGAACCGCTTAAAACGCATAATTTATTCGATAACGTATAGACAACACAAAAACGTATGTATAACCTCGCTCGTACTCCTCTCACCACGAGTACGAAGCATGCACACGCCCACACAGCACAGCCCCAACCGCTGCCCGGTGTACCTACACCCCGCGGCCTGCACCAGCCCCGCCGCTGTTGACGCCATCCAGCGCCAGACCGGCCTGCTGGTGATCATCACCCCCGGCCACCGCGCACCAACCGCAGCCGCACAGCCGACAGCCTTCGAACCCGGCCCGTTCGGGGGTGACGCAGCATGAAGCGTCTACTGATTGGCCTCGCCGGCCCTGCCCGCTCAGGCAAATCCACCGCCGCTGACCACCTGGTGCGCAACCACCTGCTGGAACACTACGCCTTCGCTGACCCGCTCCGCTCTGGGCTCATGGAGATCTTCAACCTCGACCCAGACGACTTCGAAGGAGAGCGCAAAGAGCAGCAACTGCCGTGGCTGGGCCGCTCTCCGCGTGAGCTGATGCAGTCCATGGGAACCGAGTGGGCGCGCCAAATGGTTAACCCGGACGTCTGGGTGAAGATCGCCGAGCAGAACCTCAACTACCTGCAGAACTCGCTGTCGAGCGTCGTCGGCTTTGTCATTAGCGACGTGCGCTTCGAAAACGAAGCCGAGTTCATCCGCCAGCGCGGCGGCACGATCATCCACATTTCGCGGCCCGACGCAGCGCCAGTGAATCCGCATATCAGCGAAGCCGGCATTCACGTCAAGCAGCCCGACCTTATCGTTCGCAACACCGGGGACCGAGAGCATTTGCGGTGCCTGATCGACGACTGCGTTGCGGATATCCGGCGTTGCACCCTGGACCAAACCGCTGCCTGAGGACTTGGCTATGAACCGCACCCTGGACCAGACAGCGGCAGTGCTCGGGATCAAGCCCCGAGCCTTCCGCACAAAGCTCCGCGACCTGCGCATCCTAACCAAGGATGGCGACCTTGCCAGTAACCACCGTGACGGCGGCCATCTGTTCTCAGACCCGCGCAGCGTCCAGATCGGGAAAACCACCCGCCTCAAGCACTACGCCGTGGTGATGGTCACCGAGGCCGGTGTGCATTGGCTGGCGAAGAAGCTCGACATCACCATCACGAACAAGGACGCCGCAGCATGAAACAGAATGCCATCAACTCTGCTGTAGGCGCCTTGAAACTGGTGCCCATGTACATCAACCACCCCACGGTTATCAGCCGCGCCACTCTCATCGGCGCCTCGTCGGAAGCTGTCTCTCTGCTGGAAGCCTTGCCCGCCTTATCAGTCGAACTAGCCGAAGTATTCCGCTGCGTGGATGCCGTCGTCGGGCCTGACCAGATCGCCTACGTGACTCCCGTCAAGTGCCCGGAATACCCCTACGGCGCGGTTGTGGCCGACGCCAAAGGCAACGTCCTGGCAGCGGCCAAAGGCAAGAGCAAAGAAGGTCTCGCCGAACTGATCCGTTTGAAGCTCCAGCCACTCCAGGCGGGGTGCGGGGAGGCCAGCCCATGAGTGCCACCCTCGACCAATTGCGACGCCAGTTCGCGACACCGTGCCCAACCCTGGCCGCTGTGCGGGAGCAGTACTTCCCGCACATCCATACCGACAAGTACCTGCTTGAAGAGATCAGAAAGGGCCGCATCGCGCTCAAGGTAAAACGCGTTCACCGCACGGAACGGGCGCCGCGGGTGGTTTACCTGCACGACCTGGCGGCCTTTCTCGACGCCCAGGCAAAGAAAGCAGCGGCCTGATTCAACGGTAGCCCCTGCCGATCAGGAGCGAACAACCAGTGAGACACAGCACATGAAACCAACCGATACCGCCGAATTCATCGGCGAACTCAACGCCGGAGTCTTCGCCAATCAGATCGGCCACGCACTTTCCGAGGTCGCTGCAGGCGTGGTCGATCACAGCAAGGTCGGCACGGTGACCATCACCTTCACGCTGAGCCAAATCGCGTCCAGCCACCAGGTGACCGTCAACCACAAGCTTGCCTACAAGGTGCCCACCAAACGCGGCAGCCGCAGCGAAGACACCACCCTCGACACGCCCATGCATGTCAACGAAGGCGGCCGCCTGACCCTATTCGCAGAGGCCCCAGGCCCGGGGCAGTTGTTCGACCGAAACGACGCACCGATTCACGCCAAGTCGTAACCCAAGATCCACACCTCTCACCACAGAAGGAACCGTTCAATGGAAGCTCAAGCAGTTAAGTTGATTCAGGACACAGCCCTCCTCGCCTACGCCAAACCCCTGGACACGTACACCCCAACCCTGGTGCTGCCGGCGGACCAGAAGATTCACAGCATCGAAAAGTTCCAGATTCTCCGCAGCCGCTTCCGCGGCGAGTTGGTCACCCATTCGCTGCACGACTTCGGCAACTACGTGCAACACCACACCACCGAAGCCGCAGCCGTTGGCTTCGTGGACGCGGAACAGATGCGCTGCACCGTGTACTTCAACCTGGGTGACATCAACAACCCCGGGCACGGCGACTTCACAGCAACGCTGAACCTGCGCAAGACCGCCGGGTTTGTGGCCCTGGAGCGCGCCGCCAGCTCGACGTTCCAGCAGAAAGACCTGAGTGACTGGATCGAAGACTGGGCCCCCAACCTGGTTTCCCTAGCCGCCGACGACACCCCTATCGACTTGCGCAAAGCAGCGAGCGCCATTCGCTCGATCAGCATCGAGCAGGCCCGCAAGAGTGAGCACGTCGTCGGCGACCTGAGCGCATCGCGCTCCGCCATGGATCAGATCGAGGCCAAGTCGTCCGAAGGGCTGCCCGCCGAATTCCGCTTCACCGTCGAGCCCTACGAAGGGCTCACGGCGAGAACTATCCGCCTGCGTGTGGCAGTACTGACCGGCGGCGACAAGCCACTGCTCAAGCTGCGCTGGATCGGCGAGGAACAACTGCGCGAAGACCTGGCCCAGGAATTTAAGGAAGTCGTCCAGGCCGATGTGGGCACCGCCGCAACGCTGACCATCGGCAGCTTCAAGCTGGCGTAACCACCTGCAACACCCCGCCGCCGTCCTCTCACCACGTATCCGGCGGCGGGCTCTAACGAGGATCACAGCACATGCAAACTCAACACCTGATCATCATCACAGTCGGCCTGCTCATTGGCCTGCTGCTGATGGGCTACTTCATCCGCAAAGCGGTCCTCAAAGCCTTTGCAAGACTGGAGGCCGGCCATGCCCGAGCCCAGGCGGAAGGTCGCCAGCGGATCGAGGCGCTGAACCAGGACATCATCCGGCTCAACGGAATCCGTGAAGCGCAAGGCGCCGAGCTCCAGGCATACCAGGAGAAAGCCCTGTTCCTGAGAGCCACCCCCTTCACCATGACCGACCACCAGATTGTAATGGATGTCACACAGGCGCTGCGTCTGGCTCATGAAACGTGGAAGCTAATTCAAGGAACCGAAGCCGTCCAGGTTAAAACCGCGGTACTGGTCAAGCACACGCAGGCACTGGCCTATCGGACCTTCTGCAACGTCACCGCAGCGAACGCATTGATCATCGACCCCCTCGACACCCAATTGATCGAGTGGCTGAACAGCCGCGGCGATCTTTGGGGCGACCTGGAACAAAGCACCATCGCCTTCCCGCATCAGGCGGACACCCAGGGCTACAACCACCTGCGTGACGCCCTCCGCGAAGCGTATGAGCACGACAAGCAGCGCCAAGAGCAGGAGCTGGGCGTGGGAAGTGCGGAGGATGCGGCATGACTTGCCTCAAGAAACCTCCCTTCGACTTCAAGACCCAGTACGCCCTAGGTTTCAACACGCAAGACGATGAGATCGTTGTCGACTTCTTCTGCGGTGGCGGCGGCGCCGGTACCGGCCTCGAAATGGGTCTGGGCCGGCCTGTGAACGTGGCGAAGAACCACAGCCCGCAAGCAATCAGCATGCACACAGTGAATCACCCGGCCGCCCAGCACTTCACCACCGACGTGTTCGAGGGGGACCCTGACACAGAGTGCGGCGGCAAGGCCGTGGGCTGGTTCCACATGTCACCGGACTGCACACATCACAGCCAGGCTGCCGGTGGCCAGCCGCGCAAACGCGAAATCCGAAACTTGTCGTGGATCGGTTGCAAGTGGGCAGGCAAAAAGCGGCCCCGGGTGATCAGCCTGGAGAACGTTAAGCAGATCCTGCAGTGGGGCCGCCTGATCGCCAAACGCGACAAGGCAACAGGCCGGGTGGTTACCCTAGACCGGGTCCCGCACCCAACGAAAAAAGGAAAGACCACCAATCGGGTAGCCTCACCGGGCGAATGGGTACCGGTTTCCAATCAGTTCCTGGTGCCCGACCCGAAACATCGAGGCCGCACTTGGCGCCGCTTCGTGGTCCTGCTGGAAGGCATGGGCTATGTCGTTGAGTGGAAGGTGATCAAGGCGTGCGACTTCGCCGCGCCGACAAGCCGAGAGCGCCTGTTCATGATTGCCCGGTGCGACGGCCAGCCAATCGTATGGCCGGAGCCAACCCACGCAAAGAACCCGGTCAAGGGTCAGCAGAAGTGGAAAACCGCCGCAGACTGCATCGACTTCACCGACCTGGGCAAAAGCATCTTCGGCCGCAAGAAAGACCTGGCACAGGCCACCCTGCGCCGCGTTGCAAAGGGCATGAAGAAGTTCGTCATCGACAACCCGACGCCGTTCATTGTGCCGATTGCTAATTGGTCAGGTGAGTCCGTGCAATCCGCCGGTGAGCCGTTGCGCACCATCACCTCTTACCCCAAAGGCGGCGCCTTCTCGGTGGTGAGCCCGGTGATCGCACCAGCAACCCACCAGGGCAGTGACAGGATCAATGACCCACTTGATCCACTGCCAACCGTGACGTGCGCCAATCGCGGTGAACTAACGCTGATCAGTCCCACGCTTATTCAGTCGGGGTATGGCGAGCGGCCCGGCCAAGAGCCGCGAGTGCCGGGCCTGGATCAACCCCTGGGCACCGTGGTCGCCGGCGGCGTGAAGCACGCGCTAGCAGCAGCCTGCATCGTCCAGGCAGGGCATGGTGAGGGCTCTGGCGCAAACAAGCGACGTAGCCATGGGGTGAACGACATCTGCGGGCCAGTGGGAACAATCACTGCCAGCGGCGGCGGCCAGTCCGTCAGCACCGCGGTGATGATCCAGGCCAACGGCGGGTTCAACACAACGCACGCTAAAGATATTCGTGACCCCATGACCACGGTGACCAACACAGGCAGCCAGCAGCAACTGGCGGTGGCGCACCTTGTGCACATGCGCGGCAACTGTGATGCACGGGATCTCAACGACCCATTGCACACCATCAGCGCCGGCGGGCAGCACCACGGATTGGTCAGCGCCTTCATGGAGCGTGCATTCGGCGGAAGTGTGGGCCAGCACCTGCAAGACCCGGCACCAACTATCACCGCCGGTGGCGGCGGCAAGAGCTGCCTGGTGTCGCTCACCCTGTCGCCTGAACACGAAGCCGGCGCCCTGCGCGTTGCCGCATTCTTGATCAGCTACTACGGCACCGAGAACATCAGCGCTTGCGATGCGCCGACGCCCACCATCACCACCAAGGACCGCTTGGCCATGGTCACGGTGATGGTCAAGGGGACACCCTATGTGATCGTCGACATCTGCCTGCGGATGCTCAAACCGGCCGAGCTGTACAAGGCCCAAGGCTTCCCGGCCGACTACATCATCAGTCACGGCGCCGACGGCAAACCATTCACTAAGACCCAGCAGGTCCACATGTGCGGCAACAGTGTCAGCCCACCGCCGATGGCTGCACTTGCACGCGCCAATGATCCATGGCGCCAAATCGAGCAGATCCAGGAGGCAGCATAATGGAACTCCAAAGCGAAACCTTGACCGACGACGAGCTGGCCACCATCACTGGCTACAAAACACCCTCCCATCAACGCCAATGGCTGCTCAACAACGGCTGGGTTTTCGTCCTCACAGGAGCTCAACGCCCTATCGTTGGCCGCGTATACGCCCGACTGAAACTGGCCGGCGTAAGGCCGTCAGAATCCAGTGCTGTAGCGGAAACCTGGACCCTTGATTTATCGCGTGTGAGCTAAGAAATGCGTCATAAAAAGGCATCAAACCGGGACTTGCCGCCACGCATGTTGCGGCGAACCCGGAAACTGAAGAGCGGGAAAATATGGGTTGGGTACTACTACAACGGCAAGGACGCCGAAGGCCGGAGAGTTGAAATAGCTCTTGGCGGCGATTTGAACGAGGCGAAGATCGAGTGGGCACGCCTGGACCGCAAAGCAGTACCAAAGACGGTCCATCTGATGGGCCGTTTATTTGACGATTACGAAGAAAGGATCATCCCAGGGTTGAAGCCAGGAACCCAGAAAGATTATCAAAAGGGACTGAAGCAGCTTCGCCAGGCTTTCGAGGCTGCGCCTATTGACGCAATGTCCCCGCAAGTACTCGCTCAGTATCGCGATGTCAGAACAGCAAAGGTACGGGCGAACCGGGAGCTCGCCCTACTCTCTTCCATTTTCACGTTTGCTAGAGAATGGGGGCTTACCGACAAGGCAAACCCATGCGCAGGCCTGCGCCGCAACAAAGAGACACCTCGCGACTTTTACGCCGGCGAGATTGTGTGGGATGCGGTTTACGCCCAAGCCCCGCCCGAGCTTAAGGACGCAATGGATCTTGCATATCTGACCGGCCAACGCCCGTCAGACGTCCTCAACGCCTCGACCAATGACCTCAGCAATGGATTCTTGATGGTATCCCAGGGTAAGACAGAGAAGCGTTTGCGCATCCAGCTGCATAACGGCGCTGACGCATCCGCTTTGAGTGCATTTTTAGATGACCTCATCGAGCGTAAAGCTCAGGCCGGAATCAAAACTTCAAGCCTGATCACTAATCAATCCGGAATGAGAATGAGCTATCCGATGTTACGCAACCGCTGGGACGAGGCCAGGGAGAAAGCGGCGACCAAGGCGCTGTCCGATGGAGACACTGCCCTGGCAGCAACGATCCGTCAGTTCCAATTCCGGGATATACGCCCGAAAGCAGCAAGTGAAATCGATGACATCGAACACGCAAGCCGACTGCTGGGCCACTCGACTCAGGAGATGACGAAGAAGGTTTATCGACGGGTTGGCGAGATCGTGAAGCCCACAAAATAACAGCGGGTTGCGGAAACGATTGTCAGAATTGCGGAAACGATCAGTTTTTTCAGGCAAATAAAAAACCCCGTAGATCGTTGATCTACGGGGCTTTCAAGGGTGGAGGCCGAGGTCGGAATCGAACCGGCGTAGGTGGATTTGCAATCCACTGCATAACCATTTTGCTACTCGGCCCCAAGTGTCAAATGCTGCTGTAACACAGCGCTTAACACAAACAAACTTTAACGCCACCAAGATCGCTTTGATCTCGTAACTCTTTGTTTTCTAAAGAGTTTTTGCTTTTTCCGTTTCAGGAATGGACGCAATTATGGACGCGTTTTACAGTCCTGGCAACTCCTATTCGAATTTTTTTCCAGTAACGCTGCGAGCCCCCAAGAATACGGGCGTTCGAGCGGGCCTTGGGGCCCTGTATCGGGGCCGGATGATTGCACAATCTCGGGCAGATAGCTCGCCTCGTTGACGCGCCTAGGCCGTTGCCCTCCCCCCCAGATGGTCGGCGGATTGTGCCGACTGCCTGGCACAGCCCTCCTTAATCGCTCCCCCGGCGCTTTCGGCAAGCGCTAGAATCCGGCCAGCCGCCGGATGGTTGCCGGCTTTTTCCCCGACTCGACGAGACGCGTTTGATGAGCCTGAATTTCGACACCCTGTACCCGCGCCACGGCACTGGCAGCACCAAATGGAGCCGTTACCCGGAGGATGTGCTGCCGATGTGGGTGGCCGATATGGACTTCGCCGTGGCTGAGGAGATTATCCAGGCTCTGCGTCAGCGTCTGGAGCATCCGTTGCTCGGCTACAGCGTGCCCCAGGACGAACTGCGGGAAGCCATCGTCGCCGACCTGTGGCACAAGTACGCCTGGCGCGTGCAGGCCGATGAGTTGGTGTTTCTGCCGGGGGTGGAGCCGGGCTTCAACATGGCCCTGCACGGTTTTGTCCAGCCAGGGCAAACGGTGGTGGTGCAGACCCCGAATTACCGGCCGCTGCGCATGGCCCCGGACAACTGGCAGTTGCCCAAGACCGAATTGGCTTTCGAGGTCGACGCCGAGGGCACCTACCACACCCCCATCGAGAAACTGCGCCACGCCTTGCAAGGGGCTGGCGCCCTGCTCCTGAGCAACCCGCACAACCCCCTGGGCAAGGTCTTCCCCCGCGATGAACTGCTGGCGGTGGCGCAAGCCTGCCTGGACCAGGGGGCGCTGATCATCTCTGACGAGATTCACGCCGAGCTGTGCTTCGACGGTCGCCGGCATATTCCCACCGCGTCCCTCAGCCCGGAGATTGCCCGCCGCACCATCACCCTGATGTCGGCGACCAAGGCCTACAACATCGCCGGGATGAAAACCTGCTTTGCGGTGATCCAGGACCCGGCCACCCGCCTGCGCTTCAATAACGCTCGGGCGGGGATGGTCGACAGCGTCAGCCCCCTGGGCCTGGAAGCGACCCTCGCCGCGATCACCCTGGGCGGGCCGTGGCAGGCGGCGCTGATGGAGTACCTGCAAGGCAACCGTGATTACCTGGTGCAGGCGGTGGCGACTCGGCTGCCGGGCATCCGTATGCACGCGCCCCAGGGCACCTACCTGGCCTGGCTGGATTGCAGCGCGTTGGGGCTGGCCGACCCCCACGACTTTTTCCTCAAGCAGGCCAAGGTAGGGCTTAGCGCGGGCCTTGAGTTTGGCGATGACTGCGGGCAGTTCGTGCGTTTGAATTTCGGTTGCCCGCGGGCGCTGCTCGAAGAAGGCATCCAGCGCCTGCAGGACAGCCTGAGCAAACGCTGAACGCAAGGCGCGCCGCCGTTCCAGGCGGCGCGCCCTGGCCTTAGAACCCCACCGTGGCCGAGACCAGCCAGGTGCGCGGGGTCGACAGGGTCAGGCCGGCAGCGCTGTCGGCCGAAGTCGCAGCCGATGCCCAGTAGGTGGTATTGAGCACGTTTTCCACGCTGGCACGCAGGGTGATGTCGGTCTCATCCAGCTTGAAGGCGTAGCGCGCACCGAGGTCGTAGCGTTCCCAGTTGTCGATTTTCTGCTGGTTGGCCGCGTCCAGGTACTGGGCACCGGTGTGAATGGCCCGGGCGGTCAAGGTCAGGCCTTGCAGGCTGTCGATGTCCCACTCCGCCCCCAGGTTGGCATTGAGCACCGGCGAACCGGTGCCACGGTTGCCATCAAACTGGCCGTTGGCCGTTTTGGTCTGCTCGCTGTCCAGCACCATGACCCCGCCCAGCAGGCGCACCCCGGGGGTCGGCTCGCCGAACAGGTTCAGTTCCAGGCCCTGGTTACGCAACTCGCCATCGGGCTTGAAGGTGTTGTTGGTGGTGACGTAGGACGGTTGTTCGATACGAAACAGGCTCGCGCTGATGGCAAAACTGCCCAGGTCGTACTTGGTGCCCACTTCCACTTGCTTGGTCTGGGTCGGCGGGAAGATCTCGCCCGCGTTGGTCAGCGTCGAACTGCTGGTGGGCGCCGTCTGCCCTTCGCTCAAGCCTTCCATGTAGTTGCTGTACAGCGACCACTGGTCCGTGACCTTGACCACCAGCCCCACGGCCGGTGACAACGCCTGCTCGTCATAGGCCGGCTCGTCACGCACGTCGTCGCTCCAGGAGGTCACCGCCACCCGTTGCAGGCGCGCGCCGAGGGTCAGCAATACCCGGTCCTCGGCAAAGCTCAGGGTGTCGGCCAGGGCCAGGCTGGTGAAGCGGTTTTCCGTGTGGGTGTTGGTATCGATGCGGTTAGGCGTCCCTGGGTAAGGCAGGACCACCGGGTCATAGAGATTGCTAGTGCCCCGCAGGTAGCGCTCGCCGGCGTTGTCGAAGTCCATGTTGAAGCGGTTCAGGCTGAGGTTCAGCTCGTGGCCCACCGGCCCGGTGTGAAACCAGCTGCGCAGACCGACCGTGGCGGTCTTGACGTCTTCGTCGCGACGGAAGGTCCGCGGCGTCACCGTGAAGTTGCCCTGGGCGTCCACCGCCGCCACCGTGTGCCGCAGGAAGTCATAGTTGCCTTTGCGCGCACCGGCGGCGGCATACACCATCAACGAATCGCTGAGGTCGTACTCGCCGCGCACCGCGCCGAAGCTGTCCTTGGAATGGGAGTACGTCCAGGGCTGGGCGAAGTTGTGGCGAATGTCCTCGGCCTTGGGCATCTGGGTCACCCCAGAGGCCATCTCCACCCGCTCGATCGGCGCGTCGGCATGACGCTCCTGGCGCCCCACGTCCAGGGACAGGCGCAAGCGTTCATCACGCAGATCCAGGCCAAGCACCGACAGCTCGCGCTTGACCTCCTGGTGATCCCACTCGGTGTCGCCCGACTGGCGCACGCCGTTGAAGCGCACGCCAAAACGCTGGTTGTCGCCAAAGCGCCGGCCAATGTCCACCGCGCCACCAAACTGCCCAGCGGAAGCATAACTGCCGGTGAATTCGGTCAGGGGTTTGTCACCGGCGCGCTTGGGCTCCAGGTTGATCCCGCCGCCGACGCTGCCACGGGGGGCCAACCCACCCAGCAAGGCACCCGGCCCTTTGAGGATGTCCACCCGCTCGACCATTTCCATGTCGATGGCATAGGTGGGCAGCAGCCCATACAAACCGCCGTAGGACACGTCACTGTTGAACAGGCTGAAACCGCGAATGGAGAACTGCTCGAAACGCCCACCGGCCGGGTTAGTGGTGCGCACCGACGGGTCGCTGGCCACCAGGTCGCCCAAGGTCCGGGCCTGCTGGTTCTTCACCGTGGTGCTGGTGTAGGAGGTCAGGTTGAACGGCGTGTCCATAAAGTCATGCTCGCCCAGCAGCCCCTGGGCACCGCGCCGGGCGACCTGACCGCCAGCGTAAGCGGTGTCTGCCTGAGTGGTGGTGGCCCCCACCACCGAGGTCGCCGGCAACTGGTAGGCCGCGCCCTGCTCCGGCTGCGGGATCAGCATGTAAGCCTGCTCACCCACCGCCTGCAATTGCAGGCCCGAGCCCTGCAGCAACCGGGCAAAACCTTCCTCCACCGCAAACTCGCCGGACAGCCCGGCACTGTTGCGACCGTTCACCAGCGCCGGGTCCACCGACAGGCTGACCCCGGCCAAGCCGGCGAAACGGGTCAGGGCTGCGCTCAAGCTGCCAGCCGGCACTTGGTAGCTGCGCCGCGGCGCTTCCTCGGCCCAACTGCTGGCCATGAATAACGGACTGGTCCCCAGGCTCAGCATCAGGCTCAGCTGCAACAAGGGGCGTAAACGACTAGGACGAACTGCGGGCATGGGAAGAAGCTCTCGTTTTTCGGTTCACTGACCTGGAATGACCAGCGACTTGAAAAAAAGGGACAGCCTTCAACCGATATTTTTTTTCGGCACCAGGGTGATCCAGAATCGGGTGCGCGCTTGCACCTCCAGCGGCAGGCTGGCCGCCAGCAGGTTCAACACCCGATCGGTGTCATCCAGGCGGAAACTGCCAGTCACCCGCAGCGCTTCCAGCTCCGGCGCCCAACGCAACACGCCGGGGCGATAACGCCCCAACTCTTGAAGAAATTCGGCCAACGGCTGGTTCTGGGCCAGCAACACCCCTTCACGCCAACCCGGCTGCTGGCTGTCGAACGGCTGCACCGCCCCGGCTCCAGCGGCCCGCAAGCGCACCTGGCGCCCGGCTTCCAGCGGCCAGGCCGGCCCCTGCAGCGGCTGCACCTGCACCACGCCGCTGACCACTGCCACCTGACAGTCATCGGCATCCAGGCGCAGGCAGACTTCAGCCTGACTGATGCTCAGGCGCCCATAACGCGAGTCGAGGAACAACGGCGTGGTGCCCGGCACCTTGAGGGCCATCTCTCCACGGATCAGGGTCAGGCGCCGGGCTGCCAGGTCCACGTCCACCGCACTGGCGGTGTTCAATTGCAGGCTGCTGCCATCGACCAGGGGCAATTGCCGACGCTCGCCGGTGCCGGTGTGCAAATCGGCACGCCAGGCTTCCAGGGGCATTTGCCGAGCCAGCAACCAGGTCCCCGGCACCAGCGCCGACACCACCAAGGCCCGTTTGAGCAATTGCCGACGCTGCGGGTCAGGGCGGTCGAGGCTGGCCAGCGCCAGGTCCGAGGGCAACTGGGCAAAGCGCTGGCGCAACAACTGGGCTTTCTGCCAGGCCTGCTCGTGGCTGCTGCTGCCCTCGCGCCACTGTTGCAGTCGGGCCAGGTCTGCAGCGTCAGCCTCGCCGGATTCCACCAACGTCAGCCACTGGGCGGCGGCCCGCGCCACTTCCCGGGCCTGGGCCGACGGCGCCGTAGCGCTCACAGTTCCACCAACAGGCAGTGTTCATAGGCCTGGGCCATGTAGCGTTTGACTGTGCGCTCCGAGACCTGCAAACGCTCGGCAATCTGCTGGTAACCCAAACCTTCCAGCTGGCTCCAGAGAAACGCCCGACGCACGGGTCGGGGCAAGCCATCGAGCACTTCATCCAGGGCTTGCAGCGTTTCCAGCAGCAACCAGCGCTGTTCGGGGGACGGCACACTGGCCTCGGGCAAGCGGGCCAGGGCTTCGAGGTAAGCCTGTTCGAGGCTGCGACGGCTGTAGAAGGTGCTGAGCAAGCGCTTGCCCACCGTCAGCAAATAGGCCCGGGGTTCGCGCAGGTCGGTCAGTTGCTGAGAGCTGGCCAGCACCCGCAGGAAGGTGTCCTGGCTCAAGTCCGCCGCATCCCAGGCGTTGCCCATGCGCCGCCGCAGCCAGCACTCCAGCCAGCCACGATGATCGCGATAGAGGGCGTGCAGGGATTGCTCCGGCGGCGTCACGGCGTCATTCATGGCATGGGCTCGGGGGGAAGAAATAATTCAAATGAGACTCATTCTATTTAATGTCGTTGGCGACACCAAGGCTTTTCCGCGCAGGCCCACCCTTCATTTATGCGCGTCACTCGCTCGGCGGGCCTGTGCCCTCCCCCCTGAAGCCGGCCGCCGCTGCCCATGGCCCCACCCGGGCCGAGGCGAAATAGGCGCGCCATGCTGCCGGCTGACCAGCGTTCAAAACCTTCGACGGCAATCGCCCTTACCGAAGGTCCAGTTGCGCCGAACCTTGGGGTAACATGGCCGCCCACCTGTTCTGGAAGCTGTCTGGATGAGTAAGCCCGGTCAAACGGTTCTGGTCGCACTGCGCAAGATGATCGCCTCGGGCGAACTGGCGGCGGGCGAGCGCCTGATGGAGATCCCCACCGCGGAACTGTTCGGCGTGTCACGGATGCCGGTGCGCATGGCCTTTCGCACCCTGGAACAGGAAGGCTTGCTGGTGCGGTTTGGCGGGCGTGGGTTCCAGGTGCGCTCGGTCAGCGCCGATGACATTGCCGGCGCCGTGGAAGTGCGCGGCGTGTTGGAAGGCCTGGCGGCGCGGCAGACCGCCGAGCGCGGTTTGTCCAGCGAAGGCCGGGCGATCCTCGAACGTTGCCTGATCCAGGGCGATGCCCTGTTCGACAAGGGCTACGTGACCGAAGAAGACCTGGAGGCCTACCACGACCTCAATATGCGTTTTCACCAGGTGATCGTCGACGGCAGCCATAACCCAGCCATCGCCGACGCCCTGGCCCGCAACGATCACCTGCCCTTTGCCTCGGTCACCGCCCTGGCCGTGGACCGCGAAGACATGGCCCGGGAATACCGG
Source organism: Pseudomonas morbosilactucae (assembly GCF_023241715.1). Classification (GTDB taxonomy): domain Bacteria; phylum Pseudomonadota; class Gammaproteobacteria; order Pseudomonadales; family Pseudomonadaceae; genus Aquipseudomonas; species Aquipseudomonas morbosilactucae. The sequence continues at coordinate 20,452 of NZ_JALQCW010000039.1, forward strand.
CGCTTCAACTATGCCCACATGCAGCATCACTCGGTGTTCGATGCCCTGGTCAACCGCCAGGGTGCCCGCGCCGAAGCCATCATGCGCGAGCACGCCAACGCCACCTTGCGCTACGCCGAAATCTTCGGCTCGGCCCTGGCCAATGAGCGCATGAAGGTCATCCTGCCCTCGGAATAACCCGAGCCCCTCAGGCCAGCCCGGGCTTCAGATATCCAGCACCAGCATCGGGGTTTTCGAACGTGAGCAGCAGGGCGTGAACTGGTCGTTGGCGGCCTGTTCGTCCTCGGTCAGGAACAGGTCACGATGCTCCGGCACGCCCTCCAGCACCCGAGTCAGGCAGGTGCCGCAAATCCCCTGCTCACAGGACATCGGCACCTCGATACCGTGGCTTTGCAAAACCTGGATCACACTGCGATCGGCCGGCACTTCAAACACCTGGCCACTGCTGCCGAGCTTGACCGAAAAACTGCCGTCGTCGCGAGTATCCACGGGCGCAGCGGCGAAGTATTCCCGGTGCAGGTTGGCGTCCTTCCAGCCCTGGGCCTGGGCACTGTCCAACACGTGCTGCATAAAGCCCCCGGGGCCGCAGACGTACAGGTGCAGGTCCTCCCCAGGCTCGGCCAGCACCCGGGCGGTATCCAGTGCGGTCTGCGGCAGCTCATCGAAATGCAGGAACACCCGATCGGCAAATGGCGACTGGCGTAGGCGCTGGACAAAGGCCGCCCGTGCTTCGCTGCGGGCACAGTAATGCAGCTCGAAATCCGCACCGCTGTGGGCCAGGCGCTCGGCCATGCAGAGGATCGGCGTAATGCCGATGCCACCGGCAAACAGCAGGCTACGCCGGGCCTCGTGGGCCAGGGGAAACAGGTTGCGCGGTTCGCTGATGTGCAAGCGGTCACCCGGCTTGATCAACTCATGCATGGCCTGGGAGCCGCCCCGCGACGCCGGGTCCTTGAGCACGCCAATCAGGTAGCGATGGCGCTCTTCAGGGTGGTTGCACAGGGAATATTGGCGGACCAGGCCACCGGGCAGGTGCACGTCGATATGGGCCCCGGCGCTGAAAGCGGGCAAGGGGCGCTCATCGACACGGGCCAGCTCGTAGCTGCAAATGTCCTGGGCTTCGTGATGGCGGGCGAGCACCGTTACTTCGATCATGGTCGGTCCTTTGAGTGTTGCCGCCTGGGGCGGTCACTTCTGCTTGTGGGGGTAAAAATCGCGCACGGCAAAGGCTTGCCGGACGACTAATGGGCGCTGGCGATCAACGGCGATGGCGGTGCCTGCTCCTCGGCGATCAAGCGCTCCAGCACCCGTCGCGACTGCACGCCGCCGGCATCGATGTTGAGCTTGAGCAGGTTGCGTTCGGGGTGGGCCAAGAGGTTCTGCTGCTGGCGCTCGAGCATCTCCAGGTCTTCGCTGAAAATCTTGCCCTGGCCTTCGCGGATGGTTGCGGTCAGCGTTTCGTCCTGGGGGTTGAAGTTGCGCGCCATGCCCCAGAAGTACCAGATCGAGGTCTCGGTTTCCGGGGTGATGAAGTCCACCACGATGCTCGCCGCCTTGTGCTGCGGCTCGGCGTGGTAACCGCCTTTGCCGGCATGGGCCACACCGACTTCGATCAGCACGTGGCTGGGCGGGGTGAAGCGGCAGATCTGCCAGCGATCCACTGGCACGTCATCGGCCAAGTTGTTGCCGCGCAGGGCCATGCGCCAGAACGGCGGGGCCATGATGTTTTCCATGTGCCGGGCCGTGACCACCTCGTCGCCTTCGACCGTGGTCTTGGGCGCGGCCTCGTCGATTTCCTTCTGCCCGATGCTCGAGGCGTGCACATAGGTTTCGTGGGTCAGGTCCATCAGGTTGTCGATCATCAAGCGGTAGTCACAGGCGATGTGGAACAGCCCGCCGCCATAGGCCCACTCATCGCTGACCGCCCATTCCAGGTGGTGGATCAGCGCCGGGTCGGCCTGCTGCTGTTCGCCTGGCCAAACCCAGATAAAGCCGTAGCGCTCCACCACCGCGTAGGTCTTGTTGCAGGGAAAACCCCGCACCCGCTGGCCGGGCATTTCCACGGTCTTGCCGTCGCAGCCCATGACCAGGCCGTGATAGCCGCACACCAGGTTGCCGTTTTCCACATAGCCCAGGGACAGCGGTGCGCCGCGATGGGGGCAGAAGTCCTCGACCGCGGCGACCTTGCCTTCCAGCCCGCGGTAAAAAACCATTTTCTCGCCACAGATCTGCCGCCCCAAGGGCTTATCGGCAATTTCATCGGGGGTGCAGGCGACATACCAGGTGTTCTTTGGATACATGAGGACTCTCCAGGCGACTGTTGTTTTTATTTAATGGATCCATTAAATGTTTATGCGCTGGATCAAGTCAATATTAATGCGCACAAATCTGACAAATAACAGCCAATGGTTCCACTAGTACCGAGCCAATGGATCCACAGCAAGCGCCTTCCGACTCGCTAAAAGCCCCCTGCAACCCCCATTGCGCGCCCTGAAAAACCAGCGCTTGCCAGGCGCAGCACGTGCATCGAGCCGTACCTGGGCTTAAGCAGGCACACGTCAAGCCGCCACCTAGAGCGCCCCCATCGCCATCCCCCGGCAAAAAAAATCATTTACTCGGGAACCAAACCCAACTGATAATGATTATCAATCTTCTTAAATTAATAATTCTTAACCCCTGCATCCCCCCGATGCTTGGTACAAGAAACGCCCTCCCCCTGCCTCTCCCCACACTAGAAAGGAGTTCTTTATGCGTGTTCTGGTGGTCGAAGATGACAACTCGGTCAGCCATTGGCTAGGAAGCAAGCTGCATGCCTGCGGGCATAATTGCCGCCTGGTGGACAATGGCGAAGGTGCCCTGCAAATCCTCAAGGACGAAGCCTTCGATGTGGTCATCCTCGACCGCATCCTGCCGCGCATGGATGGCATCGAAGTGCTCAACCGCCTGAATGGCCAGGCCCATCCGCCGATCCTCATCCTGTCCGCCAACGACCAGTCCAGCGACCGGGTCGAGGGGTTGCGCGCCGGAGCCGACGACTACCTGGGCAAGCCTTTCGATTTCACCGAGCTGTTGCTGCGCCTGGAGTTACTGGCGCGCCGACACAACCAGACCGCCCAGGAGGAACGGATCCAGGTCGAGGACATGCAGATCGACCTGGCCCGCCGCGAAGTGACCCGCGCCGGGCGCCGCATCGACCTCACCGACAAGGAATTCAAGCTGCTCCAGGTACTGGCCGAGCACGTCGGCCAGACCGTGACCCGGGGCATGCTGCTGGAGAAAGTCTGGGGTTATCACTTCGACCCGCAGACCAACCTGATCGACGTTCACCTGTCCAAGCTGCGCAACAAGCTCGACAAGGGTTTCGAGCGCGCGATGATTCGGACCGTGCGGGCGATCGGTTATGTATTTGGCTGATCGCAACCTCAAACACCTGCTCAACACCAGCAACTTCCGCCAAGCCACCACCATTGCCTTTATCTGCCTGTTGGTGGCCCTGGCCTCGATCATCCTCAGCAACCAACTGCTGGCGGTGGTGATGCGCAGCCATGTACGGGACATGATCCTCACCGACGTGCGCACCCAGCAATTCCACGGCCGCCTGAATGACGCCGCAGCCGCTGCCAGGGCCCTGCGCGACGGCCAGCCCCTGGAGGTGCGCAAGGACCGTCACTCCATCGTCTTCGACGAGCGCGGCAATGCCCTGTTTGGCGATGCCCTGCTGCTGCCCCAGGTCGACTGCCCGGCACCGTGCAACACCAACTGGCGCCACGGCACCCTGCGCAGCGCCAAGGGTCGCGAATCGGAGATCCTTGGCCTGTTGATGCCGCTGCCCGGTGGCGGCCAGTACTTCAGCGCCTACGACCTGCGCCCCATGCTCGAACGGACGCGGATGATCCCGCTGATCGCCGGCGCCGGGCTGCTGGTGATCCTACTGTCCATTGTGCTGATCAGCCTGCCCTTCAGCCTGCGCAACCTGTACCGCATCAACAGCATCCGCGATGCCCTGGTGCGCTATTCCAGCGGCGACCACAGCGTGCGCGTGCCCTACGCCTTGCACGGCGACGAGTTCGACCAATTGGGCATCGAGATCAACCAGGGCCTGCAACGCATCAACAAGCTGATGGACGAGGTGAAGAACATCAGCACCCACATCGCCCACGAACTGCGCACCCCGCTGACCCGCCTGCAAAGCCGCCTGCTGAATGCGGTGGACATGGTCGACGGCGATGCCCGGGATGAATTGCTGCGGGCGGTGCAAGACAGTGAACGCATCCAGAACCTGTTCCGCGCAGTGATGCGCGTGGCCGAAGTCGAGACCGGGCGCCTGGCCTACCAGTTCGAGGCGATCCAGGCCCACACCCTGCTGGAAGACATCATCGAGTACTACCTGCCCCTGGCTGAGGAGCGGCACTGTGAACTGCGGATCAGCGCCCGCCAGGATTGCTGGCTCTACGGTGACAAGGCGCTGCTGTTCCAGGCCCTGGCCAACCTGATCGACAACGCCTTGAAGTACGCCCCCGCTGGCTTGCCGATCACCCTGCGGGCCTACAACCGCCAGGGCTTCAGCTACCTCGCCGTGGAAGACCGCGGCGCCGGGATTCCGGCCCAGCTCAGTGCCAAGGCCATCGAGCGTTTCCAGCGCCTGGACACCAGCGGCAACACCCCCGGCAACGGCCTGGGCCTGACCATGATCCAGGCCATTGCCGAGCTGCACGGCGGGCAGTTGATGCTGGAAGACAACCACCCCGGGCTCAGCGCGATCATCCAGCTCAAGGACCGCCCCAGAGCCTGAACGTGCGTCGTTCCTTAAGCATTCTTAATAATCCCGTTGTTGCTTGCCAATTGAGAATAAATCTTAATATCACCACCCGCCGGAAGGGCCTTTTCCTTCCGGTTTTTCATAGTGTTCCACCCTTCAGGAGCCCCCCCATGGCCAACCGTCTTAAAGCCTTCCTTGCCGACGAAAGCGGCGTGACCGCCATCGAATACGGCATTCTCGCTGCCGCCATGGCCGCTGCTATCGGCGTGATCTTCGGCTCTGAAGGGGTGTTCGTGACTGCCCTCAAGGAACGCTTCGCCACCATCGCCGACCAGATCACCAACACCAACAACCCCGGCAGCACCAAGTAAGCGCAGCACGGCGGAGATCAGTCATGCCTTCGACCCTCGCCATGCTCGTGCTGGTGCCTGCCCTGAGCTGGGTCATCTGCAGCGACCTGCTGTACCGGCGCATTCACAACACCCTGATCCTGACCCTGATCGCGCTGTGGCTGGCATTGCCGCTGATGGCGCTGCTGGGCCAGGGCCCTTGGGCGGCGTTGCAGCAGGGGCAGATTGTCCATGAAGTGTCCGGTTCCCTGACTGGCGCCGTGCTGGTGCTACTGGTGGGCTACGGCCTGTTCAGCCTGGGCCGGGTCGGTGCCGGCGACGTCAAGCTGATGGCCGTGATGTGCCTGTGGATCGACTGCGACGACCTGATGGCGTTCCTGATCGTCACCGCCCTGGCCGGCGGCATGCTGGCCCTGGCGCTGCCCGCCCTGACCCTGGTGGAAAACGCCTGCGCCCAGGGCTGGTTGAAACTCGGCCTGCGCTACCCGCGGCTGAACATTCCAGTGCCCACCGTGCTGACAGCGGAGCGCCCACAAGGCATTCCCTACGGCCTGGCCATCGCCAGCGGCGCCTTCTACACCCTGCTCTTCCCTATTCACTCCTGACCCAGGGCCGACCCCATGAAAACCCCTTCCATTCTTCTGCTCGCCGGTGCCCTGGTAGTGGCCGGCGGTGCCGCGCTGCTGGCCCGGGCCCTGCTGGCCACGCCGCCGGCCCCGGTGGTGGTGCAGGTCGCGCCGCCCGTCGAAGTCACCCCGCCCAAGCAGGCGATCCTGGTGACCTCGCGAGACCTCAAGCCTGGCGAATTCCTCGACTACAGCGCCGTGCAGTGGCTTGAGGTCGACACCCAGCATTCGCCGCTGCTGTACTTCCTGCGGGACCAGGACAGCGTGGACCTGGTGCTCGGTGCCACCGTGCGCCAGCCCATCGCCCAGGGCCAGCCCTTACTCAACAACCTGGTGGTGCACGCCGGCGAACCCGGTTTCGTCGCCGCGGTGCTCAAGCCCGGCATGCGCGCCATCGCCGTGCCGACCAACGCCGTGGCCAGCAACTCCGGCCTGGTGTCCGCCGGCGACCGGGTCGATGTGATCCTCAGCCTCAACCGCTCCCAGGAAGAAAACCGCGGCGGCGTGGCGTCCGGCAGCTTGCCGCCGGTGGCCTCCCAGACCTTGCTCCGTGATGTGCGGGTGCTGGCCTTGAACAACGTGGCCCGCAGTGACTTGCGCCTGCGCGAAAGCGCCGCTGACCAGGCGGCGAAAAAGAAGCAGCGCCGCGATAACGAGTTCTACGAAACCGTGACCCTCGAAGTGCCGCCGCAACAGGCTGAACGCCTGGCCGTCGCCCGCGAGATCGGCACCTTGCAACTGGTGTTGCGCGGCCTGGCCGAACCCAGCAGCGGTCACCCCCTGGATGGCAATCGCCAGGCCACCACCCTGCATGACGCCACCAGCATCTACAACTCCTTGGGCCGACCGGTACACACCTACCAAGGCAAGGATGTGCAAGTGGTCAAGGTCAAACAGTAACGCTTTCACCCCTATTCACCGCCAGCACAGAACTGGCCGCACTCGCCCACTCGGAACCCAACACAATGAAGTTCGCCTCGAAGACTCCGGCGTTGACGCTGGCGTGCGCCCTGAGCGCCAGTACGGCCTGGCCGCTGATCGCCCTTGCTGAAGAACCCGTCCAGGATTACCCCGAAGACCAAATCATTGGCCCGGTCCATGAAGACGTGGCCCCCACCCCGGAAGCGGAGTTCTACAGCCCGCCGGTCAAACGCCCGAAACTGCCGGCCAAGCTGACCCAGGTCAAAGAGACCGAAGACATCCAGCTGCTGGTCAAGCAAGGCCGCCTGTTGCAACTGCCCCGTGCCGCCGCCAAGGTGCTGGTGGCCGATCCTCGGGTCGCCAGCTTCCAGATGCCGTCCAGCAGCAGCGTGTTCCTGTTTGCCGAAGGCGCCGGCACCACCACCCTGTACGCCCTCGACGACAACGACGACGTGATCGTGGCGATCCGCCTGGTGGCCAACCATGACCTGGCGGCCCTGAGCCAACAGATCAACAACGAAATCCCCGGGGCCCACGTGGAGTTCGGCCCCTCCTCGGGCAACGGCCTGATCGTGCGTGGCCAGGTGCGAACCCCGCAACAGGCCAAGCAAGTGATCAGCAGCGTCCAGGCCTACCTGGGCTCCAGCGACGACAAGAACGGCGGCCAGGGAGGCGGCGGTGGCGGTGCGGGCGGCGGTGACGCGCCTCCGCCACGGGTGATCAACCAGCTCAAGGTCGAGCTCTCGGCCCAGGTCAACATCAGCGTGCGCATCGTCGAGGTGTCCCGCAGCCTGAGCAGCGAACTGGGCATGAACTGGGAAGCCACCCTGAAGAACAACAACTACTTCTTCAGCAATGCCAGCAGCCTGTTCACCGCCACCAACACCGGCATCACCCCGCTGCGCACCGCCACCAATGCGGTGGCCGGCGGCTCCCATACCCGGGGCTCGACCAGCGTCGCCGGCTTGCTCACCGCGCTGTCCGAAGACGGCCTGGCCACGGTCCTGGCCGAACCCAACCTGACCGCCATGTCCGGTGAGACCGCCGGTTTCGCCGCCGGCGGCGAGGTGCCGATCGTGATCATCACCAACAACAACGTGAGCATCGAATACAAGCAATACGGGGTCATCATGCGCATGACCCCCACCCTGCTCTCGCCCAACCGCATCAGCCTGCACGTGGCCCCGGAAGTCAGCGACCTCTCCGACGAGGGCGCCGTGACCCTGGAAGGCAACGTGATCCCGGCGTTCAAAGTGCGCCGCGCCGACACCACCGTGGAACTGGCCAGCGGCCAGAGTTTCGCCCTGGCCGGCATGCTGCGCAGCAACATCAACCAGAGCATCAGCGGGGTTCCCGGGCTCAAGGACATCCCCGGCCTGGGCCGCCTGTTCGAGACCGAGAAAAACGATCAGGCCGACACCGAGCTGGTGATCATCGCCACCGCCTACGTGGTCGAGCCCACCAGCCCTGGCGACTTGCAGGTCCCAGGCCGCGGCATTCGCGCCCTGGACACCCAACTGCCAAGCCAGGCATCCGCCGGCTACCTGTACTGAGTCACGGAGAGATGCCCATGCCTGCGATCAAACCCCTTCTGCCCCTGCTGGCCGCCACCCTGTTGCTCGGCGGCTGCGACCACCAGGTGCACAACCTCCGCGAAAGCCGTTTCGCCCCCTACGTCCAGGCCCAGGACGCGGTGGTCAAGCCCTCGGCGCTGATGGCCGCGTTGCACGCCAGCGACAGTGGCAGCCTGACCCCGGACTCCCTGGCCAACCTCAACACCTTGCTGCGCAGCCAGGGCCGCCTGCGTAACCAGACCCTGACCCTGCGCCCCTTCACCCCCGCCGGGGAAACCCTGGCCCGGCGCCTGGCCAGTGTGCTGCAGGAACTCGGCACCCCGGCCCACCAGGTGATCCTGGCGCCGGTGCAACTGAGCGCCGCCGGGGGCAACAACGAAGACCTGCAGGTGGTCTCCGAAGCCATGGTGGTCAGCGTGCCCGACTGCGCGGTCGCCGATGGCGGCAACTGGACGGTCAAGCCGTTCCAGGCCACCGGCACCCTGGGCTGCGCCAACCGCGCCAACATCGCGCGCATGGTCGCCGACCCACGCGACCTGACCCGGGCCCAGGCCCTGGACAGCGGCGACGGCACCGCCGCGGTCAACAGCGTGACCCGCTACTACGACGACGAGCCGCGCGAGCTGCTCGACATCGACTTCAGCAAAAACTGACCCCCGGGAGCCTCGCCATGAACGACCATTCGGTACCCCTGTCGAAGACCCCCGGCCAGCTGCCGGAACTGATGCTGTTCGCCTCCACCGCCGAGCAAGCCAAACTCTACGGCGAGCACCTGGCGCGCCTCGGCTACCTGGCCGAACGGGCCCTGCCCGGTGGCATTGCCGCGGCCATCCAGTGGACCCGCACGCACCCGGTGCCGGCGCTGTTGCTGGTGGATCTGGACGGCGAAGCCCTGCCCTTGCAGGCCATCAATGAGCTCAACCAGAGCTGTGATCCGGCGTGCCAGATCATCGCCCTGGGCAGCCGCCAGGACGTCAACCTGTACCGCACCCTGCTGCACCACGGCCTGTTCGACTACCTGATCAAGCCCGTGCCTCTGGATCAATTGGCCGACACCCTGACCCGTGCCGCCGGAAGCGAACAGGAAATGCCTGCCCGCACCGGGCGCACCATCGCCGTCACCGGCGCCGCTGGCGGCAGCGGCACCAGCACCGTGGTCAGCGGCCTGGCCCGGCTGCTCTCGGAACAGCGCCACACCCATTGCGCGGTGGTGGACTTCGACCGGGGCAACGGCGACCAGGCCTTGCTTCTGGGCTACGAAGGCGAAGCCGGCCTGGCCGCGGTGCTGGGCAGCGAGGAAATCGACACGCGCTTCCTGCAACGCTCCATGGGCCAGATCAACGAACGCCTGTTCCTGCTGGCCCAGGAAGCCCAACTGCACGCCCAGCCGGAACTGTCCATCGAGCAGTTGCTGAACCTGGGGGGCAACCTCTGCCACATGTTCAACCAGGTGCTCTGGGACTTGCCCGCCGGGCGCCCGCAAGGTGCCCTGGAAGTGCTGGCCAATGCCCAGACGCGGATCATCCTCACCGACCTCAACGTGCAGGACGCGCGCAACACCCTGCGCCTGCTGCGGGAGATCGGCGACGAGAGTTCCGGCCAGCAATTGCTGCTGGTGGCCAACCCGTCGCGTCAGCCCCAGGCCGGCATCGTCGAGCGTCGGCAATTCGAAGATTTCGTCGGCCGCCCCTTCGACCTGGTCCTGCCCCATGCGGGCAACGCCTTGAGCCAGAGCCTGCTGCGCGGGCCCTTGCGCCTGGACAGCACGCCGGGGTTCCAGGTCGCCCTGCTGGAGCTGGCCGACCTGGCCTGCGGGCGCCAGCCCGACAAGCGGGGCACCGCGCCCCTGAGCATCATCAACCGCTTGAAGCACGCCCTGGGGCGCAGCCGTTCAGCGGCCTGAGTCAAGGAAACCAGCATGCTCATCCGTCAACCGAAAAAGCCCCAGGCACGGCCCGCGCCAAGCCCGGCGGCACAAGCCCCAAGCCAGCAGGAAGTGCGCGCCACCAGCGTCCAGCGCAACCCGACGAGCAAGGCCATGGACCCCGCCGCCGCGCACAATCGGCGGCTGATCCGCAGCCAGCTGTACGATCAGATCGACCCGCTGAAAGCCGCCAGCCTGGGCCGCGACAAACTGCGGATACAGATCGAGTCGGTGATCCGCCGCATCTGCGACGACAGCCGCCTGCAGCTGTCGCGCCAGGAAGAAGAAAGCATCGCCGAGGAGATGCTCAACGAAATGGTCGGCATCGGGCCGATCCAGCCGCTGTTGGCCGACGACTCGGTGAACGACATCCTGGTCAATGGTGCCGGACAGGTGTTCGTCGAGCGCTTCGGCAAGCTGGAGCTGTCGCCGATCACCTTTATCGATGAAGAGCATGTGTTCAACACCGCCCAGCGCATTGCAGCGGCCGTGGGCCGGCGCATCGACGAAAGCCACCCGATGGTCGATGCGCGCCTGGCCGACGGCAGCCGGGTCAACGTCATCACCTACCCGCTGGCCATCGACGGCACCACCATCTCGATCCGTAAGTTCATGCGCCGCAACATGTCCCTGGAAATCCTCGCCGAGCGCGGGGCCATGTCCATGGAAATGGCCGAGGTGCTGCAACGGGCCATGCTGGCCAAGCTCAACATCATCGTGTCCGGCGGCACCGGCGCGGGCAAGACCACCCTGCTCAACGCCCTGTCGCAAAAGATCAGCGACGCCGACCGCATCATCACCATCGAAGACGCCGCCGAACTGCAACTGCAACAAGTCCACGTGGTACGCCTGGAAACCCGCCCCGTCAGCGCCGAAGGCACCGGCAAGGTCGACCAGCGCGACCTGGTGCGCAACGCCCTGCGGATGCGCCCGGACCGCATCATCCTCGGCGAGGTGCGGGGCGGTGAAAGCTTCGACATGCTCCAGGCCATGAACACCGGCCACGACGGCTCCCTGTGCACCGTGCACTCCAACACCCCGCGTGACGCCATCATGCGGATGGAGAACATGGTGATGATGGCCAGCATGCAACTGCCCCTGGAAGCCATCCGCCGACAGATCGCCAGTGCGGTGAACCTCATCGTGCAGATCGAGCGGATGCGTGACGGCGCCCGGCGCGTGGTCTCCATCACCGAGATCTGCGGCATGGAAAACGACGTGATCCAGACCCAGGAACTGTTCGGTTTCAAGACCAGCAGCGTCGACGCCAAGGGCCACCTGATCGGCCAGTTCGTCGCCAGCGGCCAGCGCCCGCAGTTCTACACCAGCCACGCTCACCTGTTCGAAGGGCAGCACTGATGGACGCCCTTCTCGATCTGTTCACCCTGCTGGTGTTTGCCCTGGTGCTGCTGGTGTTCTTCATCGCCCGCAGCCTCAACGGCCGGCGCCGACGCGAGCAGGACACGGCGCTGCGCATGAGCCAGCTCAAGACCCTGCTGGAAAACCGCGACACCACCAGCGCCAAGCCGAGCGGCGCGCTGGGCGACGCCCAGGACGTGCTGCGCCAACTGGAAAACCCGCCCCTGGGCACGCTGCCGCTGGTGGGCCCGGCCTTTGCCCGTCTGTGGCTCAACCTGCGGGTGCTGGGCTGGCACAAGACCCTGCGCATGCGCCTGACCCTGCTGGTCATGGCCAGCCTGATGATTGCCGTGCTGCTGGGCCGCGACACGCCGATGCCGTTGCTGTTCGGCAGCCTGTTCGGTCTGCTGGCGTTCTTCGGCATCGGCAACCTGCTGTACCGCAGTGCCCTGGCCAAGCACCTCAAGGAGCTCAAGCTGAGCCTGCCCCAGGCCATCGATGCCATCACCCGCACCGCACGTGCCGGGGTGCCCATCAGTAACGCCTTTACCCTGGTGGCGGAAAACATTCCCGGGCCCCTGGCCGTGGAGTTCGCCCTGATCGACAACTGGCTGCGCCTGGGGGTGCCGCTGCGCCAGGTGATGCAGGACTCGACCCTGCGCGTACCGCTCAACGAGTACCGCTTCTTCGCGGTGATCCTGATCATCAACCAGGAAGCCGGTGGGCGCCTCGGGGAAACCCTCGACCGCTTGTCCGCAACCCTGCGTGAGCGCCACGAGCTGCAACTGAAGATCCAGGCCAAGACCTCGGAAGCCCGCGCCTCGGCGAAAATCGTCGGTGCCCTGGTGCCGCTGTCCCTGGGCTACATGTACCTCAACTCGCCCAAGGACTTTCACTTCCTGCTCAACGATCCCACCGGCAACAGCGTGCTGTTCTACGCCTTTGGCAGCGTCACTCTGGGCCTGCTGATCACCCACCTGATGGTAAGGAGAGTGCTATGAGCCTGCTGGACGATCCCCTGGCCCAGGCCGCCCTCGGCCTGCTGTTGTGCGGCCTGGGCATAGCCCTGATCGGCCTGTACCAGCGCCAGCGCCCGGCGGGCCTGGCCCTGCGCCTGGGCGGCAAACCCGCCGCCGAAGCCCAGGCCAAGGGCGACGACAACATCCTCCGCGGCCAGGGCTTGCAACTCTCGCCGCGCCTGCAAGCGCTGCTGCTGCCCATCGCCCAACTGGGCAATGGCCTGGCCGGCACCGCCAGCGACCGTGCGCAGTTGCAGCGCCTGCTGTCCATGGCCGGCTTTCGCAGCCGCGAAGCCCTCGGCCTGCTGATGAGCGGCAAGTACGCCCTGGGCCTGTCGTTGCTGCTGGGGGTGCTGTTCGGGGTCCTGGAGCCGGGTTCGCGCATGAGCCTCAACGGCATTGCCGGCGGCCTGATCGCATTGTTTGTCGGCACCACCCTGCCGGAGCTCTGGCTCAAGGTGCGTGCCGCCAAGCGCGGCGGCCGCCTGGACCGTAGCCTGCCGGACGCCCTCGACCTGATGGTGATCTGCGCCGAGGCCGGCCTGCCACTGGGCCGGGTGCTGCAAGTGGTGGCCAAGGAAATGAGCCTGTCCGCCGTGGAGATGGCCGACGAGCTGCGCTACACCCAGGCCGAATTGCAGATCCTCAGCGACCGCCCCAAGGCCCTGCTCAACCTGGCCGAACGCACCGGGGTGCGCAGCATTGAAACCATGGTCGCGACCCTGATCCAGGCCGAGCGCTACGGTACGCCCCTGTCCCAGGCCCTGCGCACCATCGCGGATGAAAGCCGCAAGACCCTGATCCTCAATCTCGAAGAAAAGGCCGGCAAGCTGCCGGCCCAACTCAGCGTGCCGCTGATGACCCTGATCCTGCCGCCGATCATCGCGATGATGGGCGCCCCGGCCATGGTGCGGATTGTCCGCCTGCTGGGCAGTTGACCCCCTTTTTTTCCTTTTTCGGAGCCCGAATACCATGCCTCGTTACCTGCCCTCCCTGCTCTTGCTTGGCCTGCTCACCCTCGGCGGTTGCAGCAGCCTGCCGGCCCTCGGCCCAGCGGACAACGGCGTTGCCGCCCTCACCGGCAAAGAAGCCAAGGAAGCCCTGCGCCTGGCCCGGGTCCTGCGGGACAACGGGCGCCTCAGCGGGGCCTATGAAATCTACGAGCGCATGGACCAGCGTCAGCAACTCAAGGGCGTGTACCTGATTGAGTTCGCCAGCGTCGCGGCCCAGGTCCGCTCGCCCCGGGAAACCTTCGCCCTGTACAACCGCGCCCGCGAAGAACTGGGCGGCAACCTGCAAGCCATGGCCGCCCCCCAGCGCCTGGCCCTGTGCAGCGGCCTGGCCCGATCACGCCTGGCCATGGGCGGCGCGGAACTGGCCGCGCGGGACTTCCAGTGCGCCCTGGACGTCGAGCCGAACAACCCGCAGAACCTGAACGGCCTGGGGGTTGCCCTGAACATCCAGGGGCAGAACCAGGCCGCCCGCGAAGCCTTTGAAAAAGCCCTGGCCATCGACCCGGCCAATGCCGCCGCCACCAACAACCTGGCCTTGAGCTGGCTGGCCAGCGGCGACAGCGCCCGGGCCATCGGCCTGCTCAACCAGCCCCGGGAAGACCGCGAAGCCTCGCTGCAGTTGAACCTGGCCCTGGCCTACGTGCTCGACGGCCACGACGACACCGCGCGCCGGGTGCTCCTGCAAACCCTCGACCCGAGCTACGCCGAGCCGATCCTGCGGGACTTCCAGGCCACCCGTGAACGCATTGCCAACGGCGCGCCCCTGGCCAGTGAGCTGCTGGCCGCCAGCCAGCGCCCGCTGGCCCTGGCCGAGCACAACTGAGCCCCGCCCATGCCCGCAACTTCAAGCCTTTCACCCCTGCGTCGCCTGTGTCGCGACCAGCAGGCCGTCACCGCCACCGAAACCGCGTTCATCCTGCCGGTGCTGCTGTTCGCGGTGATGATCCTTTTCGAGCTGGCGCGCATCGCCATGATGATCGGTATCGGCAGCCTGGCCCTGGAACACGCGGTGCAGGATTTTCGCCGTGAAAAAAGCTTCTACCAGAAGAGTCCCGACCTCCTGCAGGCCGACATCGAGACCCGCATGCTGGAGTACAGCTACGGCTTTCTGACCGAGGACAACCTGGAGATCGATGTCCTGCCGTTCGACAACCTGCACCTGTTCGGCCAGGACCGTAAAGAGGCCACGCCCGCGGAGAAGGAGCAGCAAGCCCAGAGTTTCAAGTCGCCGCCGATCCTCAGCGTGACCGTGGACCTGACCCAGACCTTTATCACCCCGTTGCCAGCCCTGTTCGGCCTGGGCAACGGCTTCCAGTACCAATACCGCCACCTGCTCGGCAACCTGCCCAGCGAAGACCCCAGCGAGGACGACGCCTGATGCGCAACCTGCCCCGCCGCCAACGCGGCAACGCCCTGCTGGAAACGGCGCTGGTCATGCCCCTGCTGGTGGGCACCGCCCTGGTCAGCGCCGACCTGTACAACGTCAGTCAGGCCCGGGCTACATGGAGCAGTCGGCCCACAACGTCGCCTCGGTGCTGGCCGCCCAGCCGACCCTGGACGCCGACGGCCTCGACGCCCTGGTGCGCCAGGCCGCTTCGCCCAAGGTCCTGGGGGACTACGAGATGGTCATCAGCAAGGTCTCCCTGGACCGCAGCATGACCTGGAAGCCCCTGCAACGGGGCAGCGTCACCGGCATCTGTCCCAGCTACAGCCAGGGCCGGCAGTACGTCGGCGGCCTGCCCGAGGAAGAGACCCAGGACGCCGACAAAGACGAAGACGGCGTCAGCCAGCGTTCGGTGATCGTCGTGCAACTGTGCCGCAACAGCAGCGCGCTGCTGCTGGGCAGCGCCTTGCTGATGGATAAAGAGATGGAGGCCCTGGCCTTCAGCCGCATGCTCTATGACGAGCCCGAACTGGATAAACAGCTGTCCCGGGAAGCCGGCATTGAGGCCGAAGAAAAGGACGACGCCGGTTAAGGCCTTTATTAAGGCTTCTTAACTGGTGCGCGGGCGGCATCTGACTTTTACTGCGGACCCTCGCCGCCGTTGCCGCCAGAGCCTGTCATGCCCGCCAAACCCGTGGTTGCCCCTGTCCCCGCCGAACCCCTGCCCGCCGCCCCCAGTCGCGGCCTGAAACGCCTGGCCTATGTCGTGCTGGCCTACGCCAGCCTGGGCTGCGGCATCCTCGGGCTGTTCGTCCCGGGGCTGCCCACCACCGAATTCATCCTGCTCAGCGCCTGGGCCGCCAGTCGCGGTTCACCGCGCCTGAATCGCTGGCTGCTGCAACACCGGGTGTTCGGCACATTGCTGCGCAACTGGCGCGACGGCGGGGTCATCGAGCGCAAGAACAAACTCTACGCCAGCCTCAGCATGCTGCTGTGCCTCGGCCTGCTGCTGTGGCACGCACCGCCTTTGTGGCTGTTGCTCCTGGCCGGCAGCGGCATGGCGGTGGGTGCGGGCTGGATCTGGTCGCGCCCGGAGCGCCGGGCCGGCTGCTGAGGCGTATTAAGCATTCTTAATGAACCGGCGATTGCCTGATATTGGGAATTATTCTTATCTTTGCCGCCACCTGCCGAGCAGCGGATGCCCCTCCCGCTCGGCCTGATCCCCCGGCAACGATGAGCCCCGTCATGACATTCCCGCTTTCCCGGTTACCCGTCCAACTGCTGCGCCAGCTGCACGCCTGCGCCGGCCAGCAACGGGTGCCGCTGCTGCTGTTGCTGGTCAACGCGGGCCTGGCCTACGAGGGCCTGTACATCCCCTACGACACGCTGCTGCCGAGCAAACAGCCATGACGCGCCGCTACCAGCGTCTGGTGGCCGGCCTGCGCCGCCAGGCCGCGCGCCTGGCGGTCGAAGAGCACGGCGGCGTGGCACCGTTCATGGTCCTGGCCATTGGCGGCGCCCTGCTCGCCACCGCCTACGCCATCGACCTGGCGCGCATGACCAACAATGCTGCGCAAATCAAGCGTGCCACCGACGCCGCCGCCATCGCCATCGGCAACCAATTGCTGATGGACAGCCGCAGCACCCCCGAGCAACTGAGCAAAATGGCCTGGGGTTATGTGCAGAACAACCTGGGCATGGACAGCGACCTGTTTGAACAGATCACCTACGACTCGATGAAAGTCACCCGCGGTGGTGGCGGTGACAGCCCGGTGACTCTGCGCGTGGACATCAACCTCCAGGCCCAAGCCGCGCTGATCGGCGGCGGTGCCGTGCAACAGCAGGTGCATTCGACCTCTGAAGTGCTGTCACGGCCCACCGAAGTGGCGCTGATCCTGCCCACCACCCTCTCCGAAACCGAACCCGACCTCGCCGCCCTGCGCCGCCTGGGCAAGTCCCTGGCGGACAACCTGCTGGGGGAAGACGGCGAGCAGGACGAGAGCAACAAAGTCTGGCTGTCACTGATCCCCTACAGCCAGGCGGTGAATGTCTACGACGCCAAGGACCCGCAGCGGATCAACCGCTGGGCCGCCCCCGGGGCGTTGAACCCGGTGGAACTGCGCAGCCTGTTCCGTACCGGCTACGCCAGCCTGGCCGACCGGCGCATACCCGATCGCCGGGCCAACCTGCTGTGCATGTACCGCGGCCTGGGCCTGGGTCAGAACTACTACTGGGACCAACCGCCCGAAGGCCAATTCAAGGTCTACTACCGCCACGACCTGCCAGAGAACGGCAGCCCCGGTGCGCCGGCCATTTCCTGGCGCGGGCCCAATCCGGACTTCGGCCAGGCCGACGGCGTGGTGGACACCCGCTGGATGGTCGCCGACAAAGGTTGCCCGAATGCCGCCCTGCTGCCCCTGACCCAGGACCGGGAGAAAATCGACCAGCGCCTGGATCAACTCTCCACCCGCTTCAACACCAACTACGCGATCGCCATGGGCTGGGCCGCCATGTCCCTGTCACCGAACATGCGCGGCCTCAATGGCTGGGGCGACAGCGAGCGGCCCCTGGATTTCAACCAGGACGGCAACGCCGACAACGTCAAGATCATTGTCATGCTGGCCAACACCACCGGTAACTGGTTCGACACCGACGCGTACAACAGCGAAGTCGGCCAGGCCATCGACGGCCAGAGCAACACCACCTCGGCCAACGATGTGGCCGGTCGGCGCTTCCAGCGGCTGTGCGACAGCTTTCGCGCGCGCAACCTGAAGTTCTATTTCATCGGCGTGCGCCCCGGCGACCCCAAGGATTTCGGCCGCCAGCTGTTCGACAAGGTCGCCAGCCCCGGCCTGCGCATCTGCACCAACGGTGAACAGAACATGGTCTTCGCCGACGCCGAGAACTTCGCCGACGGCGAACGCGAGATCAACGGTTTGCTCCAGGACATCGCCGACAAGATCAAACACGAGCGCTACGCCCGCCTGATCGAGTGATTGCCCCGCTTCTTCCATTCGCCTGCCCGCCCCCTTCAACAAAGGATTCCGCCATGACTGCGCCCACTCGCTCCAACCGCCCGCGCCTTTCGACCCTGGCCCTGGCCCTCGAACCACGGATGATGTTCGATGCGGCGGCAGTCGCCACCGGCGCCGAAACCGCGGCCCAGGCCGAAGCCCAGCAAACCGGCAACCAGGCGCCGACCCTCAGCGCCGACGCCAGCCACGCCACCTATACGGTGGGCCAGTCGGACGCCACCGGGGTCGAGGTGTTCAAGAACACCAGCGCCTCGACCGTGGACAGCGGCCAGGCCTTCGACACCCTGGTGATCACCGTGGACAGCAGCAACAGCCAGGAAGCCCTGGTGATTGATGGCAAGACCATCCAGCTGACCAGCGAACTCAGTGGCGTCACCGAAAATAACGCTTACTCCTATCAGGTCAGCACGTCGGGCGGCCAGACCACGGTGTCGCTCTTCCTCTCCTCGTCCGACGCCAACAGCGCCGCCGACCTCAAGACGCTGGTCGACGGCATCCGCTACAAGGCCCTGGACACCAGCATCGACAGCGGCGCGCGGACCATCACCCTGAGCAGCCTCAAGGACGACGGCGGCACCGCCGATGGCGGTACAGACACCACCGCGCTCAACCTCAGCTCCAGCATCAACCTGGTCAACGACACCAACCGCCCGCCGGTGCTGGTGGACGCCGGGGTGCCCGACCTGGCCCAGGCGCAAAACATCAAGGACCTGGGCACCAGCAAGGAAGTGGTGTACTCCGCCGACGGCAAGCACCTGTATGCCGCCGGCGCCAACGGCACCCTGGTGACCTTCGCCGTGGACGAACACGGCAACCTGACCACCGAACAGGTGCTGAAGAACGTCACCGACCTGGGCACCCTCAACGACCTGACCCTGAGCGCCGACGGCAAGTCGCTGTACGCCTTGTCCGGCAGCAAGATCATCACCCTCAATGTCGCCGGCGACGGCCAGCTCAGCTACGCCGCCAGCACCTCCGCCGGTGGCAACCTGATCAGCCTGGCACTGTCCGAGGACGGCAAGCAGCTCTATGTCACCAACCAGTACGACGGCCTGGCGGTGTTCGAACGCAACACCGAGACCGGGGCCCTGGGCACCACCGCCGTGCAGCGCCTCAATGAAGGCGCTGGGGGGGCCGTTCGCGCACCGTGCTCACCGTGGGCGACTACGTGTACGTGGTCTCCAACACCAGCGTGGTGACCCTGGAACGGGGCAGCGACGGCAAGCTCACCAAGCTCCTCGACGGCACCCTCAGCGTGGGCATCAGCAGCAGTACGCCGACCACCCTGACCGCCTCCGCCGACGGCCGTTTCGTCTACCTCAGTGACGCCAGCAACGGCGTGATCAAGGTGCTCGAATTGCGTGACAGCAGCGACGGCAAGGAACTGGTGCTGGTGGACAGCACCCTGCTCGGCGGGGTCAGCAGCCTGGCCCTGTCCAGCGACGGCCAGCGCTTGTTCGCCACGTCCAGCAGCGGCGGCACCCTGAGCGTGTACCGGGTCGGCAGCGACGGCCGCCTGACCCTCACCGGCACCCTCAGCGACGTGCCCGGCGCCGTCACCGTCAGTACCTCCCCCGATGGCCAGTCGGTGGTGGTAGGCGGCACCGGCCTGAACCGCTTCAGCGACGTGCAGACCTACATCAGCGGCAGTGACAGCACAGTCGCCAGCGGCGTGACCCTGAGCGACGTCAACCTCGACAAACTCAACGCCGGCCAGGGCAACTACCAGGGCGCCAGCGTCACCCTCGAACGTACCGGTGGTGCCTCCAGCGACGACAGCTTTGGTTTCAAGACCGGCAGCGGCCTGAGCCTGTCCGGCGACAAGGTGCTGAAGAACGGCGTGGAAATCGGCACCTTCAACCAGAGTGGCGGCACCCTCACGATCACCTTCAGCACCCAGCTCACCAGCGCCGAGGCCAATGCCGTGCTGCACCAGGTGACCTACCACAACAGCACCTCGCCCGACGGCACCCTGATCAGCCTGAACCTGGTGGCCAACGACGGCGAACTGAACAGCCAGGCCCTGGTCCTGACCTTGCTGCTGAGCAATAACAGTGCGCCGACCCTGACCACCACCGTGGTCAGCCACACCCCCTACGACACCGCCACGGTACAGACCCCACTGTTCAGCGACACCGCGGTGAACACCGGTGAAGTCGGGCAAACCATCCTGTCCCTGGACCTCAAGGTCAGCGGCCTGGTAAACCCGGCCAACGAATTCCTGATAGTCGACGGCACCCGCATCGACCTGTCCCAGTCCGGCAGCGGCACCACGGCCAGCGGTTACAGCTACAGCTATGTGCGCGACGGCAGCACTGCCACCCTGCACATCAGCCGCGACAGCGGCATCAGCAGCACCGCCGTGCAGAACCTGGTCAACGGCATCGCCTACGTCAATGACAGCGCCAGCGCGGTCAGCGGCAGCCGCACCTTCACCCTGGCCACCCTGCGCGACGACGGCGGCACCGCCAACGGCAGCAGCGACAGCCGCGACCTGAACATCAGCACCACCCTGGCCATCGCCGTGAACAACGCGCCCCAGGCCCAGGTCGACGTCAGCGTGGACACCAACCTCTACTACTTCAACGGCAGCCTCAGCGGCTACACCGACTACGTCAGCGGCGTGACCCTGTCCAGCGACGGCAAGACCCTGCTGGTGATCGGCAACAGCGGCAGCAACACCAGCGGCATCAGCTACCTGCGGGTCTACAGCCGCGACCCGCTGACCGGCGCCCTGAGCCTGACCCAGAGTTTTACCCAAGGCAGCGTGGACAACCCGGACACGGTGGCCATCGAAGTCAACGGCCTGAACACCATCAGCACCGTCACGGTTTCCGCGGACGGCAGCCTGGTCTACGTGGCCGGCTACAGCACCGCCAACTCGGTGACCAGCGCCAGCCTGCTGCTGTTCAAGCGTGACGCCAACGGCACCCTGACCTTCGATTCGGTGGCGGCCAGCGGCACCAGCGGCCTCAATGCACCGATCAGCGAAATCGTGCTGTCCGCCGACGGTCAATCGCTGTACACCATCAACGGCGTCAACCCCCACGACGTCAGCACCGGCAAGAGCGAAGTGGCGATGTTCAGCCGCGACCCGAACAGCGGCGCCCTGACCTTTATCGGCTCCTATGTCGGCGGCAGCGCGGCCCTGGGGCTCAACGTGCCCACCGGCATCGTGGTG
Organism: Pseudomonas morbosilactucae; assembly: GCF_023241715.1. Classification (GTDB taxonomy): domain Bacteria; phylum Pseudomonadota; class Gammaproteobacteria; order Pseudomonadales; family Pseudomonadaceae; genus Aquipseudomonas; species Aquipseudomonas morbosilactucae. The sequence continues at coordinate 41,597 of NZ_JALQCW010000039.1, forward strand.
TCCGGCGATGGCCGGTCGGTGTACATCAGCAACGCCAGCAGCGCCATGATCACCGTGCTCTCCCGGGACCCGGCCAGCGGCGTCCTGACCTACGTCAGCGCGATCACCCAGGCCAGCATCGCCGCCAGCGCCGACGCGGCCAACCAGCCCACCGACCTGCGCTACCTGCAGAACCTGCAAGACATCGTGATTTCGCCCGACAACAACTTCGTCTACGTGTCCTCGGGCAGCTACGCCTTTGTCTCGATCTTCCAACGCCAGGCCGACGGCAGCCTCAGCTACGTCGGCTCGGTGGACACCTACAACACTAAATACTCCAACTCCCTGGCCCTGCGGGAAATGGCCCTGTCTGCCGACGGTAAGACCCTGTACGTCAGCACCTACGGCGGCCAGTCGCTGTTGGTGTTCAGCCGCGACCTCAGCACCGGCAAGCTGACCTTCGTCGAGAACCTCAAGGGCAACAAGAACTACAACCACCTGACGGTCAGCAGCGACGGCCTCAACCTGTACACCGGCACCTCCAGCTTCATCAGCGGCCTGGACATCTTCTCGGCCAAGGCCAACGGCGACTACAGCGAACAACAGCCGACGGTCTTCGCCGAACACCTGGACTTTTCCGACATCGACCTCGATGCCCTCGACAACTACCAGGGCGCGAGCATCACCGTGGTGCGCAACGGCGGCGCCAACAGCAACGACCTGTTCGGCTTCAGCACCGGCAATGGCCTGAGCCTGGAAGGCGGCCAGATCCTCCTCGACAACCAGCCGATCGCCGAGGTCAGCAACAGCGGCGGCACCCTCAAGGTGACCTTCAGCGCCGAGGTCACACAGGAGCAGGTCAACCAGGTCCTGCATCAGCTCACCTACGCCAACGGCGCCGACAGCCAGCCGGCCCGGGTCGACCTGCAAATCAGCTTCAGCGACGGCAGCAAAAGCGTCAGCAGCGGCCTGACCCTGCTGCTCAACCAAGCCCCGGAGGTTGGCAACCCGGGCTACAGCCTGCCGGCCGCCACCGGCAACAGCCCCTACACCGTGACCCTGCCCAGCGACCTGTTCAGCGACGCCGAGGGCGACAGCCTGACCTGGGACCTCAGCGGCCTGCCCACCGGGCTGAGCTTCGACGCCGCCACCCTGACCCTGTCCGGCACCCCATCAGGGTTGGGTGTGGGCGAGCATCTGCTGACCCTGAGCGTGGTCGACAGCCTGGGCAATGCCACCGAACGACAGATCAGCCTGCAGGTCACCGCCGACCCCAGCCAGGTGCCGAGCCTGGGTGGCGACTCCAGTTCCCTGGAGTACGGCGGCAACACCGATGGCAACGTCCCCGGCAGCGACGGCAGCGTGCTGGCCGGGGCCAAGGACACGGTGGTGTCCGGGGACGGCAAGTACCTCTACGTGGTGAGCATTTCGCCGGACGGCCCGTCCTCGGTGAGCGTCTTCAGCCGCGCCGCCGACGGCAGCCTGACCTGGGTCCAGAGCCTGTCCGACAGTGCCATCGCCGGCCTGGCCGGCGCCCTGAAAGTCGTGGTCAGCGCCGACCAGAAATCCCTCTATGTGATCGGCAGCGACGCCAACAGCCTGCTGGTATTCAGCCGTGACAGCGACAGCGGCCAACTGACCCTGCGCTCGACACTGGCCGGCCCGGCCGACAGCAGCATCACCGCCGTCGCCAGCCACGGCGACCAGGTCTATGTGGCCAGCGGCGACAGCGTGCGGGTCTACCAGCAACAGAGCGACGGCCAACTGACCCTGCTGCGCACCTATCAGGACGGCGTCGGCGGCATCGACGGCCTGCAAGGGGTGCAGCACCTGCTGGTGTCCGCCGACGGTCGCTTCCTGTTTATCGGCGCCTCGGGCGACAACAGCATCGCCACGGCCATGGCCATCAACAACGACGGCAGCCTGACCCTGATCAACACCCTGGTGGGCGGCAGCGCCGACAGCACTTTCTTCATCCAGGCCTTGAGCGTATCGGCCGACGGCAAGACCCTCTACGCCCTGAACAACGATACCCAGCAGACCCTGGAAATCCTCGCCATCGGCGCCGACGGGCGCTTGAGCCTGGTCAGCAGCCTGGCGCTGGACGGCAGCGTCACCGACATCCAGGTGGCCGCCGACGGCAGCGCGGTGTTCGTGATCGGCAGCGAGATTCAGGTGTTCAAACGCGACAGCGGCGGCCAACTGACCCTGCAAGGCAGCTTCGACCGCTGGGACAACCCCTGGGGCATCGGCTTTGCCGACCTCACCAGCGTGTCCCTGAGCCCGGACGGCAAGCAGCTGTACATCAGCGGCTCGGTGGACTGGAACGAAACCTTGCTGGTGCTCAACATCGGCCTGCCGGAAGTCACCTACACCGAAGGCGACGCCGCCATCGCCCTGTTGCCCAGCGGCACCCTGAGCGACCCGCAACTGGATGCGGCCGGCGACTATAACGGCGCCAGCCTGACCATCGGTCGCGACGGCGGCAGCAACGCCGCCGACACCTACGGGTTCATCGACGACAACGGCCTGACCCTGAGCAACGGGCAGATCTTCAAGAACGGTGTGACGATCGCCGACTTCGTGGACAACAACGGTGTGCTGACGGTGACCTTTATTGCCGCCACCAGCCCGGCGGATGCGCGCAACGTGCTGCGCCAGATTGCTTACCGCAACAGCAGCCAGGACCCCACCGCCCAGGGCGCCGGGCCGAAGTTCGCGATCCAGCTCAACGACGGCGACAACAACAGCGCCAGCGTGCGGGTCAAGGTCAACCTGGTGGGGGTCAACGACCCGGCGATCCTCGACAGCACCGTGCTCGACCCGACCCTGGCCGAGGACAACGAGTTCGTCAGCCTGTTCAAGGACACGCAGATCGACACCATCGAGGCCGAACAGAAAATCTGGCACGTGGTGCTGACCCTGGACGCCGCCAACGCCCACGACTTGCTGCGGGTCGGCGGCGACAAGATCGTCCTCGACAGTGCCACCAGCGGCACCGCCCAGACCGCCAGCGGCCTGAGCTACAGCGTGTCCATCAGCGGCGGCGTGACCACCGTGACCCTGTACCTGATGCGTTCCGCCGAGCAGACCGCGGCCCTGATCGACGGCATCGGCTACAACAACAGCGGCAGCGGCCTGAGCGGCACCCGCACCATCGGCCTGAGCATCAATGAATACACCGATGGCCAGAGCGGCGAGACCCGCACCACCCTGGCCGAGTCGGTCAAGGTCACCCTGACCGGCCCCAGCGAGCCCAACAGCCCACCGGTGCTGGGCGGCGGCGCCACTGTGGACTACACCGAGCGCAGCGAACCGGTGCTGATCGCCCCGGGCGTCGTGGTCCAGGACGCGCAGATGGACCGTTTCAACAACGGCCTGGGCAACTACAACGGCGCCACCCTGACCATCACCCTGGGCAGCGGCAGCACCAACCTCGACCACCTGGGCTTCAACGCCGGCAACGGCCTGACCCTCAATGGCACCGCGCTGCAGAAAGACGGCGTGACCATCGGCCAGTTGAGCAACGCAGACGGCGTGCTGAGCATTCGCTTCAACGACGACGCCGGGACCATTCCCACCACCGCCGACGTGCAGAACGCCCTGCGCCAGATCACCTACGCCAACGACAGCCACACCCCGGTGGCCAGCGTCGCCATCAGCGTGATCCTCGCCGACCGCAGCCTGGCCTCCAGCACCCTCAACCTGACCATCGCCATCACCGCGATCAACGATCTGCCTGTGCTGACCCAGGACCCACTGCTGTCCCAGGGCGACCTGGCGATCCTGCAGAACCTGACCCAGGTCCCGGGGCTGGGAGCCCTGACCCAGGTCAGCTTCTCCACGGACGGGCGCAGCGTCTACGTCAGCGATGGCAGCGGCGCCATCGCCCAACTGTCCCGGGACCCGCTGACCGGCCAACTGAGCTACGTGAAAACCCTGGCTGCCACCGGCCTGGAGTCGATCCAGCAACTGCTGGTGTCCCAGGACGGCAGCCAGGTCTACGCCGTGGGCGGCAGTGGCGAGAACGTCATTGTGGTGCTGCAGCGCGACCCGGCCACCGGAGCCTTGAGTGTCGGCCAGAGCCTGGTCAACGAGGACAGCAACAACTATTCGCTGTTCAACCCCATCAGCCTGCAGGAGTCGGCAGACGGCAAGCACCTGTACCTGCTCACCGACAACGGCATCACCGTGCTCAACCGCAGCAACGGCCAGTTGAGCTACCTGGAGAACCTGGGCAACGACGCCTGGTCCGCGCCTTACCAGCACCAACCGGTGGCCCTGGTGGTGGCCGGCGACTATGTGTTCGTGGTCACCGACCCGGCCTCGAGCAACTTCGCCAACACCCTGATCGCCTACAAGCGCGGGGCTGATGGCAGCCTGAGCGTGGCCGGCTATGTGCGCGACACGCAAACCGACAGCGGCGGCAAGACCGTGTCCATGGCCGATCCGAAACACCTGGCGGCCTCCGCCGACGGGCAACTGATCTACGTGGCCGGGACGAATTCGGTGCAGGTGCTGCGCTTCAACGCTGCCGACGGCAGCTTCACCGACCTGGGGATCCTCGCCAGCGGCCTGGGCAACGTCAGCGACATGGCCCTGTCGGCCGACGGCCAGTTGCTCTACGTCAGCAGCAGCGACGGCAGCTTGCAGCGCTACAGCACCGCCAACCAGCAACTGACCCTGGTGGACACCCTGCGCGGCAGCGATGCAGCGGCCCTGGTCAACGCCGGGCAGATCAGCCTCAGCAACGACGGCGGCGTGGTGGTGCTGGGCAGCGGCCTGGCCGTGCTGCAAGCCGAGGCCATGGACCCGGTGCAGTACGAATTGGGCGCCGAGCCGGTGCCCTTTGCCGACCACCTGACCCTGTCCGACGCCGAGTTGGACGCCGCCAACAACGGCGCCGGCGACTATCAGGGGGCGAGCATCAGCGTCAGCCGCAGCCCGGTGCCTTCCAGCGACGACCACTTCGGTTTTGTCGATGGCAACGGCATTCGCCTGGTGGACGGCCAGTTGCTGCGCGGCAATGAGGTGATCGGCACCTTCGTCGACAACGGCGGCCAACTGACCCTGACCTTCAGCGCCAGCGTCAGCACCCTGGAAGCCCGCACGATCCTGCGCCAACTGACCTACGCCAACAGCGCCGAGGATGTACCCAGCGTCAGCCTGAGCCTGAGCGTGGTGCTCAATGACGGCCAGGCCGACAGCCCGGCCCAGGCCGTGGCCCTGGACGTGCGCGGCGTCGAACCCAACCTGCCACCGGTGGTCAACCCCGGCAGCTATGTGCCGCCGAGCGCGGTGGTCGGCCAGCCGTATCAGGTGGTACTGCCGGCCAACCTGTTCAGCGACCCCAATGGCGACCCGCTGACCCTGAGCCTGGACAACCTGCCCGACGGCCTGAGCTTCGACCCGGCCACCCGCACCCTGTCCGGCACCCTGGAGAGCGTCGGCCGCCTGACCCTGACCCTGGTGGCCACGGATCCGTCGGGGGACAGCGTGTCCCGCGAGCTGAGCCTCAACGTCAAGGCTGTCGCCGTGACCAGCCGCGCGGTCGACAGCACCACCCCGGTGGTACCGCGCGACGGCCAGGGTTGGAGCGCCCCAGCCCCTGTGGCCGGGCGCGACCAACCGATGGGCGGCTTTGCCCCGACCCCGGTGTGGAGCAGCCCGCTGTCCAGCAGCAGCGCCAGTACCAGCGCCAACTGGTTGGGCCTGGGCAGCCTCAATGGCCTGCCGGACGATAAGGACCTGAGCGGCCTCAATCGCGGCCTGTCGTCACTGGAGGACTACAGCGGTCGCCTGGTTCGCCTGAGCGATGATTCAAGCAGTAGCCTGAGCGCCACCCGCAGCAGCCTCGGCGCCCTGCTGAGCGTCGAGCAAGGCAGCCTGCTGACCCGTTTCCAGTTGCCCGACGGCTTGTTCAGCCACGCCGGCGGACCACTGGAAATCAGCCTGCACCAGGCCAACGGCCAGCCCCTGCCCGGCTGGATTCGCTTCGATGGGCGCAGTGGCCTGATCCAGGTCGAAAGCCGGCAACTGGCGGAACTGCAACGCTTGCAGCTGCGGCTGGTGGCCCGTGATGCCGCCGGGCATCGGGTGGAAATCCCGGTGCGCCTGCAGGTCAGCGAGGATGGCGCCGCCACCCTCCAGGCCAGCCCCGCCGAAGCGCCGGCCAGCGAGAGCCAGGCCGCGAGCCAGGCGCCCCTCGACAGCCATCTGCAAGCCAGTGGCCAGAGCGGCGTGTTGGCGCGCGGCCAGGCACTGTTGCAAGCACTGTTCGGCACGGCCCCGGGCGACGATAAAAACGCCGCCTGAGCCCCCGCCCCGCCTACGCCCGGGTTCATTAAGGATTCTTAATGAACCCGGGATTGCCCGATAGTGAGAATTATTCTTATCTTTGCCACCACTCGGCCCAGCCACGCCAAGAGGGCGGCCCGCTCCAGCCTTTTTTCAGGGGAATACATGTGATCAAGCAGCAACCGCCCGCCACCGCCAAACGCCTGCCGCTGCGCCTTGCCGTCGGCCTGGCCGCGTTCACCTTGAGTGCCTGCGCGGTGAAGCCGGAACCGGTGAGCCTGGACCAGCAGATAGCCCAGGCCAGCGCCGACCGGGCCTCGATGTTCGACGGCCAGGAGCCGGTGACCCGCCCCATCAGCCTCGAAGAAGCCATGGCCCGGGCGGTCAAGTACAACCTGCAACAACGCCTGGGGCTGATGGAACGCGCCCTGGAAGATAACCTGCTGGACGTGCAGAACCTCGACATGCTGCCCAAGCTCGCCGCCCGCGCCGGCTGGCGTGGCCGGGACAACATCTCGGCGTCCTCCAGCCAGTCGATCCGCACCGGCAACCAGTCCCTGGAGCCGTCCACCAGCCAGGACCGCGGCACCCGCAGCGCCGACCTGCAAATGTCCTGGAACGTGCTGGACTTCGGCCTCGGCTACTTCAGTGCCAAGGCCCAGGCCAACAAGAGCCTGGCCGCCGAGGAGCGTCGTCGGCGGATCGTCGCCGACATCATTGCCCAGGTACGCAGCGCCTACTGGGAAGCCGCCACCGCCGAACGCCTGAAGCCGGACGTGCAACGGGCCCTGGTGGAAGCCCGCGGGGCGCTGGCCCATGCCCGGCAGACCGAGCAGCAACGCCTGCTGGCGCCGCTGGACGCCCTGCGTTTCCAGAAAGGCCTGCTGGAAATGGTCCGCCAACTGGAGGCCGTGGACGGTGAACTGGCCAATGCCAAATCCCGCCTGGCGGCGCTGATGAACCTGCCACCGGCCAGCGACTATCGCCTGGTCCTGCCCAGCGAGCAGCAGTTGAACCAGCCGACCCTGGCTTACCGCCTGGATGACCTGGAAGCCATGGCCATGGTCAAGCGCCCGGAAGTGCGTGAAGAGAGTTACCTGGCGCGCAACGCCGTGCTGGAAACCCGCTCCGCCCTGCTGCGCCTGTTGCCCGGGGCTTCGCTGTTCGTCGGCACCAATTACGACAGCAACAGCTACACGGTGAACAACCACTGGGCCGACGCCGGGGTCCAGGTCAGCTGGAACCTGATGAGCGTGCTCTCCTACCCGGCCATCGTCCGCGCTGGCGAAGCCCGCTCGGCCGTCGCCGATATGCGCCGCCAGGCCCTGCGTATGGCGGTGCTGACCCAGGTCAACGTGGCCTGGCAGCAGTACCAACAAGCCAGCGTGCTGTTCGACCGTTCTAATGAGTTGCAACGCATCCAGCGCGGCATCCTGACCCAGACCGAAAGCGCGGTGCAAAGCGACGCCCAAACCCTGGTGGAACGGGTGCGTACGCGCACCGAGACCGTGCTCGCCACACGCATTCGCGACCGCAGCTATGCCCAACTGCAAAGCGCCTACGGCGCGGTGTACCAGGCCGCCGGCCTCGACCCGCTGCCCGAGCGCCTGAGTGGCGACAGCATCGCCAGCCTGAGCCAGGCGATCCTCGACAACAGCCTGGCCCTGGCCCAAGGCAAGGCACCGGTGCCGTCCCTGCCCGCCAGCCAGCCGAGCCCTGTCGCCAGTGTGTTCCCCGTGGCCCAGCCGTCGCGTCCGGTGAGCGCCCCGGTGCAACAGGTGGACCTGTGGAACAGCCTCGGTTCCCTGCAAGGCGCGCCTCTGCTGCCGGTGGCTGCACCGACCCGCCAACGTTGACCTTCACCCCGGCCGGCCCTGAACGGCCGGGGTTCTGCCGTTATTCCCGAGATCCACTCCAGCATGCCTAGCCTTCGCCTTATCGCCCCGCCCCTGTGCCTGTTGCTGGCCGTCGCCAGCGCCACGGCCCGGGCCGAAGAACCCGCGCCCCTGGCGCCACCGCCCAGCCTGGGCAGCAGCCTGGTGGACAGCCAGCCGCAACTGCGGGTGCAGCTCAGCGCCAGCCGGCGCACGGTGCTGTCCAGCGAACTGTCGGGGAAGATTCTCGAACTTAACGTCAAGGAAGGCGCGAGCTTCACCAAGGGGCAGCGCCTGGTGACCTTCGACTGCGCCGTGCACCGCGCGCAATTGACCCACTCGGTGGCCGCCGAAGCCGCCGCGAGCAAAAAGCTCGAGGTCGCCAAGCGCCTCGACAAGCTGCAATCGATCAGCGTTTCCGACCTGTCCCAGGCCCAGGCCGAAGCCAACATGGCCCGGGCCCAAAGTGGCGTGGGCCAGGTCATGGTGCAGCGCTGCGCGATCAACGCACCGTTTTCCGGGCGGGTGGCCGAACGCAAGGCGCAGCCCGGGGAATACGTGGCCGAAGGCAAGGAGCTGCTGGCGATCTATGACGACAGCGCCTTTGAAGTGGAACTGATCGTGCCCTCGCGCTGGATGGCCTGGCTCAAGCCCGGCCACCCGTTCAAGGTGCGCCTGGAAGAAACCGCCGGTGAATACCCCGCCGAAGTCACCCGCCTGGGCTCGGTGATCGACCCCATCAGCCAGTCGATCAAGGTCTTCGCGCGCATCACCAACAACGACCCGCACCTGCTGCCGGGCATGAGCGGCAACGCCCTGTTGACGCCACCCGACGCCCCCCAATCATGAGTGCCGCCCAGCCCCTGCCGGCCAACAATGTGCTGGCCGAGCTGCTGCAACTGGAGCAGCGCCTACGGGCCGCCGCCAGCTTCGAAGAGCTGGGTTTTATCCTGGTCAACGACAGCCGCCTGCTGCTGGACTATCGCCAGGCGCTGCTCTGGCGCTGCGACGAACAGCGCCTGCAAGCCCTGTCCGGCCTGGCCCTGGTGGAGCGCGATGCGCCCTTCAGCACCTGGCTCAACGGCCTGTGCCGGCAATGGCAGGCGGCGGATAACGCGCAGTCGATCAACGCCATCGACAGCCGCGACCTGGCCGCCGCCGACGCGCCGCTGTGGGCCGAACACTTTCCCCGGCTGCTGCTGTGGTTACCGATCAAGGGCCGCGACGGCCAATTGCTGGGGGCCTTGCTGCTGGCCCGGGAGCAAGCCCTGAGCAATGCCCAGCAGCAGTTGCTGACGTTGTGGCTGGACGCTGCCGGGCATGCCTGGCAGGCCTTGCTCAAACCGGCCAGCGGCGCCCTGGGGAGACCCGCCCTGAACCGGCGCAACCTGCTGATCGGCCTGGGCCTGCTCCTGGCCCTGCTGCTGGTGCCGATTCGCCAGTCGGTGCTGGCCCCGGCGGAGATCGTCGCCCTGCACCCCAGCGTGCTGCGCGCGCCCATGCAAGGGGTGGTGGAGCGCATCCTGGTGCAGCCCAACCAGGCGGTCAGCGCAGGCCAGGCCCTGGTGCAACTGGACGCCCGCGAACTGCAAAGCCGCCTGGAGGCCTCGCGCCAGGCGTTGTCCATCAGCGACGCCGAGTTCCGCCAGGCCCAGCAGCAAGCCCTCAGCGACGAGCGCAGCAAGGCCAGCCTGGCGGTGTTGCAAGGCCGTCGCGAACAGGCCCTGAGCGACGTCGCCTACCTGCAGGAAAACCTCAAACGCACCCTGATCACGGCGCCCCGCGCCGGGGTCGCGGTGTTCGACGACCCCAGCGATTGGATCGGCCGCCCGGTGTCCCTGGGCGAGCGCATCATGTCGGTGGCCGAACCGCAGCAGGCGCAGCTGGAAATCCAATTGCCGGTGGGCGACGCCATCGAGCTGGCGCCCGGTGCCCAGACTTTGCTGTTTCTCAACACCGACCCTTCGGCGCCGCTGCCGGCGACCTTGCAGCGCCTGTCCTATCGCGCCAGCCCCAGCGCCGACGGCAGCATGGCCTATCGCCTCAAGGCCGAGTTCGATGAAACCGACCCACGGATCCGCGTCGGCCTCAAGGGCACGGCCAAGGTCTATGCCGGTCGCGCCAGCCTGATCTACTACCTGCTGCGCCGGCCCCTGGCCACCGCGCGCATCTGGCTGGCCCTGTGAGCGCAGCGCCAAGCCTGCCGGCCCTGCGTCAGGAACTGCTGCTGCACGAAGGCCCGCAACACCGCGACGGCTCGCCCTCCTGGACCCTGGAAGACCCGGCCCGGGGGCAGTTTTTTCGCCTGGGTTGGGTCGAGGTGGAGATCCTCGGCCGCTGGGGCCTGGGCCAGCCCGAGGCGATTGCCCAGGCCATCAGCCAGTCCACCACCCTGGAGGTGGAGAAGGACGACGTCGAGCAGTTCAAGGGCTTCCTGCACAACAACCAGCTGTTGCAGTGCCAGGGCCAGGAGGACAACGCCCGACTGGCGCGGATGGCCGCCGGGCAGAAAACCGGCTGGGGCCGCTGGCTACTGAAAAACTACCTGTTCGTGCGCATCCCACTGCTGCGCCCAGACCGTTTTCTGGAGCGCAGCCTGCCCTGGGTCGAGCCCTTCTACAGCCGGCGCTTTCTCCAGCTGACCCTGGGCGCCGGCCTGCTGGGCCTGTTCCTGGTGGCCCGGCAATGGGACAGTTTCCTCCACACTTTCCTGCACTTCTTCACCCTGGAAGGCGCGGCCCTGGCCGGCCTGACCCTGTTCCTGACCAAGGTCCTGCACGAGCTGGGGCACGCCTACACCTGCAAGCGTTTTGGCGGGCGGGTGGCGACCATGGGCGTGGCCCTGCTGGTGATGTGGCCGGTGCTCTACACCGACACTTCAGGGGCCTGGCGCCTGCGCCGACAGCAGCAGCGCCTGGCCATCGGCGCCGCCGGCATGCTCACTGAACTGGCACTGGCGGCCTGGGCCACCCTGCTCTGGAGTTTCTTGCCGGACGGCATGTTGCGCAGCGCAGCGTTCATGCTCGCCACCACCACCTGGATCCTCACCCTGGCGATCAACCTCAGCCCCTTCATGCGCTTTGACGGCTACTTCCTGCTGTCGGACCTTCTGGAGGTGCCGAACCTGCAACAACGGGCCTTCCGCCTGACCCGCTGGCGTGTGCGCGAATGGCTGTTCGCCTTTGACGAGCCACGCCCGGAACGCTTCGAACCCTGGCTGGAACGGACATTGGTGGCCTACTCCATCGGCACCTGGATCTACCGTTTCTTCCTGTTCCTGGGGATCGCCCTGCTGGTCTACCACTTCGCCTTCAAGCTGCTGGGCATCGCCCTGTTCGTGGTGGAAATCCTCTACTTCCTGCTGATGCCCATCGTCAACGAACTGCGCGAGTGGTACGCCCGGCGCAAGGACTACCGAATGAATCGCCATAGCCTGAGCACCCTGCTCGTCGTCGCCGGCCTGCTGTTGCTGGCGTGCATTCCCTGGAGCGGCAGCGTGCATGCCCCGGCGTTGCTGCGGGCCGAACAGCAGGCCGTGCTGTATGTGCCGGTGGCGGCACGCCTGGAGCGCATCGAGGTGACGCCAGGGCAATCGGTCAAGGCCGGCCAGGCGTTGTTCCGCCTCGACGCCCCGGACCTGCGCCAGGAACTGCAAAGCCTCGACCGGCGGATCCTGACCCTGCAATGGCAGAACAGCTTCCAGGTGCTCAACCGGGAAACCGCCGCCAACCTGCTGGTGGTGCGCCAGGAACTGGCCGCCGCCCAGGAACGCCAGCGCCTGTTGCGCCAGCAGATGCAGCAACTCACGGTGTACGCGGCCTTCGACGGGGTGCTGGCGGACCTGGCCGAACCCCTGGAGCCCGGCGAATGGCTGGCCGCCGGTGAATGGCTGGGCACCTTGGTCGGCACGCAAGGAGCGCGGGTCGAAGCCTTTGTCGAAGAGCAGGACCTGGCGCGTCTGGAGCCCGGCAGCCGCGCGCGCTTCTACCCGGAAAGCCTGTCCCGCGCGCCCGTCGACCTGCACCTGGAAAGCCTCGGGCAAACCGCCGTGCGACGCCTGACCTCGACCCCGGAGCTGGCGTCGGTGTACCAGGGGGCGATTGCCGCGACCCTGGATCACGAACGGGTGCCGCAACCGGAGAAAGCCCTGTACCGTGCTCTGCTACGCCCGGACCCGAACACCCCGAGCCCGACCCTCAGCCTGCGCGGCACCGTGCTGCTGGAGGGGCAGGCACAAAGCCTGGCGATGCGCGTCTGGCGCAGTGTGCTGGCCATCCTGATTCGCGAATCGGCGTTTTGAGCGGCGCGACCCTCACGCCAACATGAAGCCTTCTTAATGGTTTGGCGATTGTCCGCAAGGCGCGGCTGTCGCCATCATGAACCCCTCTTTTTGATCAGCGCTGCGGAGCCGTTTTCCATGACCACGCCCACCCTTGAGGCCCCTGAACTGTCCCGGGCCAAACGCCTGAAAGCCGCCACCCGTCGCGACCACGACAGCGTCGACAGCCTGGTGATGCAAGCCCGGCCCTTTGAAAGCCGTGAACGCTACGCCCAGTTCCTGCGTTTGCAGCACGGTTTCCATGGCGCCATCGATGCCCTGTACCACGACCCCGAGCTGAACCGCCGACTGCCAGGCCTGGCACAACTGCCGCGCTTCGAAGCGGTCAAGCGCGACCTCGGCGACCTCGGCCTCGAGGTGCCGGCCAACCCGACTCCGGCACCGGTCAACGGCCCCTTCGAAGCCCTTGGCTGGCTGTACTGCAGCGAAGGCTCGAACCTCGGTGCGGCCTTCCTGTTCAAGGAAACCCAGCAACTGGGCCTGGACCAGGACCAGGGCGCCAGCCACCTCGCCGCCCACCCGGACGGCCGTGGCCTGCACTGGCGGCAATTCGTCGCCCTGCTCGACAGCCAGGAGCTGAACGAACAGCAGGAACGCCAGGCCATCCAGGGCGCCATCGACGCCTTCGATTTCTACCGTGACACCCTGCGTCGGATCTTCTACTGACGCCTGTCAGTCGACAAAGGCCAGGCTCGCCCGGGCTCCGCGCACGCCCTGCAAGGCCTGCCCGGCCCGGGGCAGCAGGTAGCTGAAGAAGAACCCTGCCGTTTCCCGCTTCAGCGACCGTTGCGGATCATCCGCCGCCAGCGCCCCGGCCACCCGCGCACTGCGGGCCCAGGCAAAGGCGAGCAAGGCCTGGGCACACAGGCCGAGAAAGTCGCCCGCCGCCCGATAGGGGTACTCGGGGTCTTGCCGGGTGTATTCGGCGACCTCGGCGTACAGTGGCCGCAACTGCCCACAAAGCTCAGCCAACTGCCCGGCAAAGCCTGCACACTCGGGCCAGTCACGGCCCTCCACAGCTTCCTGCTGCAACACCTCCAGCAACAGCCCAAAGGCCCGGCCCTGGTCCCCCAAAACCTTGCGCAGCAGCAAGTCATTGGCCTGAATTTCGTTGCTGCCTTCGTAAATCATGGCGATGCGGCTATCACGCAAGGTCTGTTCGATGGCGAACTCGCTGACGTAGCCGTAACCACCAAAGACCTGCAAGGCCTTGCTCGCCAGGACAAAGCCCTGCTCGGTGAAAAACGCCTTGATCACCGGAGTCAGCAGTTCACTCAACTGCCCGGCACGCTCACGGGCTTGCGCCTCGGCACCGTGCTCGGCCTCATCCAGCAGGTGCGCGGCCCAATAGCCGATTGCGCGCATGCCTTCGCTGAGGGCGCGCAACTCCAGCAAGGTGCGGCGCATGGCCGGGTGAAAGTGGATCGGGTCGGCCGCCTCGGCCGCCACCCCTGAAGGACGGAGCGGCGCACGCATCTGCCGGCGTTCCCGGGCATAGCTGGCAGCGTTTTGCCAAGCCGCCTCGGCATGCCCCAGGCCTTGTAGGCCGACATGCAAACGCGCCGAATTCATCATCACGAACATCGCCGCCAAACCGCGATTGACCTCGCCGATCAACCAGCCCCGGGCCCCTTCGAACACCAGGGAACAGGTGGCGCTGCCCTTGATCCCCAGCTTGTGTTCGAGGCCGTCGCAGGTCACCCCGTTGGCCTCGCCCTGCTCCCCGAGCTTGGGCACCAGGAACAGGGAAATACCCCGGCTGCCAGCGGGCGCCCCCGGTACCCGAGCCAGCACCAGATGGACAATATTCGCCGTCAGGTCGTGCTCGCCGCCGGAGATAAACAGCTTGTTGCCCGTAAGCCGGTAACTGCCATCGTTCTGGGGTTCGGCACGGCAACGCAGCAGGCCGACATCACTGCCGGCCTGGGGCTCGGTCAGGCACATGGTGGGCAGGGTTTCGCCGCTGACGATCCCCGGCAGATAACGCGCTTGCAGCCACGGCGCACCGTGGCTCTTGAGGCACAGGTAGGCGCCGTGGGCTATGCCGGTGTACATGGCCCAGCCGTGGTTGCTGGCGTAGAGCATTTCTTGCAGCGCCGCGTCCAACACCTGGGGCAGGCCCTGGCCACCCAGGGCTTCGGCACAGGCCAGGGCCGGCCAGCCGCCCTCGACATAGGCCCGATAGGCCTCGACAAAACCGTCCGGGGTGCTGACCCGGCCCTCGCTCAAGCGGCAACCCTGGCGGTCGCCGCTAGCGTTCAAGGGCGCCAGCACGCCGCTGCTGAAACGCCCGGCCTCCTCCAGCACCTGCAGCGCCAGGGGCAGGTCCAGGCTCTCGAAGGCCGGGCTGCGGCCCCAGGCCTCGGGGGCCTGCAACCAGTGTTCAAGGACAAATTGCATATCGCGCAGGGGCGCCTGATAGCTCCACATGGGCAACCTCATCGACGGGTAGATAGGGAATGAAACAGCGCCGGGCCCGCCACGTGGGACGGGCCCGAACCTTCAGCCGCGCCAGGCCGGGTTCTCGATCAACAGGGCCATGCCCTGGCCGCCGCCGACACAGGCAGCGGCGATGCCGTAGCGCAGGTTGTCCTCGCGCAACTGCCGGGCCAGGGTCAGCACCAGGCGCAGGCCGCTGGCGGCCAAGGGATGGCCGAGGGCGATGGAACCGCCACGCGGGTTAAGCCGATCGAGGTCCAATTCCAGGGCCTGGGCCACGGCCAGCACCTGGGCGGATTGCGCCTCGTTGATTTCCACCCGGCCGATATCGCCCAGGCTCAGGCCGCTGCGCTGCAACAGCAACTGGATCGCCGGGGCCGGGCCGATGCCCATGAACTCCGGTGCCACGCCCACTACAGCGCTGGCCAGCAGATGCGCCAACACCGGGCGGCGGGCTGAAGACGCACGCCCGACCAGGGCCGCCGCCGCACCATCGACCACCGCGCAGCTGTTGCCGGCGGTCTGCACCCCGCCCTCATGCACCGCCCGCAGGCGCGCCAGGGCGGCCATGTCCGTGGGCCGGGGGTGGCTGTCGACACTCACCGCGTCCACGCCCCGTGGCAGGCGAATACCCCGCGAGGCATAGCCCGGCAACTCGAATGTCTGCGCCTTGACCGCCACCAGTTCCGGGGCGAACCAGCCGTCGGCCTGGGCCTTGAGGGCCCGCTGATGACTGTCCAGGGCGTATTGGTCCACCGCCTCGCGGCTCAGGCCGTGGCGCCGCGCCAGGTTGTCGGCGGTGGTGATCATGTCCACGGCAGGCGCCGGATCGTAGAGCGCCTCCCAGAGAAAGTCCTTGAACTCCACACCCGCCCCCAGGCGAAAACCGCCGCGGTGGGTGTAGGCGGCAATCGGGTTGCGCGACATCGACTCGGCAGCCACACACAGCGCCAGTTGCACGCCGTCATCCAGTTGCCTGGCGGCCTGGCGCAGGAGTTCGAAACCGGTGGCGCAGATGCGCTGCACCCCCAATGCCGGAACCCCCTGCGCCACGCCACTGTAAAGGCCGATATGCCGCGGTAGCAGGTAAGCGTCGAAACTGGCCTGGGCCATGGAGCCGGCGAGCACGCTGTCCACGCCGGCCGGGTCCAGGGCGGCCCGGGCCAGGACCTCGCGCCCGACCTTGATCCCCAGGTCGATGGGCGACACCTGGGCCAGCGCCCCGCCCAGGTCGACCCAGGGCGTGCGCACGGCGTCCAGCAGTGCGGCATCGGCGAAGGCCGAGTACTGGCCGCCCGGGCTCATGGCCGCGGCCCGGCACGCAGGATCGACGGCTCCAGGCCGCGATACAGCGCCTCGACTTTGTCCGCGCGCCACTGCAACACCGCCCGCTGGTTGATCGAACCCTTGTCGGTGATCTCGCCACGGTCGATGGACGCCGGCTCGTCGAGCAAGGCAATCCATTCCAGGCGGCTGGCGTTGCCATTGGCATCGCGATTCAGGCGTTGCAGCCACTCGGCGAACCACTGGCGCACCGGCACGCTGGCCAGAACCTGGGCATCGCTGGCCTCGGCTCCAAGGCCCGACAGGCGTCGGCACTCGAACAGCCGTGGGAACACCAGGGCGCCCAGGCATTCACGGTCCGGCGCCGCGACCACCAGGTCCTGCACATAGGGCGAGCCTTCCAGCACCGCGCGATTGCGCAGCGGGCCGACGCTGACAAACACCCCGGAAGACAGCTTGAAGTCCTCGGCAATGCGCCCGTCGAACATCAGGCCCAGTTGTGGGTCCCGGGGGTCGGCGAGCTTCAGGGCATCGCCGGAGCAGTAGAAGCCTTGTTCGTCGAACACCTCGGCGGTTTGCTGCGGCGCACGCCAGTAGCAGGGCATGATGTGCGGCCCACGAAAACGCCCTTCGAGCTTGCCGTCCACCGGCACCAGGCGCACTTCACAGCCCGGTGCAGGCAGGCCGATGTAACCGGCCATGGACAACGGCCCCGTGGTGAAAGTGCACGACGGCGAGGCTTCGGTCATGCCCAGCCCGGCCATCATGCGGATGCGTTCGCCACAATGCTGTTCGGCGACCCGATCGAGGCGGTCCCAGATGCTCTGGGACAGGCCGGCGGCAGCGAAAAAGAACAGGCTGATGCGGGCGAAAAAGCGCTCCCGCAGTTCGGCATCCTGCTCCAGGGCATTGACCAACTCTTCCCAGCCCTTGGGCACGGTGAGGTACGCGGTGGGCGACACCTCCTTGAGGTTGCGCAGGGTTTCGGCAAAGCCCTGGGCGGTGGGCTTGCCGTCGTCCAGGTAAAAGGTCCCGCCGTTGTAGAGCACGATGCCGACGTTGTGGCTGCCGCCAAAGGTGTGGTTCCACGGTAGCCAGTCCACCAGCACCGGCGGTTCTTCACCGAACACCGGGAAGGTCTGCAACAGCATCTGCTGGTTGGCGCAGAGCATGCGTTGGGTGGTGACCACCGCCTTGGGCAGCTTGGTCGAACCTGAGGTGAAGAGGAACTTGGCGATGCTGTCCGGTCCGGTGGCGGCAAAGGCCGCTTCCGCCTCGGCCGCACCGGGTTGTTCGAGCAGGCTGGCGAAACTGGCCTGGGTGCGCCCGGCGATCTGCCCGCGCAGGGTAATCAACGGCGTCTCAGGCGGCAGCACTGCGTTGATCGCCCGCTCGAAGGCGGCCGCCTCGCTGACGTAGACCAGCCCCGGCTGCAACAGGTCGCAGACATGGCGCAGCTTGGCGAAGTCCTGGGACAGCAGCGAATAGGCCGGCGACACCGGGCAATAGGGAATCCCAGCATACATAGCGCCCAGGGCCATCTGCAGGTGTTCGATGTCATTGCCCGAGAGCAAGGCCAGGGGCCGTTCTGCGGACAAGCCGTAACTCAACAGGCTTTGGGCAATGGCGCGGACGCTGTCGAGCATCTCGGCGTAACTGACCCGACGCCAGTCACCGTCGGCCTGGCGGGCAGCAATAAAAGTCTGTTGCGGGCGCACCAGGGCCCAATGCAGCAAGCGGTCCAGCAGGCGCTTGGGCAATTCGCCCAAGGCTTCCTGGGAGCGCATGTGCAGCACGCCCTGCTCTTCGGTGACCTCGACCGCCGCGCGACCGATGGACACCTGGCGATAGCGCGGGGCGCTGGCCGGGGTGTGGGATGGCGATCTGAATTCGGAACTCACGTGCTTGTCCTCCATCAAGGCACGCCGGCGCCAAGCCGCACGGGGCGACGGGCTGTCCTGGCGTGGCAGCCGGTGGCTGCAGCCTTGTTATTGTTATTTCTGCCTTGCACGGGGGCGACGGGCTTTTTAGCCAGCCCGCGCCCAACGCGGCGACGCCTGCTCAGATCGGGTAATGCCGTGGGCCGTTCTGCAACGTCACCCAGCGCAACTGAGTGAAATGCTCGATGGACGCCTTGCCACCAAAACTGCCGTAACCACTGGACTTGACGCCGCCAAAGGGCATTTGCGCCTCGTCGTGCACGGTGGGGCCGTTGATGTGGCAGATGCCCGACTCGACCCGCTGCGCCAACGCCAGGGCCCGCCCGGTGTCACGGCTGAAGATCGCCGCCGACAGGCCGAACTCGGAATCGTTGGCCAGGCGCAGCAGCTCTTCATCACCCTCGCCACGCAGCACCACTGCCACCGGGCCGAAGGACTCTTCGCGGTACAGGCGCATCTCTGGGGTCACGCCGTCCAGCAGGGTCGCTTGCAGGATGCTGCCGGCCAACTGCCCGCCAGCCACCAGGGTTGCGCCTTTGCCGACGGCATCGTCGATCAGCAACTTGATCCGCTCACCGGCGTGGCTGTCCACCAGGGAGCCGAGCACCGAGCCTTCGGCGTTGGGGTTACCGGCGGGCAAGGTGGCGATCTTCGCCGTCAGCTTGGCGACAAAGGCATCGGCCACCTGGGCATCGACGATCAGGCGCTCGGTGGACATGCAAATCTGCCCCTGGTTGAAGTAGGCGCCAAAGGCCGCGGCCTCCACTGCCGCGTCCAAGTCGGCGTCCGCCAGCACCAGGAACGGCGCCTTGCCCCCCAGCTCCAGCAACGCCGGTTTCAAGTGGCGGGCCGAGAGTTCACCGACAATCCGCCCGACATGGGTCGAGCCGGTGAAGTTGACCCGGCGCACTGCCGGGTTGGCGATCAGTCGCTCGACAATCGCCGGGGCGTCCTTGGGGTCGTTGCTGATGACGTTGACCACGCCGTCACCCAGGCCGGCGTCTTGCAGCACCTGGCCGATCAAGCGGTGCACCGCAGGGCTCAATTCCGACGCCTTGAGCACCACCGTATTGCCACAGGCCAGGGGCATGGCGATGGCACGGGTGGCAAGGATCACCGGGGCGTTCCACGGGGCGATACCCAGCACCACGCCGCAGGGTTGGCGCAGGGCCATGGCAAAGCTGCCCGGCACATCGGAAGGAATGACTTCGCCATTGATCTGGGTGGTCATGGAGGCCGCTTCACGCAGCATGTTGGCCGCCAAATGCACGTTGAAGCCATACCAATTGGCCATGGCGCCGGTCTCGCCGGCGGCGGCGATGAATTCGCCGCTGCGGGCCTGCAATTGTTCGGCGGCACGCAACAAACGGGTGCGCCGCTCATTGGGCGCCAGGGCGGCCCAGGCGGGGAACGCCGCTTGCGCAGCGGCCACGGCGGCGTCGGCATCGTCCAGGGTGGCCGCGGCGACCCGCGACACCACTTCACCGGTCACCGGGTTACGCCGTTCAAAGGTTCGACCGTCGCGGGCGGGGCACGACTGGCCGCCGATCAACAGGGGCACGTCCAGCATGGTGATTCCTCTTTATTGTCTTTATCGGGAATTCGTTCGAGGGGCTCACAGTAGCGCCAAGGCACGGGGGCGAACAGCCGGCGCCCCTCGAGGTTCACCGGCGCGCCCCGCTCGGTCTCAGCGCTTGTAGGCCTGCAAGCCGGGCTTGATGCTCTTGTCGTCGAGGAACTGCTTCATGCCCTGTTCACGACCGCCTTCGGTGTCCAGCAGACGCGACTGATCGAGCTTGGCGTACAGGTAGTCTTCGTTCTGCTCCCAGGTCAGCTCGCGGCAGCGCTTGAAGCCGTGCTTGGCAGCACGCAGCACCACCGGGTTTTTCTCCAGCAGGTTGCGCGCCAGGTCGATGGTCACTTCCCGCAGCTGGGCCAGGGGCACGCTTTCGTTGACCAGGCCCATCTCGGCGGCTTTCTGCCCGCCGAAGGTTTTGCCGGTCATGATGTAGTACAGCGACTGGCGGTGGCCCACGGTGTCGGCCATGGCCTTGCTCACCAGGTTGCCCGGCGGGATGCCCCAGTTGATTTCCGACAGGCCGAAGGTGGCCTCGTCGGCGCAGATCGCCAGGTCGCAAGCCACCAGCGGGCTGAAACCGCCACCGAAGCACCAGCCGTTGACCATGGCGATGGTGGGCTTGGCGTACATGCGCAGCAGTTTCCACTGCCATTGGGAGGCTTCGCGGCGGATTTTTTCCTGGAGGATTTCCGGGCCGGCGTCGACTTCACGGAAGTATTCCTTGAGGTCCATGCCCGCGGTCCAGGATTCACCGGCACCGGTCAGCACCAGCACGCCGGCGTCCGCGTCC
The DNA here is from genome assembly GCF_023241715.1 of Pseudomonas morbosilactucae. Classification (GTDB taxonomy): domain Bacteria; phylum Pseudomonadota; class Gammaproteobacteria; order Pseudomonadales; family Pseudomonadaceae; genus Aquipseudomonas; species Aquipseudomonas morbosilactucae. Next base: position 62,118 of record NZ_JALQCW010000039.1, read on the forward strand.
TGCTCCAGGGTTTCCAGCACATCGATCATTTCCCGATTCAGGGTCGGGCTCATGGCGTTGCGTTTTTCCGGGCGATTGAGGATCACCCAGGCAATGCCTTCCTCGAGTTCGACTTTGACGGTGCTCCAGCGGCCTTCGTATTTGCTCATGGTGTGTGCTCTCTTGTTCTTGGCTTGACGATGGGTAAAAACTAAACCGGCGAATTAGTTATGTCAATTAACTATTAATCAAATTAACCAAATATTTTCAGCACCCGGATCACGGCAAGGGCAGATGGATGTGCGACAAGCCGTAGCTATCGCCGAGCAACCTCGGCAAACTAGATAGCCTTGTTAACCGCCCACCTGAGGATTACCCCCGCAATGGCCAAGTCGTCCAAGCTCGTCGCCCCCACCGAAGCCCTCGCCGTCGCCGCCGACACCCAGGCGCCGCTGGACTCCGCGCTGGACGACCTGATCGGCTACGCCATGCGCCGGGCCCAGTTGAAGCTGTTCCAGAACCTCATCAGCCGCCTGTCTGCCCACGACCTGCGCCCCGCACAGTTCTCGGCCCTGGCGATCATCGAGCAGAACCCGGGGCTGATGCAGGCGGACCTGGCCCGGGCGCTGGCTATCGAGCCGCCCCAGGTGGTGCCGCTGCTGAACAAACTGGAAGAACGGGCGCTGGCGGTCCGCGTGCGCTGCAAGCCGGACAAACGCTCCTACGGGATTTTCCTCAGCAAGACCGGCGAGACCCTGCTCAAGGAACTCAAACAGATCGCCGCCCAGAGCGACCTGGACGCCACGGCCGCCCTCGACGAGCAAGAGCGCGAGCAACTGCTGCGGCTGTTGAAGAAGGTCTATCAGGACTGAAGCGCGAGGCCGGCACGCCCCTGACGGAGCGGCCGGCCCCCTGCCTTACCAGATCGGCAGGCTGTAGGTCACCAGGAAACGGGTCTGGTTTTCATCGCGAAAGGCCGCACCGGCCGGGAAGTCATTGCGGTAGATCGACTTGCGCGCCACCAGCCCGACGTTTTTCAGCGGGCCACTCTGCACCACATACCCCAACTCCATCTGGAACTCCCGCTCCTTGCGGTCCTCGGCGTTCAACGACGCCAGCTCGATGTGGTCGCCGCGCACATAGCGCAGGCGGCTCTTGAGCCCGGGCACCCCGGCGGCGGCAAAGTCGTAGTCGTAGATGGCCTGCCAGGTGCGCTCCTTGGCGTTGAGAAAGTCCGAACTCATGGTCAGTTCGCTCATGCCCATCAACTCGGTGCCGGACACATAAGGCGTGGCCGTGTCACCGCTGGCGTGCATGTAGCCCAGGCTCAGCCGGTGGCCCCCGAAACGGTAGCCGAACAGCGCCGAGAGGTTGCGGTTGTCCACCTTGCCGGCCTTGGCGCTGCCGTCCTCGTCACTGAAAAAGCTGCGCAGGTCGGTGGTCAGCACGCCGTCGCCGAGCTTGAGGTTGTGCAGCAGGGCCAGGGTGTTCTGCTGGTACAGATCCGCCACTTCAGCGTGGTAGGCGCGCAGGCTGAGGTCCGGATTGACCTGGTAATCACCCCCCAGGTAGGCCATGTGCGAGGTGGTCGCCGTGGCCTTGAAACGCCCGTTGGGCGAGGCAATGCTCATGGGCTGGTAGTCGGTGGAATCGCGCTTGTTGATGCGGTCGATGTAGCCGGCGTTGAGGGTCAGCCCTTCGATGTCCTTGGAACTGAGGATGGTCCCGCGAAAGGTCTGGGGCAGCAGGCGTGAGGGGCTGGCAAAGGCAAACGGCAGGAAGATCGACACGTCGCCGGTCTTTACCGTGGTCTGGGCCAGGCGCACCTTGGCGGTCAGGCCCAGGCGCGAGTATTCGTCGGCGGCGCGCTTATCGCTCTTGCCCACCGGCAGCAACTCGGTGCCGCTGCGGTCCGGCGAGGAGTCCAGCTTGAGCCCCATCAGCCCCCGGGCATCAAGACCGAACCCCAGGGTGCCCTCGGTGTAGCCCGATTCCATGTTGAAGATAAAACCCTGGGCCCATTCCCGGGCGGCGGTCTTGGCGCCATCGTCCTTGTAGTCACGGTCCAGGTAGTAATTGCGCAGCGTCAGGGTGCCGTGGCTGTCATCGATAAAGCCGGCGGCCAGCAACTGCGGGGAACACAGGCTCAAGCCGAGCAAGGCCAGGCAAGGGGCGCGTAGAGGTATGGCGAAGGGCGCCGCGAGGGCGTCCTGAGGGAGTCTTGGCATGTTCGATGTCCATTTATTGTTGTTGTTTTTCGCTCGGTCCCGGCCTGGGTCGGGCCGATCCGTGGACAGAGAATGGAAACAGCCGGGGGATGTCGTCAATCGCCAGTAGCCGATAATCGAACATTAATATTGTTATCTATTTAACAAATATATTTCATACAGATACTCAACCTACTGATTTACATAGGTTTAACACGCAATATTAGACATAAAATAGATTCTGTTCTTTTTTTAGTTATCTTTGTTAATCTTAATTTCGACCTGTCACGGCGCCCGTTCGCCCCAGGCCCAGCACCACAACAAAAACAATAACGAGGTTCCGCCATGGATCACCCATCACGTCGTACGACGCTGACTATCGCTTTGTGTTTTATCGTAGCGCTGATCGAAGGTTTTGACCTGCAAGCCGCCGGCACGGCGCCGCGGGCCTGCGCCAGACCTTTGCCCTGGACCCGAAAATGATGGGCTGGGTGTTCAGCGCCGGGATCATCGGCCTGCTCCCCGGGGCCTTCTTCGGCGGCTGGATCGCCGACCGTATCGGACGCAAGAAAATCCTCGTGGGCGCGGTACTGCTGTTCGGCGTGTTCTCGCTGTGCACCGCCTATGTCGGCAGTTACTCGGGCCTGCTGCTGGTGCGTTTCATGACCGGCCTGGGCCTGGGCGCCGCCCTGCCCAACCTGATCGCCCTGTGCGCCGAAGCGGTGGGCGAGCAACGCCGCGGCACTGCCATCAGCATCATGTACGCCGGGGTGCCCTTGGGCGGTGCCCTGGCTGCCGTGGTGGCCATGCTGTTCACCGATCATTGGCAAGCGACCTTCATCATCGGCGGCCTCGCGCCCCTGCTGGTGGCGCCGCTGATGATCCTGCTGCTGCCCGAGTCCAGCGCCTTTCGCCAGCAACAGGGCAACCCCGGCGTGGCCCGCAGCTCCACCGGCCAGGCGCTGTTCGGCGAAGGCCGGGCGCGCACCACCCTGGCGTTGTGGATGAGCTACTTCTTCACCCTGACCGTGATGTACATGCTGCTCAACTGGCTGCCGTCGCTGCTGCTGGAGCAAGGCTTCAGCAAGCCCCAGGCGGGCATGGTGCAGATGCTGTTCAACATCGGCGGCACCCTGGGCTCATTGCTGGGCGGCCTGCTGCTGGACCGCTGCAACGCCATCAAGGTGGTGCTGTTCGTCTACGCCGGCCTGCTCGCCGCCCTGGCCGGGGTCGGGCTGTCGGTGGGTATTGTGCCGATGGCCAGCGCAGGCTTTGCCGCCGGCCTGTTCGTCATGGCCGCGCAACTGGTGCTGTACGCCCTGGCACCACCGTCCTACCCCACCGCTGTGCGGGCTACCGGGGTGGGCGCGGCAGTCGCCATCGGCCGCCTGGGTTCGGTGGCCGGGCCCCTGGCGGCCGGGCAAATCCTCGCGGCGGGCGCCGGCACCACCGGCGTGCTGCTGGCCACCTCCCCCGGCCTGGTCATCGCCGCCCTGGCCGTGATCACCGTGATTGCCCAGCCACAGGCCAGTCGTCCGGCCAACGCCAACACCACCGGCTGATTCTCTGCCTAGTGCCAGCACCGCTGCCGGCGAGGGCTGAGCGGCGGTGTCCCCGGCGGTATAGGCGGAGCGCGGAGCGTCCTTGGTGGCGTGACCACGCGGAGCGTGGGAACGAGGAGCAGCGCTGGCGTTATGCAAGGGCGAGTTACTGGGAATCACCCGCCCACAGCCAGTTCCACAGCCCCGGCAGGTGCACACTTTGCCCACTGCTGCGCACGGTGCGGGCCATGGCGGCGCGTTGCAGTTGGGCGGTGTCGTCGTAGAAGGGCATGGCGGCGGTGGTCACGCCGGTGGCGCGGGCACTGTCCATAAGGATCTGCAAATACTCCTGCAGATGCCGGGCGGTGTAGCGGTTCAGGTCATGAAAGGTCACCACCACTGGAATCACCCCGTCCACCTCCGGCAAGGCGCCGACAGCGATCTGCTCGCGCACCTCGGACAACTGCCGCAGCAGGTTGGCGCGGCGGCGCGGGCTGGCGGTGATGCCCCAGACCTTGCCGTCATTGGCACTCAAGTCGGTCAGCAACACGTGCAGCCCATGGCGCTGGTAGGCGGCAAAGGTGCGCTTGTCGTAATTCCAGAACGGCGGGCGCAGCAGGCTCGGCGGCGCGCCGGTGATCGCTGCAAGGTCGCCAGTGCCATCGCTCAGCGACTGTTCGAGTTGCTGCGGGTTCAGGGAGCGGTGGTTGCTGTGCCACGGGGTGGCGGTGTGGAACCCCAACAGGTGCCCGTCCGCATGTTCCCGGGCCATCAGTGCCCGCCCGATTTCGCTGCCACCGGCACGCGGGGCGCGGGTCTGGAGGAAAAACACCGCCTTGATCCCCGGCAACAAGGGGTTGTGCGCCAGGTCGTTGAGAACCGACTCGGTCGGGTTGAACAGGCTGGAGGCGCTGGGGCCATCATCGAAGGTCAGCAAAAAACGGATCGGCGGTTGCGCCTGCAAGCGTTGCTGGGTTTGCGCGGTCAACTCGATCGGCGCGCTGATGCAACCGCCCAGGCCCACGGCGATGGCCAATGCCCCTAACAGGGCGACAAGGTGTTTCATGGTGGTGGCGTCAATCCGGAGCGAGTACGACACCCGATGCAACGCCGGCGTGGCGTTGTGGCCCGGACGGGTGCCAGGTCGGCACCCTGCTCCGTCGCTCGCGACGGTCACTCAAGGTGCGGTATCACTCTCTCCTTGAGCGGGGCCAACAGTGTATGTGTGCAATGACGCTTGAGCCCCAGGGCCCAATGAGCAAGCCCTGCGCGACCGATAGGACTGGCGCCCGGGCCCGGAGTTCAACGGGCCCGGGCACTCATTCAAACCCGGCCGGCAGGCCCGGCTGTATAAATTTCCTACAAGGCTTACAGAATCATCTGACTTGCCTCTCCAGCCCCTCAACGACATAGTCTCGCGGGCCTCAATGGCGGCTGTACGCGGGGGATCCTCGGATCTGCCCAGGTGGCTAGGCGAGGCGGTTCGCCTACCTGCGTACAGCGCCACCCTACAGCTTCACCACACCGCGATATGGGAGTCCGCTCGCGGTTCGGTGCCGCCGCACAGCACCCCGCTGACCGGGTCGCGCAGGATAATCTGCCCTCGACCGTAGTCGGTCAAGTCGCTGGCGATCTCCACTTGATGCCCACGCCGTGCCAGGGCGTTGGCCAAGTCCCGGGAAGCCCCCTGCTCGATCCCGACTTTCATCCCCCCCAGCCATTGCCAGCGTGGCGCATCCAGCGCCGCTTGCGGGTTCAGGCCGAAGTCCACCAGGTTCATCACCATCTGCACGTGGCCCTGGGGCTGCATGTAGCCGCCCATGACCCCGAACGGCCCGAGGGGCTCGCCGCCTTGGCTGAGGAACCCGGGAATGATGGTGTGAAAGGTCTTTTTACCCGGGGCCAGGCAATTGGCGTGGGCCGGGTCGAGGCTGAATTCCTGGCCGCGGTTCTGCAAGGCGATACCGCTGTCGGGCAGCACCACGCCGGAACCGAAGCCGTGATAGTTGCTCTGGATAAACGACACCATATTGCCCTCGGCGTCGGCAGTGGCCAGGTACACCGTGCCACTGGCGTGGGGGTCGCCGGGTTGCGGCGCTTGCGCCTGTTCACCGATCTGCTCGCGACGCCGGGTGCTGTAGGCCTCGCTGAGCAAGTCGGCCACGGCCACCCGCATGTGCTGCGGGTCGGTGATGTGGTGCAGGCCGTCGCTGTAGGCCAGCTTCATGGCCTCCAGTTGGCGGTGCCAGGTTTGTTGGCTGTCACGGTGGTCGAAGTCGAAGCCCTGAAGAATCTGCAAGGTCATCAGCGCCACCAGCCCCTGCCCGCTCGGGGGAATTTCCCAGACGTCGTAGCCCCGGTAATTGATGCTGATGGGGTCCACCCACTGGGCGCGATAATCCTGCAAATCGCTGGCCCGCAGGTAACCGCCAGTGGCTCGGGAGTGGGCGTCCAGGCGCTGGGCCAGGGCGCCGCGATACAGGCTTTCGCAAGCGGTGGCGGCCAGTTCTTCCAGGGTCCGGGCCTGGGCCGGGTTGCGAAACAGCTCACCGGCCTTAGGCGCACGGCCGTCGATCAGAAAGGTCTCGAACCAGGCCTCCAGCACCGGGTCACGGTGGGGGCTGAATTCATCCAGGGCGATCTGCCATTGATGGGCGACCACCGGCGACAGCGGAAAACCGTCCCGGGCCAGGCTGATGGCCGGTTGCAACAGGTCGGCAAACGGCAACCTGCCAAAGCGCCGGGACAACTCGGCCCAGGCCGATGGACAGCCCGGCACGGTGACCGGGGTCCAACCGTAGAGCGGCATCTGTTCATGCCCGGCAGCCTTGACCGCCTCGATGCTCAGGGCCGCCGGCGCCTGGCCATTGGCGTTCAAACCGTGCAAACGGCCTTGGCTCCAGACCAGGGCAAAGGCATCACCGCCCAGACCGCAGCCGGTGGGTTCGACCACGGTCAGGGCCGCCGCCGTGGCAATTGCCGCGTCGATGGCATTGCCGCCCTGGCGCATGATTTCAATGCCGGCCTCGGCCGCCAGGGGCTGGGACGCGGCGACCATGCCACGGCGCGCGAACACGCTCTGGCGCTGGGACGGATAGGGGTATTCGTGGGCAGAAAATTTCAACATGGCAAACACTCGTCCATTCATTGGCCAGATTTAATGCGATTCCACTCGCGGGTGATCAGGCGCTGGATGTTGTCCGGCAAATCGGCGGACACAAAGGTGTGGCTGATCACCTCGTCGCTGGGGTAGATGCCTGGGTTGCCGCTGACCTTGGGGTCCATCAGCGCGGTGGCATCCTTATTCGGGTTGGCGTAGCCCACGTAGTCGCTGACCGGGGCAATCACCTCGGGGCGCAGCAGGTAGTCGATCAGCTTATGGGCATTGGCCGCGTTGCCGGCGTCCTTGGGGATGGCCAGCATGTCGAACCACAGGTTCACCCCCTCCTTGGGAATCAGGTAGCGGATGTCGATGTTCTTTCCGGCTTCCCGCGCCCGGGTCTGGGCCTGCATCACGTCGCCGGAGTAACCGATGGCCACGCAAATATCACCGTTGGCCAGGTCGGCGGTGTATTTCGACGAGTTGAAGTAGGTCACCGAAGGCTTGAGCTGGGTCAGCAGCGCCGAGGCTTTTTTATAGTCCTCGGGACGGGTGCTGTTGGGGTCCAGCCCGAGGTAGAGCAAGGCCTGGGGAATGATCTTCACCGGCGCATCGAGAAACGCCACGCCGCAGCCCTTGAGCTTGGCCAGGTTGGCTGGGTCGAAGACCATGGACCAGGAATCGAGCAGCGCATCCTTGCCCAGCACCGCGCGGACTTTAGCCTCGTTGTAGCCGATGCCCACGGTGCCCCACATGTAGGGCACGGCGTACCGATTGCCCGGGTCGGCGGCTTCCAGGCGCTGCATCAGTCGCGGGTCCAGGTGCTGCCAGTTGCCCAGTAGGTTGCGCTGCAACGGTTGGTAGGCGCCGGCGCGGATCTGCTTCGACAGAAACTGGCTAGAGGGCACCACTAGGTCATACCCCGAGTGCCCGGAGAGCAACTTGGCCTCAAGCATTTCATTGGTGTCGAAGATGTCGTACTGGACCTTGATCGCGCTGTCTTGCTCAAAGTTTTTCAAGGTATCCGGGGCGATGTAGTCGGACCAGTTGTACATTTTCACCACCGCGTCGGCGGCCTGCACCTGGGGCAACACGGCGGCCATGCACAAGGCCGCGGTAAGACTGGATACACGCATGGTCAACTCCCTGATAACAATCACAGCACACGGCTGAGAAAGGCTTGAGTACGGGGATGGCTGGGGCGGCTGAAGATCTGCTCCGGCGGCCCCTGTTCGATCAACTCGCCCTGGTCGAGCACCACCACGCGGTCCGCCACTTCCCGGGCAAAGCCCATTTCGTGGGTGACCACGACCATGGTCATGCCCTCCTCGGCCAGTTCTTTCATGACCTGCAGCACCTCGCCCACGGTTTCCGGGTCCAGGGCGCTGGTGGGTTCGTCGAACAACATGGCTTGCGGCTTCATCGCCAACGCCCGGGCAATCGCCACCCGTTGCTGCTGGCCGCCGGAAAGCATCGACGGGTAATGCCCGGCCTTGTCCGCCAGACCCACCCGCGCCAGCAAGCCCCGGGCCTGCTCCAGGGCCTCGGCCCGGGGCACACCGAGCACCTGGATCGGCGCTTCGATGATGTTTTCCAGGGCGGTCATGTGGGGGAACAGGTTGAAGCGCTGGAACACCATGCCGATGTCCCGGCGCTGGCGGGCGATGTTGCGTTCCGAGTCGCGCACCAGACGACCGTCGGCGCGCTCGCGGTAGCCCATGGCCCGGCCGTTGACGCGGATGCGTCCGCCCTGGATGTCTTCCAGCAGGTTGATGCAGCGGATAAAGGTGGTCTTGCCCGAGCCCGAGGCACCGATCAGCACCACCACTTCACCGCGCCGCACTTGCAGGGATATGCCCTTGAGAATCTGCAAGTCGCCGAAGGACTTGTGAATGTCCTGGGCATCAATGATCAGCTCTTCACTCTTGTGCGCCATGCTTAGCGTCCCCGCAGCAGTTTCAGGGTGTGGCGGCCGAACATGCGGCTGCTGGCCGGCGGTGGCGTGGGCCGGTCCGACTGGCCGAAGCGCTGTTCCAGCCAGCGCTGGAAGAAGCCCCAGAGCGTGGTCAACAACAGAAAATAGAGCGCCACCACCAGGTACAACTCGAACACACGGAAGGTCGCCGAGGTCACCATCTGCGTGCTCAGCAGCAACTCCTGCACGCCGATCACGCTGACCAAGGTGGTGTTCTTGAGCATCACGTTGAATTCATTGCCCAGGGGCGGAACGATCACACGGAAGGCCTGGGGCAGCACGATGCGCCGCATCAGCTTGCCGAAGGTCATGCCCAGGGAACGCCCGGCCTCGTACTGGCCCTTGTCCACGGCGCCAATGCCGGCGCGGATAATCTCCGACATGTAGGCGCCTTCATTCAGGCCCAGGGCGATGATCGCCGCCTGGATATTGCCCGGCACCACCAGCCCGAACAGCTCCAGGTCTTCGAAGCGGAAAATCCCCCCGGCCGCCAGGGCGGTGTAGAGAAAGACGATCTGCACCAGCAGCGGCGTGCCGCGCATCAGCCACACATAAAAACGCACCGGCCAGTTGAGCAAAGGGTTGCGCGACAGGCGCATAAGCGCCGCCGCCAGACCCAGGGCGCAGCCCATCAACATCGCCAGCACACTGATCAGGCAAGTCAGCCAGAGCCCGGTGAGGTACACGCCGCTGGGCTGCAACAGGTACTGCCAGAACACATCCCAATTGAAGTTCATCAGGGGCCCGCCTCAGTCGAGTGTGTCGCTGGCCACGTGCCATTTGGCGAGCAACTGGGCATAGCTGCCGTCGCCGCGCATGTCGCTGACAATCTGCTGCACAGCCTCCGTTAGTTGTGGGTCGTCCTTGCGAATGCCCAGCCCGGTGAGAATCCGACTGAAGGCTGGCACCCCTTCTTCGAACAACTCGGGGGCCATGGCCGCGTAATAGCCGGCGGTTTCCACCGTGGTGCCGTAGGCGTCAACCTGGCTGATGCGCAGGGCCTGAAAGGCGTCGGTGTCGGTGTTGTAGACCACCAGCTTCATGGGGGGCTTGCCGGCTTTGGCCAGGGTTTCGTTCTGCGCATCGAGCAAGGTTTTGATGGTCGAACCGTTGAGCACCGCGACCTTGTGCCCGGAGAGGCTGTCCAGGGTCTTGATGCCTTTCGGGTTGCCCTTGGGCACCACCACCGACTGGCTGGAATACATGTAATTGACGATGTCGATCACCTCGCGGCGCTCGGGCTTGTCAAACAGTTGGTCGACGATCATGTCGCACTGCTGGGCGAGCAACGCCGGCAGCAACCCGGAGAACGGAATCACCCGCCACTGCACCTGTTTGTTGCCCAGGCGCTTGGCGATTTCCAGGCCCAGGTCGACGGTCAGGCCCTTGGGTTTCTGCGCCTCGTCAAAGGACACCAGGGGCGGTGAATCCATGCCCGAGCAATAGGTGAGCTTGTCGACCTTTTGCAGCCGCTCCGGCACCACGGGCGCGGCAAGCGCCCACTGTGCGCAAAGGCCTAGGGATAGCGCAGCCAGCAAGGCGCTTGGTTTATGCATGACCAGACACTCCAGTTCGTTGATTAACGGGGGCAGTACTCAAAGTCACAACACCGTCGGGCTCGGGCCCGCTTCTGGGTCTACTTTTTTTCGCTTTGCAGAAACTTGATCAGCTCCGGCACCGTGCCTTCGATGTGCTCACGCACCACCGCCTCGGCCCGCTCGGCATGGCCGGCGCGGATCGCGTCGAGGATCACCGCGTGCTCCTGGCGCGCGCTCATGGGCTTGTCGACGTGTTGCAGCCACAGGCGCATGGGCGCCTCGATCAGCGAGTACAGGGCCGAGATCTGCTTGAGCAACCGTGGCCGGCCGCTGAGGCTGCACAGGTATTCGTGGAACTTGCGGTGGCGGCTGACCCACTCGGCGCTTTCGTCGCGGTAGTCATCCATTTCGTCGAGCAAGCGCTCCAGGGCCGCCAACTGGCGCTCGCCGATGTGGGCCACCGCCACCCGCACCGCCAGCCCTTCCAGGGCGCTGCGCATCTCGAACACTTCGTGCAATTCGTCGATGTCCAAGCCACTGACAATCACCCCGCGGTTGGGCCGCAGCGTCACCAGGCCCTGGGCATCAAGACGGCGAAAGGCTTCACGCACCGGCATCCGGCTCATGCCGATTTCCCCGGCAATGTCTTCGGCAATCAGCCGATCGCCCTTGCAATAACGGCCGCAGCAAATGGCTTCCAACAGAAAGTTGTAAGCCTCCTCCTCGGCCGTCAGAGGCTGACGTTCAACGTAAGCGGGAGCGAATTGCATGGGCAGCACCTTTTGAATTTTTGTATCCAATTATCCATAAATTCAAAAATGCAGAAGCCGTGCCAGGTTTGCGCACTCACACTCAAGTGACTGATTCAGAACGAACAACCACTCAAACCCAGGCGAGGTCGCCTGAAAGCGGGTGCGTGAAGGCTGGGGGGACTGCTACCAAATGGCTCAGTGGAAGGCCCATAACGGTGCAGCATGGGGGTTGGGTAACAGTGGGTGATCACAGGGGCTCGCCGTAAGGCCGACACCCTGGGCAGCGGTTGCCGCAGCAATGGATATGGACACCAGCCATTATTTTCAACGCAGGTGCCAGCGTGATCGCTGGCAAGCCAGCGCCTACAGAAGCCAGCGTCTATGGGGCGCAACGGGGTGATCGGCGCCGTGGGTGGCGGCGCCCGGGTGGGGAGCTAGAGGTGGGAAGGTAGGCAGGCATTCACCGGGGGTAGCCGGTGGCGCCAGGGCCGGGCTTGTTCCAGTTGCGCGGCCAGGGCCAGCAACGTGTGTTCCTCGCCAAACCGCCCGGCAAAGTGCGCGCCCATGGGCAGGCCGTTATCGCTCCAATACAGAGGCACAGACATCGCCGGTTGGCCGCTGGCGTTGAATAAGGCGGTAAAGGGCGAGTAGCTGTGGAAGCACTCAATCAGTTGCTCAAGGCTCAGGCTGTCGTCTTGCAGGTCCAGCTCGCCAATGGCCACCGGTTCTCGGGCCAGGGTGGGGGTCAGGATCAGGTCGTAATCCTGCATAAACACCGCCAGTTGACGCCCCAGGGCATGGATCCACTCCACCGCCGCCGCGTACTGCGCGCCACTGACCTGGCCCTTGTCGCGCAGGATGATGCGGGTGCGGGCTTCCAGCTCCTCGGGCTGGACCGCAACGCCGCGCATCTGCCCCAGCAAGTCCAGGTAGTGGCGGGTGCTGGCGCCGATGATGGTGAACACCTGGTCGAGAAACGCCGGCAAGTGCACCGGCAACTGCGCCGGCTCGACCCGGTGCCCCAGGCTTTCGCACAGCCGTGCGGCATCGCGCACCGACTCCAGGGCTTGCCCGGAGGTGGGCCAAGGGCCCAGTTGCTCCACCAGGGCGATGCGCAGGGGTTTGGGCGGGCGTTGCACAGCGCTGCTGTAAGACGTGGCCGCCAGCGGCGCGGCATAGGGCGCGCCGAGGTCGATGCCAGCGGTGGCGTCGAGCAAGCCGGCGCTGTCACGCACCGACAAGGTGATGGCGTGGGGCGTGCCCATGCCGGCCCAGCCCTCGCCCACCATCGGCCCGGACGGCAACAGGCCACGGCTGGGCTTGAGACCGAACACCCCGCAGCAGGACGCCGGCACCCGCAACGAGCCGCCACCGTCATTGCCGTGGGCAAAGGGCATCACTCGCGCCGCCACCAGGGACGCCGCGCCACCGCTGGAACCGCCGGCGCTGTGCGCGGTGTTCCAGGGGTTGCGGGTGGCGCCGAAACGCCGCGACTCGGTGGAGTACGAGGTGCCGAACTCCGGCGACGTGCTGGTGCCGAGAATCAGGCAGCCGGCGCGGCGCAGGCGGCTCACCACTTCGCATTCAAAATCCGCGCGGAACGGCCCCAGGGCCAACGAACCATTAGTCATGGCCGCGCCCTGGACCGGGGAAAACAAGTCCTTGATCAGGGTCGGCACCCCGGCAAACACGCCGCTGCGTGCTTGCGGATCGAGGGCGGCTGCGCGGGCCGGTGCATACAGGCGCTCGGCCAGCGCATTGAGTTGCGGTTCGACCTGTTCCAGGCGAGCGATGACCCCGTCCAGCAGTTCCACCGGCTGCACCTCACCCCGGCGGACAAACCCGGCCAGGCCGGTGGCGTCTTGTTGATCCAACAGGTGCTGGATGTCTTGCATGGCGATTTCTCCAACGCTACTTCAACGACGAATAAGGGGATGGCGCACCGGGTTTGAACCGACGCTGCACCGCGGCCAGGACCCACAGCAGCCCGGCACCGACACTGGCCAGGGCCAGCCAGGCAATGGCGTGGCGCAAGTCACCGGCCAGCGCGGTGGCGGCGGCCACCACCAAGGGGCTGACGAACTGGCCGAAATACAGGCAGGCGGTAAACCCGCCCAGGCCGCGACCCCGGGTGCGGGCGGTCAAGGCCTCCATCACAGGGGCCATGACGTTGGGCACCAGCAGCCCGGCGCCCAGGCCGTGGATCAGCACCGCGGGCAACACCTCGGCGTAGCTCTGCCCGCGCATCAGCAACCACAGGCCCAGGCCCAGCAGAAACAACAGCAGCGCGTTGGTGCCGGCGCCGCCCAGGCGTCGGCGCAATAAGGGCCAGGCCAGGGAGCCGCCCAGTGTCGCCAGCAGGCTGAGGCCGGCGGACAAGCCGATCAGGGTGCTGGAGGTGACGCCCAGGCTGACCAACAGGATCGGCGTCTGCACCGGCACCACAAAGCTCAAAACCATGCCGCCGAGGATCAACCCATAGCCCAGCAGCAAGGGCAGCAGCGCCACCCGCTCCGGACTCTGTTCATACACCTGTGCAGATGCCTGTCCAGCCCCCTGTTCCGCGACCTGGGGTGGGTCGCGCTGGGGTTCCCACAGCACCTTGATCATCGCCGGCACCAACAGCAGCGGCAGCAGGTAGAGGAAGAACGGCAAGCGCCAGGACTGCTCGCCCAGGGCCCCGCCGATGATGAAAAACAACGCGCCCACCAGGCCGATGGTCACCACCTGCCGGTTGATGTAGCGCAAGCGTTCCTCGCCCTGCCAGTAGTCGGCGATCAAGGTGGCGCAGCTGGTCATTACCGCCGCCTCCGCCACCCCGAACAGCAAACGCACCAAGACGATCGACGACAAATCACCCAGCAGCGCCGGCACCGCGCCGAGCAAGGCATACAGCACCGTGGCGATCACCAGCAGCGCCTTGCGCCCGACCCGGTCGGCCAGCCAGCCGGCCAACGGTGCGCACAGGGCAATGGCCAGGGCCGGGCCGGTGACCGCCAGGGGCACCAGCAGGTCGGCCTGGGGCGTGATCGGGCCGAACTCGGCGCCGAGCTTGGGCAGGATCGGCGCGATCATCACCGAGCCCATGATGGTCAGGCTGCTGCCCAGCATCAGCACCAGCCCCTCTCGACGTCCGGTCGCCTGGCGCGCAGCCGCCGGCGCCACATGGGCAGTGGAATGCACAGAAGTCATGGTGAGCTCCTCAGAAACTTTGCGAGACGCGCAAGGCCACGGTGTAGCCCTCGGCCCGGTTACTGGCGTCGGTCTCTTTGTAGGCATGCAGCCAGATCGGTGGCAGCCCCGGCTTGAAGTAGCTCAGGGCCGGGCCCACCGCCAACACCCGGGCGCGGTTGCCGCTGGTCAGCCCCGGCGCGTCATCGTCACTGAACTGGCGGTAGTAGTAGCCGCCGATGCCCGCCGTCCAGGGGCCGAAGTGCTGGCCCACGGCGAACTCGTGGCGATACTCCACGCCATTCTTGTAGTCGGTGTCCGGGTTGCGGGTGTTGATGTCCACTTCAAAGCTCGACGACACCTCGAAACCGCTGTCGCTGATCCAGGTGGCGTTGACGATGGGCGAGAAGGTCCAGTGGTTGAGCCCCGGGGAAATCAGCCGGTTCTTGTCGTAGTCGCCGGTTGGCGCCTGGATCTGCAACTGGGTGTTGACGAACAGGTTGGGCGACAGGGTCCATTGCAGGATCACCGGCAACAACTGCACGTCGGCCAGGCGGAACGGGTCGCCTCCAGCTTGAGCGGCCCGCCCGGGGTCGGCACCTCCACCGAGGCGTCCATCTTGAAGAACGGCACCACGGTGCCGAAGCCGTACTTGGCGCCGAAGATTTCGTGGTCGGTCATGCGCATGTAGGCCAGGCCGATGGACAGCACGTCCAGGGAGAAATGGTTGTCCAGGGACCGCCCGTGGCGGTCCTTCTGCACGTTGGCCGAGTAGAACGCCGTGCGCAGGCCCAGGGTGCCGAATGGCGTGGCCGGCGGCATCATCCCGGCGCCGAAGTCGTAGACCCCGACGGCGGTGGTCGGCGCGCCATTTTCAGTGGCCTGCGCCGTGGCGCACAGGCCCAGGCACAGCAGGCTGAAACAGCCGATGCGGCTCAGCTTGGAATTATTCTTGTCGTTCATCGAAGGCCCCTCCCAATCAAGTGGTGTGGGCCATCCTAGTAACGCCCCCGGTCGGCGGGTTATCCGTTTTCAGCACAGTTAGCGACGGTGCAGGGTCTGCGACGGGGTCTCGCCAAACAGGGTGCGGTAATCGCTGGCAAAACGGCTCAAATGCCAGAACCCCCAGCGTGCCGCCACCTCTTGCACCCCGTGTTCGCGGGTGCTGTCGCGCAGTTCACGACGCACTGCATTGAGGCGCAGCGCCCGCAAATACGCCACCGGGTTGATGCCCAGGGTTTCCTGGAAGCAGTACTGGAGTTTGCGCCGGCTGGCGCCGATGTGGTTGCACAGGTCAAGGATCGACAGCGGCTGGTCCAGGTGCCCCAAGGCGTATTCCCGGGCACGGTCGACCATGCGTTTGCGCGCCGTGGGGTTCAGCGGCGGCGCCTGGTCCGGCGCCACCAGCTCCAGCAACTGCACCATCACCGCATCACGAATGCCGTGGCGGATCGCCTCGTAACCCAGGAGGTTGGCCCGGTCCTGGTCGGCGCCGGCCAGTTCATCGAACAGCGCGCTCAGCTCGGCTTGCACCGAGGAGCCCGCAAGGCGGTAACACTTGGGAAGATCGGTAATTCGAAACGCCGCGCCCTGGCGCTCCAACAAATGGGCCAGGGCCTGCTCCTCCACTGCCACACCCAGCAAGTCCAGGTGCTCGGGCGTGCGCAGATCCGGCAGGTTACTGCCGTGAGCTACGAGCAGGCTGGGCTCATGAATCGGGTGCCCGGAACAGAACACCGGGCCCTGGGCGCTCAAGGGCACGCTGAAGGTAATGGCGCCCTCCCAGGCGGCGCCACTCTTGAGCATGGCCTGATTAGAGCGGTCGCGGACCAATTGCATCCAATCGGCCCGCAGTTCGATCAGCTCACCGTCGAAACGCCCGGGGCTGAGTTGGTCATAACGCACCTGCCAGCCACCCATGTTCTGCGCGTGCTGGTCGATGTCGCTGGTGTGGAAACGCTGCAACGGCGCGGTCATCAACGCCGCGCGACGGGCGCCGCAACGGCGCAAAAAGAACGGTTCATCAAGCTGTCCTGTAAGGCCCGCAAGGCTGACTGGGGCTACACGACGCAAATTCCATTCCGCCGCGCCCGGTGCAGGCGCAGTTGTGCCGAAAACGGCTAGTCGGGCAGCCATGCCACGCTGCCCGGCCGTTGCGCCTTAGAACTTGTGCAACAGGTTAAACACCAGTTTGTTGCCCTCGGTGCGGTTCTCGGCCTGCTGTTCGAAGTAGGCGTTGACCGACAGTACGTTTTCTTTGCTGAAGGCGTAGAGCACGCCCGGGCCGATGGCCCAGACTTTTTCCCGGCGGCCGCTGACGGCGTGGCCGTCGACTTCGGTGTCGGTGATCTGCTTGAGCCAGTAGCCGTTGAGCCCGGCGCTGAATTGCTCGCTGAAGGCGTATTGCAGGGTCAGGTTGGCGTGCAGGGCCTGGCCGGCCTGGGTGTCGCTGACGTCACCAAAACCGGCGGCCGGGTCGTCGTTCTTGCCGTTCCACAGGTACATGAAGCGGCCGCTGGCCGACCACTTCGGGCTGAACCAGTAGGTGGCGGCGTAATAGGGGTTGAACGACCAGAAGTTGCTGCCGGGGTTGATCGAGCGGTTGCGGTCGTAGGCGCCAACCGGCACCGAGAGATCGGCCTCGACGCGCTGGGTCAGCAGCGGGCTGCCATCGGCGCGGGTCAGGGTTGGCAGTTGCAGGAAAGCGCCAAGGATCACGTCGCCAAACCCGGCGCGTGAACTCAAGGCGGCGTTGTTCAGGCCATCGTCGACATCGACATGGGCCAGGGAGGTGTTGATCAGGGTGACGCCGGGCATGGCGCCATTGGCCAGGGGCTGGCCGACGTAAATGATCTGGGTGGTGGGCGCCACCACTTCCAGTTGCTGCTTGGGCAACGCCAGTTTGTTGCCGTTGGCGTCGTTGAAACGGTTGGCCCGGGAATAGGTCAGGTATTCCTCCAGGTACCAGCCCGGCCCGGCCGGTGCCGGTGAGCCGTCATAGAAGCTGGTAGTGCCCAGGTTCAGGCCCGGCAGGTCATAGGCCTGGGCGTTGGCGCACAGGGCAACGGAAATCGCGGCCGCAGCGGTCCGCAAGCATGGCTTGAGCATCGTGAAAGTCCTGTATTTTTGTTGTTGTTCAAGACCCCCGGCGCGGTGAGCCCGCGACCGGGGTTTAACGCCAGTGCGACCTTTACACGTAGGTCGCGGCCAGGCCGCCATCCACCGGCAGGTTGACGCCGTTGACCCAGCGCGCTGCATCCGAGCAGAGGAAGGCAATCACCGCCGCCACCTCGTCGGCCAGGGCCGGACGCTTCATGCGCACGCTGTCGCGGGCCACCCGCTCCTCCCCCAGCATGCTCACGAAATCCCCGAGGATCGGCGTCAGCACCGGCCCCGGCGCCACGCAGTTGACTCGCACCGAATGGTCACGGAACCAGCTGTGGGATTGCTGGTAACTCCAGACGATCAGCGCCTCCTTGAAGTACTGGTAGCAACTGCCCTGGGGCACCGGGTTGGCCGCCAGCCACTGTTGCCCCGCCGCGTAGGACTCAGTGGCCGCCAGGGCCTTGTGCAGCGCCAGTCGTTCCGGCCACTGGGCACCCAGGATCGACGCCACGTTGACGATGCTGCCCCCCGGAGTCATGCGCGGCAGCAATCCCTCGCTGAGGTGGCGCAGGCCCAGGTAATTGACCTGGGCCACCGCCTGCACCGGCGCGGTGCCGGGTACGCCGGCGACGTTGCACAGGGCGTCGATACGCTCCGGCAGGCGTGCCACCAAATCATCGATGCTGGCCGGGTCGCCCAGGTCAGCCTGGAAGAAGCCGTCCAGGGTCAGTTGCGGTTCGTGGCGATCGATGCCGATCACCCTCGCCCCCTGGAACTGCGCCAGGCGCGCCAGTTCAGCGCCGATACCGGAAGCGGCACCAGTGACCACCAGGGTTTTGTTATGCAGGTTCATGTTCAAGCCCTCTTATTCTTGTCTAGGCAGGGTGTGGTGCAGGCATGCGCGACGGTGAACGTCAGAACGGATAGGCCGGCGGGGTGTTTTTCACCGTGACCCATTGCCATTGGCTGTACTCGTCCCAGTCCGCCGGGCCGCCGACGCTGCCGCCATTGCCCGAGGCGCCGCGCCCGCCAAAGGGGTTGACGCACTCATCAGCCACGGTCTGGTCGTTGATGTGCAGCAACCCGCACTGCAGGCGTTCGCCGATGGCCATGGCGCGACCCACCGACGGCGAAATCACCGCGGCAGCCAGGCCGTATTCAGTGCGGTTGGCCAACTCGATGGCTTCTTCATCGCTGGCAAAACTCACCACCGTGGCCACCGGGCCGAACACTTCGTCTTCGAAGGCGCGCATGCCCGGGCGCACACCGCTGAGCACCGTCGGCTGATAGAACAGGCCGTGGGACTCGCCCCCCGCTTCCAGGCGCGCGCCGGCGTCCAGGGTGTCCCTGACAATCTGCTCCACCCGCTGCAACTGCCGGGCGTTGATCAACGGCCCCAGCGCCGCCTCGCCCCGGGCGGCATTGCCCACGGTCAGGGCCCGGGCCTTGTCCACCAGCTTGCGCGTCAGGGCGGCGGCGATGGATTCATGCACCAGGATCAAGCCACTGGCCATGCAGATCTGCCCCTGGTGCAGCCAGGCGCCCCAGGCGGCATTGCTGGCGGCCAGGTCCAGATCGGCGTCTTCGAGAATGATCAGTGGGTTCTTGCCTCCCAGCTCCAGGGCGACCTTTTTCAGGTGCCGCCCGGCCACCTCGGCCACTTTGCGCCCGGCGCCGGTGGAGCCGGTAAAGGCGATCATCCGCACATTGGGGTCACGGCACAGCGCCTCGCCGGCATCCGCGGCCCCCGGCAACACCTGCAACAGGCCCTTGGGCAAGCCGGCGGCCTCGAACAAACGGGCAATCAGCAAGCCGCCGCTGATGGGGGTCTGCGGGTCGGGTTTGAGCACCACCGCATTGCCCGCCGCCAGGGCCGGGGCCACCGAACGCAAGGACAGGATCAGCGGGAAATTGAACGGCGAGATCACCCCGACCACGCCGTGGGGCTGGCGCCGCGCATAGGACAAACGCCCCGCTTCGCTGGGCAAGACCAAGCCGTGGGGCTGGGACAGCAACCCTGCCGCCTGGTGCAGCAACACAATGGCTTCGCGCACTTCGTGCTCACCCTTGAACAGCGCGCCGCCGGTTTCCCGGGCGACATACAGGGCCAGTTCGTCGAAGGATTGCTGGGCCCAGCCAGCTGCTTTGCGGAACACCTCGGCACGCTGGCGTGGGCCCAGGGCCGCCCAGGCCGGCTGAGCCAGGGATGCTGCACGGCAAGCGGCAGCGATATCGGCCGGGTCGGCCATGGCGCTGTGCATCAGCACCTCGCCGGTCGCCGGCTCGATCACCGCTTGCACCGGGGCCGACCCGGGCACCCAGTCACCATTGAACAGGCATTGGGACTCAAGGGCCCGCCGCAGAAATTGAGGGGTTTCAGACACAGACATTGCACACTCCCGGTTCTTGTAATTGTCTTCGTCGTCGCGGCCCCAAGGGCTCACACAACGCCGTACCAGGCCTTGAGCAAGGGCTGTGCCGGTTTCGCCACGGCGCTTGCAGATGACACGCCGACCGCTCTAGCTCAAGCCTTTGCACGATGGAGCCAGTGACTCATCGCCCGTCCCGGGTGGCTCGTGCGTTGGCTGCGCTTGTTCAATTGATAAAGTTATGTTTAATAACTATCTCGCCAATTGCTCATATCGATCACTCCGTTTCAGGGGCATCACAATGACAACTCCCCACTGCCCGCTGCCCGACCACCAGGTGGCCAGCGAACCCTACCGCCCACGGGGCGACAGCAGCGAACTCAGCGCCAGCAGCTCACCGACACCGGCCGAACTCAATGACTGCCTGTTTTTCTCCCCCGACGACGGGCGCATCTGGCTCAACGACCAGCGCATGCTGTTGCTGCACAGCTCCTCCTTTGGCGCCCTGCGCCGGGAGATCATCGAGCGCCAAGGCTTGGAGCAGGCGCGCGGGCTGTTCACCCGCACCGGTTATGCTTCCGGGGCGCGGGATGCGCGGCTGATCCGTGAGCGCTGGCCCCAGGCCGATGCGGCGGCGGTGTTTCGCGCCGGCACCCACCTGCACAGCCTGGAAGGCATGACCAAGGTCGAGCCGCTGCACTTCAAGTTCGACGCCGACTCGGGCTTCTACGAAGGCGAGTTTCTCTGGCATCACTCCTGCGAAGCCGACGAACACGTGGCCGCCTACGGCATCGGCCAGGACCCGGTGTGCTGGACCGAGCTGGGCTACGCCATCGGTTTCGTCAGTTGCCTGTTTGGCCAGATGGTGATTTTCCGCGAGGTGGAATGCCGCGGCATGGGCCACGCCAACTGCCGGGTGCTGGGCAAGACCGCCGCCCAGTGGGGCGATGTCGAGCAGGACCTCGGCTACCTGAATGTCTCGCCGCTGCCGGCGCTGGCCGCCCCGGTCCCAGCGGCCAAACCGTCCGCCGTCATCGCCCCGGCCTCCAGCCAGCAGCCGCTGATCGGCACCAGCGCAGCGTTCAATGCCGCCACCCAAGCCCTGCAGCGCGTGGCGGCGACCCCGGCCACGGTGCTGATCAGCGGCGAATCCGGCGTGGGCAAGGAACTCTTCGCCCGCCAACTGCACCAACTCAGTCAGCGCCGGGCCGGGCCCTTTATCGCCCTTAACTGTGCGGCGATCCCCGACAACCTGATGGAAGCCGAACTGTTCGGCGTCGAGCGCGGCGCCTTCACCGGCGCCACCCACTCGCGGCCCGGACGCTTTGAACGGGCCCAGGGCGGCACCCTGTTCCTGGATGAAATCACCTGCCTGAGCCTGGCCGGTCAAGGCAAGCTGCTGCGTGCCCTGCAAGAGCGGGAAATCGAACGGGTCGGCGGCGGCCACGGGATTGCCGTGGACGTACGGGTGGTGGCGGCCACCAACATTGATTTGCGTAAAGCGGTGGCCGACGGCGAGTTTCGCGCCGACCTGTTCTACCGCCTCAATGTCTACCCCATCGCCCTGCCGCCCCTGCGCGAGCGCCGCGATGACATTCCGCTGCTGATCAACGCCTTTCTGCAGCGCTATTGCCACGAGTACGCGCGCACCCCGGCCGGGCTGACCATGCGTGCCCTGAAGGTGCTGCTGCGTTATGACTTTGCCGGCAACGTGCGGGAACTGCAGAACCTGATCGAACGTGGCCTGATCGCCAGCGAAGACGGCCAGGCGATAGATCTGGTGCACCTGTTTCGCAATGAGCCCTTGCCCGAAGAGGTCTACTCCCTGGATGGCCATGGCGGTCTGTCCCTGACCCAAGGGGCAAGCGATCAGGCCCAGGCGACGCTGCTCGACAGCCTGAATCAGCGCGACCCGGACTTCTCCATCGACGGCCTGGAGTCACGGCTGATCAACGAGGCCCTGGAAAAAAGCGCCGGCAACCTGGCCGCTGCCGCCCGTTTGCTGGGGCTGAGCCGGGCGCAGTTTGCCTACCGCTTGAAGAAGCACCAGCGCGCCGAAGCCTGAAGCGTTGGCCGGGCCTGGCGCCCGGCCGTGAAGCAGGGTTTAGAAACTCAGGCAAATTTTCCCCAGGTGCGCCCCCGAGGCTTCATGGGCGAAGGCCTTGGCGATGTCGTCGAGGGTAAAGGTGCTGTCGATCACCGGCTTGATGCCGGTGGCTTCCAGCCCACGAATCATCTCCAACTGGTGCTGGCGGCTGCCGACAATCAGCCCTTGCAGGCGTTGTTGCTTGGCCATCAGCGCTGCGGTGGGCACCGGACCGGCCCAGCCGGTGAGCACGCCAATCAGGGCAATATGCCCGCCGATGCGGCATGCCGTGATGGACTGCGGCAAGGTGCCCGGGCCACCGACTTCCACCACATGATCGACGCCTCGACCACCTGTGAGTTTCAGCACTTCGGCGCCCCACTCCGGCTGCTGGCGGTAATTGATCGTGTGGTCAGCGCCCAACTCACGCACCCGCGCCAGCTTCTCATCGGAGGATGAGGTCGCGATCACCGTCGCCCCCATGGCCTTGGCCAATTGCAGGGCGAAGATCGACACCCCGCCGGTGCCCAGCACCAACACGCTGTCCCCGGCCTTGAGGCCGCCGTCCACCACCAAAGCGCGCCAAGCGGTCAGCCCGGCGGTGGTCAGGGTCGCGGCCTCGGCGTGGCTGTAGCCGGCCGGCGCGCGGGTGAACCAGTGGCTGGCCTGCACCACCACTTCCCGGGCGTAACCGTCAACGCCGTCGCCCGGAGTGGTGCTGAAGTCGGCAATGGCCGCACCGCCGTCATGCCAATGCGGGAAGAAACACGACACCACGTGGTCACCCACCTGAAACTCGCTGACACCCGTGCCCACGGCTTCCACCACCCCGGCGCCATCCGCCATGGGAATGCGGCCATCAGCGGTGGGCAGGGCCCCGGTCACCACCGCGTAATCGTGGAAGTTCAGCGAACAGGCATGCAGGCGCACACGGATCTGCCCGGCACCGGGTTGGCCCGGGTCGGGCAGCTCGACGCTGTGCAGGTTGTCCAGGGTCGCGGGCAAGCTGAGCTTGATGGCTTTCATACGAAGGTTCTCCGGCAGGCTGAAATAAAACCGGCGTCCAGCATAAGAGCGCGTCCGCTCCAGTGCAAAGACGCCGGCCTTGAAGGCGGGTCAGGCCATCAACCGCGCAGGGCAACGGCCACCGCGTCGGCGATCGGTGTGGTCGCACGACCGATCAAGCGGCTCAGGTGCCGGCCTTCGTCGAACAAGGCGCCCTGGGCGGCAGCGGCATCCGAATCGGCCAGCAACTCGGCCACGAACCCAGGCAATCCTAGGCCCAGCAGCGCAGCCTGGAAATCATCCTTTGGCAGGTCCTGGTAAACCACCGGCCGGCCTGATTGACGGGCCACTTCGGCGGCCAGTTCGCTGAGGGTGTAGGCGCTGTCACCGGCCAACTCATGGACCTGCCCGGCCTGGTCGTCGCGGGTCAGGGCCACGGCGGCGGCCTCGGCGTAATCGGCGCGGCTGGCCGAAGCAATGCGCCCGTTGCCGGCACTGCCCATCAGCGCGCCATGCTCCACCGCCGGGCCTACCCCCGCGGTGTAGTTCTCGTGGTACCAGCCATTGCGCAGCAGCACGTAATCCAGGCCCGACGCCACCAGGGCCTGTTCGGTCTGCACGTGTTCGGCGGCCAGGCCCAGGCTCGAGGTGTCGGCGCGCAGCACGCTGGTGTAGGCCAGCAGTTGCACCCCGGCCGCCTTGGCGGCGTCGATCACCACCTGGTGCTGGGCCAAGCGCTGGCCGATGGCATTGGAGGAAATCAGCAGCAAGCGCTCAACCCCCTGCAAGGCACTGGCCCAACTCTGTGGCTGGTCGTAATCGGCCTGGCGCACGGTCACGCCCTTGGCTTGCAGGTCCTGGGCCTTCAACGGGTCACGCACCAGGGCCAACAGCTCACTGGCCGGCACCCGTTGCAGCAGCGCCTCGACCACCAGACGGCCCAATTGGCCGGTTGCACCTGTTATCGCAATCATCGGAAAAATCCTTGCCTGTAAAAGAATGAGCGCTCACCCTAGCGCCCTAACTAACTTTTAGTAAGTACGTACAAAAAGGTAAGTGTCATGACCCTCCCCCAAGCCCCTGCCTCGCCCTTGTCCGCCAAATTGCGCCGCGGCGAGCTGCTGGATGCGCACTGCCCCTCCCGTGAAGTGCTCAAGCACATGACCAATCGCTGGGGCGTGCTGGTGCTGGTCATCCTCATCAGCGGCACCCAGCGTTTCAGCGACCTGCGGCGCAAGATCGGCGGCGTCAGCGAGAAAATGCTCGCCCAGACCCTGCAAGGCCTGGAAGGGGATGGGCTGATCCATCGCGAGTCGCTGCCGGTGGTGCCGCCCCACGTGCAGTACAGCCTCACGCCCCTGGGCCGGGAAGCCGCGGTGCGGGTCGAAGCCCTGGTGGACTGGATCGAAGAACAACTGCCGGCCATCATGCAGATCCGCCGCGACAAGGCCCTGGTTCAGTCGTAGGCACCCCGCCCAGGGCTCAAACACCGGCTTTACAGGGCCGGGCGCCTGAGCCAAAGTTCGCCACCGCGCGCGACGCAGCGCCTGCCCCCTGCTTGCCAAGGATGCCCCCATGGACTGGAACGACCTGCAAAACGCCCTGTTCGACAGCGCCCGAGCGGCCCTCGACACCCTGCTGGAGCAGGGCATCCCTGCCCCCTACGCCATCGCGTTCCATGCCAGCTACCGCGAAGAAGAGCGGGTGATCGACCTGCCCTCCCTCGCCGTCAGCAGCGCCGCGACCCTGGAGGACGATCACGGCCCGGAACAGCCCGGGGACATCAGCGGCGTACGCTGGAACCCTGCCGATTGGCGCTGGGACTGGGAACTGGATGACTACGCCAACCCGGCGCTACAGGCCTGGGACTTGCCTTTGCAGAACGAGGCCAACCGCGCCGGCCCGCAGCATTGGCAGGCGGTCGAAGCGCAGTTCGTCGATTGCGTGGTCCAGGCCGCACGGGCCTTGCGCGAGCACTACAAGGACGATCCCCGGGTGGATCCACACTTTGTGGCCTTGTTCCATGACTTCAATGATGAGGTGGGCCTGGCCCGGGCCAGCCTGACCGCTGAACTCTTTGCCTGGCACTTCCCCGAAGAAGTCGCCAAAGACCGCCTGCGCGAAGAGATCGCCGCCTTGCCCCACGCCGAGCAGGTGAGCTTTTACCTGGACCGCCTGCAACGTGTGCACAGCATCAGCTCCGAAGAAGCCGAGGCCTGGTTGATCGCCCAGGGCGCCGCCGCCAGCAGCGCCTTGATCGAACGGCTGCACACGGTCAAGGACGCCTACGCTATCGCACGCATCCTCGGCCTGGCCGGGCATGCCGACGCAGCAGTGATCGAGGCGCTGCGCCAGCGCCTGGGCAACGCCAAGGAACAACCGACCCGCCATTGGTGCGCCCGGGCCCTGGCCTGTCTGGGTGATGTGGCGTGGTTGCTGGAGCAAGCCGATGACATCGCGGTCCAAGGGCTGTGTGCGCCCCTGAGCGCCCTCAGTGATCAGCGTGCCCAGCCGGCGCCCCTGGACTACTCCGCGCTGATCACCCTGCTCGAACAACGCCCGGGCCTCACCGCTGACGTGGAGGAAGCACTCAAGCCCGGCCGTTCGTTCATCACCCTCAACGATCAGGACCTGCCCCAGGCCCTGCTCGGCCTGACATCACCGCACCGGGTGATCCGGCGCCACGCCGCCTGCGTGCTGGATAACCGCTGGCTCAGCGAGGCTGCCCAGGCCGAGGCCATCCAGGGCTTGCTACGGGCCTTGCAGGATGAAGACGTGCGGGTTCGCGAACTGGCGCAGTTGAGCCTCGACGGCTTGCGTCACTGCTGAACGGCTGCTCAAACGGGGCCGGGGCGCACAAAGCACTGCTCGATCACCGGTGCGCCCCACTGCTCCCCGGGCTGTTCCTGCACCAGGCCGAAGCCATTGGCTTCATACAACCGACGCGCCACGTCCAGGCCCTTGAAGGTCCACAAACGCGTTGCCACAAAACCCTGTTGGTCACAGAACGCCAGCGCCTCGGCCAACAGACGCTTACCCAGCCCCCGGCCGTGGGCCGACTCATCGAGAATAAAGAAGCGCAGCGTCGCCTCCCCACCCTCGCCTTCACCGTCAATGGCAATCGCCCCCAGCACCTGCTCGCCGTCCAGGGCCAACCACACCTGGTTGCGCGGGTTGTCGAGGCGCCCCGTCAAATGCGCCAGGCCTGTTGCCACCAGGCTTTCAAAAGGCTGTCCGAAACCGGCCTTGCGGGCGTAGTACACGGCATGCATCTGGGTGATGTGGCCGACGATGCCCGGTCGATAACCGGCAACGATCTGCGCGGTCTCGGTAACCGGCAGGCCTTGCCCCAGGCGCTGGGCCTGCAACGCCTCGGCGTAATCGGCGATGCCCGTGCGCACCCGGTGTTGTTGCTCGGTGGTCAGGTGTTCCAGAGCGGCGCCGACCTGGGCCCGGGCAAAAGCCTGGATCCCGTCCAGGGTGCCACGACCACTCGGCGTCAGGCGCAAGGTCTTGGAGCGGGCGTCATCCGGGTGGGGGATTTCCTCGATTTCACCGGCCTCCACCAGCTTGCGCAGCAGGCGGCTGACGCTGGATTTTTCCAGCCCCAGCAATTGGGCCAACTCGCCGCCGGTCAAGGTGCCGCGCTCGCCTATCTCCACCAGGGCATGCACCGCCGACGGCGGGTAGTCGGTGGCTGCCAGGGTGCTGCGCATAAACCCCAGCTCGCGCACCATCAAACGCGACGCCGAACGCAGTTGGTCGATCACAGCGTAGGGATGACTGGGCATGGCGGAGACCTCGTAAAAATGATGACTAGTTGTACTGTGCAACTATATATCCGTCAACCGCCCAGCATTTTGTAAAACATCCGCGCCCGCCCACCGACGAAATCCATACGCGCGACGCTGACAGTTCTGTTAAAACGCGACATTGATCCCCGGTGGTGACCCTCTTCATGGCTGCACCTTCATGACTGCCTCCCTGCTCAAGCGTGCCGGCCGGCGCTGGCTCTCCCTGTTATGCATGGCCGCCTTGCTGGTCGGCCTGCCCGTGGGTTGCGCGGTGCTGCAACACAAGGAGCGCGAACTGCTGTTTCGCATCGAGCCCGGCACCGCCAGCTGGTACCGCGGCCTGCCCAAGAGCGTCCAGGAACTGGAGCTGACGCCGAAAAGCCTCAAGGCCGGGCAGAACATTCACGCCTGGTGGTGGCCCGCCGCCCGCGCCGACGCGCCGGCCATCCTCTACCTGCACGGGGTGCGCTGGAACCTCACCGGGCAGCTGTTTCGCATCGAACAACTGCATGCCCTGGGCTACTCGGTACTGGCCATCGATTACCGCGGCTTTGGCAAGAGCCACGGCGACCTGCCCTCGGAACGCACCGTCTACGAAGACGCACGCATCGCCTGGGAACGCTTCCAGCAACTGCAGCCCAACCCGGAGAAACGCCTGATCTACGGCCACTCCCTGGGCGGCGCCGTGGCCGTGGACCTGGCCGCCGAACTGGGCAACAAGGCGCGCCAGCAAGGCACACCCATCCCGGCCCGCGGGCTGATCATTGAATCCACCTTCACCTCCCTGGGGGACGCCGCCGCAGCCGTGGCCAAGACGTCGCTGCCGGTGCGCTGGCTGCTGTCGCAGAAATTCGACTCCCTGGACAAGATCCGCGACATCGGCATGCCGCTGCTGGTGGTCCACGGCCTGGACGACCGCTACGTGCCCTCGCGCTTCAGCCAGCAACTGTTCAACGCCGCCCTGGAACCGAAAAAACTCCTGCTGGTGCCCGGCGCCACCCACAACAACAGCATGAACCTGGCGGGCAGCAGTTATCGCCAGGCCATCGACGCTCTGTTGCGGGCACGCCCCGCTAAAGTCGCGGGCCCCTCTGCGGTGCTGGCTCCAACCGGCTAAGGCGTCAGCCGCCCCGACGCCATCCCACCCAGGCGCCTCGCCCCGGTCACGCGACCGGGCGCGCGCTTAAGCGTTCGTACCTTCGCACAAGCCACCCCGGCGGATTCTGCGCTAAGCACAATTGCCCGGCCGCGCCCTGCCCGCGCACAGTCAGCCTTCGATCAACAGCAATGGGCACGACGATGAAGCGGTCACTCTGGCTCCAGGAAATAGCCGATGAACTGACGCCGGCACCGGCACTTGAGGGTCGGCACTCGGTCGACATCGCCATTCTCGGCGGCGGTTTTGTCGGGCTGTGGACCGCCTTGCGCATCCGTGAGCTGGCCCCGGAAAAGACCGTGGCGATCCTCGAACAGGACATCTGCGGTGGCGGGGCCTCGGGGCGCAACGGCGGCTTTGTCATGTCCTGGTGGCCGAAGATCAGCTCCCTCACGGCCCTCTGCGGGCGCGAAGAAGCCCTGCGCCTGGCCCGGGCGTCGGTGCAGGCGATCGATGAGATCGAAGGGTTTTGCCAGGCCCATGGCATCGACGCGCACTTTCGCCGCGCCGGTTGGCTCTGGACCGCCACCAGCGAGGCCCAGCGCGGCGCCTGGGAAGGTGTGCGGCGCACCTGCGGGCAACTGGGTGAACAGGTGTTCAGCCCCCTGGACAGCGCCGACGTGGCTCGCCGCAGCGGTTCGTCCCGGCATCTGGAGGGTGTGCTGGAAGCCAGCAACGCCACGGTGCAGCCGGCGCGCCTGGTCCGCGGCCTGCGGCGAGTGGCCCTGGAACAAGGGGTTCGGATTTTCGAGAACAGCCGGGTCAGCAAGATGGAACCCGGCCAACCCACCCGGCTGCACACCGAGCACGGCCAGTTACAGGCGCAGCGCGTGGTCCTGGCCACCAATGCCTGGGCCGCCGAGCTGCCGGAACTGCGCCGCAGCCTGTTGCCGGTGAGCAGCACCATCATCGCCACGGCGCCCATCCCCCAGCGTCTGCAGGAGATTGGCTGGACCGGTGGCGAGGCGATCACCGACTCGCAACTGATGGTCGACTATTACCGCACCACCCGCGACGGGCGCATCGTCTTCGGCAAGGGCACCGGGCTGATGTCCTTTGCCAGCCGGGTCGGCCAGCGCTATGACCAATTGCCGCAACTGCACGCCGAGGTCGAAGCCGACTTTCGCCGCACCTACCCGCAACTGGCGGACGTGGCCATCGAGCACAGCTGGTCGGGGCCGATCGACCGCACCTACGACAGCCTGCCGATCTTCGGCCAGTTGAAAAGCTGCCCGGGAGTGGTCTACGGCCTGGGCTGGAGTGGCAACGGTGTCGGCCCCAGCCGCCTCGGCGGGCGCATCCTGGCCAGCCTGGCCCTGGGCCTGGACGATGCCTGGAGCCACTGCGGCCTGGTCAATCGCCCGGTGCGCCACTTCCCCCCGGAGCCCCTGCGCTACTGCGGCGGGCAACTGGTGCGCAACGCAGTGCAACGCAAGGAGCGGGCCGAAGCCCAAGGCCGCGCGCCCTCGTGGCTCGACCGCAGCCTGGCGAGCCTGGCCCCCTCGGGCCTCGAAGACAAAGCCATCTGACCCCGGAGAAACACCATGCCCTCACCCATTCTGTTCAGCGACACCGCGCACCTGCCCCTGGGCCGGCCCGAACCGGTCAAGGAGCCCCTCGGCACGCCCGTTGCCGAAACCCGCCTGCTGGCCCAAGACGCCGGCCAGTCACTGCTGACCGGGGTCTGGGAGTGCTCCCCCGGACGTTGGCGCCGCCAAGTGCTGGAGCGCGAGTTCAGCCACATCATCGCCGGTCATTGCCGGTTCATTCCCGATGACGGCCCGGCCCTGGAACTGCGCGCCGGGGACGCGGTGCTGTTTCCGGCCAACTGCCAGGGCATCTGGGAGGTGCGGGAAACCCTGCGCAAGAGCTTTGTGATCATTCCTTGAGTGTCACGGCGCCCGGCTCGATGCCCGCGACCTCGGCGCTGCGCAGGGCGAACCAGAGAATCGCCACGTCCTCGGTGGTGTCCAGGGAGCGCCCAGTGATTTCCTCGATGCGGCGGATGCGATAAACCAAAGTCTGCTTGTGCACGTGCAGCTCCCGGGCCGCGCTCAACCAGGAGCGGTTGTGCTCCAGGAACACCCGCAAGGTGCGCAATAACGGCGCGCCTTGCTGCTGGTCGTAATCCGCCAGGCGCCCCAGGACCCGGCGAAAAGTCTGCACCGCGCCGTCCAGGCTTTGGGCCAGCCACGGCGCCGTGGCGCCCATGTGTTCGTAACGTGCCAGGGGCTGCTCGGCACAGGCATGGGCCAACGCCAGACGCGCCTCACGCAGGGCCTCCAGGCAACGTTCGGCATGCCCCAGGGGATTACTCAGCCCCAGCCAGCTCTGCAACCGCGCCTGAACCTGGGCCGGGGCCGATTCCTGCCAGAGCAAGACCATCAATTCTTCACCCTGGACCCGCAACAACGCCTGCACACCGTCGCGGCACAGGCCATCATCCAATTCGCTAAGCTCGCGCCCGGCCCGCGGCGCCACTGCCACCCGCAGGTTCTGCAACTCGGCACCAAAGGGCGCCAGGCGCTCGCTCACCTGACGCGCCGACAAGCGTTGCTGGAACAGGTCGTCGAGCAACTCCGAGGCCAGGCGCAGATGACGTTCGCGCTCCACCTGCAAACGCGCCAACTCCATGCCGAGTACCGCCACCACATGGTGCAACAGGCCGTAATCCGGCAGGTCCGCGCCCTGGGCCACCAGCACACAGGGACGGCGGCTGGGCACCGCCATCGACAAACCTTCAGCCTCGGCGCCGCGCCAGCGTTGCACCACCGGCACGCTGCCCGGCGTGTCCAGGCGCCCGCGCAAGGCCTCGTGGTCAGATGTGGCCAATCCTTCCAGGCTGGGCAACCAGGGTTCCAGGGTCAGCGGATCGAGCAGTGTCAGCCGCGCCCGCAGGTCTTTTTCCAGGCGTTGCAACAGTGCTTCCAGGCCCAGCCCCTGAATGCCCATGCGCGCCGTTTCATACACCCGGCTGATGGCTTGCCGACGCTCAGCTTCCTGCTGCTGGTTGGCCTCGATGATGGCCCGGGTCACCGAAGAAAACGGCACGCCGTACTCGGTCATCAGCAAGGGAAAGCCCAAGGCCTCGGCCGCCTCCTGCAAGCCCTGCAAGTCGGCCGGGGCCTGCATGCCCTCGCCGATCATCAACCCGGCCAGCCCCGCTTCCTGCAGGTCGCGCACATAACGGCGCTGCTCCTCGAGCGCCACCGGGATACCGATACCGGTGCTCATCAGTAAATCCCCCGGGCCGAGCCACTGGGCCGGGTCCGCCAACTCGCAGACATGGGCCCAGCGCGCAGTACGCCCGCGCCCCTCGGCGCCGCTGATCAGCCGCGTGCGCAATTCGGGGGTTTCGACAAGGTCGCTGATGGTCAGGGGCATGGGCTGTTTCCAGGGTGGACAGGGTACCGGGGCGAGCAGAATGCCACCGCCGCAGCGGCCCGCACAGCCCCTCATACGGAGGTACTAAGGCCGCCTGCGGAATCTTAACTTGGTCTGATTGCCGCCCCAGCCCCACACCCCGGAGACTCCAAGCCGCAGGACCACACTGCCTGCCAGGCCTGCGTCGCGCCCTTCTGGAGATCTCAATAATGAATAAGAAACTGACTCTGCCCCTCATGCTGTTGGCCTCGGCCCTCGGCTGCACCTCGGCCCTGGCCGACCTCACCGTGGTGTCCCATGGCGGCGCCAACAAGGACGCCCAGGTGGCGGCCTTCTACAAGAGCTACGAAGCCGAGCATGGCACCCGGATCATCGCCGGTGAATTCAACGGCGAGCTGGCCAAGATCAAGGTCATGGTCGACACCGCCAGCGTCTCCTGGGACGTGGTGGAAATGGAGCTGCCGGAACTGGCCCGGGCCTGCGACGAAGGCTTGCTGGAAGAATTCAGTGTCGACCCGCAACTGGCCGCCCAGTTGCTGCCCGGCGCGGCCCAGACCTGCGGCGTGGGCTTCTTCGTCTGGTCCACGGTGCTGGCCTACAACGCCGACAAACTGCAAGGCACGCCCCAGGGCTGGGCGGATTTCTGGGACCTGAAGAAATTCCCCGGCAAACGCGGCCTGCGCAAAGGCGCGATGTACACGATGGAGTTCGCCCTGTTGGCCGACGGCGTACCCAGCCAGGAGGTGTACCAGGTGCTGGGCACCCCCGAGGGCCAGGACCGGGCCTTTCGCAAGCTGGACCAGATCAAGTCGAGCATCCAGTGGTGGGAAGCCGGCGCCCAGCCGCCGCAATACCTGGCCTCCGGGGACGTGGTCATGAGCTCCGCCTACAGCGGCCGGATCAGCGCGGTGCAAGCCCAGAGCAACCTGCGCATCGTCTGGGACGGCGGCCTGTATGACATGGACGCCTGGGCCATTCCCCGGGGCGCGAAGAACCGCGCCGAGAGCCTGAAATTCATCACCCACAGCCTGCAGCCGCAACAGCAGAAAGCCTACGCCGAGCACATCGCCTATGCCCCGGTGAACCAGCAGGCCAACGCCCTGTTGGGCGAACAACGGCTAAACGTACTGCCCGACCTGACCCACCAACTGGCGATGAACCCCGGCTTCTGGGCCGACCATGGCGAACAATTGGAACAGCGCTTCAACGCCTGGGCGGCCCGCTAGGAACCGGCTTGCCAGCGCCTACGAGCAGCAAGATGCCGCGTGAAATCCTGTAGGAGCCGGCTTGCCGGCGATGGCGGTCTTGCAGGCCTCATCGCTGGCACGCCAGCGCCTA
>NZ_JALQCW010000004.1 GCF_023241715.1 Pseudomonas morbosilactucae
GCCGAAGCGGTCGGAGATCGTCGCCACGCCGAAGCCCCACAGCACCCAGGCGCCGCCCAGGCAACTCATCACCGTGCCCATGCTCGCCGGGCTGTAACCGCGGACCTTGACCAGAAAGGTCGGGGTGAAAGAGATCAGGATCACGAACCAGGTGAGGAACACGCAGCTGATCAGGGTGCAGAGCACGATGTTGCGGCTCTTTAGCAGCGCCAGGCGATTCACTGGGGGTTGGCTGCGGTCAGTGGTGGCGGGGGCCAGCGGTGCATCGTTGCGCACATAGCGCCAGATCAGCAGAGCAATCAGCAGCCCGGGGATCAGGGAGACGATAAAGGCGTGGCGCCAACCATAGGCTTCGGCCAGGGCGATCAACACCGGCGGCCCGATCACCGCCCCCAGCAGCCCGGCCGCCGACCCTTGCAGCAAGCCCATGTTCAGGCCTCGGCGATGGGGCGATGAGGCTTCCACCATCAAGGATTGCGAGAGCGGCAGGATCGGCCCTTCGGCCAGGCCCATGATGCCGCGGAACAGCAGCAGGCTGAAAAACCCGGTGACCAGCCCCGACAGCGCCGAGCACAGGGAAAACAGGATCACCGCGATGATCAGCAGCGGCTTGCGTTTGCCGCGCCGGTCCGACCAGGCCCCGACCAGCGCACCGGACACTGCCCAGGCCAGGGCCAGGACCGACGACAGCATGCCCAGGTGGCTGTTGCTCAGTTGCAGCTCGTCAGCCATGAACGGAAACAGGAAGGACAGGGCCAGGCGATCGAAAAAGACGAAGCCGAACGTCAGGAACAGCACGCCCAGCAGGATGTTCTCGTAACCGGCTTTATTGTTGTTGTAAGCCATGGTCGTTCTCCGCGAGAGGGGCAGGTGAAAGTCGCAAACTCAGCGAAACAGGGTGTCGATGTAGGCCGCACCGAGGCCGACCTTTTCGTAGTGCGCGCGGCACAGGGCGATGTAGGAATGCACGTCGAAATAACCCTCCGGCTCGCCTTGCTCGTCGAGCCAGATCAGCGGGCCCTTGACGATGAAAAACGCGCGCATCGGTTGCTCGTGCTCGTAGGCCACCAAGGTGTGGCCTTCGCCCGGGGTCTCGTAGACGAAGTCGCCGGCGGTGGCGGTCCAGTCATGCTCCAGGTAGCCCCACTTGCCGGACAGGGTGTAGGCGAACACTTCGTGGGGGTGGTAATGGCGGTTCACCAGCCCGGCGCTGCTGGCCATCAAGATGTCGCACCAGCGGTTCTCGCTGGGCGAGATCCACAGCGGCCGCGAGGACACGGTGTCGGTGAAGGGCACGTACAGCTTCAGGTCGTCGCTGGCGGCATTGGGCAGGTAGACCTCGGGCTTGGCGTCCGGCTTGAAGCAGTTGGCAATCGGTTGCAGGTCTTTCCAGAATTCACGGCGGGGGGCTTCGGGCATGGTCGGCCTCTTTGTTGTGGGGGGAGTCGAGGCGACTTTAGGCGTGGCGAGGGGGCGGGGTTTTATCGAATCGGACGGGATTGTTGACTGGATCGGACGAGGTTTTTTCTACAGGCGCCTGGCACGATTCTTACCCAGACGAGCGGCCCGGAGCGGCAACGTTTCAAGTTGACAGGGCCTAATATTCATATGTTAATGAATCGCTCCGGCCGCCCTGTGGCGCGGCCTCGGTATCCGGTCAGGGCCTTGCTGGCCGGGAACTTCCAGCCCATGAGAAGAATAAAAATGTCTCCATGCGCCTTGCTCGAAACCCGGCATGCCTGCACCCAAAGCATCGCCCCGGATCAACGGCTGGCCTTCTGGGAGGACTACAACGCCTCCACGCTGGTCGGCCTCAAATGCAGCTCATTTTGTGAAAGCGGTTTTGCTGCCAGCCAGGACAACCTGCAACTGGAGGGCATGCGCCTGGCGCATATCCAGGGCAACGAGCACGTGGTCGAGCGGGACAGCTCGATGATCCGCACGGTGCCCAAGGAGTCGGTGTTCGTGTCCTTTGTCACCGGCAGCGCTTCGTTTTTCTATCAGGATGGCGGCTGCCAGTTGCTCGAGCCCGGCGAGGTGATTGTCTACCGCACCGACAAGCCTTACCTGTTCGGTTTCTCCGGGCCGATGCGCCAGTTCATTTTCGACATTCCCCAGGCGTTGTTCGCCGAGCGCTGCCTCAAGCGTTTCGATCGTCCGTTGAAGATTGGTGGGCAAAGCGGTGTACAGCGTTTGTTGCTGCGCACACTGGGCGAGCGCACCCGTGGGTTTTTCCAGCAGCCGTTGAGCCAGGACGCGGAGTGTTATCAAAACCAGTCGTTCGAGCTGTTGGGCAGCCTGATCGCTGGGCAGGTGGGCGAGCGACGGATCAATGCCTTGAGCGCCTCTTACCTGTTGGCGGCCAAGCAGTGCATCAACGAGCAGTTGGCCGACCCGGACCTGAGCTGCGAGCGGGTGGCCGCGCAAACCGGGATTTCACCCCGGCACCTGAGCCGTCTGTTCGCCCTGGAAGATACCCAGCCCAGCCGCTTTATCCTGGAAAAACGCCTGCAGCAGGCCCATGACCTGCTGAGCAGCCCACGGGGCCTGGGCCTGGATATCGGCGAAATCGCCTACCGCCATGGCTTCACCAGCCAGGCTCACTTTGCCAGGGCGTTCAAGGCCCATTTCCGCCAGACACCCAGCGAAGTAAGGGCGCTGTTGCCGTTGTCGGGTCAGTGATGTCAGGGGAGGGCGGTGCTCGATCCGCTCAGGAATGCTCGATCACCATCACCGCCGTGGTGTCTGCCTCAAGGGCCTCGAACACGTGGGGCACGTTCGCCAGGTAGCTGATGTAGTCGCCCGCGTGCAGCAGCACAGGCCCGCTGGCCGGGCCGATATGGGCGCTGCCGGTGCACAGCACCACGTGCTCCACCGTGCCGGGTGGGTGGGGCTGAGACAGGCGCACTTCGCCGGGCTGCACCTTGAGTCGGTAAATATCGCGCTGGATCCCAACCGGGCAGTCCGCAAGCAGCGTCGCGGCATAACGGGCGGTTTCGGAATAGCGGGTCAGGCCTTCGTTGGCGCGGATCACCCGCAGGGGCTGCTGGGGTTGCTCGAAGAACCGAGTGACCTGCAAGCCCATGGCGGTGGCCAGCGACCACAAGGTTTCGATACTGGGATTACCGATCCCCGACTCCAACTGGGACAAGGTTGATTTCGCCACCCCGGCGCGTTTCGCCAATTCAGTCAACGAAAGCCCGGCTGACAGGCGCTCGTGCTTGATCGACAGGGCCAGCAGGTCAATTCGGCTGGGGTTGTTGCTTGCCTGGTTGTTCGTTATATCGGTCATTTGTTTGTTAAATCATCCGATTCTGGGTTGACGCTCTGATACGGCGTGTTCAGTATAGTGACTAATTGTTCATTATAAAATTCGTGTTGCCCGGTGCCAGCCAACGAAAGAGGGCGGCGGTCAGGGCAATGCCAGCCGCAAGGAAGCCGTACCTGATGCAGCCGCAAACCCGTGGGACAGTGGAAATGATTTCGGCCATGGTGATCTCTGGCACGGTGGGCTGGTTCGTCGTTATGTCGGGCCAGAGCCCGGAGGCGGTGGTGTTCTGGCGCTGCGTGTTTGGCGCCATGGCGATGCTGGTGGCATGCCTGGCACTCGGCGTGCTGCGTCGCTCGTTGATCAGCCCCCGGCAACTCCTGTTGGCCTGCCTGGGCGGGGTCGCGTTGATCCTCAACTGGGTGCTGCTGTTCAGTGCCTACCGCCATTCCACGATTGCCATCGCCACTGTGGTCTACCACGTCCAGCCCTTTATGCTGGTCGGCCTGGGCGTACTGTTTTTCGCCGAGCGCTTGAGCGCGGTCAAGGTGGGTTGGTTGCTGCTGGCTTTCTCCGGCCTGCTGTTGATCGTGTCGGCCAAGGGCAGTGGGCAGGCTAACGGTTCCGATTACTTGTTGGGGGTCGGCCTGGCCTTGGCGTCGGCCTTTTTCTATGCGCTGGCGGCAGCGATAACCAAGCGTCTCAAGGAGCTGCCTGCGCACCTGATCGTGCTGATCCAAATGCTGGTGGGGGTTCTGGTCCTGGCGCCTTTTGTGGACTTCTCGGCGGTCGGGTCCCGCACAGAGGCCTGGACTTACCTGATCATTATCGGCGTGGTGCACACCGGGCTGATGTCGACCCTGCTGTACAGCGCCATCCAGAAAATCCCCACGGCACTGGTAGGGGCGCTGTCGTTCATCTATCCGATCGTTGCCATCCTGGTGGATTGGCTGGCGTTCGCCCACCCACTCGGCGTTCTGCAAATGGTGGGCGCGAGCGCCATCCTGTTGGCGGCGGCCGGCATGAACTTCGGTTGGTCGCTGGGCAGTGCCAAGCGTGTGGAGGTGAATGAGTGAGCTTCCAGAGGGGAGACTTTTAGTGGGCTTAGCGGGCCAGTCGTGGTTACCGCATTCAATAGGCGTCGTAGTGAGCCGCAGCGACCAGCCAATGCCGTAAGCCCCTGGCGGTGCTCTGGAGCCCCCATGCAAAGGGTGCATGGGGCTCTTGCAGATAGCACGTACGAACAGGGCCGTATTGTTGCTCAAGGTGATGGCTGGAGGGGCCGGCAATCCTTACTCGGACATGGACAGCAAGCCTTCATCCAATCGCCCACCCTGAATGTTGATTTTCGACAGTTGTTCGTCGATTTCCCGCAGGTCAACCTGGGTCAGGTGGAGTTGCACAGACTTAATGTTGTCATCGAGGTATTCGACTTTATCCATGCCGGGAATGGGCACGATCCAGGGTTTTTGCGCCAGCAGCCAGGCCAGGGCAATCTGCACCGGCGTGGCGTTTTTCTTCGCGGCCATGGCGCGCAGCATGTCGACCACGGGCATGTTTGCCTGCATCGCCGCTTGCGTGAACCTAGGGAAATTGGCCCGCAGGTCGGTCGTGCTGTCGAAGGTGGTGTTGGCATCGATGGTGCCCGTGAGGAATCCGGTTCCCAGAGGGCCCCAGGGCACAAACCCGATACCGAGTGCCTCGCAGACAGGGATGACGTCTTTCTCGGGCTCTCGTGTCCAGATGGAGTATTGGTTTTGCACGGCCGCGACGGGATGCACCGCATGGGCTCGGCGGATCGTCGAGGCCCCGGCTTCGGACAGCCCGTAATGCCGAACCTTGCCTTCAGCGATCAGGTCTTTCAGCGTCCCGGCGACGTCTTCAATCGGCACATTGGGGTCAACCCGGTGCTGATAGAACAAGTCGATGTAGTCCGTTTTAAGGCTCTTTAGCGAGGCTTCGGCCACGGTGCGGATGGTCTCTGGCCGACTATCGGTGCCTACGGTTACACCGTTTTCAAGCTTGAAGCCGAACTTGGTGGCAACCACCACGTCCTGGCGCCGCTGGACCAGGGCCTCGCCCAGCAGGATTTCATTGGTGTAGGGCCCATAGGCCTGGGCGGTGTCGAAGAAGTTGATGCCTCGTTCGATGGCCGCGTGGATGACTTTGATGCCCTGACTCTGTTCCACAGCGTTCCCGGTGCCGAAGCTCAGGTTCATCACGCCCATGCCCAGAGCAGACACTTCAAGGCCGCTGTTGCCCAACTTGCGCTTGATCATTCTTTCCACCTTTTTAGGTTGCGGTAATATCTGACGGCGCTGATTTTGTGCGGGCAAGGCCTGCTGCTCTACCTCAGGTTTGCGGGGCCTGTTGCGATTTTGCTTTTATCTTGGGTGCCAGGATCTGCACTGCGCGCGCCCAGCACTGCGACGGTATCAACGGCGTGGTCCACCAGGAGAGTTCCCTTGAAGGTCACGTCTGTTCCCGAGATGACGTCGGTAGAGAGCCTCGACTCTTACCCGGCAGGCCAAAAAACCAGAACCACCAGCGGCCCGGCCTGGAGACAGGTGCGGCTGTCCGTTTTTTCCCTTGCCGATGCCGCGGCGACCTTCGAGATGCCGACCGTGGCAGAGCCGCTCATCGTCTGGGTAACCGCCGGTGAAGCGCAAACCCAAGAACGCGATAATGATGGCCCATGGCTGACCAGCCGGATAAAACCGGGCTCGCTGTTTGTGACTGCCGCCGGCGCGCCTTATGAGTTTGGCTGGAGGCGCTTAAGCGAGGTGCCGCTGGAAGTGGTGATGGTGCTACTGGATCTGGCGTTGTTTGAACAGGCGCTTCGGGACATCCATGGTGCCAACGCCGCCTTTGCCATGCTTCAGGATGTGTCTGCCGCTGAAGACTTGGCGCTGGTCCACCTGCTCCAGTGCCTGCGCAGTGAGGCAGAGCGCGACGACGCCAGCGCTCTGTTCACCCAGGGCCTGGCCCAGGCCGTTTGCGTGCACCTGGCCCGTCACTATGTCGAACTCGATCCGGGCTCATGCAAAACGGCGCCGTCGCTTCCGGCCTTCAAACTACGCCGTATCACCCGCTGGATGGCCGAGAACCTGGCGCAGGAGTTCAGCCTGGGAGCCCTGGCAGAGCAAGCGGGCATGAGCGAGTACCACTTCAACAGGCTGTTCAAACGCGCCGTCGGCCTTCCGCCCTCGCAGTATCAAATCAAGCTGAGAATGAGCGAGGCGCGTCGCTTGCTAAGGGAAACCGAAATGACGGTGGTGACCGTGGCGAACGAGGTTGGTTACACCAACCCCAGCCACTTCTCGCGTATTTTCCGCAAAGATACCGGCTTTTCCCCCAGTGACTATCGGCGACAACGTTAAAGGCCATAGCGCCCCGACCAAGCGGGGTCGGGGTAGGGGGGCTGTCCCTTATAAGGCGTGCCGATCTGCCTGGGGGCGCCGTTGGCAATGATTTCAAATTGTATCGTTCCTTCGGACGCTCGGCGCCCATGCCACTGGCTACGTGGCTTTGCGCCTATTCATGAGCAGCGCTCATATGCGTATGTTGACTGAGTGCCGTAGTCGCCTTGTCGGGCCATCGCTAGATTCGCGCTAAGCCAATTTCAGCAGGATCCGCCGATGGCGATCGAATGCGTCAACACCATTGAAATACGTCTCTTCGAGGCCCTTGATTCGACGTTTACGGAGAGCATCGAGGCATGCACCGGAAGGCTTCAAGAGGCGCCTGGATGCCTCGATTACACCCTGAGCCGAAGCACGCGAGAGGCCGGTCTTTGGTGGCTGACCGGCTACTGGGACAGCGAAGCTCGAATGACCGAATCCTTTGAGAGCGTGCCGATGGCGCAGTTGCTCAACTGCCTGATCGAAGCGGGCGCACGCCTGAGTTTTGGCAGCTTTGTTGCCCTGACGGCCACCGCTCAAGGCAATTGACCCCCTCACCCCCGCCTTCATGCACATCGACGTTGCCTTGGGGCACGCCCAGTCGAAGCGCTGAAGCGAATTCAACTTTTGTCGATCAAGTGACCGGAGCCATCAGTGCTGATACGGACCGTGATGCTGGCCTTGCGCCGCCCCTATACTTTTGTCGTGATGGCATTGCTCGTCTTGATCGTCGGCCCCTTAACGGCCTCGCGCACACCGACTGACATTTTTCCGGACATTCGAATCCCGGTGATTGCCGTGGCCTGGCAGTACACCGGGCTGCCACCGGACCAGATGGCGGGGCGCATCTCCACGGTTTTCCAGCGCTTGCTCACCGCGTCGGTCAATGACATCGAGCACATCGAGTCCAACACTTATCCGGGCGTGGGGGTGGTCAAGATCTTCTTCCAGCCCGGCGTCGACATTGCGGTGGCCAACGCGCAGATCACCGCGGCCTCGCAAGTCGCGTTGCGGCAGATGCCGGCGGGTATCCAGCCGCCGGTGATCCTCAATTACAACGCCGCCACGGTGCCGATCCTGCAACTGGCGCTGTCGGGGGAGGGTTTGTCGGAACAGCAGCTCTTCGACCTGGGCATGAACACCGTGCGCACGCCCCTGATTACCGTGCCCGGCGTGGTGATGCCCCTGCCTTACGGTGGCAAGCAGCGCCAGGTGCAGATCGACGTCAACCCAGAGGCGCTGCAGGCCCGGGGGCTCTCGGCCCAGGATGTTTCCGCAGCCCTGGCGGCGCACAATATCCTGGTGCCGATTGGCACCCAAAAGCTCGGCGAGCTGGAGTACACCTTGCAGCTCAATGGGGCGCCTTCAGCGATCGACGAACTGGGACTGATCCCGGTCAAAGTGGTAAACGGCAGCACGGTCTATCTCCGTGACGTCGCCGATGTGCATGACGGCAATGCGCCGCAAACCAACATTGTCCACGTTGACGGCAGCCGTTCGGTTTTGATGTCGGTGCTCAAGAACGGGTCCGCCTCGACGTTGGCCATTGTCGACGGCATTCGGGCGCAGATCGAAGCCCTCAAGCCGGGTTGGCCCGAAGCGCTGAAGGTGCAGCCGATCAACGACCAATCACTGTTCGTCCGGGCGGCGATCAAGGGTGTGGTGCTGGAGGGCGCGATTGCGGCTGCGCTGACCAGCGTGATGATCCTGCTGTTCCTCGGCAGTTTGCGGTCG
Source organism: Pseudomonas morbosilactucae (assembly GCF_023241715.1). GTDB lineage: Bacteria > Pseudomonadota > Gammaproteobacteria > Pseudomonadales > Pseudomonadaceae > Aquipseudomonas > Aquipseudomonas morbosilactucae. The sequence goes on from NZ_JALQCW010000004.1 coordinate 8,404, forward strand.
ACCGTGATCATTGCGGTGTCGATTCCGCTGGCGATCCTGGGCTCGTTGATCATCCTCGCGGCCTTGGGTGAAACCCTCAACCTCATGACCCTGGGAGGCCTGGCATTGGCCATCGGCATCCTGGTGGACGATGCCACGGTGACCATCGAGAACGTTAATTGGCACCTGGAGCAGGGCAAGGACGTCGAGACTGCGATCGTGGATGGCGCCCGCCAGATCGTCACCCCGGCGTTCGTGTCGTTGCTGTGCATCTGTATTGCGTTCGTTCCGATGTTCTTTCTCGAAGGTGTTTCACGCTATCTGTTCGTGCCCATGGCCGAAGCGGTGATCTTTGCCATGATCTGTTCCTTCATCTTGTCGAGGACGCTGGTACCGACCCTGGCCAAGTACCTGCTGCAGCCGCACTCCCTGCACAGCGCGCCGCAAGCGACCTCACGCAACCCGTTGGTGCGCCTGCAGAAGGGCTTCGAGCTCCGTTTCGAGCGCTTGCGCCAGCGCTATCAGCAGGTGCTCGAAGGCGCATTGCGCCGGCGCAAAGTCTTCCTTGCGGGTTTTATGGCGGTGGTGATGCTGTCGTTCGGGCTGGTGCCCTTTATTGGCAGTAACTTTTTCCCCACGGTGGATTCTGGACAGGTGCTGATGCATGTGCGGGTGCCGGTGGGCACTCGCGTGGAAGAGACCGCCTCGCGCTTTGCGCAGATAGAGGAGGCAATACGCAGCATCATTCCTGCCGAGGAGATCACCACCCTGGTCGACAACATCGGCCTGCCACCCAGCAACATCAACCTGACCTACAACAACACTGGGGTTATGGGGTCCCAGGATGGCGACTTTCAAATCGCCCTGCGCGCCGGCCACCAGCCCACCGCCGACTACGTAAAGAAGCTGCGTGAGTTGTTGCCTGAGCGCTTCCCGGACAGCACCTTTTCCTTTCCTCCGGCGGACATCGTCAGCCAGATTCTCAACTTCGGTGCCCCGGCGCCCATTGATATCCAGGTGCGCGGCAACAACGTCGAAGCCAACTTCGCCTACGCACAGCAGTTGCTCAAGCGCCTGCGCACGGTGCCGGGCCTGGCCGATGCACGAATCCTGCAATCGAACAGGGCGCCGGTGTTCAATGTTGACCTCGACCGCACCCAGGCCCAGTTGCTCAATTTAACCACCCGCGATGTCACCAATAGCCTGGTCGTCAACCTTGCGGGCAGCAGCCAGGTGGCCCCCACTTACTGGCTCAACCCCGCCAATGGCGTGAGCTATCCGATCGTGCTGCAGACGCCGCAGTCAAAGCTGGACTCCTTGTCGGCGCTGGCCAACCTGCCGGTCGGCAACGGCAGCAGCGTGAACGTGACGACGCTCGGCGCGGTGGCGGACTTTGAACGCACCACCGGCAGCGGCATGGTCAGCCAATACAACGTCCAGCCGATGGTGCAGGTCCATGCGGCCACCCAAGACCGTGACCTGGGCGCCGTGGCTAAAGATATCCGCCAGATCATCGGGCAAATGGCCGATGAGTTGCCGCGTGGCAGCACGGTCCACCTGATGGGCCAGGTGCAAACCATGGAGCGGGCGTTTTCTGGCCTGCTGTACGGCCTGCTCGGCGCCGTGGTGCTGATCTACCTGTTGATCGTGGTCAACTTTCAATCCTGGGTCGACCGGCGGTGATCGTTTCCGGCCTGTCCGCTGCCCTTGCGGGAATCGTCTGGATGCTCTTCGCCACCGGCACCACGTTATCGGTGCCAGCGTTGACCGGGGCGATCATGTGCATGGGCGTGGCCACTGCCAACAGTGTGCTGGTGATCAGTTTTGCCCGTGAGCGCCTGCAGGCACTGGGTGATGCCAGCGCCGCCGCGCTCGAGGCCGGCATCGCGCGCCTGCGGCCAGTGCTGATGACCGCATTGGCAATGATCCTCGGCATGCTGCCCATGGCCTTGGGCATGGGCGAGGGGGGCGAGCAGAACGCCCCTCTGGGCCGCGCCGTGATCGGCGGCCTGCTGTTCGCCACTGTCGCGACCCTGTTGTTTGTCCCGGTGCTTTTCAGCCTGGCGCACCGCAATGATTTCCGTACTGAACCCAAGCAGCACCTTGTTCCTGGAGCCCTCTGATATGCCTGTGAAAGCCTTCAGCGCGAATGGTCGCGTCCTGTTTATTCTCGGGGCCCTGGCGACGGCGGGTGTGATCATCGTCGCTGGCACCCTGAGCCGACACTCGCAAGCGGACCAGTTGGAGCAGATCGCCCAGCGCAAACGCGTCGCTACGGTCGCGCTGGTCCAGCCCAGCCTGGTGACGCCTGCGTCCCTGCAACTGCCCGGGCGTATCGAAGCCTGGTCGCGGGCGCCGTTGTACGCACGGGTCAGCGGTTACCTGAAACGCTGGGACCAGGACATCGGGGCGCCGGTCAAGGCGGGACAGCTGTTGGCCGAGATCGATGCCCCGGACCTGGACCAGCAACTGCGCCAGGCCCGTGCAGAGTTGGCCACCTCCCGCAGTGAAACGGCGCTGGCCGGCACCACGGCCAAACGCTGGGAGCAGTTGCGTGAAAGTGAAGCCGTGTCGCTCCAGGAAGTCGAGGAGCGGCGCGGTGATCTCGCCACCAAGCGCTCTCGGGTGAACGAGGCTCAAGCCAATGTGGATCGGCTGCAGGCGCTGCAGGGCTACACCCGCATCGTGGCGCCGTTTGACGGCGTAGTGACGGCCCGTAATACCGACGTCGGCGCCTTGATCAATGTCGGCATGACCGCCGGAAGCGAGTTGTTCGTGGTCTCTGATGTGAGTCGCCTGCGGGTGTATGTCAGCGTTCCCCAGCGCCAACTGGCCTGGGTAAAAACCGGCAGTCGCGCCAGGCTCAGCGTGCCCGAGCACCCGGGAAAAACCTTCGATGCCACCGTGCAATCCTTGTCTCAAGCGGTGGATGTGGGTTCGGGCGCCATGCGCGTGCAACTCAGCGTGGAAAACCATGGGGGAGAGCTGTTGCCCGGATCCTTTGCCACCGTGCAGTTCGAGGGCACGCTGGCCCCCAGCACTCTGAGCCTTCCCCCCAGCGCGCTGATCGTTGGCAAGCAGGGGGTGCAGGTGGCGACGGTCGATGGTGATGGGAGGGTGCAGCTCAAGCAGGTCACGGTGACCCGCGACCACGGTACCTACCTCGAACTCGCCGATGGCGTCGGCCCGTCCGATGAGGTCATTGCCAATCCGCCGGATGGATTGAGTTCGGGGGATCAGGTGCGCGTCGCCCAGGCCGAGACTGCTGTGGCGCAGTAGACCTTGCCCTAGCCTCGGTAACGTAACGCTTCCAGCAACAGGGCGAAGGCAGGGGAGGCCTGGCGCCTGTTGGGGTAATAAAGGTGGAAGCCGGGGAAGCAAGGGCTCCAGTCTTCCAGCACTTGGATCAGGCGCCCGTCTGCAAGGTGCGGCGCGACGATGTCGGAAGGCAGGTAACTCAGGCCAAAACCGTCCAGGGCCGCGTCCAGCAAATGATAAATACCGTTGTAGATGATTTGCCCCGAGACACGGACGTTCAGGCTCTCGTTGTCTTTTTTGAACTCCCAGGCGTACAGGCCCCCGTTGGTGGGCAGGCGCAGGTTGTTGCATTGGTGCTGGACCAGATCACGGGGTGTTTGCGGTGGCGTACGGTCGGCGAAGTAAGCGGGCGAACCGACCACCGACATGCTGATGTCCGGACCGATTCGCGTGGCAATCATGCCTTCGGCGACGTCCTCGCCAAGTCGCACCCCGGCATCGAAGCCTTGTGCTGCGATATCGACAAAGCTGTAGTCGCAGCACACCTCCACTGAGATATCCGGGTATTCCGGGAGGAATTTTTTCAGCACCGGGCGCAGTACCAGGTCCAGCGAGAAGTCCATGGCATTGATGCGGATCTTGCCGGTGGGGGTGTCTCGCAGGTCACTGAGCAGTGTCAATTCGTGTTCGATTTCCTCGAACCGCGGGCCGACCTTTTGCAGCAGCCGTTCGCCGGCTTCGGTGAGCGAGACGCTGCGTGTGGTGCGGGTCAGCAGGCGCAGCCCCAAGCGTGCCTCCAACCCGCGAACGGTGTGGCTCAGGGCCGATTGCGATACGCCCAGCTTGGCCGCCGCCTTGGTGAAACTGCGCTCTCGGGCGACGGCGAGAAAGGCAAGCAGGTCGTTGGCGTTTTCCCTAAGCATTGATGAGCCCGGTTCATGAGGTTATTGGGATTCTACTGGCTAATCACAGGTACCCGTAAAGGCTACATTCAACCGCTGGGTCCCCCGTTCGCGCCCCCCCCCCCACTCGAGGACATCCCATGCCGGCTGTTGACGTACCCGCGCTCAGCGCACACCGCCGCCAATACTCACGCGTGCTGCAAGTGCTCGGCGCGGCGCTGGTGCTGGTGGTGTTCAGTGCTCGTGGCGAAGTGCACCCACGGGTGACGGTTTCTCCGGCCGGCTCCCAGCCGTCCACCCCAGGCCCGGCGCAATACTTCTCCGGCAAGGTGCGCGTTGACGGTCGCTTCCAGGGCAGCCATGGCGCTCGCGTCAGCGGCGGTACAGTCACTTTCGAACCGGGTGCGCGCAGCGCCTGGCACACCCATCCCCTGGGTCAGACGCTAATAGTGACGGCCGGTGTCGGCCTGGTGCAGCAGGACGGCCAGGCCGCCCATCTGATTCGTCCGGGCGACACGGTGTGGATACCGCCCGGGGTCAAACACTGGCATGGCGCAACCCCCAGCGATGGCATGAGCCATGTCGCAATCGCCGAGTTGCTTGAAGGCAACGCGGTTCAATGGCTAGAGCAGGTGTCCGACGCAGACTATGCCAAGGCCTTTTGCTGCTCAGCACGCTCCGGCACCGTAGCGGCGCCCGTTAAAGGTGAAACCTGATGACTTGAGGGGCGATGCCGGGCCGCCCCTCAAGCGTTGTGATGACGCCGGAGCTCCTCTTTCAAGGGCCGGGCAGACCTCAGCGCACGCTCTTCACAGTCAAGGTTTGCTGGGCGCTTCAACGCCGGAGTAGGCCAGCACCGTATCCGGCAAGCGGGCGCCCTGGACCTTGATCCCTGCGACGGCGCTATTCAGTTCGCTGAGTTCTTGCGGTGTCAGTTGAACCGACGCGGCCCCAATGTTCTCCAGCAGGTGAGGCATCTGCGTGGTGCCGGGAATGGGCACGATCCAGGGTTTTTGCGCCATCAGCCAGGCCAGGGCAATCTGGGCCGGCGTCGCTTGTTTGCGGCTGGTCCAGGCCTTCAGCAAGGCAACGAGTTGCAAATTGGCGGGCAGGTTTTCCTCGGCGAAGCGGCTTTCCAGCTTCCTGATATCGCCGTCTGCAAAGCGCGTTTTAGCATCGATGGCTCCCGTGAGGAACCCGACGCCCAAAGGGCTCCAAGGTACGAAGCCGATGCCCAGTTCTTCGCAGGTGGACAGCACGCCATCTTCCGGCCCCCGCCAGAGCATCGAGTATTCGCTTTGTACGGCCGTCACCGGGCTGGCCGCATGGGCGCGACGAAGGGTGCCCAGCCCCATTTCACTGAGGCCCCAATGCAGCACCTTGCCCTGGGCGATCAATTCGTCGATGGCCCCGGCCACGTCTTCAATGGGCACCTGGGGATCGACGCGATGCTGGTAGAGCAGATCGATACGGTCCGTGCGCAGACGTTTCAGCATGGCCTCCACCACTTGCTGGATGTGCTCCGGGCGGCTATTGAGGCCGGGGCTGCGCACTCCTGTTTCGGGATCAATGTTCCACCCGAACTTGGTGGCGATCACCACCTTGTCACGAAACGGCGCGACGCCCTCGCCAAGGATTCGCTCGACCTCAAGCGGGCCATAGGCTTCAGCGGCGTCGAAAAAGGTGACGCCCTGGTCGAATGCCCGATGGATGATCGCGAGCATCTCGGGGCGGCTGGGAAGGGTGGTCTGGTAGGTGCGGCTCATGTTCTGCACGCCAAGGCCCAGGGATGAAACCTCCAGTGCGCCCAAGCGGCGGCGACCCACAACCTGGGCTGCGTGCGGGGCTGCGTTGGGTGCTGGAATACTGGGAGCTGCGCTCGCCCCAAAGGTTGCTGCACTGGCCAACAAGGGAACCGCCGCCACGCTGGCGGCGGCAGCGAGCAAGCCGCGACGGCTGATGTCATACGGGGTGTGTTGTGTCATGGCTGATCGTCCATTGGTTGAGCCGAAGGGCCAGGCTTACTGCCCGACCATTTTCATCGCTGCTGCTGGCAATCGATCGCCCTGGACCTGGATGTTCGAGACCTCGGAGTCGATTTCAACCAGGTCGGCTTGAGTCAATTCAAGCTCGACGGCCGCCAGGTTTTCTTCCAGGCGATGCTGTTTGGTGGTGCCCGGAATCGGAACAATCCAGGGCTTCTGGGCCAGCAACCAGGCAAGGGCGATTTGCGCCAGCGTTGCGCCCTTGCGGTCGGCGATGCGTTTGATCGCCACCACCAAGGCAGCATTGGCCTTGCGGGCTTCGGAGCTGAAACGGGGGACAGCGTTGCGGAAATCCGTTGAGTCGAAGGTGGTGTTCTCGTCGATCTTCCCGGTCAGGAAGCCTGCGCCTAGTGGGCTGAAAGGCATAAAGCCAATCTTCAGTTCTTCGAGCACCGGCAACAGTTCCTGCTCCGGGGTTCGCCAGAACAGTGAATATTCGCTCTGAACGGCGGCGACGGGTTGCACAGCGTGGGCGCGGCGGATAGTTTGGATACCGGCTTCAGACAGCCCAAAGTGCCCGACTTTGCCTTCGGCAATCAGTTGTTGCACGGTGCCGGCAACGTCCTCGATCGGTACGGCGGGGTCGACACGGTGCTGATAAAGGAGGTCAATGCGCTCGGTGCGCAGGCGTTTCAAGGAGGCCTCCACTACCGCCTTGATATGTGGCGGACGGCTGTTGGTACCACCACGCCGTTCGCCGCTTTCCAGGTCGATGTCAAAGCCGAATTTGGTGGCGATGATCACCTTGTCCCTGATGGGCGCCAAGGCGCGGCCCAGCAAGGTTTCATTGACGAATGGGCCATAGGCTTCTGCCGTATCGAACAGCGTAACGCCTTGCTCATGCGCGGTACGGATCAGCTTGATCATCTCTTCGACGTCGGCCGCCGGGCCGTAGGCCGCGCTCATGCCCATGCAACCCAGGCCCAGGGCGGAAACCTCGAGTCCATTGCTTAGTGTTCGGGTCTGCATCTGTTCGCTCCAATCCAGTGGGAAAAGTCGACAAGGCTGGGTGGCTGAGCCCTCTGCCTGGGTCGTTCAATGTGATTGGCAAGCAATTTATCCAGTCGCAACCGTTCCAACTAGCCGAGTAAATCGGGACGGGCTTATGAGGCACATTCATCAGTGAGCGACTGACAGTCAGGGTGCGCTCTCGCGGGGCAAGAGCCCGGTGAACTGCTGAGCCTTAGCCGCGTGACGCGAAGACTTCCTTGAGCACGGGTACGGCGGACATCGCCTTTGGCCAGCCCACATAGAAGGCCAGATGGGTGACCACTTCGGCCGCCTGGGCCTGGCTGAGGCCGTTATCCATGGCTCGGTTGAGGTGGAAGGGCAGTTGTGCCGCCTGGCCCTGGGCGATCAGGGACGCGACGGTGACCAGGCTGCGGTCGCGGGCGCTGAGGTCGCTGTGACGCCACAGTTCACCGAACAACACTTCATTGGTGTAGCGCGCCAGCACCGGTGCAACCCCGCCGACCCCGGCCTCGACGGCGGCTCGGCGTTTGCCTTCACTGTCTGGGTCGAGGGCCAAGGGCTCACCGACGGGTGGTGCTATCTGGTCGGCAGGGATGTTTCGCTCATTGAAGACTTGCTTGGCGACCCCCGCCGCCGACATTGCGTTCGGCCACCCGGAGTAAAACGCCAGGTGGGTGATCAGCGCGCTGATTTCACTGGGTTTGAGGCCATTGTCGAGCCCCAGCTTGATGTGCCCAGTGAGTTGCGGGGCCTGGCCGCTGGCGACCAGGGCCGACAAGGTGATCAGGCTGCGATCCCGTGGTAGCAGCTCTGCGCGCTTCCACACTTCGCCGAACAGCAGGTCGGTGGTGTATCGGTACAGCTGTGGGGTGACTTCCAGCACGTCGGGTGACGGTTTGGGATCCGGGCGCGGCTGAGCCTGGTCGGCGTCCACGGCCGCGGAGAAGAGCAGGGTGGCAAAGGTTGTAGCGGTGAGCAGTTTCATCGAGCGTTCCTGATGGCCAAGTCGAAGTGCTCGCAGGCCTGGAGCTCGACCCGCGAACCTGGTGCGGTGGTGAGTGGTCAGGCTGGTTCCGGGGCGGGCAACGAGCCCATGTCGATGACAAAGCGATAGCGCACGTCGGCGCGCTCCATCCGCTCAAAGGCTTCATTGATCTGGTCCATGCGGATCATTTCGCACTCCGGCAGGATGTTCTTCTCGGCGCACAGGTCGAGCATCTCCTGGGTTTCCCGAATGCCGCCGATGGGCGAGCCTGCAATGCGCCGTCGACCGAGAATCATCGGCACGGTGTTCTGTTCTTCCATGGGCCCGACCTGGCCAACCATCACCAGGGTGGCGTCGACATCGAGCAGCGACACATAGCCATCGAGTTGGTGCTTGACCGGCACCGTATCGATAATCAGGTCGAAACTTGAGGCCGCAGCAGCCATGGCCGCGTTGTCACTGGACGGCAGCAGGCGTGTTGCACCCAGGGCCAGCGCGTCGCCTTCCTTGTCCCGCGTGCGGCTGATCACCGTCACCTCGGCCCCCATGCCCACTGCCAGCTTGACCGCCATATGGCCCAGGCCGCCGAGGCCGATCACACCGACGCGGCTGCCGGGAACGACGTTCCAGGTGCGCAATGGGGAATAGGTGGTGATGCCCGCACACAGCAGCGGGGCGACTTTGGCCAAGTCCAGGCTTGCGGGGACGCGCAGGATAAATTCTTCACGGACCACCAGGTGCTTGGAGTATCCGCCGAAGGTGTTTTCGCCCGTTACACGGTCCTTGCCGTTGTAGGTATTGGTATTGCCTTCGCGGCACAGTTGCTCTTCGCCTTTGCGGCATTGGTCGCAGGTCATGCAGGCATCCACCATGCAGCCGACGGCCACCGCGTCACCGACCTGGTAGTGGCTGACGTCGCTGCCGATGGCCGTCACGCGGCCGACAATCTCGTGTCCGGGCATGGCAGGGTAGACCGTCCAGCCCCAGTCGTTGCGCGCCGTATGCAGATCGGAGTGGCACACACCGCAGTAGAGCACTTCCATGGCGACGTCATTGGGGCGCAGCTCGCGGCGATTGAAGCGCAGGGGCGTGAGAGGGCTTTGCGGGGTTTGCGCGGCGTAACCGATGGTCTTCATTGCATACCTCGAACAATTGAAACGAATGAACAGACCTCTCCATGGTAGGCAACGCTGATCCATTGATTAAGAGGCATAACCTGCATGGCGTCATGAGCCTGGCTCATCAATCCCGCCCCTGGCACTGTCCCTCGACATCGGCTATTCATGAGCCGGGCTCATGTCCGTATCCCTCTTTTGCACCTTAATCATCAATCCCCGTTGGTCTAGGATCAGCTCACCTGTTCAACGCCTTTGAGGGTGAATGATGAATTACCGTTATCTGGGCCGCAGCGCCTTGAAAGTCTCGCCTTTGTGCCTGGGCGCCATGATGTTCGGCGGCGAGACCGACGAAGCCACGGCCAAGCGCATCATCGACAAGGCGGGGGCCGCTGGCATCAACTTCATCGACACCGCCGATGCCTACCACGCAGGGCGCTCCGAAGCCGTGGTGGGTCGCGCCATCGCGGCTCAGCGGGACCATTGGGTCGTGGCGACCAAGTTCGGTTATCCGTCGTCGGCCGATGCGGCCCGAATCAACAGGGGCAGTCGCGCAAATGGATCATGCAGAATGTCGAAGCCAGCCTGAAACGCCTGGGCACCGACTACATCGACATCCTGTATTTCCACCGCCTCTTGAACGATGCGCCGATGGAAGAGGGCTTGCGCGCCATCGACGACCTGATTCGTCAGGGGAAGATCCGCTATTACGGGGTGTCGAATTTCCACGGCTGGAAAATCGCCGAGATGGTGCGTATCGCCGATTCGTTGGCCATCCAGCGGCCGACCGTCAGCCAGCCGCTGTACAACATCGTCAACCGCATTGCCGAAGTCGAGCAACTGCCGGTGGCCGGCCATTACGGCATCGGGGTGGTTCCTTACAGCCCACTGGCCCGGGGTGTTCTCAGCGGTAAATACGCCGTGGACGCGCCACCCCCGGCGGACACCCGGGCAGGGCGCGGCGACAAGCGCATCCAGCAGACGGAGTGGCGCCCCGAGTCGTTGAAGATCGCGCAGACCATCGCCCAACATGCGACCGATCGCGGCACCACGTCCGTGGCCTTTGCCATCGCCTGGGTATTGAAGAATCAGTTGGTCAGCGCGGCGATCGCAGGCCCGCGCACCGAGGCCCATTGGGACAGCTACCTGCAGGCCCTGGGCCTGGAGTTGGGGCCGGATGACGAAGCACTGGTGGACAGCCTGGTGGTGCCGGGCCATGCATCCACCCACGGGTTCACCGATCCGGGCTACCCGGTGGAAGGGCGCAACGTGATCTGAGACGTTTGAGCCAGGGGCAGTCGTCGCCAGGCGACTGCCCCCTCCTAGGGCTCTGCAGGCTGGGTGTTGCTGGCCTCTGCCGGGCTCGATTTAACCAGCCAGAACGCGCACAGCAGGCTTGCCACTCCAAACACGGCAATGACCATTGCCATGGGTTTTGGACTACCGTCTGCGAGCACCCCCACCAGGCCTGAACCCAGGATTCCGGTGCCATATTGCAAGGCGCCCACCAATGCCGATACCGCACCGGCGACATGTGGAAAGCTGTTCAGCGCCCCGACGATCGAGTTGGCTACGATCAAGCCCGCCGCCGAGACGAACACGAACAAGGGCAGGACCAATCCCGCAAGCCCTCCAAACTCGCTCCACGCATCCATGGCCAGGCAGATACCGGACAGTGCCGCCAATAGTGCGCCCAGGCGCATGAGCCGATCGCTGCCGACCCGGCGAACCAGCCTGGCGTTGATCTGGTTGGCCAACATGATGCCGACGATGCCCACGCCGAATAACACACCGTAGGTTTGCGGGGAGACGTGGTAATAGTCGATATAGGCAAAGGGGGTTCCGGCGATGTAGGCATACATGCCGCCGTAGAGAAAACCACCGGCAGAGGCGTAGCCCAGCACTCGGCGATCTTTGAGCAATTGCCCGTAGCGGCGAAAGGCGCCGCTGAGTGGGGCGTAATTGCGGCGCTCGGCAGGCAGTGTCTCGGGGAGGCTGTAGAGGGCGACAACCGTCGCCATGCCAAACGCCGCCAGGGCCCAGAAAATCAATGGCCAGGAACCGAACTTGAGCATGAGCCCACCCAGGCTTGGGCCGAGCAACGGAGCAATCGCCATCACGGTCATCAGGGTAGACAGCATCTGCGCCGCCCGGTGGCCTTCATACACATCCCGGATCATCGCCCGAGCCAGTACCACGCTGGCGCAGGCCCCAGCAGCCTGCACCGCACGCCAACCGATCATCATCGGCGCGGTGCTCGACAGTGCGCAGCCGGCGGACCCGGCGATAAAGAGCAGTAACCCCAGGGCGATCGGTAGGCGCCTGCCGTATCGATCACTGATGGGGCCCCATACCAACTGCCCCAGGCTGAAGCCGATCAGGTAGCTGGAAATCGTCAGCTCCAGCTGGCCCGCGTCGGCATGCAGCGACGTCGCCATGGCGGGCATGGCAGGGAGGTAGAGGTCGGTTGAAATGGACGCAAAGGCCATCAGGGCACTGAGGATCGACAGAAACCAGAGGCTCTGCTTTTCCGATGGTGGTGCTCCGTCTAGGGGGCGATCTGTGGGGGGCATGGTCAGTGGGGCTCTCTCAATCAGGGGCATGAAACACGAGGGCCGGCGCCCATGAACGGGGCCGGCGAGTAGCGAAGGGTTGCAGCGAGCGGTTAACGTTCCGAGGCGTTGACGCCGGTTTTGAGGGGCTGCGGCCGGTTGTCCAGGCTGTCACCCGACCGCTCAATAGCGCGGTTGTCCCGATGAGGTTTCCGCATGTTTCCGCTCCTTCGCAAGGATAGGGTTGATAGGTAAACTTTAAATTCCTGTGCAAAATTCAACAATTAGCCCATCACTTCATGGGGACTTGAGGAGGATTCACTAATGATCCGTGCCGGGCTTCCGGAATTAACCGCTTTTGTCGCCATCGCTGAACAACGCAGCTTTAGCGGCGCGGCAAGGATGCTGGGTGTTTCGGCCTCGGCGCTGAGCCATTCCATGCGCGGGCTTGAGTCTCGCCTTGAACTGCGGCTGTTCAATCGAACCACCCGGTCGGTCGCCTTGACCGAAGCCGGTGAGCAACTGTTCTTGCGCGTGCAGCCGTTGCTGGGTGAACTCGAATGTGCGGTCAACGACGTCACCTCAGAGCGCAACACCCCCTCGGGGCTGATACGCCTGAGTGCGTCCGAATCCTCTTTCAAACTGTTGATCCGCCATGTCATGCCGCAGTTTCTCAAGGACAATCCGCAGATCCATATCGAGTGTGTGGCGGATAGCCGCTTGGTCGATATTGTTGGCGATGGGTTCGATGCGGGCATTCGGCTGTTTGACGATGTGCCGCGGGACATGATCGCGGTGCGCTTCGGCCCGGATGTTCGGTTCGCCGCCGTGGCTTCGCCCGAGTACCTCAGCCGGCACCCCGCGCCTGTGGCACCCCATGACCTCAAGGCCCATCGATGCATCCGCTTTCGCTTTGCCAGCGGTACGCTGTTTCGCTGGGACCTCGATCACCAGGGCCGGTCCGCCAGCATCGACGTCGACGGGCCCATGACCATGGACAACATCAACCTGATGACCGAGGCCGCGTTGGCGGGCATTGGCATCGCCTGGGTGCCCGAGCTTCAGGTCGAGGAACATCTGCGTGCCGGGCGCCTGGTCCATCTGCTGCCTGAGTGGGGTCCTTACTATGCCGGCGCCTGCCTCTACTACCCAGCCAACCGCCACCCGCCGATGGCTTTGCGCATGTTCGCGGAGGCGGTGCGGGAGTGGGCGCGCCAGCAAGCGTGAAAGCGCCTCTGCCAGCGTTTGAGGCTATTGGTCGCTGCCGTACCAGTATTGCGCGGTTACACCGCCGTCCATCAGGAAGTCGCTGCCGGTAATGAAGGTCCCTTCAGGGCCCATCAGCAGCGCAGCAACCGCGGCCACTTCATCGGGCGTACCGCCGCGCTGGGCGGCGGACGATTCAATCATGCGGCGGTAGCCATCCCCACGCGGGCCATTGAGTTCATCCCGAGCCAGGGGGGTGAAGATGATGCCGGGGCTGATGGTGTTGACCCGGGCACCGCGCTTGCCCCAGCGAACGGCTTGCGCCGCGACCCGCAGTGAGTTGCCACGTTTGGATATCTGATAGGCATTCAAAGGGTCGGTGACCACTTCCGGTTGCAGCATCGGCAAAGCCAGCAGCGCTTCCACCGGCGTCAGCGCCAAGGCCTGGTTCTGCTCAGCGCTGAGTGCCGGCAAGCGATGACCGGACTGCGAGGCGATGACAATGGCTGAACCCCCTTTGGCGATCACCTCGCCAAACAGCTCCAGCACCAGGGCGGTGCCATACAGGTCGACCCGAAGAATGGTGGCAGGTGCTGCCTGAGAGGGAGAGACCCCGGCGGCATGGATCACCCCGCTAATGTCGCCAAGACTGGCCGCCTTGGCCACCAATGCCTGGACTGACGCACGGGACGAGACATCCACCGTGGACGTCGTGACAGCAAAACCCGCATCGCTCATCACCTTCGCGGCGGCGTCTGCCGTTTCCTGGTGCAGATCGGCGAGCAAGACATGTTTGCCAGCGCTGACGCGTCGAGCGATGGCTTGGCCAATCGAGCCAGCACCGATAACTACAGTGACATCGGTCATCTTCATTTTCCTGGAGGGTGGGGACTCCACTTTAGGGTCAGAAGAACCTGATGATTAGTCTTTCAAGCATGCGTGGCCTTGTGAGTGCAATTCAGTAGTTGAGCGGGGCAAACCGGTGAATTGCTGAATCACCCTCATGAGGTCATACAGCCTTGCCCTGATTGTTGCCGCATGCACCAGCGTCTAGCCTGGCTAGACGCTAATTGACGCCTAGGTGGCCGTCATTCATGAGGAAACACGATGCCTTCACACGACCCCCACCGTCGCAAAGTGGTCGCAGCGATCGCCAGCCTGCCGCTTATTGCCTCTGGCGCGAACCCCGATGGGAACACCTCCGCCCCGTCGAGTGCCAAGGTCCTGGTCGCTTACTTTTCCAGGTCGGGTAATACCAGGGTCGTCGCCGGCCTGATCCAACGCTCACAGCACGCCGACCTGTTTGAGATCCGCCCCGCAAACGCCTATCCCGAGGACTACCTTGAAACGGTCGAGCAGGCACGGCGTGAAACCGCCACGGGCTTCAAACCTGAACTGGAGACAATCGTCTCGAATATGGGGCAGTACGACGTGCTGTTCCTGGGTTTTCCCATCTGGGGGCAAACTGCACCTCCCGTGATCAAGGCATTCCTTTCGGCCCATGAGCTGTCCGGAAAGACTGTCGTGCCCTTAATCACTCATGGGGGATATGGACTGGGTGACAGCCTGGACGTCCTCGCCCGCCACGCGCCCGGCGCTCGGTGGGTAGAAGGGTTTGTGATGGAAGGGGAGCAGGAACGGAGAACCATGGAGAAGGTGAAGGACTGGTTAGCCAATCCTGAGCGATTCACCCTTGGGTAAAGGGGCGACGCTCTGCGAGGGGGAGCCATTGCTTTGCCAATGGCTCGTTATGAAGTGCCAACGGTTTTATTAACCAGCATTGCCTTCGGACACAGTCCCGTCCGGTTCGTCCCCTGAAGGCATCAACGATGGGAGGAGGGTGTCGCGGCAGGCCGCGAGAATCTCATCAGCAAGCCGCGAGTCGTCAGGGCAGGCGCGTGACAGGACGATGGCGCCGACTACCTGCGCCATCAAGGCGAGGCGTTTGGCCCGTGCCTGGGCCGAGTCCGCACTGTTGTGCTTGTCTTGCAAGACCGCGAGTTGGGCCTCGATGCCGGCAGCAAAGGTGGCTCGGACATCGTCCTCTTTGCGGGCCGCATCCCCGCACAGTGCGGCCATCGTGCAGCCTGAGGCGCGATTGTCGCGATGCTCGCGAGAGAGATAGACCTTTACGAATTCAGACGCTGAAGACCCCACGGTCAGCTCGGCGGATTGCAGCAGGCCGCAGCTTGCCGACTCCGCCATCAGGTCGGCTTTGGAGCGGAAGTGCTTGTAGAAGCCGCCCTGAGTGAAGCCAGCCGCCGCCATCAGGTCGGCGATGCCCACCCCGTCATAGCCACGCTCGCGAAAAAGCGCGGACGCAGTTTCCACGATATGCGCCCGATTGGCCTGCGCCTGTTTTTTAGTGACTTTCATCGCTCACCCAACAACGTTTATCCAGCTGTGATCGCGCCACTATACATTGATGTTGATCGACATCAAACCGTTGACATTTTAGAGTTCGATCGTAATCATTGGCGTCATCCCACTCGCTGAAGTTAACCAAAATGACCGAGAAAACCCTGTTCCAGCCCTACGTCCTGGGCGATCTGACGCTCGCCAATCGCATCGTGATGGCGCCGCTGACCCGCAACCGCGCCGGCGCCGGGTTAGTCCCCGGCGAACTGACCGCGACCTACTATGCCCAGCGCGCTTCGGCCGGCTTGATCATCACCGAGGCGACCCAAGTCTCCGCCCAGGCCCAGGGTTATCAGGACACGCCCGGCCTCTACACGCCCGAGCAGATAGCCGGCTGGCGCAAGGTCACGGATGCCGTGCATGCCGAGGGGGGACGCATCTTTGTTCAGCTTTGGCATGTCGGTCGCGTTTCTCACGTTGACGTGCAACCGGGCGGCGCTGCGCCGGTCGCGCCTTCGGCGATCCGGGCGCAGACCAAGACCTTCGTCAATAACGCATTTGTCGACGTTTCCGAGCCACGCGCCCTGGCGCTGGGCGAGCTGCCAGGCATCGTCAACGACTTTCGCCAAGCGGCGGCCAACGCCATTGCGGCAGGCTTCGACGGTGTGGAGATTCACGGCGCAAACGGCTATCTGCTGGAGCAGTTCATCAAGGACGGGGCCAACCAGCGCACGGATGCCTACGGTGGCTCGATAGAGAACCGCGCACGCTTGCTGCTGGATGTGGTCAGCGCCGTGGTGAAAGAAATCGGTGCCGGTCGCACCGGGGTGCGCATCTCGCCAGTGTCTCCGGCCAACGGAATTTCTTGCAGCGCTCCGCAACCCCAATACGCCTACATCGCCGAGCAACTCGACGCGCTGTCCGTCGCCTATCTGCATGTCGTGGAAGGGGCGACCGGAGGCCCGCGGGATGCGGCCGAGTTCGATTACGACGCACTGCGCCAGCACTTCAAACAGGCCTACCTGGCCAACAACGGCTACGACCTGGAGCTCGCCACGACCGCCCTCAACGCCGGCAAGGCAGACCTCTTTGCCTTCGGTCGCCCGTTCATCAGCAACCCCGATCTGGTTGACCGCTTGAAAACCGCAGCGCCCCTGGCGCCGCTCAACCCGGCCACGCTCTACGGCGGCGGCGCTGTCGGCTATACCGACTACCCGACGATCGCCGGCTGAAGCTCTATCTGTGTGACTCACATCAAAACCCCTTGCGAAGGAATGACCCCATGACAAAGCCTGCGACCGTTCTCATCACCGGTGCCTCCAGCGGTATCGGCGCCATCTACGCCCAACGCTTCGCCCGCCGTGGCCATGACCTCGTGCTGGTTGCACGAGACAAGGCACGCCTCGAGGCTCTGGCAGTACGCCTGCGAGCAGACAGCGGTGTGGCTGTCGAAGTGCTGCAGGCCGATCTGACCCAGCCGGCTGATCTTGCCGCGGTCGAAACGCGCCTGCGCGACGACGCTCAGATCGGCATCTTGATTAACAACGCCGGGATTGCTCAGTCCGGGGGTATCGTCCAGCAGAACGCGGAGTCCATCGATCGCCTGATCGCGCTCAACATCACGGCGTTGACCCGGCTCGCGGCAGCCGTGGCGCCGCGTTTTGCACAGTCGGGTGCCGGTTCCATTGTCAATCTGGGTTCAGTGGTGGGTTTTGCGCCCGAGTTCGGCATGACGGTTTATGGCGCCACCAAGGCCTTCGTGCTGTTCCTGTCCCAGGGGTTGAACCTGGAATTGTCGCCGAGCGGGGTCTACGTCCAGGCCGTACTGCCGGCAGCAACCCGCACTGAAATCTGGGAGCGCGCCGGGATCGACCTCAACACCATTTCCGAAGTCATGGATGTTGAAGAGTTGGTCGATGCCGCCCTGGTCGGGTTCGACCGCCGCGAGCTCGTGACCATCCCGCCGCTGCACGCAGAGGGCCGTTGGGATGCGTTGGACCAGGCTCGTCAGGGCTTGCTGTCCGACATTCGACAAGCCCGGGCCGCCGAGCGTTATCGAGATCAGGCCTGACCTTCCGCACGCGCTTGCCCAAATCCGAGGAATCACTGATGAGCCGTTCGATGCCGGTTGCCCAACTGACACCCTCTTACGTCCAGGCACCCAACAACCTGGTTGTCGTGGGGGAGACCGAGTTTGCATACCGCGAGCTGGGTGTGCGCACCGGCATCCCTGTTTTTCTGCTGAATCATTGGGGGGCTGTGCTGGATAACGTCGACCCGCGAATCGCCGATGGTCTTGCCCGTCATCACCGAGTCATCGCCATTGATTACCGAGGCATCGGCTTATCCGGCGGCGTTGCCCCAGTGACGGTGGGCGAGATGGCCCGCGACACCCTCGCGCTGATTCGTACCCTGGGCTTTGAGCAAGTCGATGTGCTGGGTTTTTCGCTGGGCGGTTTTGTGGCGCAGGACCTGGCGCTGAAGGCGCCGGCCCTGGTGCGCAAACTCATACTGGCTGGCACCGGCCCTGCGGGAGGGCAAGGCATCGAGCGCGTCGGTGCGTTGTCCTGGCCGCTGATGCTCAAGGGTTTGTTGACGTTGCGCGATCCCAAGACTTATCTGTTCTTCACCTCCACGCAGAATGGTCGGCAAGCAGCCCGTGCCTTTCTGACGCGGCTGAAGGAGCGCACATCCGCGCGCGACAAAGGGCCGACGCCTCGGGCGTTTCTTCGCCAGCTCAGGGCTATCAAGGCCTGGGGCCGGCAGGCGGCGCAGGATCTTGGCCGCTTGAGCATGCCTGTCCTGATCGTCAACGGAGACCACGACATCATGGTGCCGACGGCGCTGAGTCACGACATGGCCCGGCGCATCCCCCAGGCGCAGCTCGTGATCTACCAGGACGCGGGGCACGGCGGCGTTTTCCAGTACCACGCAGAGTTCGTCTCCAAGGCTCTGGACTTTCTGGCGTAGACATTCGCTTGGGCGCCAGGCAAGCAACCAGTTCCATAGCCCGGCAGAGCAGGGGCCTGGAGCGGATCGTGTCAAACCCAAGCCTTACCGACACCTCACACAATTCCATCGGAATCACAGCACGATGAAAGCGCTTACGTTCAAACGCTACGGAAAATCGCCTGGAATCGGCTTTGCCGACGTTCCTCGCCCAGAACTGAAGCCCAACGACATTTTGGTCGAGGTGCATGCCGCTGGCATAAACCCCATCGACAACATGATCCCCACGGGAATCTTCAAGGCCGTGTTGACCTTTCAATTGCCAGCCATCATCGGCAGCGATCTGGCGGGCGTCGTGAGCGAGGTTGGAAGCAGCGTCACCCGCTTCAAGAAGGGCGATGCGGTCTTTGCTAATGTGTTCGACCTCGGCAATGGGGCAATTGCCGAATATGCGGTTGTCCCTGAACACCTGGCCGCGCCGAAGCCGGCCAATCTGGACTTTGTGCAAGCGGCCTCCATTCCGATGGTGGGCCTGACCTCCTGGCAAGCATTAAAGGAGCGCGCTGACCTCCGGCCTGGCCAGAAAGTATTCATTCCGGCGGGGTCCGGGGGCATCGGGACCTTTGCAATCCAGTTGGCTAAATACCTGGGGGCCAAGGTGGCAACCAACACCAGTACCGCCAATGTCCAGTGGGTGAGCAGCCTGGGTGCGGATGAGGTGATTGACTACAAGAAGTACGGGTTCGAGAAACTGCTGCGCGGCTACGATCTGGTGCTCGGCACAATCAGAGGGGACGCGATCGAGAAGTCCGTCGACATCCTCAAGCCTGGCGGCAAGATCGTCTCCCTGGTCGGGCCGCTGGATAAAGCGTTTGCCCGCGCTCGTGGGCTGAACGTTTTTCTTGGTTTTGTCTTCGGGCTGATGAGCCGCAAAATCGTGCGGCTGGCGCGGAAAAAAGACGTGGAGTATTCATTCCTCTTTGCTCGCCCCGATGGCGACCAACTCAATGAAATTGGCAAACTGCTCGAATCCGAGCGCATTCGGCCGGTGATCGACAAGGTCTTTGCGTTCGAACAAGCCAAGGATGCACTCGACTACCTGGCCCAAGGCCGCGCCAAAGGCAAAGTGGTGATCAGGATCAAATAGACAACGCAGGGGTCATGGACATGACCCTGTTTCAACGACCCTCAGGGTCGCCAAAGAATATGTCGCCAGGGCCCTGGATCAATGGGGTGAACCGCCCTCAATCCAGCCTCCGGCAGGTATCGATCAACAGCGTGCGCAGCCACTGCTGGCCTGGGTCGTGATGGGTTCGTTCATGCCAGGCCAGGGTCTTGCTGAACCCCGGAACCTCCACCGGCGGTTCAAGCATCACCAGGCCATCGGCATGCAACGCCAGGCGACGCGGCACCACGGCGATCAAATCGCTGGTACGCAGGATCTCTGGGAGCACCAAAAAGCTGGTCACCGAGAGGGTCACACGACGTGATCGGCCGATGCGTGCCAGCGCCTGGTCGGTCACGCCCTGAAATGAGCCGCCGGAAGGTGAGACCAGCACATGATCAAGGCTGCAGAAGCGCTCCAGCGACCATGTTTTTGCAGCCGCGTCAGGATGCCCGGCGCGCATCACGCACACGTAGCGCTCATCGAACAGCGCCGCCGCGTGCAAGCCCGGCGCAGTGCTGTCTGGCGTGACCAGCGCCAGGTCAATATCGCCACGGTCCAGTTGGCCCGCCAGGTGTTGAACATCGACCGGCTGCACGGCGACCCGGATATTCGGCGCCTGCAAGCGTAAGGCGCTGAGGAATGGCACCACCACGGCCCGTAACGCGTAATCGGTGGACGCCATCGAGACGATCATCTGCGCAGTGGCTGGATCGAAGGCTTGGGGTTGCAGCATCTGTTCGATGTCACTGAGCAGTTGCTTGACCGGCGCCGCCAACTGCTCGGCGCGCAGGGTGGGCACCATGCCGCGTTGCGCGCGTACGAACAGCGGGTCGCCAAAGCTTTCACGCAGGCGGGTGAGCATGCCGCTGACGGCGGGCTGGGTGAGCGATAAACGTTCAGCAGCGCGGGTGACGCTGCGTTCATCGAGCAGCGCGTCGAGGGTTTTAAGCAGGTTGAAGTCGAGGTGTCTGATATCAGGGTTCATGATGTTCAGGATAAAAGATGGCGATTGGCGTTATTTCACGCTAGCACCCAGCATGACGTCAGTCCAACAACTGTGAGTGCTGATCATGAATGAAATCCTCTGGCCGGAAGGCTATCTGCCTGGCTTCACCGAAAACTTTGTCTCCAATGAACTCATCGTCGCGGGCCTCGGCACGGCTGATATCTGGCCGTTACTGAGTCATGCGCCGCAGTGGCCGAGCTACTACGCCAATTCGGCGAACGTAAGGTTCCATCACGGCACGGGTCCTGAATTGAAGGAGGGTGTGCGCTTCTATTTTGAAACCTTCGGCTTTCCGGTTGAGGCGCAGTGCAACGAATGCGTAGCCCCCGCCGATGGCCAGCCAGCACGGATTGCCTGGCACGGTTGGGCGGGCGAGGGCGATAGCCGCCTTGATGTGCACCATGCCTGGCTGATCGAGGATTTGCCGGGCGGTCGTGTGCGCATCCTCACCCAGGAAACCCAGAAGGGTAAGCCTGCCGCAGAACTGGCGCTGGCCCGGCCCAATCCGATGATCAACGGGCATCAGGATTGGCTGGAGGGGTTGGTCAAGGCTGCGCGTGAGGCAAGCCAGTCCTGAGACCTTCGAAAGTGCCTCGCTTTGAGGCTGGAAAATGTCTATGGGGCGGGGGCAGTCCAGCTCTCGACTCAAGGGCTCTCTCGTAAAACCCAGTCAATAAGATGTTACGCATTGGCCAACATTGCTTTCTGCTTGGATGTTCGCCGTGCAAAAGCTCCCGGTATCGTTCTAAAGTGCGCACCGTCGCGGTCGATAATTCAGAGTACGCATGGGCTCTATCTCCTCATAACAACACATGCGACGTTCAGCGCTAGCGTTTCCCCTTGCCAAAACTATAAATACCCGCAGGTGAAGTCATGAATATCAAGCAGAAGCTGACCTGGGCGTTCGCGGCTATCGCGTGCGTCCCGGTCATCCTGGTCGCCGTTTTGGTGGTGCTGAATCTGCGAGAGGGGGCCCAGGCCAATTTTCTCGACAGCAGCGGTCGCGAGATCCGCCAGATCGACAATGGCATGAAGCAGTTTTTCGATGGCATCAGCCAAAACGTCGACTACGTAGCCAAGGACCCGCGGGTGGTCGCAGCCAAAGACCTCAAGAGCTACGCTGGCGCCGAAGCCGCGCAAATTCCCCTCACTCAGACCAACAAAGAGCTGCTGGCGATATTCGACCAGTTCGCCAAAAGCCATCCGAGTACTGCTTACCTGTCCCTGGGCCTGAGCGATGGCGGTTACGCCAGCTGGCCGGACGACGCCAAACTGAACAACTACGACCCACGCGTACGTCCCTGGTACAAAGCGGCCATCGCCGCGCCAGGTGCCACCGTGCGCACCGGGGCCTACTATTGGGCGCCGGACGATGTGACGCTGATCGGCACCGTGCACACGGTCGCCGACGCCGCCGGGAATATCCTGGGGGTGGTTGGCTTGGACGTGTCGCTCAAACAGCTCACCGAACTGGTGCGCAACATCAAGCTGGGCGACAGCGGCTACCTGATGCTGGTGGAAGCCAACGGCAACGTGCTGGTAGACCCCAGCGACGCCAAGCACAACTTCAAACCCCTGGCCGACCTGGGGCCCAACTATGCCGAACTCGCCAAGCGAGGCGATGGCGTGACCCAGATCGAGATTGATGGCGTGCCCTACATGGCCAACGTGGTCAGTTCCAAAGACCTGGGCTGGCGCTTTATCGGCCTGATCAAGCGTGATGAAGTGATGGCCGACGCCACCCGCCTGACCTGGTTGATCGCCGCCATTGCAGCGGCATTGGCGTTGGTGTTCGCGATTGTCGGCGCCAGCTTTGCCAGCGTTATCGTGCGTCCGATTCGCGGCGTGGCCGACGGCCTGCAAGAAATCGCCGAAGGAGAGGGCGACCTGACGCGCCAGCTCAAGGTGCAGGGCAAGGACGAAACCGCCAGCTTGGCGGGCTGGTTCAACCAGTTCCTGGGCATGATCGCCCAATTGGTGCAGCGCATCGGCAGCGCCTCATCTGACCTGCAGACCGCCGCCGCCGACTCCAGCGAAGTGGCCAACAACATGAACCAGGCCGCAGGTCGCCAGCGTGAAGCCGTGGAGCTGGTGAGCACGGCATTCAACGAAATGGTCGCTACTGCCAACGAAGTCGCGCGTTCATGCAGTGCCGCCGCGTCGAGTGCCGACGAAGGCTACCGCGACGTACATGACGGCCAGCAGCACATCGGCGAAGCCACCGGCAGCGTGCTCAAGCTCAGCGAAGACCTGCAAAAGTCGACCCAGACCATGCAGTTGCTGGAGCAGGACAGCCAGAACATCAACACCATTCTCGACACCATCCGCTCGATTGCCGAGCAGACCAACCTGCTGGCGCTCAACGCAGCGATTGAAGCGGCGCGCGCCGGTGATCAAGGCCGAGGTTTCGCCGTGGTCGCCGACGAAGTCCGCGCCCTGGCTCGTCGGACAGCCGATTCCACCGGCGAGATCGACAGCTTGCTGGGCAATCTCGCCCGCCGCACCCAGGAAGTCACGCAGCAGATGCAAGGCAGCCTGCAGGTGTCCCACGCGAGTGTGGAACGCATCCAGCAGGCCCGTGACAGCTTTGACAAGATCCGTGGCTCGGTGGACTCGATCCGCGACCAGAACACGCAGATCGCCACAGCCGCCGAGGAGCAGCACCAGGTGGCCGAAGAGATCAATCGGCACATCGCGCAGATCCATGCCGATGCCCAACTGGTCGAAGGCTTTGCCCAGTCCTCACAGATTGGCTCGGGTCGATTGATAGAGATTTCTGGTCAGCTCAAAGGCCTGGTGGGTCGTTTCAACTATTAGCATCCCTGCCCGAATGAAAACGGTGAGCCCTCACCGCTTTCACTCGGCCGGTCTACGCCGCTTTTATCGCTTCCACCGTTCCACTGAGCGCTTCAGGCCGGTCTATCGAATCGCAGAGAGTCCGGTCGGAGCTGTCCTCATCAATAGCCCACTTGGCCTTTCATAAGAAACTAATAATGCCCCCAGTTTTGCCCCCACTTGCACCGTGCGTGCGAGCAATGGCGAGCGGCGATTTATGACCAAAGACCAAGATGGTACAGGGTGACTTTCGGTGTCACTCCAGATTGGAATTGGGTGAGTTCTGGTAGCCAATATTGGTGCAGCAAAGCGCTAGGAGGAGAGGCCGCATCCAGGTTCAGCTTTATGAATGGAAGAACGTGCGGTTGGACGGCTGTTGGCGCAGCCGACCAACGACTGACTCCATTCGTCAGAACTTAAATGTATACCGGAAAATCAGGCGGTTTTCGTTGGCGCTATCGGCGTACGTCGACCGATTGGTCGAGTTTCGCCACTGCGCTGACACATTTTTGAACGGCCCACTCTGGATGGTGTAAGTGATATCAGTCACACGCTCCCATTCCTTACCGTCCTCTCCTTCAAGTCGTAAGCGGGCGGCCTGAGCCGAGCTCAGTAACGTCGGGTCTACCTTTTGTCCTTTCGCATACTTCAAACCAAGGGTGAGTCCAGGCAATCCTGCGGCGGCAAGATCAAAATCGTAACGTGCAATCCACACCCGTTCCTGAGGCGCCGTAAAGGTGCTGACCAGCGACTCGCCGAACAGATAGGTATCAGCGCCGTTGACCATGGCGAACGGCGTATCGCCCCAGGCCCTCTGAAAGCCAACGCCCAGGGTGTGACCGCTCTGGCGAAAAGACAACATCGTGCTGAGGGTACGGTTATTCACATCACCCACCCCTTGATCGCCTGTATCGCCGGCCGAAAAGTAGCGAACGTCAGACAGCACGGTACCGCTGCCCAGCGCGTGTTCATACTTGAGGCCAAAGAAATTCGAGCGGTAAAGGTCTTCCAACTCAGCCACGTGGTAGCTGAGTGAGAGTTGGGGCATCGGTTTGTAATCAACCGCCAGATAGGAGAAATGATCTGCCTTTACCGGCTTGTACCCGAACGCCGTCAAGGGTTCGAAATCCGTGGAGTTGCGTTGTTTGACCGCGTTGATACGGATTGCACTGAAGGTCAGGGAATCCAGCTCTTTGGATACCAGCATCCCACCCCGGAACACTTGCGGCAGCAGTCGGCTGTTATTGCTCGACAGCAGCGGGAGTACCGGGTTGAGCCCGCCGATGCGCAGCTCACTACGGC
The DNA here is from genome assembly GCF_023241715.1 of Pseudomonas morbosilactucae. Taxonomy (GTDB): domain Bacteria; phylum Pseudomonadota; class Gammaproteobacteria; order Pseudomonadales; family Pseudomonadaceae; genus Aquipseudomonas; species Aquipseudomonas morbosilactucae. The sequence continues at coordinate 33,036 of NZ_JALQCW010000004.1, forward strand.
TTAGGCGGGCTTTTGCGGTGGGTATGAATTTGCCGTATTGATCTTCTACATTGCGCCGCGAGTCGTAGGCCAATAGGCCTGACCCCGTACGCTCAGGGCTGGAGTCGAGTTTCACCCCGAGCAAACCGAGTGCGTCGACGCCAAAACCCAACGGGCCCTCGGTGAATCCGGACTGTAGATTCAAAATAAAGCCCTGAGCCCACTCATCGCGTTTCGATTGGCTGGCCCCTTCGTTACGAAAGTCCCGATTGTAGTAGAAGTTGCGTAATTCCAGGCTGGTCTGTGTATCACCGACAAAGTCTGCAAAGGCGTTTGGCGCCGCAGAGGAAAACAACAGGATCGTCACCGACGTCGTACGGTTTATTGCCATCTCGAATGCACCTTTTGTTGTTGTTTTTGGTGTTTGCGGCGCGCACGCCCCCTCAGAGGGAGGCGCTTGCGCGCTCCGCATGCCGACAGTCTTGAGGTCTAGTAAAAAGGGTGAGGTGTCAGCCCGTTGAGGCCAGCCGTACGATTGCCTCTTGGCTTCCGGCTTGTTGGCGCAGGATGAACTTCTGGATTTTCCCTGTGGCGGTTTTCGGCAGCTCCATGAATATCACGCGGCTCGGGCACTTGTAGCGGGCCAGGCGCGCCTGGCAATACGCGATCAATTCAGCTTCGGTGGGTGGCTGAACCTGGCTTCTGAGCTCGATGAAGGCGCAGGGCACTTCACCCCATTTGTTGTCTGGCTGCGCCACCACGGCGGCATGCAACACCGATGCGTGACCATGAAGAATGTCTTCGATCTCTACGGATGAAATGTTTTCACCGCCAGAGATGATGACGTCTTTGGTGCGGTCGGTGATTTGCACGTAACCGTTGGGATGAACCACGGCGACATCACCGGTATGGAACCAGCCGCCCTCAAATGCTTTTTGCGTTGCGGACTGATTTTTCAGATAACCCATCATGACGGTATTGCCGCGCAACAACAGTTCACCTGTAGTCTGGCCATCATGCGGAACGGGTTCGAGTGTTTGTGCATCGGCAACCAGCAAACCTTCGAAAGCTGCCGCCCGCGCGCCCTGTCTTACGCGCATCCTGGCTTTTTCGGAGGGGCTGAATTCATCCCAAGTGTCCTGCCAGACGCAACTGACCGGAGTACCCGCGACTTCGGTGATGCCGTACACGTGGTCGACCTGAAAGCCCATTGAAACCACCGCGTCCAAGACTGTGGCCGGGGGAGGGGAACCGGCCGTCAATACACGCACAGGGTGGGGGAGACTGAACGGTGTTGGGGTGTTCGCAAGCATGGCCATCACCGTCGGTGCTGCACAGAAGTGATTGGCTTTATGTTCGACAATGGCGCCGAAGACAGCGTCCGCTGTCACTTTGCGTAGGCAAATGTGGGTGCCTGCCGCAGCAGTGATCGCCCATGTGAAGCACCAACCGTTGGCATGGAACATGGGCAGCGTCCATAAATACCGTGGCGCCTGGGCAAGCGGCCAATTGGTCATCTGCAGTAAGCTCATCAGGTAGGTGCCCCTATGGCTGACCACGACGCCTTTGGGATCGCCGGTGGTGCCGGAGGTGTAGTTGAGGGCTATCGGCTGCCATTCCGTGCCGGGCCATACGCCCTGGAAATTCGGGTCTCCTTCGGCAAGCAGGGCTTCATAGTCGATCCCATCAATTGCGCCAACTGCCGGGGCCAGGTGATCTCGGATTATCACGATTGCCGGTGGGCGTTCGAGCTTCTTCAACGCGGCACTGGCCACGGCCATGAACTCGCAATCCACCAGCAGCAAGCTGCACTCACTGTGCCGCAGGATAAATGCAATGCCTTCGGCATCCAGGCGATGGTTGATGGTATTGAGGATGGCGCCGGATAAAGGAATGCCGAAGTGGGCTTCGATCATTGCCGGGGTGTTCGGGGAGAGAATCGAAACCGTCTCCCCTGGTTGCACGCCCCGGCCCACCAGCGCTGAGGCGAGGCTATAACAGCGCTCACGTGTTTGTGCCCAAGTACGCTGCAGTTCTCCGTGAATAATCGCGACACGCTCAGGATGAACCAACGCGGCGCGGTCCAGAAATCCCAAGGGTGTTAACGGAACATGGTTGGCTGGGGTTTGATCAAGTCCACTTGCGTACGCTGCACTGATCATGGGCAGGTCTCCTTATTATTATGATGAAAAATGGCGAAAGCGCTGACCGGTTCCCGAGCTGTCACTAGAGTGTTTTCAATGGCCTTGGGGTCGGCATAGCCAAGGCTCATGCCACACACCAGCATCTGGTCGGCGGGAATGCTCAACGTCTCTGAAATGACGTTGTGGTATTTGAGAAATGCGGCCTGCGGGCAGGTGTGCAAACCCCGCCCACGTGCTGCCAGCATGATGCTTTGCAAAAACATGCCGTAGTCCAGCAGGCTGCCCTGTTCCAGGACGTTGTCCACGGTGAACAGCAGGCCCACCGGTGCATCGAAGAAACGATAATTGCGCCCATGCTGTTCGTGCATGTGCTGCTTTTCACCCTTGGCGATGCCGAGCAGTCCATAGAGGTCCCAACCCACCTTGCGCCGCCGATCGATGTAAGGCGTGACCCATTCGTTCGGGTAATAGGTGTAGGGATCCTGCAGGCCGCTGCTGAGCTGTGGGTCGTTATCTATCGCGCTGATGGCCAACGACAGGCGCTCTTTCGCCGCACCGGTTACAACGTGCACCCGCCAGGGTTGCATGTTCACTCCCGAGGCACTGAAACGTGCGACATCCAGAATCGCTTCGATTTCTTCATGCGCTACGGCGGTCGGCAAAAAGGCCCTGACGCTGCGCCGTGATGTGATTGCCCAGTCGACAGTACGCTGGGTTTCTTGCGCAGACAGCGGCGTGGGTGACAGGCGATTCAAGATACGTATCCTTTTGGCAAGTCAGTTCCGGGTGAGCCGTCAGTGGGACAGGGCCGGTAATTTGCTGGCCTGATGGGAGTCAGCCCGTGACTGATTGACGAACGTGATCGCCAGTGCGCCGATCAGGCCTGCCAGCGCGATCACCATGAAATTCTGCTCCAGCGGCAAAGCCAGTGAAACGAGCCAGCCGATCAACACCGGCGCGATGATTGCGCCGATCCGACCCACTCCGGAGGCGAAGCCCACACCGGTGGAGCGAATGGGCGTGGGGTAGAAGTCCCCGGCATAGGCGTAGGCGATCAACTGGGTACCCAGCGTCGAGGCACCGACGATGAACACCACGACAAACAACAACTCGGTTGAGCGTGTGAAGGCCATCGCTGTGAGTGCCAATGCCCCCACGATGTAGAACGCAATCAGCACATATTTGATATTGAGCTTGTCGCTCAACCATCCCCCGCCGATCGCACCTACAATCGCGCCCACGTTGAACACGATGACAAAGTTCAGGGCCGATCCGAGGCTATGACCCGACATCGCCATCAACTTGGTCAGCCAGGAATTAAGCGCATAGACCATGAAAAGCCCCGTCATGAAGGCCAACCAGATCATCACCGTGCTGAACCCGCGACCTTCGCTGAAGAGGCCCTTGATCGGGCTGTCGAGTGCGGCTTTGGTCTCGGTTGGGTTGCCTACCAATACCGCGTCATTGCTCAGTCGGAGAGTGGGGCTGATCCTCTGAACGATAGTGCGTAGTTCAGCCTGGCGGCCTTGTTTGAGCAAATACGCCATGGACTCCGGCATGGTTTTCAATATCAGGGGGATCAGCAGCACAGGCAGCCCTGCGACAAAGAACACCGACTGCCAGCCATGGCTCTCGATCAGGTGTTTTCCTGTCAGTGCAACGAGAATGCCGCCCACGGAGTAGCCCGCGAACACCAGGGTGACTAACCGCGTACGCAGCTTGGCCGGTGAGAACTCGCCCATCTGCGCGGTGACTATCGGCAAGACGCCGCCGATTCCAAGACCCGCGATAAAGCGCGAAATGCTGAAGCTGATGGGATCACTCGTCAGCCCTGCGGCGGCGGTAAACAGGCTGAACAGCGCCACACAGATCGCGATCATTTTTGGACGGCCGATGCGGTCAGCCAGTGTGCCGAGGAAAATGGCCCCGAGCATTGTTCCCAGCAGGGCCGACCCCGCCATCACGCCAGCACTGGTTGCGTCGATACCCATGTCCTGCATGATGGCGGGCAGGGCCGCGCCGACCACGGCAAGGTCATAACCATCGATGATCAAGATAAGCACGCACCAGAACAGAATCAGCCGGTGAAACCGGTTGAATGTGGATTCGCCCGCGAGCGTATAGACGTTCACTGATTGCATGAGGTGTCTCCTTCAATCTTATTGTTGTTGGTGAAGTGCACTTGGCGAGATTCTAGGAAGGCGAACAGGTGCCGCCCATGTCGGGTGGCACCAATTTGTGTGAGCTGTTTGGGCATGCGTGCAACGCAGTGCACTGAGCGGCGTTGGGGGAGGGTGGCCGCAGGGGGAGGCTTACTCCTCCAGACGTCCCCGTCGATAGGCGCCGGGGCTGACGCCGGTCCATTTCTTGAACGCCCGATGAAACGCACTGGTTTCCTCGAAGCCGGTGGCGGCCGCAACCTGTGTCACGGTCATATCGCCACGCGACAGCAGGTCAATCGCCATGTCGCGACGAAGGTTGTCCCTGAGGTTCTGGTAATGCGTGCCCTCGGCTTGCAAGCGGCGTTGCAGTGTCGAGTTGGACATGTGAAGGATCACCGCCAGCTCATCGCGCTCGGGCCATTTTTCCGGGCTTGATCCACGCAAGTAGCGTCTTATCTGTGCACTGAGGCTGTCGTCGTTGCGGTATTTCACCAGAAGGCTGCCGGGGGACTCCTTGAGGAAGGCGGCCACCGTGGCCGGCGACTGCGCAATTTTCATGTCGAGGAATTTTTTGTCGAAACTGACCTGGGTCACGGGCGCGTCGTATTCGATGTCTTCACAGAAGCGCATGCGGTAGTCGCTTTGATCCTCAGGCCTGGAGGCCCGGAAACTGAGCCTGTACAGGGGAATACGCTGGTTGACCAGCCAGCATGACAGCCCGTGTACGAGGATGAACCAGGTGCCATAGGCAAATAGGCGGCGCAGGACACCCTGGTCGTGTACCACGATAAAAGCCTGATCGCCCTCGACCTGCAACTCACCATGAATGTCATCCAGAACCAGCCGCAGGAACGACAGCATTCGCTGCAGTGCCTGGCCCAAGGTGCTGCAGTCCAGGAGCGCATGGCACATCAGCTTGAAGCTGCCGCGACGCATAGGATGGGTGTCGATGCCAAAAAATTCGTCATCCAGCAAGTCGGCTATCTCCACCCACAGTCGGGCGAAGGACGTCGCTGAGACTCGCGCTTTCGGGGCGTTGAGCAGTTGCGGGTCAATGTCGGCATTGGCCAATGCCATCGTCAGGTCCAGGCCCCGTTCTCTGGCGCTGTGCAATGCCTCATGCACCAAAGCCATTGACGTGGTGCCTTTGTCCTGGAGGGGCGTCATGGATGTTCCGTGCAGGTGTGGTTGGCGCTAATGTAGGGCTAACGCACATCCACCGCCAGCGGGACGAGTAGCTTCTCGGCTCAGGCGCGTGCGGGCGTGCCTGTTTTTCGCTCGACTCTTTATTTTTAAGTCGGAGGGCTGAGCGCAGAAAGTTTTCTTGCTCCTGCTGCAGAGTTTAACCAGAGCAGAATGGCAGCGAGAGAGGCGGCTACTATCAGCGTAAGCCACATGATGACCAACACGCTGAATGTGACGCTATTGTTTAACTCACGGAAAATGCCGAAGGCAAAAGCGGTGTACCAAGACACACCCGAAACTGCGCCTGATGCGAGAAATAAGGCAGCTCTGCTGCGGGAGACTCCAAAGAGCAGGGGGCGACTCAAGTCGCGTAGAGCTTCTGGCAACACAAACGCATGGATGATGATTCCATTGATGGTCAGGGCGATCACCACAATTATCTTCGCCCAGAGTTTAGGGTTATCCAATTTTCCCGGCGACTCCATCGCGTAAAGGGCTAGGAAACCAAGGCCTGATAGCCATAGGAGGCATAGTCCCGTAGTGACCGCGTCGCTGATGAAGTGAAAGGTGCGTCCGATTTCAACTGGGAGGCTCCCCCTGCGCATCCAACGGAAAATCCAGAGGTCTAGCATGGTTGCCCCGCCGAGACCGAAGCACATACCGAGCAGGTGTATACCGACAAGGAGTGTCAGAACGTTTAGCTGTGGGAGTGGATCAGGCAAGGGAATGCTCAGCGCAAGTGTGTCTGCGAATAAGTGACCGCTACTGGAGAGCGCAAATAGGCCGCCGAAAATCATGAAAGACGTTCGTATCTTCATTTGTTACGACCTCAGGCTAGTGTTCTTATTCAGCGGGTAGCACGGGCGTGGCCCTTATTCAGGAAGGAACCGGTGCTTGCGCATCGATCAAGCTCTGGCTCTTGAGCTCCTCCCAAAAGGCTGACGGAATACCGACCTTCATCGCTTGTACATTGGAAACTATCTGCCCCGGCGAACGCGCCCCCGGAATGATCGCGGACACTTGCGGATGTGCCGCGGCGAACTGCAGGGCGGCGGTATGAATGTCAATGCCGTGTCGGCTGGCAACCGCCATGATCCGCGCGCGCTTTTCTACCGCTCCGGCAGGTAGATCCATGCTGAAGTTGTATCGGCTGCGCCCTCCCAGAAATCCATCATTCAGGGGTGTTCCAACCACGACACTGGTGCCCTTGCTTCTCAATGCCGGAAAGGTGTTGCGCAACGCATCGCTGTGGTCGAGGAGGGAATACTGACAGGCAAGCAACACGATGTCGGGCGTCGGGTCATGACTGGTCAGCGCCTGAACCACGGCGTTCGGTGTATTGACTCCGAAGCCCCATGCCTTGATGAGTCCTTCATCACGCATTTTTTCAAGCTCAACCATCGCCCCTGTGCGCGCAATTTGATACGCCGCTTCCCATCCGCCCTCCAGCTCGGTGTTATCTGGCGAGAGGTCATGGATAAAGACGATATCGATACGGGGCAACCCCAGACGCTGCTGGCTGTCTTCCACGGAGCGACGCGTGCCTGCTGCGGTGTAGTCATATCGATAGTTAAAGGGCGCCGGCGACTTCCAGATGGCATGGTCCGCGCGCAGGCCACCAGCGGCCGTCAATACGCGGCCGACCTTGGTGGAGACCACATAATCGTCTGGATTTTTGCCGTGCAGGAAGCGGCCCAGACGATATTCACTCAAGCCAAACCCGTAGAACGGCGACGTGTCGTAAAGCCTTACACCCGCCCCCCAAGCCGCCTGCAGAACCAAGGCCGCCTGCTCGTCGCTGATCGGCGCAAAGATATTGCCAATCTGCGTCCCGCCCATACCAAAGCGTTGAGGTGTCATGTATCTAATGGCATGTGAGGGCGAATTGAGGGGCAGGCCTGTGCGCACGAGGCGGCCTTGCGTAGGCATCACGCTTCCGCGCTCTGTCAGTGAAGAGGGCGCTGGGGCTGTAGCCACTGAACTTGCGACACTCGATGCTGGCAGCAAAGTGGCTGCAACAGCACCCGCCGCCGAATAAGTAAGAAAATCTCGTCTGTCCATCCAAATTTCCTTTCGCAACTGAGGGCTCACGGGCTCATCGAAGCCGGTCTTCATGCTAGAAACTAGAACAACGAGGGTTGGCCGGGTGACCCTAATGCGCCATATCTTTTGCACAATCCTGCCGATGCACTTGTGCTGGTCACGCACTCTCAGCAGACTCGAACTTTCCGTAAACAGGGGGGCATGTGATGACGAGCGGTTCCTTCTCGCAGTTCGGTTTCGGCCATGTGCATTCCCTGGCCTTGAGCGAACCCGCTCAGCCCAACGAGCGCCTCCAGGTACTCAGACGGCTTATCGAAAAAGTCACCCTGCAGATTGGTTTGAACGAGGTATGCACAACATCGATTCCAGGGCTGACCTTTTATCGAATGGCCGAACTGGGTACGCCCACGTACTGCATTTATGAGCCTTGCGTAGCCATCATTCTGCAGGGTGCGAAGGAGATCACGTTCGGCGAGGAGGCCTGTGACTTCGGGCAGGGGGCGTTCTTCGTCACTTCGGTCGATATACCCACACTGGCTCGCGTTACCGCCGCGAGCGAGCAAACCCCTTATTTATCAGTTGTGTTGAAGCTCGATCTTGCCATGCTCAATGAGGTGATCCAGACCTTGGAACCCCCAAGGCAGGAAATGGCTTCTGAAGCACGAGGCTTCGCATCTGGTGCGGCGTCGAGTGAGATGCTCGACGCGTTCACCCGACTCTCCACGCTGATCGAACGGCCGCTTGAGGCAGGCTTGATGTCGAACCTTATCAAGCGGGAGATATGCGTTCGGCTGCTGCTCAGTGGCGCAGGCCAGTGGCTGCGCAGCGTCACTCGCGATGGTTACCGAGATAAGGGCATCGTGAGAGCCATTGAATGGTTGAAACATCATTACGACAAACCGCTGCACGTGGCCGATCTCGCCCAACGATCGGGCATGGCCAGCTCTACTCTGCATCACAACTTTCGCAAGCTGACAGGCACCAGCCCCGTTCAATATCAAAAGTCGTTACGGCTGCAAGCCGCGCGCAGCCTGATGTTGACCGATAGGGTTGATGTGAACACGGCCGCCTTGCGGGTCGGCTATGAAAGTGTCGCTCAATTCAGTCGCGAATATGCCCGGCGTTTCGGAGCCCCACCCTCGAGAGACATCAAGCACGCACGGGAGAATGGTGGACGGCTCGACTAATTAAGCGACCCAATCTCCCCAATCCAGACAGAGATTGGCGCAAGTCGCAATTGTTAGCTGTCGAGGTGTCGAATTCAGCTCGGCGTCTCGAATCATTCAGGCATCGGCGCAAGCGTCAAAAGCGTACCTCCTTGCCGAGCTGAAGCGTAGGCGGCGTCCATGACCTGCATGATGGCCTCAGCGTCGCGCAATGAGGCAATTGGCTTGGCGCCGTTACGACACTCATCAAGCACTTGTTTGACGAACAGTGGGTAATAGACGTCAGTGTCCAGTTGCAGTCGGCGGCTTCGAGTGCCGGCCGCAAGGTTCTGTCGGTCCCTTATTTCGATTCGGTCGGGACCGGATTTGGCATACATGCGATCGGATGAAAGGGTGAAGGAGAACTCACGCTGCTCATCAACGGTACTGGGGAAACTGTATCCCGTTTCCACAACTCCGATCACGCCATCTTCAGTCTGCAGGGTCAATAACGAATAGTCTTCGATGGCCCCCCGATGTGTGAGCGAATTCATGACGGCTGAGACTCGCGAGACCTCCTTAATGAGTTTGATGAAAACCGGATTTTTATTAATTATCCCATATCGTTATTGTGACGATTATTTCGCTCGCCCAATACCTGGTAGCGTGACTTCTGCGATCGTTTGAACAGTAATAACTTCATCAGGCGGTTGCAGATAAACCCAGCGTCAATTAGGCACTTAATGTGGCGTTGGTAGGTTTACCTCCGCGGCCTCGTCAAACTTCAACCGGGCTGCTTCAACCTCAGGCAATTTGTCGAGTGTCCATTTATGCAATTCGCGAAATGGCTGCTGCAGTGTTCGACCAAGTTGGGTGATCTCATACTGCACCGCCACGGGCGAGAACGAAATGACCTTGCGCGAGACGAGGCCATTTCGTTCCAGCCGTCGCAGGCACTGTGTCAGTGCCTTCTGAGTGACGCCCTCCAGGCGGCGCCTGATGGCATTAAAACGGTGCGGGCCATCATCCAGCACTGCCAGTACCATCATTGACCACTTATCTGCGATCTGGTCGAACAGCGCCCGGCTTGGGCACTCCGACGAAAAACATTGCGGCTTTAATTCCAGCATCGAAGTTTCCTCATATATACCTAGGCTACTCTTGGTGCCTAATTGACATTAGGTCTACAAAATATACTTATATGGCTTCCGAAAGCAAATGGAGTCCATCCAATGTCAAACCCTGATACCCGCATTTTATTCCGTCCTTTTTCCATCGGGTCACTTGAGTTGAAAAACCGGATTGTCATGGCACCGATGACTAGGCAATTTTCGCCGGAGGGCATCCCCGGCGAAGCGAGCGCTGCATACTACCGGCGGCGCGCGGAAGGTCGTGCCGGATTAATCTTGTCAGAAGGGACCGTTATCGATCGTCCCGCTTCACGTAACGGTTCCGGTATTCCTTTTTTCCACGGTGAAGCAGCGCTGGCCGGATGGAAGAACGTGATCGATTCTGTTCACAATGTGGGTGGCCGTATGGGGCCGCAACTCTGGCACACCGGCGCAGTGCGTGACGTCAGCGGCTGGGAGCCCGATGCGCCGGTGGAAAGTCCATCTGGCCTCGATTCGCCAAACGACCCCCGCGGTGTGGCAATGAGCGAAGAGGATATTGCTGACACAGTTGCTGCATTTGCCAAGGCAGCAGCGGATGCCAAACGCCTGGGTTTCGACACCGTTGAAATCCATGGGGCTCATGGCTATTTGATCGATCAGTTTTTCTGGGCCGGCACCAATCAGCGCACCGATCGTTATGGCGGACCGACAATCAAGGAGCGTTCCCGCTTTGCCGCTGAGATCGTGTCTGCAGTTCGTCATGCCGTTGGGCCCGAGTTCCCTATCATCATGCGCGTTAGCCAATGGAAGCAGCAGGATTTTGGAGTGCGCCTCGCCGAGACGCCTGCATTAATGGAAGCGTGGCTGCTACCGTTGGTTGAGGCGGGTGTTGATGTTCTGCACTGCTCGCAGCGGCGTTTCTGGGACCCTGAGTTTCCCGAAATTGATGGTGAGAACGGGCTGAGCTGCGCGGGCTGGGCGAAGAAAGTCACTGGAGCCACAACCATCAGCGTCGGCTCGGTCGGGCTGGACAATGATGTTACTCACGCATTCGCCGGCCAGGGCTCAACCCCTGCGAGCCTGGATCGGCTCGTCGAGCGTATGGAGCGCGAAGAGTTTGATCTGATCGCAGTAGGGCGTGTTCTGCTGAGTGACAAGGACTGGGTCGCCAAAGTGGAAAAAGGCGATTACGCGGATCTGAAGGGCTTCAATCCGGCCTCTTTAGCCGAATTGGTTTGAGCCTTACAGCGGAGTGGAGAGTGTGATGCCACACAGGTTTTAGTCTCAGGGAATCAGAGGCTGAACCTCGGTTTCTGAGTTCGAGTCGTAATCCGTTGTTGAGTACAGCATGCATCGTTTCAATGACTGACTTTTTACGACCACTCAACATTCGCCAAAGTTGGATTGAATGACAGGGGGGCGGGCATCTGCGTGCAAGTCGTAGATGTCCGTTGGTTGGGTGATATGACGTCGCCACGAATGATCCGGCGCTTCTGCACGAAAGCGCCCACTGGTATGCCCGTATTGATCAATGGTCAGTTGAGCCAATTGTAAAGGTTTGCCACAACTCTCAGGACCACGCCTTAGATTAAATGCCGATGTGGCAAGGGGGACGACTGGTCATGGGAAGGTGTATCCAAGTATACCTAGTAGGAATTTAGTGCCTAATTGAAACCAGATATACACTGTATATCATTGATTTCTTTAGCCATCGCCTCCAGTTGAAAAGTAGAGGTGAGCAACAGGATCGATCATGACATCTATTAGTCAATCAGTGAGGCTCACAAAAAATAACGTCACGCGGTTTGCCTGCAACGGGTGCGGAACTTGCTGTAAAGAACGTCTTATCCCTCTAACTCTTCAAGAGACCGAGGCATGGTTAAATCGCGGTGGTAACGTCGCAGTCATACTCGAAGCTTTTGACACGTCAGTCTTCTCTTTGCCAGCGCACTACAACCACAGTGTGCAACGCGCGGTAGATGTAGCCAGTGGAGATGCACGTATCCAGGTAATAGCCATTTTTGCGGGTAACGCACTGATACAGTGTCCTAGTTTAGGAGAAGATAACCACTGCACGATCTATGAAGATCGACCACTGGTCTGTCGAATCTATCCGATGGAAATCAATCCATTTCTAATGCTGCGCCCAGAGGAAAAGGTGTGTCCACCGGAAGTCTGGGAGGTGGGAGAGGTGATATGTTCTGACCGTATAGTCGATCCTGTCTTGGAAGATCAGATTCAACACTCCCGACAGGCTGACCGCGAAGATGCCAAAGCTAAAGTTTTAGTATGCGCTGCGATGGGTATGAGTGTTGCTGCGTGGAAAGGCAACGCGCTGGCTGTTTACTTAGCCGACCGTGCGCAATTGCAACAGGCCATCAGTCTCGTTCGCGAGAGTGGCGATGTTCCGGAAAATGTGCAATGGAAAGTACGGGTCGATGATGCTGACCTTCACACGCGTCTGCATGGGGCAGGTATTGAGCTGGATCTTCGTGCAGAGACTGAATATATCTTTCACTCGATATAATAGATTTTTCTGGTTTTTAGTCCGAGTCGATGGTTGGTAAGCGTGACGTCCCCATCTAGACTTACATAAGCACCGCTTATAAGGGATGTTTTTGTTTGTAAGTGAGTTTTTGAGCTGCGCAGGGGAGAAGTTGCAATCTCTGATCTGTCCGGCTCCACTTACGTGGGCATGATCTCCATTGCCCTGATGAGTCTGATCACCGGTGTCGTCGTCATACGCGATGTCAAGAATCCCGAATCCTGAGAATACAGAACAGGAGATGCACGCTATTTGTTCGTTATTCGATTTAGGAATAAGCATAATAAAATATATTCCTTGAGCATGTTAGTCATCGTGCTACCTTGCTGTCACCGGACCGCCGGATATGTTCAATCCTATTGTTATGGTACGACTATGTCCGGCGCCCGAATCTTCCAAATCTGCCTTGAGGCTCTGTCGCATGACGGCGCCCATGCAGCGATTTATCACGCCGGCAATATCCGCATCAGTTCCTTTTCCTCCATTGCTGTTCCATTCGTGACCGGCAAACCCCTCCCTTGTCAGGCCAACAGCGAAGCCTGCAGTGCAATCAGCGAAGGCTTGGCGTTTCTTCTCTACGCCATGTGAATCATCGTTGTTGGGCACTTCCATACCGTCAGTCCAGCCAATCATCTTCCGGTAATCCCCCGTCTATGGGGTTGCAGCCTGAAGTGTGAGTGATTGGGCGTCTGTTCCGAGCTAGACCTATCACGATTGACAACAATGCCAAACTATCTGGATGAAGCTCATCGAGCTGAAATCGCTAAGCTGAGCACTACCGTAACGAGTAAAACTGAATGGCCCACTTGGCTTTTGTTAGTCGGGTTCTATCTGGCTTGGGCGTTTATTATTTTTTGTGGGAGCGTACTTGGCGAAGTACTCAGCCTCGTCCTGTTGATTCCACTGGTTGTGCTGTGGATGTCGATTCAGCATGAGCTTATCCACGGTCATCCAACGCGTTGGGCTGGCATCAATAAAGCCCTGGGATTTCTGCCGTTTGCCGTGTGGTACCCCTACGATATTTATAGGGACACCCATCTGACGCATCACAACGACGAGGTGCTGACGGTGCCGGGTCACGATCCGGAAAGTCGTTATGTCACCGGTGCTGTTTGGTTTCGCTCGCCTCGGTATATCAGAACGCTGTTGTGGGTAAACAAGACCTTGGGTGGTCGTTTGCTTATGGGCGCGCCTTTGGCGGTGATAACCCTCGTGGGCAGTGAGATCGGAGGGCTGTTTCACACCGGGCGAATCGCTTGGCGGATGTGGGTTGCTCATCTACTCAGTGTTGGCGTAGTGCTGGCCTTGGTTGAGCAATACAGCGCCATCAGCGCCATACAGTACCTATTCCTGGTGTCGCTGCCGGCCTTGTCAATTGCCATGATCAGGTCGTTTTACGAGCATCGGCCGTCAACGCTTCCGCAACACCGCACGGTTATCAATGAATCGTCGGGGCTGTTGAGTTGGCTGTTTCTCAACCTCAATCTTCACTTGGTTCATCACGATCTTCCCGGTTTGCCCTGGTTTTACTTACCCAAGGTGTATAGAGCCAGGCGTGAACAATGGATTGCGCGAAACAATGGCTATGTCATTCATGGCTACTTCCGGCTATTGCAGAAACATCTGGTCAGTCCCGTGGATTGTCCTCGCCATCCTGCTGAGCACTAACAATATGCAAGCTAATGTGGGCGTCGGAAAATGATACGTTTTGAAGCCATCAAGAAAACTCATAAAGGCAGCCCGCGAATGGCCGTGAGCGATTTGACGCTTCACGTCCGGGAGGGTGAGATCTGTGTATTTGTCGGGCCCAGTGGGTGTGGCAAAACCACCATTTTGCGCATGATCAACAGGCTGGATACCCAGGACAGTGGCCGCATCTGTGTCAACGGCGTCGCGACCGATGAACTTGACGTCGTTACGCTACGCCGCGGCATTGGTTTCATGATGCAGAGCGCAGCCTTATTTCCTCACCAGACGGTTGCCGAAAATATTGGCGCAGTCCCGCGGCTGCTGGGCTGGAGCAAACATGAAATTCGCCAGCGCGTGAGCGAACTCATCTCCCTGGTTGGGCTTCAGCCGGAATTTCTGGGCCGCTACCCTAATCAGCTGTCGGGGGGGCAGCAAAGTCGTGTCGCTCTGGCGAGGGCATTGGCCTCGGACCCACCGGTTGTATTGATGGACGAACCCTTTGCCGCGCTTGATCCGGTGATACGCGAGCGACTGCAGGATGAACTGGTTGCACTTCAGAGACGTTTGCATAAAACCATTATCCTGGTGACCCATGATATGGAGGAGGCCATCAAGATTGGTGATCGGATTGCCATCTTCGAGGGCGAAGGGAAACTTGTTCAATTCGATACACCTCACAACATTCTTGCCCATCCTGCCAGCGAATTTGTGAAGAACTTTATCGGCAAAGATCCGCTGTTAAAAAGACTTTCGCTGATGAAAGTTTCTGATCTTCCGGTGGATGAGGTCAGTTGTGAGTTCAAACTTCTACTGGATGACAAGTCCAACCCGTTGAAGTGGGTCAGTGAATCGGACGTGCCTGTTCCGGAGCTGACAACGGTGTCGAGTAACGACTCATTGCATCACGCACTGGTTAAAATTCTAACGGCTCCTATCGGTGTGGTTGTTCGCGTGGACGAGGCAGGCGGTTACGAAGGTTGCCTCTCGATTGCCAGCCTTCACAGCGCACTCAATGAGCGCAGCTTCGGAAGTGCGCAATGATTGACTGGTCCTGGATCGTTGAAAACTGGCAGCAGATCGGCCAGCTGTTAGTTGATCATATTCAACTGGTGACCTTGGGCCTGTTTATAGGGATGCTGTTAGCGGGTGCAATGGTGCTCTTGACGTTGTGGCTGCCAGGATTGGCGCGGCCGATGATTTATGTCTGCGGCATACTCTTTACCATTCCGTCCCTGGCACTGTTTATTTTGATAATGCCTTTTACCGGGTTATCCAAGACCACGGCGGTCATTGGTTTGAGCCTGTATTCCTTGCTTATTGTGTTGCAGAACACCTTGGCGGGGCTTGCGAGTAACCCTGCGGACGTATTGGAGGAAGCCCGTGCGCTCGGGTATACGCGCATGCAGAGATTCCTCGGGGTTGAACTTCCACTGGCGTTGCCTGCGTTATTGGCGGGCTTACGAACAACCTCGGTCACGTTGGTGGGGCTGGTGACTGTTACTGCCTTGATTGGACAAGGTGGATTGGGCCAGCTGTTCATTACCGGGCTGGCTCAAAGTTTCACTACACCTGTGGCAGTCAGCTTGGTCCTGACCGTAATGTTGGCGTTATGTTTTGATTTTCTGTTTTATTCAATCAATAAATGGCTGGTGCCTTGGGTGCGCTGATGAACATGATCGCGGGTGTCTACCTTTGGTTTTCTCTTCCTGATAATTGGTTGGGTGAAAACGGCATACTGACTCGGCTGGTAGAGCATATTTATTATGTGTCTTTGAGCCTGGTTATTGCTTGTGCAATAGCGTTGCCGCTCGGCGTACTCCTGGCTAACTACCGCAAAGGCGCGCAGGTGGCGATAGGGCTGTTCAATATTGGGCGAGCATTACCTTCTCTGGGTATTGTGATACTTGCAATCATGCTCATTGGCTATGAAACCAGCACGGTGATTATCGCGTTGGTGACCATGAGCATCCCGCCGATATTAACCAATACCTACGTTGGAATCGATCAGGTGGATTCATCTCTGAAGCAGGCTGCCAGATCGATGGGCATGCGCAGAGGGCAGATGTTTTTTCAGCTCGAGTTGCCGCTGGCTTTTCCGCTGATCTTTTCAGGGTTCCGATCAGCCCTGGTGCAACTTATCGCCACGGCCACCATCGCTGCTTATGCCGGCTTCGGCGGGCTGGGCAGGTTTCTTATTGATGGACTGGGCCGAAATGATACGCCGCAAATTATTGGCGGCGCACTGATGGTGTCGGCACTGGCGATTGTCAGTGAGTGGGTTTGTTCAATGATAGAAGCATTCATGGTTAGAAAATGGCGGGCGGGGAAACTCGAACTAAGCGCTACATGACCTGAGGCATTTGAAAGTGTGTATTAACTCTGCAGAGGTGCAAACCCACATGAAAAACAAACAACGTTCGAAGGCTCGCTCAGTGCACTCGGTTTCATTGTTGCTGGGGTTAGGCTTGCTGGTTGGCAGCGCGTTTGCCAGCGCGCAGTCCATCACCATTGGAGGGGCCAATTTTTCCGAGCAGACGATTCTCGCCAACATCTATGCATCAGCCTTGAAAAATCAAGGGATAGACGTCAAGACCCGACTCAATCTGGGCAACCGCCAGATCATCGCCCAGGCGCTGGAAAACGGCGATATAGACGTCGTACCCGAATACATAGGGTCACTGTTGAGTTTCTATGACGACAAGACCGCCCTGACCACCCAAAAGGAGATCCTCAGCGCTTTGCAACAGAAGTTGCCGGCGGACCTCCAGCTGCTTGAACCTTCGTCCGCAGGCTCCATTACCGCCTGGGCTGTCACCAAAAAGACCGCAGAAAAGTACAACCTGCGCACCTTGTCCGACCTGGCGCCCGTATCGGGTGATTTCACCCTGGGTGGGCCTCCCGAGGTCGCCACAGCTGCGTTAGGCCTGCCCGGGTTGAAGGCGGTCTACGGCATCAACTTCAAGAGCATCAAGTCGCTGGACATGGGCGGGCCCTTGTCGCGGCTGGCGTTGAACTCCGGCGCTATCGACGTGGCCACGGTGGTCTCCACGCAAGGCATCCTGGCGAAAGAGCCTTGGGTTGTCCTCGAGGACGACAAGCACCAACAGCCCCTGCAAAACATCACGCCACTGGGTCGCAAGGCGTTGCTGACCCCGGAAGTCACCCAGGTGCTCAACGAGGTCTCTGCAAAACTGACCGATGACGACCTCAAGCAACTCAATCGCCTGGTTGATATCGATCACAAGGACCCCGCGAAAGTCGCGGCGCAGTGGGTCGCCGAACATACCGTCAAGACGGCCCAGTGAAAATCAATGCGACGTGGGTAAGGTCGCGGAGGCGTTATGTCGAATAAAAGTATGATTTTGAATTTGTTCTTTTTTAACCCCCAGGGCGATCATCGTTTTTCCTGGCGCCACCCGCTGGCACCGACCCAAGAGATATTGACGCTGGGTTACTACGTAAAACTGGTGCAGGCGGCGGAGGCGGCGAAGTTTGATGCGGTTTTTGTTGCGGATCACGTCGCGGTCTGGGACTCCGTGGCCAGCGGGCTAAGGCACTATGCCAACGCCCGCCTTGAACCGATTACGCTGTTGTCCGCACTGGCTGCGGTTACCGAGCACATCGGGCTGATGGGCACGGCTTCGACTTCCTATAACGAGCCCTTCAACCTCGCGCGCTATTTTGCGTCGCTGGATTACCTCAGCGCAGGACGAGCCAGCTGGAATATCGTGACCTCCTGGCTGGAAGAGGAGGCCTCGAATTTCGGATTGTCAGGCGTGACGAAGCACGGTGATCGTTATCTGCGGGCCGAGGAATTCATCCACGTCGTCAAGCAGCTCTGGGACTCCTGGGAGGAGGGTGCGCTAGAGTTCGACAAGGGTACCGGCAACTTTGCCGACCCATCGAAAATTCACCCGATCAATCACAAAGGCGCACATTTCAACGTGCGTGGGCCGCTTAACGTGCCGCGTCCACCTCAAGGCCATCCGGTCCTTGCCCAGGCGGGGTCTTCTGAAGCCGGCAAAAACCTGGCCGCTGCGCATGCGGACGTGCACTTCTGTTTTATCAATTCGGTCGAAGAGGGGTTGGCGTACAGGGCCGATTTGAATCGCCGACTCGAGTTGAAGGGCAGGCATTCCAGTGATCTGAAAATTATCACCGGCGTGCTGCCGGTGGTGCTCGGGGATGAGACTGAGGAGGAGCGACGTCGGCACCTGGAGGACAGCCTGATTATCGATGCGGTGGCGATTGACCTGGTCTCCAGCTACACACGCCTGGACTTGACAGGCCTCTCGCCGGACGGCCCATTGCCAGCGTTGCCGGATGAGTCTGAGTTTGATGGCATTCGAACTGAGCTGGCGTTGCTCAAGCAGTACGACACCTCCCTGTCCATCCGCGAGATAGGGCGCCGGTTGGTCAAGAGCTCCAGCACCTGGCTATTGATCGGAACGGCGGAGCATATTGCCGACAAGCTTTCAGCGTTATACGAGTCGAATGCCGTCGATGGCTACAACCTTATGTTTCCGTTTTTGCCCACTGACTTCGAGACGTTCACCCGTGGCGTGGTGCCTCTGCTGCAAGCCAGAGGGGTGTTCCGCCAGGAATATGAACCCGGGACACTGAGGGATCGCTTGGGCTTGAAGACGCCTGCCAACCGTTTCCTGCTGTGATCAGCGGCAATCGTACCCTCTGAATGGATTTCATATGACCAGCGATCTATCCATGTACCTCGCTCCCGCCAGGGTTTTACAGGCACAGGACGCCTGGCTTGAGCGCATCCTGGAGATTCTCGGCGAGCGCCGAGGGCAAAAACAGATCGTTGAACTCGCTTCGCACTGGCTGTCCCCAGATCTGTTGTTATCCCAGACCTGCGGCTATCCATTCGTCACGTCACTGCGGGGAAAGGTGAGGCTGATAGGGCGCCCGAGCTATGAGCTTACCCATAGCTCGGGGGGGGACCATTGCAGTTTGCTGCTCTGTAGGGCTGATTCGGCCGTGACTGACCTGGCGGGTTTCCAGGGCAGCCATGGCCTGATCAACGCCCGGGATTCCAACTCAGGAATGAATTTATTGCGCCACACGCTGGCCGGGATCAGCGACCGCGGGTTTTTCTCGACACTCACCTTCACCGGATCCCACAGAGAGAGCATGCGACGGCTGAAAGAGGGCGAGGGCGATTTGGCTTCCATCGACAGCGTCACCTACGACTATCTTGCGAGAGATAACAGTGCCGAGATCGAAGGCCTCAGGATCCTGGTGCGGAGTGCGCGCAGCCCCTGCCTGCCTTACATAACCTCGATTGGTCAAACGGCTGCGGACCCCGCTTCAATCAGGCATGCAATGAACGAAGCCTTGGGCCAGCTTCCTGAGGTTTCCCGTGACCTCGCGATCAAGGAAGTCCTGCCGGCCATTGAGGCGGACTATGAGTGTCTTCTGGAATATGAGCGCAGTGCGGTCAATCGCCACTTTTCGTTTGTACAGTCCTGACGGGCCAGCCGCCCCTGGATGGGCAACTCACAAGCTAGGTCCGGAAACGGGAGCTAATACTAAACGATAGTTGCGACTTTTTGCGGGGAGTGAAATCAGATCCTTCTGGGGCTATCGTTAGCTATCGAAAATACGGCGTAAAGTATTGATTTAAAATAAAATACGTCACGGCAGCTATCGGTGACTATCGCCGGCCAGCAGAACAGGTTGGCGGTGGAACTAGCAGTAAGAACAGAGGGCCGGATTAAGACCGTCCCGTTCACTATTCAGACCTAAACCGTCTTTGACGATAAAGGTCTCCTCGGGAAAGCTTGTCTTATGCGGCTTTCCCGGCATCAGCAGGTCTCCAGGCCCCTGACGGTAAAAGCCGTCACGAAACAGGAGAAAAACCTCGATGTTTACCGACATAGCACTGTGCAATTTCAAGCCTAAGTCCAAGATTTATAAGGCTTCAGACCGTGATGGGATGTTTTTAACGGTATTGCCAACCGGTACCGTCACCTTCCGCTACGACAAGGGCTGGGCGACCTGGGCTATGGCGTGATGGCCGCCATTGGCAACATCTGGGGCGGACGCCTGACCGACCGCAGGGGGGCGGACTTCGCCGTGATGATCGTCCTGATCGGCCTGGCTGTGGTGCTGTCGGCGATCTGGGCATCGGCACCGTCGTTGCCATTGATGGTACTGCTGACGGGCCTGCTGGGTGCGTTGACCTATGCGGCGGTGCCAGCCTTGCAAGCACTGGTGATCGGACTGTCGCATATCCACGCACCGCAAGCGCCAGCAGTGGCCGCAGGTCTGAACATCGCCGGCTTCAATGGTGGTATCGCGCTGGGTCCGCTGCTGGGGGGCAGTCTGGAGAGGATGGGCCTGACGAGTACCGCCTGGGTCGGTGCGGTGGCCGTGGGGCTGGGAATTGCCTGGATGCTCTGGCAGATGCGACGTCCCGCGTTCCTGGGCGCAAGACTTCATGGATAGGTGAATGATGGAGCTTCGGCATCTTCGCTGCTTCCTGGCCGTCGCCGAAGAATTGCACTTCGCGCGAGCGGCCGAGCGATTGCACATCAAGTAGTCGCCGCTGTCGCGTGAGGTCAAGGAACTGGAAGAAGAATTGCGCGTGGCGCTGTTCGCCCGCACCATTCGCAGCACGCTGCTGACCCGCGCGGGCAAGCTATTCCTGGAACATATGCCGCGCGTCTTCGCCGCCTTGCAGCGCACTACAGCGTGAAGGAGGCCGCTAATGGCTTCCACGGCCAGTTGCGCATCGCCTTGTCCCAACGGAATCATGCCAACACGGCTAACTGCCTTGCTGGCGCTGTGCAGGCACACCGAGTCCGAGGTGGAAATTCGCCTATTTGACGTGCCTCTGGCGCAGCAGACTAAGGGCTTGCACGACGACCTGAACTACGTGGTTTTTGCCCGTGCCGATGAGGTCGGCGATGGCATCGCTGCTTTGCCTGCCTGGAACGACCCGCTAATGGTAGCCGTGCCGGCTCGACACCTGTTGCTGGCCCGCACGCGCATCCCGCTCGAAGCACTGCTGCGTTTCCGCTGGTGCTCTGTGATCAGCAGGCGTGCAAGGGCCATGCGCGGCAGGTCGAGCGCGTGCTGCGCCGCGTGGACATGGAACCGCTGGCGGCGGAGCGGGTCGTGTCGAGCGACCAGATGATGGCGCTGGTATTTGCCGGCGTCGCCCTTAGCGCTACCGCCGCTGCGCTCATTGCGGCCAGCGGAGAGCAGGGTGTCATCGAACGGGCACTGGCCGGTCGTTCGCCGATGCTCGTGACCGATCTGCGACGCTTGGATGGCGACCCCTCGGAAACACTGGGTCGCTTCATTGAGCCCATACAGGCCATCGAGTCACCGGACGACTATCCTCGCTCCCTGGAGGACTCCGAACGATGAATAAGACCCATCCCATTCAACGCTGGCAGGCGAGCTCGCTAGATATCGTTGTCTACCGATCGTAGGTCGGCCATTTCATGACCGTAGGTCAACCCGGCGCATTTTATGGAACGGCCTGAACCGGTACGCAGACGGATGCGCGGCTAGCGGGTTTCGTCAGTTCAATACGCGGGGTCTGCAACTTTGAGCTCGGGATAGCCAAACGTAGTGAACTTCGATCGTACCTATTGCCGGCTCTTTCGATCGAGAGGACAAAGGGTGCCGCCGCTGGTCATATGCGCGAGGCCATCTATCGATGGTTCAACTAACAAGCGCCAACAAGTGTTCTTAGGCAGTAGGTTTCCTAAAACCTACTAGGGCGACTCAAAGTACCTAATAGACACTAGGTTTATTCCATATACCATAATGATGGTCCTCACTTTCGAGGCGAGCGGTCCGAGCCGTCACCTTCGTTTGTTGCTCTTGTCGGCAAGCTGCGATTCGCCAGTTGTTCATCCGACAGGAAGCACCTCTTCGGTGAAGCCGCGCCTGACTAAACATCAAGTGCGGACGGGACATTAATAAACGGTAGATGGAGAAAACATGGAAAAGCTGAAGCTTTTGACCCCCTTGAGCAATATAGAGCTCACCTTCAAGAATCGGGTATTCATGGCGCCGATGACCAGAGGTCGATCCAAGGATCAGATCGCCAACGAATTGACTGCGACGTATTACGCGCAGCGCGCAACAGCAGGACTAATTTTCACGGAGGGCACCCAGATCAGCGCCCAGGCGGTCGGCTGGACGAATACCCCAGGTATCTATACTCCCGAGCAAATTGCGGGGTGGAAGAAGGTAACCCGGGCAGTGCATGACGCGGGCGGTCTGATTTTTGCGCAACTTTGGCATACAGGGAGAGCATCTCACCCGGATTTCCATGGTGGAGAACTGCCGGTGGCGCCATCGGCAGTCCCCTTCAATAGCCAAGCGTTCACGCCAGAAGGCATCAAGCCTTCTGTGACCCCGCGCGAAATGACCCTTGATGAAATCAATGCCACCATCGCAGCCTATGAAAAGGCTGCGCAGGCTGCAAAGGATGCGGGCTTTGATGGCGTTGAGGTTCACGGAGCCAATGGTTACCTGCCTGCGCAGTTTCTGGAAGATGGTTCAAACAAGCGAACCGACGAGTATGGTGGCACTGTAGAAAAGCGGGCTCGGTTCCTGCTGGAGGCTACCGATGCTGCAATAAAGGTCTTCGGGTCGGCCCGAGTCTCGGTCAGGCTGTCACCACGCATTCCGTACAACGACATGGGCGACTCTGATCTCGAGCAGACCTATATGTACGCGGTAGATGCACTGGAAAAGAAAAACGTTGGCATTCTGCATTTCATGGAGTCTGCAGCCCTGCCGGAAGGTGCTAAACCTCTGGCACCAGGCGCTCGCAAGCGATTCTCAGGGATTTTCGTGTTGAATGTTGGCTACGACCGGGAGTCTGCGGAACAGGTGCTGGAAAGTGGCTTGGCTGATGCAGTCACATTCGGCACGCTGTTTATCAGTAACCCTGACCTGCCTGAACGCTTCCGCCAAGGTGCTCCACTGACAATACCGGATGCTTCCAAGTACTACAGCGGTGCAGAAGAAGGCTATACAGACTATCCGCTGATGGCGTAATCAGTCCTAGTCGAAGCGCACTGGCTGAAGTCCAGATATTGACCTGAACCGGGTCGCTCCGTCACTCGCCGTGCCCTCTGAGCACGGCGTTTTTATTTGGGTAATTTCATGGCCTAACATCTAGCCGCCGTTGGACGTAGACGCTGCCCGGGACCGGTGGGTTGGTCCCAGGCGGCACCTTGCACGGATGGGCGGGCTGCTCGATGTCACCGTTTTTGGAACGCAGTGATGTTCTCGCTCAACCAGGCATTGACCGATCGCGGCGCCTTGCCAGTCAGGTCGGTCACAGTGTTGGTCGTTTCGGCAAGCACCGATTCTCTGAACAATCGATCGATCCCAAGCAAGACATCGGCCGTCAGTTCGCTGACCCCTGAACCGATCAATATCTCTCGGTGATTCTCAGGGGGTCGATGCTGATAAACAATCGTTTTGCCCAACAGTCGCGAGAGTTCGTCAGCAACCTCCATCATGCTGACCGTCGCCGGACCCGTCAGATGGTAGGCCCGCTGGGAGTCAATGTGAGCAACATCGAGTAGTGCAATGCGTGCTGCTTCGGCTACATCCCGCGTGTCGATCAGGTTGACTCGGCCGTTACCCGCAGCGCCCCCCCATGAGCCCTCGGCAACCGCAGCGCCGGCCCGGGCCAAGATGTCAACGAAGGATGATGGGCGTAAAAGGGAATAGCCGATATCCTGCCGGGCAAGGTGCGCTTCCACCTCCATGTGCCAGTCGAAAGGATGCAGTCTTGATGCAGGCCCCATCACCGACAATTTGACGATATGCCTCACGCCCGCAGCGACTGCCGCATCGATCAAGGCAATCTCGTGAGCAGCTTGCTGTGCTGATGTGCCATGCGCTAGGAAGAGACGGTCCGCACCACCAAGTGCCGCCAGCAATGACGACGGGTCGGCAAAATCGACGCCCACCAAAGTGACACCATTCGGAAATCGTCCTGTGTCAGGGTTCCGGGTCAGTGCCACGATCTCCACCGGGTCATTGCGCAAACTTGACACCAGCACGGCGCCGACGCGGCCGCTCGCTCCGGCAATCGCGATCCGCGGAATTTCTCCGGCCAGTTGCTCATGAATAGATTTGCCGTTATTTCCCATCGTCTTCATTCCATAGTCTTCCATCCCGAAGTGACGACATTGTGCTGAACACAGCGCGCACCTGACGGGATCAATAGTCGATAATTATCTTCAGTGCTTTCTCGGCGGCCGCATGCTTGAAAACGTCGTAGGCCTTTTCAATCTCGCCGAAGTCGAATCGATGTGTCGCCATCTTCTCGACTGCTAGCTTGCCGGAGCAACACGACTTCAACAGCATGCCGGTGGTGTTGGCGTTCACAAGCCCTGTTGTGATGGTCAGGTTGCGAATCCAGAGTTTTTCGATGGCGAAGCTCACCGGGTTGCCATGCACACCGACGTTGGCCAGGTGGCCGCCTTCCTTGACCACGTGCTGGCAGATGTTCCAGGTCGGCTCTATACCCACCGCTTCGATCGCGCAGTCCACGCCTCGGCCATCGGTCAGCGCCAAGATCTGCGCGATGGCATCTTCTCTGGAGGAATTGACGACGTGGGTGGCCCCCAGTTCCCTGGCCAGTGCCAGGCGGTTGTCGTCCATGTCGATCATGATGATCTGGCTGGGGGAGTAAAGCTGTGCCGTCAACAGGCAGCCCATGCCGACCGGCCCGGCGCCTACGATCGCCACGGTGTCCCCGGGCTTGACGTCGCCGTTCTGCACCCCTATCTCGTGCGCGGTGGGTAGCGCATCTGACAGCAGCACGGCC
This sequence comes from Pseudomonas morbosilactucae, assembly GCF_023241715.1. GTDB lineage: Bacteria > Pseudomonadota > Gammaproteobacteria > Pseudomonadales > Pseudomonadaceae > Aquipseudomonas > Aquipseudomonas morbosilactucae. Next base: position 57,871 of record NZ_JALQCW010000004.1, read on the forward strand.
GCGTCTTCGTTGAGCCCCTCGGGCAACAGGTACAGCGAGTTGTCGGCGAACGGCGTGCGCACGTAGTCGGCCTGGGTGCCGTCGATCATGTAGCCCATGATCCAGCCGCCGCCATTGCGGCAATGGGAGTAGAGCTGTTTCTGGCAGTTCTCGCAGGTGCCGCATCGGCTGATGCAGGAAATGATGACCTTGTCGCCCGGCTTGAAGTTCTTGACCGAATCGCCGACGGACTCGACGATGCCGATGCCCTCGTGGCCGAGGATGCGGCCGTTGAATATACCGTCGCGGTCCTGGGCGATCTGCTCGATCTCGGGGTTCTTGCCTTTCCAGATGCCCAGGTCAGTGCCGCAGATCGTCGTCTTGCTCATGCGGATGACAGCATCCGTGGCCTCGATGATGTCCGGCTTAGGGCGTTCTTCGACGCGAATGTCATCGGCACCGTAATAAACCATTGCTCTCATGGGGTGCTTCCTCTTTTTTAGGTTGGAGATCGCGCTTGGATCACGCGCAGTTCATGCAGAACGCGCTCGCCTGAAAAGGCGTGAGCACAGGCTGCTCCGCGCGATCGAAAGGATTTGATACGCGCCTGCTCAGTGCTTGAAGGTGTTGCCGTCAGCTGCAGATGAGGTTTGCCTGGCTAGCAGCCCTTCTGCGATGTCCATAGCCTCTTCACGAGAGGCCGCCAACAGCAAGGGGTAGCCCCAGAACTTGCTGAACACAATGGCGAAGGCCTTGAAACCCAGCCGTTTTGCGGCGCTGGGTTCAACAATAATCATCGCTAGAACCAGCTTGCGAAGTTCGGCTTTGTGCTTTTTCATCCAGAGCGCTGTGCGCTTCTTCTCTTCAGGCGCGTGCTCATGGCCTTCGGTCGGTGGGGTATCGCTAAGGAGCACGAACGGTTCCCCGCGTTTGAGATTGGCGTCGAATTCATCGAAGTCCTTCTGCGAATCCTGTCCGGGGTTTTGCCCAAAACTCATCCAAACGAAAGGAAATTGCGAACTATTCATCGACATGATGCGTTCCTTTTTGCTTGAGTTGGCGCCAAGTAGCCACGACGCGCACACGCCGGGAAGGGTTATGAAGAAAAGCGCCGAGAAAGCGATGTGCCCACCATCGCGCAGCCCGTCGAACACGCCAGTAAAACTGTTCACGAAAACCAGAAGGCCACCAAGGATTAGCACAGTCCACTGGGATCGGATGGTTCCGATCAACGCGAGCAAGACAGTGAGGATCCAGCAGCCGTAGAAGATAGAAAACATCCACAGTGCGCCGGCGTCGAAGGTGATCGCGGGCGTCGTGCCGTTCGCCTTCACGTAGTCGTTCACATAGGAAAAGGACTGGAGCGTCACAAACAGCACAGCGCCGACGGCAGTCGTCAACCAGAATAACGCGGGCCTGTTCTTATGGTGGCTCACGATCGCGCCTTGGAAGGCGGCTTTCGTATTTTGGGGAGGAGAAGACATGTTAGATCCTTGCTCATTAACGAAGGCAGTTGACGGGGGTAGCTGGACTAGTACTTGACGCTGACCGTTGCCATCACATTGCGAGGATCTCCATACAACATCTGATTGAAGAAGCCGTTCATGACGGTGTATTTCTTGTCGAACAGGTTGTTGACGTTGACGGCCAGTTCAATGTTGTCCGTGGCGGCATAGCGCGCCATTAGCGACGCCAGCGCGTAGGGCTTCTGCTCGGCAGTGACCGCGCCGCTGGGGCTGGTGGCGGACTGGTAAAAGCGGCTTTGCCAAGAAACTCCGCCGCCCACTGTCAGTTTGTTCCATGCCCCGGGAAGCCGGTAGGTAGTGAACAGCCGCGCTGTCGTGCGTGGTAATTGGCTGCTTAGCCTCGTATCCGACGAATCGGATCCGGTGAAGTGAGACACTCCGGCGTAGAGATTCCAGTACGGCATCAACTCGCCCTGCACGTCCACGTCGATTCCACGAGACTTGGTCCCGCTAGCGCCGTAATAGGCCTGGGTGCCATCGGAAAGGATCTGCCCCGCATCGATCTGGCCCAGGTTATCCAATCGTGTCTCGAACAACGAAACCGACGCATTCAGACGCCCGTCAAGATATTCGCCCTTCAGGCCAATCTCTTTGTTCCTGCCCGTCGTGGGTTTGAGCACGTTGCCATCTCGATCGCGATAGGTCTGCGGATTGAAGATCTCTGTGTAGCTCGCGTAGACCGAGTAGGTGCCGTTGATGTCGTAGATCAGCCCAGCATAAGGTGTGAACTCACCGTTTTTTTTGTAATGGAATTGTGCGCCGTCGGTGTCCTGATCAATCTCGTAGTTGCTGAACCGTCCGCCGATGATGAGCTTCAATGGATCGGCCAGTGAGAAGCGCGCCGCGCTATAGATGCCGCTTTGCTTGGTCGTGATGTTGGTTGGCGTGTAGCCCGCTGCGGCGAAATCCAGTTCAGGATAATTACCACGCCAGTCATAGATGCTGCCCAGTGGGGTGCGCCCAAAGACAAAACCGGTGCTGTCCTGGTTGGATGTTCGCTTCGATCCCATGACACCCACCACCAGTTCGTGTCGGCGATCGAAAAGCTGGAATGGACCGGATGCCATTGCGTCAAAGCTGTTTTGACGTGTATCGGTCTTGCTCGCCAGCCCCACCGGAAACAGGCCCTGGCCGGTTACGCGATCCGGGTAGCCGGAGCCGCTGAACAGCTTCGCGTCTGAGTCGGTCTCCTGATGCGTGAACACAGCGCGTACTGTCCAGTCATTGTCGAAATGGTGCTCAATACTGGAAAAGGTCGTCTTCAACGAGTTGTCCCAGCCGCTCCAGTCGGCGGCCAAGGACTTCGAGCGCGACCAGTTGGCTCGGGAGCCGTCACTGAACCAAATCGGCATGCCACCCCAGGTCGTGCCATCGGCCCGGATGTCCTGGTAGTCGTAGCCTAAGCTGAAGGTCGTGTCCGGCGTGAGGTCCGCCTCGATGACGCCGTAGAAGGCATCTTTTTTCTGCTGATAGCGATCCAGGTAGGAATGTCGGTCGTGCTGGACGCCCACCAGTCGTGCACGAATACGGCCGTCTTCGGTCAGCGGCGTGGATAGATCGGCGACGCCCCGGTAGTTGTCCCAGGAGCCGGCGCTGACAGATGCGGAGGCTGAAAACTCGCGGGTCGGGCGCTTGCGCACCAGGTTCACCGACGCAGATGGATTGCCCGCGCCGGTCAGCAGGCCGGTGGCGCCGCGTACGATCTCGATGCGGTCGTAGAACGCAGTATCCAGGAAGCTCGTTCCCTCAAAATATGATGTCGGGATGCCGTCGAACTGGAAGCTGTCAATCTGAAAGCCCCGTGAATAGAAGCTCACCCGTTCGGTGTCGTTGGTTCTTGAGGAGATCCCGGTACTGTTTTCCAGCACGTCCTTGACAGAGTTCAGTTGCTGGTCGTCCATCCGCTGGCGGGTTATGACCGTCACCGATTGTGGCGTTTCACGCAACGACAGAGGCAGACGGGTCGCAGCCGCGCTTTGACCTGTGGTGTAGGACCTCGTGCCTTCAGTCGTAGATTCATCGCTTCGGCCCGTCACCGTGAGTTCCGGCAACGTCATTGTCTCTTGAGCCGCTGCTGTGCCGTCCGAGCCTTGGACCTCTTTTGATTCTTGGGCAAATGCGCCCTGAGCGCTCATTAAAATTACCGTCGCAATTGCCGAGCTCAGTATGGAACTTGGCGCGCTCTTCCACGGTTCTTTGCACGCCCTGGCCGAAAAAGCGTGTACAGCCTGAGGTGCAAGCCTGGAGGCTTGGCAACGGAACTCATAAGTCGTAAAAAAAATCGGCATCAAACAATACTCATTTGTATTTAGATGCAATATTTAACGATGAATGCCGTAATCACGATGGCGAAGTTAAGCCAATTTATTATTCATTCAGGCCATTTTTTTGATGGGCGACTTTCGACTCTCCCAGGCTGCTAATCCATTCCGGTCAAGGCGATTTTTGATCGGAAAGGACAATGCCGCGCAAGGCCGCACTGTCCGTGTCGGTAGTTCTCTCGGATAGGTACCTTGCTGGCGGCTTTCCTACCGCCTTTCGGAACATGGTGATGAATCCGCTGGGGTTTTCGTAGCCCAAATCCAAGGCTACCGCTTGCACGCTTTCACCGTCGGTTAGGCGTTGGAGTGCAAGGATCACGTGCAGCTGCCGACGCCAGCGTCCAAAGCTCATGCCGACCTCGGACATGAGAAGCCTGCTCATACTCCGCTCGCTCATGCCGATGCGAACAGCCCAGTTGCTCTTTGATGTTTTATCCGTGGGATCGATTAACAGCAATTCCGCGAGGTGGCGCAACCTTAGATCACGTGGCATCGGCAGGTGTAGGTCTTCCGCGGGAGCAGTCACCAACTCATCCAGCAATGTGGCAACGAGCCGATCCTCGCGACCCCCGAGTGCGTACAACTCGGGAAGGCCAGCCACCCTCAATAGCAGTTCACGTAGCAATGGCGACACCGAAATCGTGCAGCATTTTTCCAGCAGATCCGATGTGGCATCGGGCTCTACGAACAAGCAATAACATTCAGTTTCACCCGAGCCCCATACAGAGTGAGGCAAATCTCCTGGTATCCATACAGCGCATTGCGGCGGCACAATCCAAACGCCGTCTTCTACCTCGCAATTGAGCACGCCTCGGACGGAGTAGAGCAGTTGTGCTTTACGATGCCGATGCGTCGCATGTTCCCAGTTCTCTGCTACGGCGGCGGCTCTAAGAGCTACAATAGGACGGGGCACGTTGTCGAAATCCCTGGTTTCGGTCTGATCAGCGATGCAGATGCTTGCCATAACGTTAATGGAGCTCCAATGAGGCTTAACTTTGGCCTAAATGAATAATATTATGATTAAGTTGCGCAATGGTATCTAGTCCTCGTATGGGGATTGTGCGATGGCTTGCTCCTGCTTGAGGCAAAACTCGGCACGCTTGCTCGTTTTCCTTTACGGCTGGCGTTAGGCTGCCCAGCTACGCTGGTCGTTGGCGCTGCGACGCATGTCGGCCATTGGCGTTTGTTGTTCTAGCTGTGGTGTTGCCATGGAAATGGGCGATGTTGTAGCTGCTATTCGGTTGGGGCTGGCTCGCCTTCGGCCTGTCGCCGGGCTTTGAAGTCGGTATGCTAAAGAACGCTCAACGCGGAATGCCGCGCGCGGTGGACCCCGCCTATAGGAAAAAAATTGCGGCTTATAACCTTGGCATCACGGTGTGCGAGATGCGGGGTGGCAGTCTTGTCATCAAGGAGAGTAGGGCGATAACGCAACGGGCAGGCGTAGCGGTTGAATTGCTGGCGCAAGCGCCGTTGCGGCGATTGATATGCAGGAAAGCTCAATCTGCCCATGAAGCGCACCTCACAGGAGAATGACATGCTGGCTATCAATCTCATCCGCGCTACAAGCGTCGGAAGGAGGCATTGGGGGACTATGTGACTACTGTTCATATCGCGCGAGGCCAGCCTATAGGTGACGGGTTGTCTGGATTATTGTGTCGCGCAAAGAGTTATTAGCGCAGCGTTTTGCCGTAATTGATCTAAATAGTCAGCCCATTGTTGAGCCGCTTCCCTGCGCTGCGCCAGCAATTGGGCGCGCGCGTAGACAGCCCCAAGAGCCCCCGGCATCCGATGAGATAAAGACAGTTCGAGCACGATTGGATCAATACCCAAGTGCTCATGGGCAATGGTCCGATAGGTAGCGCGAAAGCCATGCGCGGTGATGTTGTACTCAGGCCAAATACGCTGAAAGGACTTGAGCATTGAGGTCGGGTTTATGGGACGTCCCGGATAGACCTGCGAGACGAACACCCAGCCCTTGCCCTCTGCATCCACTACGCGTGTTTTAAGTAACTCGCGCAATAAGATAAGGGCTTGCTCGGGCAGCGGCACGATGTGTTTGCTCTTGTCGAGATGCTTGGTCTTGCTCACCACATAACGCCAATCGGCGCCGACCAGGTCGACGTCTTCCCAGCGCATCTGTACGAGTTCGCCAGGGCGGACCGGCAACATCACCAGCAGACGCATCGCGGTGGCAACGCTGCCGTCGTTGCAGTCATCCAGGCGTAGAAGAAACCTACCCAGGTCCGCAGGCCTTTCGATCGCTGGGTTGCTGGTCACGACATGGCGAATTTTCAACTCCTCAATGTTACTAAGCGCCACATTGCGTTCCACCCATCCGCGACCCTCGGCAAAGCCCAGGACGGCACGGATGATGGTACGCACGCGCCGGGCCATGGCCATGGTGCGCTGGCGGCGCAACTCCGTAATGATCGTGGTGATGTGCTCCAGCTTGATCTCGCTAACCGGTTTTTTACCAATCGCGGGCAAGATGTGGTTGTTCAGCGCTCCGTTAAACCCCGAGATGGATTTGGTCACCAGTTCGGCCGACTTGAATGACAACCATTGCTCGGCCACGTACGCGAAGGTGCGCTCTTCATTGAGCAACTGTGCCTCGATTTTTGCGGTCTTGGCCTTGAGCGGGGCGGTGTGATTAGCCACGTCGCGCCGCGCGCCGCGAGCAATGTCGCGAGCCTCCTTCAGGCCGATATCGGGGTAAGCGCCGATCGAGAAGCGGTTTTCCTTGCCATGCAGCCGATACTTCAAGCGCCAGAACTTGGAAGGGGATTTGCCGGCCTTGCTCGACGCCCTCACCTCCAAGTAGAGACCAGGGACTTCGCCGTCAGCGTGTTTGCCGGGTTCGGTCAGCGAGCGGATCAAGGCATCGCTGAGTTTTCTTTTGAAAACAACCGCATTATCTGGGGGCATCGGTGGGGGCATCCTTTTTTAAGGAACCGAAATTTGCCCCCAATTATGCCCCCATGAGTTCTGGAATCCATTGGATTTAGACAGGCGGCAGTAGACTGATATTAAAAATAAGTTGTTGTTATATAACAGCTTTATGGAATTTAGTGGAATTCCATTACAGACTATCGGGTCCCGAAGAACATCTGAATCCGCGACCGCAACCAACGTTCCCCTGGGTCATTATCCTGAGAGCCGCGCCAGGCCATGTGCAGTTCGAAACTGCGCACTGGCAATGGCGGGTCTTCGGCGCGGACGCGCCGGCGGCGGTGAGGGCGTCGGCGGTGTAGTCCGGGACGGTGGCGAGGATGTCGGTGCCTGCGAGCAGGGTGCTCAAGCCGTTGAACTGGGGCACTGCCAGGACCACGTGGCGCTTGCGTCCGAGTTTTTCCAGTTCCTCGTCGATAAACCCGCTCAAGTCCCCGGCGAACGACACCAGGGCATGGGGGCGGGCGCAGAAGTCGTCCAGGCTCAGGGCGCCGGGTACGGTGTCGGCGCGCAGCAGTTTGGGCTGGCTCATGCGCAGCAGTTTGCGCTTGGCGTTGGCCGGCAGGTCGGCGGTGTAACTGACGCCAATGGAGATCTCACCCGAGGCCAGCAGGGCCGGCATCAACAGGTAGTTGGCCCGGCGTATCACCAGGACGATGCCCGGTGCTTCGGCTCGCAGGCGCTTGAGCAGCATGGGCAGCAGGGCGAACTCGACATCATCGGACAGGCCGATGCGGAACACGGCGGTGCTGGTGGCCGGGTCGAATTCAGCGGCGCGGCTCACGGCGGTGGAAATCGAATCCAGGGCCGGGGAGAGCAGCGCGAAGATTTCCACCGCCCGGGCCGAGGGCTCCATGCTGCGCCCGGTACGCACGAACAACGGGTCGTCGAACAGGTTGCGCAGGCGTGACAGCGCCGCACTGATGGCCGGCTGGCCGAGGAACAATTTCTCGGCGGCGCGGGTCACACTGCGCTCATGCATCAGCGTTTCGAACACGATCAGCAGATTCAGGTCGACACGACGCAGGTCATTACGATTCATCTGGAGTCCTGGCAGAGTCAGCGAACTTGACGGGAACGACCATATGGGAACAATGGCCGGCGTGAATCTTACGGGCAAAGGCTGGTACTCTGCACCGGCTAATTATTTTTCCTGAGCCCGCTGCTTTGCTCTAGCCCTTATATATGCGGGCGTTCAAGGCCAGCGGAATCAATGACAGGCATGTCGACTATTAATAGCCACTGATGGTCTTGCTCAGAAACCCCAGATAGAGTTCAGCGCATTAGAGGTTACTTTGACGAGGTTTGCGATGTCCCGCACGATCCGTTTTCACAAGTTTGGTCCGGCCGAGGTGCTCAAATGCGAAGAGCATGCGGCCGCTTTGCCTGCGCCAGGCGAAGTGCAGGTACGAGTCGAAGCGATTGGCATCAGTTGGTACGACGTGCTCTGGCGTCAGAATCTGGCGTCGTCCCATGCACGTTTGCCGTCAGGCCTTGGGCATGAAATGGCCGGTGTGGTCACCGCGGTAGGTGACGGTATCGAAGATTTGGCCGTGGGTGACAAGGTCGCCAGTTTTCCGGCTGAGAGCCCCAATGATTACCCCGTCTATGGCGAGCAGATTCTCCTGCCCCGTTCGGCATTGACCCGTTACCCAGACGTCCTCAGCCCCATCGAAGCCAGCGTGCATTACACGCCGCTGCTGATTGCTTACTTCGCCTACGTCGATCTGGCGCGGGTCAAGCCCGGGCAGTTTGCCCTGGTCACCGACGCCAGCCATTGCGCCGGCCCATCGTTTGTCCAGTTGGGCAAGGCTTTGGGTGTGCGGGTGATTGCGGCCACCAAGACTGCTGAAGAGCGTGAGTATCTGCTGTCCCTGGGGGCCGAGAAGGTCATCGTCACCGAGGAGCAGGACTTGCTGATGCAAATCAACAAGCTCACTGACAACCGTGGCGTGGACGTGGTGTTCGACGGCCTGGGCGGCCCGCAGATGTCCATGCTCGGCGATGTGCTGGCGCCCCGTGGCAGCCTGGTGTTGTACGGCTTGCAGGGCGGCAACCAGACGCCGTTTCCGGCCTGTGCAGCGTTCCAGAAGAACATCCAGTTCTTCGTGCACTGCATCGGCAACTTCACCGGCAAGCCGGAGCTGGGCATCATCCAGGACCAGGTGGCGCTGCAACGGGCCCTGCGTGACATCAACCAGTTGACCGCTGACCGTGTGTTGGTGCCGCTGAAGACCCGGGTCTTCCCCTTCGGCGAATTTGTCGAAGCCCACCGTTACATGGACGAGTGTCCTTGCCGTGAGCGGGTGGCGTTGCTGGTCGATCCGGCCTGACCCCAGAGCCAGGGTTCGTTCCCCACGAATCCTGGCTTTTTGTTTATACCTGCCGTTGTTCTGTTCCTGTCTTTTCCATCAGCATCGACCTGCCGCGCAGCACCCGCCTGGCGGTTGAGACGTGTCTGCAGATCAGCCTTTTCGCATGCAGTAATTCTCTTGGAGGAGGGCGGATAGATCCCATCGCGCTACGGTCAAAGTGCCAGTAAACTGCGCAGCATTCCCGAACCATCCTTTCTCCAGAGGTTTTGCATGACTCTCAGTCCTTTTGCGGGCAAACCGGCACCGGCTGAATTGTTGGTCGATATCCCGCGACTGGTGACGGCCTATTACACCGGCCAACCCGACGCCTCGGTGTCGACCCAGCGCGTCGCCTTTGGCACCTCCGGGCACCGTGGCAGCTCGTTCGATCTGAGTTTCAACGAATGGCACGTCCTGGCTATCAGCCAGGCCATCTGCCTGTATCGCGAATCCCAGGGTATAAACGGCCCGTTGTTTGTCGGCATCGACACCCATGCACTGTCTACCCCGGCGGGCGCCAGCGCCCTGGAAGTGCTGGCGGCCAATGGCGTGACGGTGATGATCGCCACCGGTGATGAATACACCCCGACGCCAGCTATCTCCCACGCCATTATTGGCTACAACCGCGGCCGCACGTCGGGCCTGGCGGACGGGATTGTCATTACCCCGTCCCACAACCCGCCACAAAGCGGCGGCTACAAGTACAACCCCACCAACGGTGGCCCGGCCGACACCCACATCACCAAGTGGATCGAAGCTAAGGCCAACGAACTGCTGGCGGCCAAGCTGGCCGGGGTCAAGCGCATCAGCTACGAGCAAGCGCTGAAAGCCGACACCACTCACCGTCATGACTACCTCAACACCTACGTGGCCGACCTGATCAACGTGATCGATCTGGACGCCATTCGTAACGCCAAGCTGCGCCTGGGCGTGGACCCGCTGGGTGGCGCGGGCGTGCGCTACTGGTCGGCAATTGCCGAGCATTACCGCCTGGACCTGGAAGTGGTCAACAAGGAGGTCGATGCGACCTTCCGCTTCATGTCCGTGGATTGGGATGGGCAGATCCGCATGGACCCATCCTCCAGCTACGCCATGCAGGGCCTCATCGGCCTGAAGCAGCGTTTCGACGTTGCCTTTGCCTGCGACCCGGACCATGACCGCCACGGCATCGTCACGCCGTCCGGTGGCCTGTTGGCACCGAACAATTACCTGGCCGTGTCCATCGATTACCTGTTCCAGAACCGTCCGCAGTGGCGCGCGGACGCGGCCGTCGGCAAGACCGTGGTCAGCAGCGGCCTGATCGATCGGGTGGCAGCGCGCCTGGGCCGTCGCCTGTACGAAGTGCCGGTGGGCTTCAAGTGGTTTGCCGACGGTCTGTTCGACGGCTCCCTGGGCTTTGGCGGTGAAGAAAGCGCCGGCGCGTCCTTCCTGCGCAAGGACGGCGGCGTCTGGAGCACCGACAAGGACGGCTTGATCCCGGCCTTGCTGGCGGCAGAAATGACCGCGCGCACCGGTCGCGACCCAAGCCAGGCCTATCGCGGCCTGTGTGACGAACTGGGCGAGCCGTTCTCGGTACGGGTGGACGCCAAGGCAACCCGCAGCAGAAAGCCCTGCTCAGCAAACTGTCGCCGGATCAGGTGACCTCGACTCAGTTGGCCGGCGAGAAGATCGAGGCCATCCTCAGCCACGCACCGGGCAACGACCAGGCAATTGGCGGCCTTAAAGTCATGACTCAGAACGGTTGGTTCGCGGCGCGTCCTTCGGGCACCGAGGACATCTACAAGATTTACGCCGAGAGCTTTATCGGTGACGACCACCTCAAGCAGCTGGTGCAGGAAGCCCAGACCTTGGTAGATGGCGCCATCAGTTGATCCGCAAGGCATGAAAAAGGGGCGACCAAGTGGTCGCCCCTTTTTTTTGCGCTGGTGCCCAGGCGTTAGGCCAGGTCTACCAGGACGATTTCACTGTCTTCCAGGGCCGTGACCCGCAACACGTGCTCATCCGCTACGGCAATGCCGTCTCGAGCTTGTGCACGCAAGCCATTGACTTCAATCGCCCCGGTGGCTGGCACCAGGTACGCGCGACGCCCGCTGTCCAGTGAGTACTCTGCCGACTCGCCAGCCTTCAGGTTAGCCGCCACCAACCGTGCATCGGCGCGAATACGCAGGCTCTGGTCGTCGCCGTCCTTGCCGCTGGCCAGGGTCACAAAACCCTCGCGCTGGCCTTTGGGGAAGGGTTTGGCGCCCCAGGACGGGGCTGCACCAGCCTGATTGGGGATGATCCAGATCTGGAAGATCTTGGTCGCTGCGTTTTCCAGGTTGTATTCGCTGTGGGCGATCCCGGTGCCGGCGCTCATCACCTGCACATCGCCGGCTTCGGTGCGGCCCTCGTTGCCCAGGTTGTCGCGGTGGGTAATGGCCCCCTCACGGACATACGTAATGATTTCCATGTCCCGGTGGGGGTGTTGGGGGAAGCCACTGCCGGGGGCGATCACGTCATCGTTCCAGACCCGCAGGTTGCCCCAGTTCATGCGTTTGGGGTCGTGGTACTCGGCGAACGAAAAGTGGTGATGGGCATCCAACCAGCCGTGGTGAGCGCCGCCCAGCGAGGCGAAAGGTCTGAGTTCAAGCATGGTCGTATCCTCTTGAGGGGGTGTCAGAGGGGGCGCGATGTTCGGGCCGCCCACTGCATAACCCCGGTTGATGACGTGCATCTTCCTCGGATCACCTATCGATAAAAAGCGCAAAAAATGCTGGATTTCAATCAAATAATTGGATGTTTTTGCCTGGGATTTCCTACTGTGCAACCTTCACTTCATCCCTTAAGTTAATGACCTGTAAGCAATTGGCTGGATATCGACGGAAAATGCCGCGACCATAGCCCACACCGCCTCACACCCTGGAGTCAGCGTGCCGCAACACACCCCCGATCTTCCGCCCGAACTTCTGCCCCTGGCCGAGATGCCGCTGCTCAAGCGCCTGGCCGCTCGTTTTTTTGGCCATGGCCTCAACCGCCTGCGGGCCCAGCACCGGGCGTCCTGGCTGCATGGGCAGGCCGATGGCTTTCGCAGCGGGCACACCGCTGGGGTGGACTACGGCTATAAGGAAGGCAAGCTCGAGGGGCTGGAGGAAGGCCGCCAGGTGCTGTTGATCCGTGACAGCCGCAACACCGAGCATCGCCCACCGGGGGTGGACGACAAACTGTTCGACGACTGGCGCCTGCCTCTGACGCCTGAGCTGAAAAAACGCATCAAGGCCGATGTCGCGCGGCTGCTGCCGGCCCATGCTCAACCCAGCACCGCGCAATGGAAGATGATCTTCAGCGATACGCCGTCAACCTCGGTGATCGCCGGGGCAGGTGCAGGGAAGTCTACCTCTCTGGTGCTGCGCATCCTGTTGCTGACCCATTACCTGGGTTTTGAGCTCGACTGCCTGACGGTGGTGACCTTCACCCGCGAGTCGCGCAAGGACTTCATCAATAAGCTGCTGGAGGTGTTTGGCCTCTGGGGTCGGGCATTGAGCCTCAAGGACGCCCGCGACGTGGTGCGCACCTTCCATTCGAGGATCTTGCCCATGGTCCGCAGCCTGCCGGGCTTCGAGCGTTTGCAGGCGTTCGAGAACCTCAGTGAGCGTGCAGCGTCCGGTGAAGAGGAGGTGGACAGCAACCCGTTCGACCTGCGCATCAATGACGCCCAGCGCAAGCACCTGAACGCCTGCTATCACGCGCTGCAGGGCCGCGACCCGCGTTTTCGCGAGGCGATCAAGCCGCTGTTGCGCCAGGCCTTGCTGCTTAAAGAACTGGAGCGCGATCACCCGGATGTGCAGAAGCGCATGGCCGTCACCGAACTGGCCGCCAAGCGCGACGAAGAACTGTGTGATGCGGTCGAGGACCTGTGGTTTCGCGCCGGTGCCTGGCCGATCAAGGGCATTGAGCCCAATCGCCAACCTTTGGAAATCAACGGCGCACGCTTTCATTGCCACGGCTACGCCCCGGAGTTGGACGCCTGGGTGGTGCTTGGGTTCGACCCGCGAGAAAACCCCCAGGTCAGCCGACCCAATGCCAAGCTGACGGTGCGGGCGGAATGGGCTGTAAAGCGCACCCTGTTTCAAGCTTTCTGTCATAAGCCATTGATTTGGCTTGATAGTTACGATTCATCCACGCGCGTTCTGGCCTCCATGGCGGGCGACGCCAGTGCCGGGCCGGGCTTCGACTACAAGGTCAAGGGTGAGTTGGCGTCGGTGCCGTTGCTGGACGCTTTTGTGGCGGCGGCCGGGTTTATCGAGAACCTGGGGCTGGATGTCTGTGATGCGGTCGGGCGCATGAGTTTCTCCAAGGATGACCCGGACCGGTTTTTCTTCGAGGCCCTGAGCCTGTTCTGGCGGGCCCTGGAAGACCATCTGCTGGACCAGTCGCCGCCGATCATGACTTACAACCGCATGTTTGCCCTGTTCAGCGAGCACTCGCCGGAGAACCTCAGGCTGCTCAGTGATGAGCGCCTGCGGCCGCTGTCGCACCTGATGATCGACGAGTTCCAGGACGTTTCGCCGCAGATCGTCTCCTGGATCCGCGCCTGCCTGGGGGAAATCCGCCGGCGCGGCCCAGCCCTGCACGCGGGGCATCGGGCCCAGCATTCGTCCTTGCTCTGCGTGGGCGATGACTGGCAATCGATCTATGGCTGGCGGGGCAGTTCGCCGAAGTACTTCATGGAGTTCAATCAGGAGTTCCCGTCGCCGGCCACCACCCGGGTCATGCTCAGCGACAACTACCGCAGCCATCAGCACATCATCGACGCGGCGGAACATATCGTCCGCGCGGCCCCGGCGATTGCCGGGAAGAAGGCCAAGGCGGCCGGTGAGCCGCGTGAGCCAGTGCCGGTGCAGGTTTTGAATCGTGATGAGCAAGACCTGGCCCAGCGCCTGGAAGAGCATTATCGTCGCGGCGATTCAATCTTGATTCTCTATCGAAAAAGTGTCGATAAGTTATTGATTGAAAACAATATTTCACAAATAGTTAATGTTGATTCTAGCTTGCCGTTTGGCCAGCGACGGCTCAAGCAGCTGACTTTTCACAGCGCCAAGGGCCTGCAGGCGGACGCGGTGTTCCTGCTGGGGGATTGCCAGCACCTGACCCGTTCGCCCTATAAAAACCAGGTCTACCGCATGGCGGGCCTGGGCAAGGACGGCGACGCCGAGCCCTATGACGCGGCGCAGAAGGACGAGATCCTGCGGTTGGCCTATGTGGGCATCACCCGGGCAGTCACCCATTGCTACTGGTATGTGGAGCCTCAGGAGCCCCAGGCCGCAAATGGCCCACGGGCCTCGGAGCGAGTGCCCAAGGGCAAGGCATTTTTTGTCGATCGGCGGGCATGAGCCCAAGGGTGAGCCAGTCACCAGCAGGCGCCGGCGAACCGGCGAGGGGAAGGGTTACTAGGCTTTGAGTGCCGAGGACGGCATCAAGGATTCCAGCTCGTCTTCTACCGCTTCGATGATGCGCTCCACGTCACTGGCGTTCATCACCGTGGCGCAGGGAATGCCGGCAATGGCAATCATGGTTTCACCACTGGCGCGGTCGAAGAGCCGGGCAATCATGCTGCCGGGCGCGTCCATGCTGGCTTCGAAGCCCATCGGGTGAAAATGCCAGCGCATTAGCTGGCAGGCGTTGGGAAAGGTGACTTTGCTGGCGGAGAATCGGTTCATCGGCTGGCCCACCTGGTTCATTGAGCGCTTCCTTTTGCTCGCGGTAGGTACGGAAGGGCCCTCGCTGACCCAACCTGTTGAGTTTTTAAAAGTAGCATCGGCGTGTGACAGGCAGTGGTTTTTTTTGCACCGTCCGGCGGTTCTTTTGCCGATTTATGACGCAGGTCATGGCTTGGTTTCCTGCAAGCCTCAATCCGCTGCCCCCCACTCCCGGTGTTGACCATTGAAGCGGCCCCGTCACTTGCGGCAAGCTTTGTTTTTCTTCGTTTGAGAACCCTATGCCTGCTCCAGATGATGGCCCGCTGCAAACCCAGGCCACCGGCGAGACGGTGCTGCGTTATCACCTGTGCTGGAAGCACCGTGACCTGGATGGGGTGATGGCGCTGTACCACCCCGAGATCCAGTACCACGACTTCTTCCAGAACCGCGTCCTGGGCCTGGATGAGCTGCGTGACTACGTGGCCAACAGCATGCCCCGGGACCCGGAAGAGGCCCTGGAGCACAGCGACCGTATCCGGGTGGACGGCGACACGGCCTTTATCCAGTACCAGGTCACCCTGCGCGGCGGACAGGGGCTGGTGTCATTTCGCGCCAGTGAAGCCATAACCGTGCGTGATGGGCTGATCTGGCGGGTCAACGAATATGCCTCCCTAGTGCGTGAAACCCCGGCCAGCCAGGGTGGCCAGAGCCTGCGCCCGGCGGCCAGTCGCCTGGGGCTGTCGCCTCGGCAGTTGAGCTTTATGGCCGAGGACCTGCAGCAGTACTTCCAGCGCCAGCAACCCTACCTCGACCCGCAACTGGACTTGCAGCGGGTGGCCAGGGAGTGCGGCTACAGCCGCAATCAGATTTCCTACCTGCTCAACCAAGTGCTGGGGCAGAGCTTCTACCGCTACGTCAATCAGGCGCGCCTGCAGCATTTGCTGGCGGCCCTGGACCAGGCCGTGCCCCCGGTAAAGGTCGACGAGCTGGCCTTTGCCGCCGGTTTCAACTCCCTGTCGGCGTTCTACAGCTGTTTTCGCCAGCACACCGGCCTGTCGCCCCGGGCCTACGCCAAACAAATTTCTTTGCGGGCACGCGCGCAAGACAGCGCCTGAGCCCAGCCACTAGGATCGCCCTCATCGAAGTTCGGATGGCGGAGTCTTGGCATGCCAGCGTGGCGCACTATCAGTTTGTGGATGGATCAGCTCGACGAGCCGCTGCTGGCGCGGCCGTCCCTGGAGCAGGATCTCGAAGTCGACGTGGCGATCATCGGTGCCGGTTACACCGGGCTGTGGACCGCTTACTACCTCAAGCGCCAGGCGCCCCAGCTCAAGGTGGCGATCATCGAGGCCCAGACGGCCGGTTTTGGTGCGTCGGGGCGTAATGGCGGTTGGCTGATGGGCAACCTGCTGGGGGAAGATCGGCTGCTGGCCGGCCTGCCGCCCGAGCAGCGCCGAGCGTCTTTCGACCTGTTGCATGGCATTCCCGATGAAGTGGCCACCGTCCTCGAGCGTGAGGGCATCGACTGCGATTACCGGAAAAGCGGGGTGCTGTACTGTGCCGCCCGTTACCCCGAGCAGGAAGCCAGCCTGCGTGCCTACCTGGACCACCTCTATGCCCAGGGGCTCGACGAAAACGATTACCGCTGGCTCAGCCCCGAGCAACTGGTGCAACAGATTCGCGTGGCCAAGCCCTATGGCGGCATCCATTCCCCCCATTGCGCAACCCTGCAGCCGGCCAAGCTGGTGCGTGGCCTGGCCCGGGCGGTGGAGCGCCTGGGGGTGACGATCTATGAAAACAGCCCGGTGACCGACTGGCAGCCCGGCCACCTGCGCACGGCCAAGGCCCAAGTGCGCAGCCACTGGGTAGTGCCGGCGGTGGAGGGCTATTCGGTGACCCTGCCGCCCCTGGGGCGTTATCAATTGCCGGTGCAGAGCCTGTTGGTGGCCACCGAGCCACTGTCGGACGCCACCTGGGACGAGATTGGCCTGAGCCAGGGCCAGGCGTTCAGCGAGAGCAGCCGGCAGGTCACCTACGGCCAGCGCAGCGCCGACAATCGCCTGGTGTTCGGTGCCCGTGGCGGTTACCGATTCGCCGGTCGACTGCGCCATGACTTCGCCCTCACCGAGCAAGAGGTCGAATTGCGCCGCTATCTGTTCAGCGAGCTGTTCCCCCAGCTCAAACACGTGCGCATCAGCCATTCCTGGGGCGGCAACCTGGGCATGTCCCGGGCCTTCAAGCCGCACATGCTGTGTGACCGGCGCCAGGGCATTGCCTTGTCCGGCGGCTACGGCGGTGAAGGGGTGGGCGCCAGCAACCTCGGCGGGCGGACCCTGGCCGACCTGATCCTGCAGCGCGACACCTCGCTGGTGCAGCAGCCCTGGGTCCTGGCCGAGCGCGGCCTCGACGCCTTGCGGGCCTGGGAGCCGGAACCGTGCCGCTGGCTGGGTTACAACGCGATCATTCGCAGCTTTGTCCATGAGGACCAGACCCTGGCCAACCCGGCCACGGCCCCCTGGCGGCGCTCCCTGGCCACTCGGCTGGCGGCGTTCATGGAAGGCTTCATGCACTGAACACCCTCAACCCAAGGTAGCCCCATGAGCATCACTCAATTCAAGAACACCGCCACGGTTGCCCTCGATGATTCGACTCCGGTGGCCGTGCCCCTGGGCACGCCCGTGGCGGTCACCTCGGTGACCTGTGTCGAACGCGACGATGGCGTCGAAACCGGCATCTGGGAATGCACCCCGGGCCGCTGGCGGCGGCAGATCACCGCCCAGGAGTTCTGCCACTTCATCCAGGGCCGTTGCACCTTTACCCCGGACCATGGCGAGCCCCTGCACATACAAGCCGGCGACGCACTGATGTTGTCGGCCAACAGCACCGGGATCTGGGACATCCATGAGACCGTCCGCAAGACCTACGTGCTGATTTTCTGACTTTTCGATCCTTTGATTGCCTGCCAATAACAACAACCCCTACAGGAATCGATCCCATGATCCGCAAGACTCCAGCAAGTGTGTGGTTTGCCCCTTTGATGCTGGTGGCCGCCATCAGCCAGGCCGCCGAGACGGTGAAGATCTACAACTGGTCGGACTACATTGCCCCCGACACCCTGAAGAACTTCGAGAAAGACACCGGCATCCTGGCCAGCTATGACGTGTACGACAGCAACGAGACCCTGGACGGCAAGTTGATGACGGGTAAATCCGGCTACGACGTGGTGTTTCCGTCCAACCACTTCATGGCCCGGCAGATCCAGGGCGGCGCCCTGAAAAAACTCGACAAGAGCCAGTTGCCCAACTGGAAGAACCTCAACCCGGTGTTGCTCAAGGCCCTGCAGGGCAACGACCCGGGCAACGAACACGGCTTTCCTTATCTGTGGGGCAGCACCGGCATCGGCTACAACCTGGCCAAGGTCAAGGCGGTGCTGGGGGACAACGCGCCGGTGGATTCCTGGGACCTGATCTTCAAGCCCGAGAACATGGAGAAGCTGAAGAAGTGTGGGGTGGCGATCCTCGACAACGGTCCTGAACTGCTGCCCGCGGCCCTGAATTATCTGGGCCTGCCGCACCACAGCAAGGACCCGGCCGATTACAAAAAGGCCGAGGCGCTGTTGATGAAGGTCCGGCCTTATGTCAGCTACTTCCATTCCTCCAAGTACACCAGTGACTTGGCCAATGGCGATATTTGCGTGGCGGTGGGGTTCTCGGGGGACATCCTGCAGGCCGAAAGCCGGGCCAGGGAAGCGAACAACGGCGTGGAAATCGGCTATTCGATTCCCAAGGAGGGCGCGGCGATCTGGTTCGACATGGTGGCCATGCCCGCTGACGCGCCGGATGAAAAGGCCGGTTACGCCTTCATGAACTACCTGCTGCGCCCCGAGGTGATGGCCGGCATCAGCAACCATGTGCATTA
Source organism: Pseudomonas morbosilactucae (assembly GCF_023241715.1). GTDB lineage: Bacteria > Pseudomonadota > Gammaproteobacteria > Pseudomonadales > Pseudomonadaceae > Aquipseudomonas > Aquipseudomonas morbosilactucae. The sequence continues at coordinate 76,593 of NZ_JALQCW010000004.1, forward strand.
CGCCAATGGCAACCAGCAAGCCGACGGGCTGATCGACCCGGCGATCAAGAACGACACCAAGGTCTACCCCAGCCCGCAGATGATGGACAAGCTGTTCGCCCTGGAAGCCATGCCGCTGAACATCGACCGCATCCGCACGCGCTTGTGGAACAAGATCCGCACCGGCAGCTGAAACCTGTACGCCTGGGCAGCGGCTCCTGACAGTTTCTGACAGGGGCCTCTGGTAATCTTCTGCGCTCCAGCCCGTGGAGTGGCCCAGCGTGTCGCGTACCAGTCGTTTACTCACCTTGCTGCAAGTGTTGCGGGGCAAAAGCCGGCCCGTGACCGCCAGCGCCCTGGCCCGGGAGCTGGAGGTTTCTGAGCGCACGGTGTATCGGGACATTGCCGAGCTCAGCGCCCTGGGTGCACCGGTCTACGGCGAAGCCGGGGTTGGCTATGTGCTGCGCAGCGGGCTGTTCCTGCCGCCGCTGATGTTCAACACCGAGGAAATCGAAGCCATCGTTCTTGGCCTGCGCTACGTCGACCAACGTGGCGACGAGGTGCTGGGCAAGGCGGCAGCCGATGCCCTGGCCAAGATTGCCGCGGTGCTGGCTCCGGCGGCCCAGGACGCCTTGCGCAACCCGACCATCCTCGCTGGGCCACCCACCAGTAAGTACCCGGACAACCCGGTGCCGCTGAATGTCTTTCGCCAGGCCATTCGCCAGCAAGCCAAGCTGCACATCGACTACGCCGACGCCAACAACAGTCCCAGCCAGCGGCTGATCTGGCCGTTGGCCCTGGGGTTTATGGACGAGGTCAGGGTGATCGTCGCCTGGTGCGAGTTGCGTGGGGCCTATCGGACCTTTCGCACCGATCGGGTGGCCGCTGCCACGGAGCCGGGCGAGCCTTATCCAGGACGGCGCAGCGATTGGCTGCGGGCCTGGCGCAAGCAGATGCAGGAAGAGGAAGCGGGGCGCTTCACCCCGCACAAGCGCCGAAGCTAGGCCTGGCTGCCCATCAGTCGCGGCGCCCCGCGCAGGCTCAGTGCCAGGCGGCCGTGGCATACTGCGGGCCCTTTGCCAGGAAGTCCCTGCCCGATGCCTTTCGATTCTCCCCTCAGCGCTTATCAGGATGCTGTGCAGACCCGAGGTTTTGTCGCCGATCCGGCACAACTGCGGGCGGTGCAGGCCTTGCAGCAGTGTCACGAGGCTCTGCACCAGGGGCACGATGCACCGCGCGGGGTGTACCTCTGGGGCCCGGTGGGGCGCGGCAAGACCTGGCTGATGGACGCGTTTTACCAAAGCCTCAAGGTCCCGGCCCGGCGTCAGCACTTTCACCACTTCATGGGCTGGGTGCACCAGCGTTCCTTCCAACTCACCGGCACCGCCGATCCCTTGCATGCCCTGGCCCATGAGTTGAGCCAGGACGTGCGGGTGCTGTGTTTTGACGAGCTGTTCGTCAACGACATCGGCGACGCGATCATCCTCGGGCGCCTGTTCCAGGTGATGTTCGAGCAGGGCGTGGTGGTGGTCAGCACCTCCAACCAGCCGCCGCAGCAACTTTATGCTGATGGCTTTAACCGTGAGCGTTTCCTGCCGGCCATTGCGGCGATCGAGGCCCATATGCAGGTGGTGGCGGTGGACGGCAGCGAAGACCACCGTCTGCACCCTGGCGTCGCGACTCAGCGTTACTGGGTCCGCCAGGCCGATGGCCAGAGCGCCTTGAGCGCCGTGTTTGAGCAGATGGCGGCAGGTCAGGCGCGGGTCAGTGGCAGCATTGCCCTGGGCTACCGCCAGATCAGTGTGATCCAGGCCAGCGAGCGAGTGATCTGGTGCCGTTACGCCGAGTTGTGCGAGCAGCCGTTCGCGGCCATGGACTTTATGGCCCTGTGCGACCGCTTCCAGGCCATTCTGTTGAGTGATGTGCCCAACCTCAGCGCCAGCCAGCGCCCAGGGAGGATCGCCCGTGGCACCGAGGACGGCGCAACGCGGGTCGAGGCTGGGGATCGGGAGCTGCCCCAGCTGTCGGTGCACGACGACAGCGTGCGGCGCTTTATTGCGCTGGTGGACGAATGCTACGACCGTAAGGTGCCGCTCTATATCGAGGCCTTGGTGCCGATGGAACAGCTGTACACCGAGGGTTACCTGGCGTTTGCCTTTCGCCGTACCCTGAGCCGCTTGCGCGAGATGCAATTGCAGCGTTTTGCCTGAGATTGCCCCCCCTATTGGTAGCACTTGGCAAACAGTTTTAAACAATAAGAAAGTTGCTCTTATGCCGGGTTTTAGAAACTAACGAGCTCAACCCCATAAAGGCACCCCAATAAAAAAGGCGCCCGTGTCAGGCGCCAAATGTTCAATCCTGATAACGGAGCGGAGTATCAGGATCGAGTGCTGGGGTTAACGTTCAATCAGGCATCGGGCTGTTGCCCGGAGACGCTGGTACTCGAGGTCTGCACCGGCTTCTTGGCCGCGTCGCTGTGGGCGATATTGTCGGCCTGGCCATGGATTTGCTGCTGGGTGGCGAGGAAGTCCTGCCGTGCCTGATGGGAGCGTTCGGCGCCGTCTTCGGCGAAGGCCAGGGTCGAGCCCATGCCCAGCAGAGCGGTCATCACAACAGTCGAAAGTTTGTTTGAACGTTTCATGGATCAGTTCCTGCTTAATAGTGTTCGTTCTCCACTTCATCCCTGAAATAAAGGCATGGAAGGAGTGTGGGGACGATTGATTAAGTGGGAATTAATTCACTTTGGGTACAGGCGTGAAGTTGTTGTAATTGTTTGTTTCACGCGAGGGCGTTCATAGGGGCGCCAGGCAAGGCTTTTATAGGCCGCAATAAAAAATGCCCCGTAAGGGGCATTGTTTCAACGCAGCGCCAGGCTTATTGCTGCACCAGTTCGCTGGCCGTCGCTGCCGGTGCCTTGGGCTTCATCAGGCTGAAGTCGATCAGTGCCTTGTTCTGTTTGGCGTAAGGGTCGCCAATCAGCAGGGGGCGGGGTTTGAAGCTGTCGCTGACCAGGCTCTTGCTGCGGTCCAGCTCATCGAAGCTCAAACCGGCCAGGTCGGCCCAGGTGTGGATCAGGTTCGAGCTGCTGTAAGGCCGGCCCAAGTCACCGGCAAAGCTCCAGTCGTGGGTTTCCCGCCATTTCGGCGAGGCCCAGGCCATAAAGGGAATGGTGTACATCGGTGCCGTGGGCTTCGACTCATTGCGCCCCAGCATGTCGTGACCCGCCGAGTCGAAGACATCTTCGCCATGGTCCGACAGGTACAGCAAGAAGCCATTGGGATCGGTCTTGGCGTAATCCTTGATCAGGCTCGACACCACGAAGTCGTTGTACAGCACCGCATTGTCGTAGCTGTTGTAGGTTGGCACCTGGTCGTCGCGCACGCCGGGCGGCACGCCCTGGCGGTCGGTGAATTTATCGAAGCTCGGCGGGTAGCGGTACTGGTAACTCATGTGGGTGCCCAGCAGGTGGACCACGATGAATTTGCGCGGTGCGCTCTCGGCCAGGGCCTTGCTGAAGGGGGCGAGCACGTCGCCGTCGTACTGGCGGGCGTTCTGGTTGCGATTGTTGTTCAGGTACACCTGCTCGTCGGCCTGCTCGGAGAAGGTGGTGAGCATGGTGTTGCGCTTGGTCATGGTCTGCTGGTTGGTGATCCAGTAGGTCTTGTAGCCGGCCTGCTTCATCACGCTGACCAGGGATGGGGTCTTGAGGTACAGGTCGGGGTTTTCTTCATCGGCGAAGGTCAGCACCTGCTGCAGCGCTTCAATGGTGTAGGGGCGCGGGGTGATGACGTTGTCGAACACCGCCAACTGGTCCTTGAGCTTGTCCAGTTCCGGGGTGGTTTGACGTGGGTAGCCGTACAGGCTCATGCGCTGACGATTGGTGGATTCGCCGATCACCAGCACCAGGGTGGCGGGCAGATTGGCGCCGCTGTCCTTGAGGTTGCCCAGGGGAGGGATCTTGCTGACGTTGTCGAGCATGCCTTGCATGTTGTTCAACTGCTCGCGATAGCGTCGGTAGGCCACCAGCATCTGCCATGGCACGGCCGGTTCGATGCGGGTTTCGAATTTCTCCAGGCCGCCGGCCAGGCTGCCGGTGCGTGCGGTCTGCTTGATCAGGGGGTAGCCGACAATCACCAACAGGATGGCCACGGCTGCCACGGCCGCCTGGGCCCGGGGCAGGTACACGGGGCGCACCCGGGTCCAGAGGAAAAACGCCACCGCGGTGTGGGCGAGAAACGCCAGGACCATCCACCAGGCAAAGTATTGGGTCAGGTATTCACCGGCTTCCGAGGGGTTGGACTCGAACATGATGAAGATGACGCTTTGCGAGAACTCCTGCTGGTAGATGAAGAAGTAGCCCAGGCTGGCCAGGGAGCAGGCCCACAGCACCACGCCAATCAGCCCCGCCAGCAAGCGCGCGCGGGCCGGGAACAGCAGCATCGGCGCGAGCCAGATGGCGCTCATGAAGAAGGCCTGGCGGAAACCGGTAAAGCCCGAGGTGTCGGTCAACTGGATCAGCAGTTGGGTGATCCCCGAGAAATACCAGAAGAACAGGAACATCCAGGCCATTGCAGCCCAGTCGAAACCCTTGGCAGCGGTGCCGCCACGTTTGAACAATGCCATTCAGCGCTCCAGCCAGTTGATCTCGGCCATCGCGCGCGCAGGGTCACGACAATGGCGGCCACCGCAAGTTTGGCGGCTATAAAGGCTGGGAGTATCGACAAGCGGATGTGAAAACTTTGTGAGCCGGGGCGGCAGAGGACGGAGCGTACAAGCGACAGCGCAGGGTCGGGGAGAACAGCAACGCAGGGCAGGGCCCTGCGTTCAACCGTGGGGGATCAATGGGCGGCGGGTAGTTGCAACGGCTGGGACTGGCCTTGACTCAACATAAGCTGGCGCAACTGGGTGAGTTCCCGTTGCAACTGCTCGCGTTCTTCCTTGAGTTGGCGCAATTCGTCACGACGGATGGTGACGTACAGGGTTTGTGCAGGCCGTGCTGGTAGTACTGTGCCCATTGCTCACCTCGCAAATGGCGTGTTTCAACTGTGTGTTGCCCCGCGCTGAGCGGCGACACCACACTATCGGCGGCAAGTTTGATTTCTTTTAGGGGCAAAGGGAACTTTTTTATTTTTAACGGTCGTTGTGTCTTCTAGTCGTTTACCGTCGTTATCCACTGTCTGAACGGGAAACTTAGGCCGGACGCTCTGGACTAACCCTCATTGGCCCCCTTGGGCTATAACCTTTTGACACAAATCTATTGGTAGTAAGGAGCATCAGCACATGCAACTCGGGATTATTGGACTGGGCCGCATGGGCGGCAACATTGCACGGCGCCTGATGCTCAACGGGCATGAAACCGTGGTGTTCGACCGCAATGTGGACTTTGTCAGCACCCTGGCTGCTGAAGGCGCCCAAGGCGTCGCCGACCTGCAAGCCCTGGTGGCGGGCCTACAGGCCCCTCGGGCCGTGTGGGTGATGCTGCCGGCCGGTGCGCCGACCGAAGACACCATCGAGGCCCTGAGCCAACTGCTGGAAGCCGGTGATGTGATCATCGACGGCGGCAACACCTACTACAAGGACGACATCCGTCGCGCCCGCAGCCTGGCGGAAAAAGGCCTGAAATACATCGACGTCGGCACCTCCGGCGGTGTCTGGGGCCTGGAACGCGGCTACTGCATGATGATCGGCGGCGACGCTGATGAAGTGCTGCGCCTGGACCCGTTGTTCGCGGCCCTGGCACCCGGCTACGGCGACATTCCGCGGACCCGCGACCGGGTCGCCGAGGACGACCGTGCCGAGCGCGGTTACATCCACGCCGGCCCGGCTGGCTCCGGGCACTTCGTCAAGATGATCCACAACGGCATCGAGTACGGGATGATGCAGGCCTTCGCCGAAGGCTTCGACATTCTCAAGACCAAGGCCTCGGAAAACCTCCCGGAAGACCAGCGTTTCGACCTCAATGTGGCGGACATCGCCGAAGTCTGGCGGCGCGGCAGCGTGGTGTCGTCCTGGCTCCTGGACCTGACCGCCGACGCCCTGGCCAGCGACCCGAAACTCGACGGTTACTCGGGCTCCGTGGCCGACAGCGGTGAAGGCCGCTGGACCATCGAAGCCGCCATGGAGCAATCGGTGCCGGTGCCGGTGCTGTCCAACTCGCTGTTCGCGCGCTTCCGTTCGCGCCAGCAAAGCACCTACGGCGACAAACTGTTGTCGGCCATGCGTTTCGGCTTCGGCGGCCACGTGGAGACTTCGAAAAAATGACCGAAATGCGCAAGAAGTCCAAGGCTCAACCCGCTCCGCCCACCACCCTGTTCCTGTTCGGCGCCCATGGCGACCTGGTCAAGCGCCTGCTGATGCCGGCGCTGTACAACCTCAGCCGCGATGGCTTGCTGAACGAGGGCGTGCGGATTGTCGGGGTCGACCACAACGCCATCAGCGATGTGGATTTCGCCAAGAAGCTCGAGGACTTCCTGCGCACCGAGGTCGCCAGCAAAGTCGGCAATGGCGCCAGCCTCGATCCGGCGCTGTGGGCTCAGCTGGCCAAAGGCATCAGCTACGTCGAAGGGGATTTCCTCGACGACAGCACCTATCAAGCGCTGGCGGCCAAGATTGCCGCCAGCGGCAGCGGCAATGCGGTGTTCTACCTGGCCACCGCGCCGCGCTTTTTTGCTGAAGTGGTGCAGCGTCTGGGCGCTGCCGGGTTGCTGGAGGAGGGCAGCGATGCCTTCCGCCGCGTGGTGATCGAAAAGCCTTTCGGTTCCGACCTGCAAACCGCCGAGGCGCTGAACGCCTGCCTGCTCAAGGTCATGAGCGAGAAGCAGATCTATCGCATCGACCATTACCTGGGCAAGGAAACGGTACAGAACATTCTGGTCAGCCGTTTCTCCAACAGCCTGTTCGAGGCGTTCTGGAACAACCACTACATCGACCACGTGCAGATCACCGCGGCGGAAACCGTCGGCGTGGAAACCCGTGGCAGCTTTTATGAACACACCGGCGCCTTGCGCGACATGGTGCCCAATCACCTGTTCCAGTTGCTGGCCATGGTCGCCATGGAGCCGCCCGCGCCTTCGGTGCCGACGCAGTGCGGGGCGAGAAGGCCAAGGTGGTGGGGGCGATCCGTCCCTGGTCGGTGGACGACGCGCGGGCCAACTCGGTGCGCGGCCAGTATGTGGCCGGCGAACTGGGTGGCAAGGCCGTGCCGGGCTACCGCGAGGAAGACAAGGTTGCCGCCGACAGCAGCACGGAAACCTACGTCGCCCTCAAGGTGATGATCGATAACTGGCGCTGGGTCGGCGTACCGTTCTACCTGCGCACCGGCAAGCGCCTGAGTGTGCGCGACACCGAGATCGCCATCTGCTTCAAGCCGGCGCCCTATGCGCAGTTCCGCGACACCGAGGTCGACAGCCTGCAGCCGACGTACCTGCGGATCCAGATTCAGCCCAATGAAGGCATGTGGTTCGACCTGTTGGCGAAAAAGCCCGGGCCGACCCTGGACATGGCCAACATCGAGTTGGGCTTTGCCTACAAGGATTTCTTCGAGATGCAGCCTTCCACCGGCTACGAGACCCTGATCTACGACTGCCTCACGGGTGACCAAACCCTGTTCCAGCGTGCCGACAACATCGAAAACGGCTGGCGAGCAGTGCAGCCCTTCCTCGATGCCTGGAAACAGGACGCCACCGTCCAGCCTTATGCCGCTGGCGGTACAGGTCCGGCGGATGCCGATGAGTTGTTGCGCCGTGACGGCCGTGAATGGTGCCAACTGGGATGAGTGATCACGTGCAGCAGCCCATCGAGTTTCTTCTCAGTGACATGGACGGCACCTTGTTACTTCCCGATCACAGCATCAGCCCCCGCACCCTGGCGGCAGTCAGGGCCTTGCGCGAGGCCGGCGTGGCCTTCAGCCTGGCCACGGGGCGCCCACCCCGGGCCATGCGCCAGCAGATCGAAGCCCTGGGCGTGGATGTGCCCACGGCGGCGTTCAATGGCGGAACCATTGTTCATCCGGATGGGCGCTTCCTGGCGCGCCATCACCTGCCATTGCCCGCGGTGCTGGCCACCCTGGCCCTATTCACGCCTCACGCGGACGTCGAAGTCTGGGTGTTTGCCGATGACTTGTGGCTGCTCCATGACCCTGATCGGCCCATGGTGCCCCGTGAGCAGCAGGGCCTGGGTTATCCGCCGCAGGTGGTGGACAGCTTCGAGGCCTACCTGCCACGGGTCGACAAGATCGTCGCCGCCAGCAACAACACCGGGCTACTGGTGGAGTTGGAAGCTCAGTTGCAAGCGCAGATTGGTGAGCAGGCCCAAGTGTCGCGTTCGCAGCCGGTGTACCTGGACGTGACCGCGCTCCAGGCGAACAAGGGCGATGCCTTGCGCACCCTGGCGGAATATCTGGGGGTGGCCATCGAACGCACCGCGGCCATCGGCGATGGCGGCAATGACCCAGCGATGTTTCACCAGGCCGGGTTGTCGATTGCCATGGGCCAGGCGGAACAGGCCATCAAGGATCAGGCCGATGTGGTCACCGCCAGCAACGTCGAGGATGGCGCGGCCCAGGCCATCGAACGTTTCATCCTGTCTCCCCGCGCCCAGTCCCGGGCTTGAACCACGTGGGCGCCCATCAGGGCGCCCGCTGTTACAGCCAGTGGCTCACCGCGTACCAGCCCAACACCCCCATCACCACCGTATACGGCAGCGCCATCCACACCATGCGCCCGTAGGACAGGCGCACCAGCGGGGCAATCGCCGACGTCAGTAGAAACAGGAACGCCGCCTGGCCGTTGGGTGTGGCCACGCTTGGCAGGTTGGTGCCGGTATTGATGGCGATCGCCAGGGTTTCGAAATGCTCGCGGCTCATGTGCCCGGACACGAAGGCCTGCTTGACCTCGGTGATGTAGATGGTGGCCACGAACACGTTGTCGCTGATGGCCGACAGTAGGCCGTTGGCGATAAACAGCATGCCCGGCTGTTGCTCCGCCGGCAGGGCCAGCACCCACTGGATCAGCGGGGTGAACAGCTGCTGGTCGTGGATCACCGCGACCACCGCGAAAAACACCACCAGCAAGGCGGTGAACGGCATGGCGTCCTTGAACGCATTGCCGATGCGGTGTTCCTCAGTGATTCCGGTAAAGGCGGTGATCAGCACGATCACCATCAGGCCGATCAGGCCGACTTCGGCGATGTGCAGGGCCAGGCCGGCAATCAGGATCAGCGCCGCCAGGCCCTGGACCAGTAACGCCGCCCGTTGCCGTGGGGTGCGCTGGGCGTTGTCTTCAGCGGCGTAGGCGGCCAGGACGGCGCGTACATTGTCCGGCAGCAGGGTGCCGTAGCCGAACCAGCGCAGTTTCTCCAAGAGCACGCAAGTCACCAGGCCGGCCACCAGCACTGGCAGGGAAACCGGCGCGACCTTGGTGAAAAAGTCGGCGAAGTGCCAGCCCATTTCATGGCCGATCAGCAGGTTCTGTGGCTCGCCCACCAGGGTGCAGACGCCACCCAGGGCGGTGCCGACCGCACCGTGCATCAGCAGGCTGCGCAAAAAGGCACGGAACTGCTCCAGGTCTTCGTGGTGCAGCGCGGGCAGGTGCTGGTCGTCGCTGAATGCGCTGTCCTGGCGCGGGTCGTTGCCGCTGGCCACCCGGTGGTACACCGAATAGAAGCCCACCGCCGCGCTGATGATCACCGCCGTAACGGTCAAGGCATCGAGAAAGGCCGAGAGGAACGCCGAAAGGAAGCAGAACATCAGCCCCAGCAGGGCCTTGGAGCGCACCCCCAGCAGCAGGCGGGAAAACAGGAACAGCAGCAGCTCCTTCATAAAGTAGATGCCGGCCACCATGAACATCAGCAGCAGGATCACCGGGAAGTTGTGCAGCAGTTCCTCGTACAGCGCCTGAGGCGTGGTCATGCCCATAAGCAGGGCCTCGACCAGCAGCAGGCCGCCGGGGATCAGCGGGTAGCACTTGAGGGCCATGGCCAGGGTGAAGATGAACTCCACCACCAGCAGCCAACCGGCAGCGACCGGGCCGACCGTGAACAGCAGCAGCGGGTTGAGGACCAGAAAGGCGACCACGCAGGCCTTGTACCAGCGGGGCGAGTGGCCGAGAAAATTGTGCGCGAACGCCTGGGCCATTGAACCGGACATTGGCTGCTCCTTGGATTGAGAAGCGCGCAACTTGCCGCAAGCCTTGTACAAGATCAAGAAACGATGAAATCTTTTGCCACAAATTCTCGGAGGGCCCGCTGCTGGCCGGTCTCAGCAGCGGGCCGGCAAGCGCCTCAGGCCGGAACGCGGAAGATTTTCCCCGGGTTCATCAGGTTCAGCGGGTCCAGGGCCTGCTTGATGGCGACCATGGTGTCGATGGCCACCTGGCCGTGTTCCTGGACCATGAAGTCGATCTTGTGCAGGCCCACTCCATGTTCGCCGGTGCAAGTGCCGCCCGCCGCCAGGGCGCGGTGGACTATGGCGTGGTTGAGGCGCTCGGCTTCCTCCAGCTCTTCGGGTTTGCTCGGGTCCAGCAGCAGGCAGACATGAAAGTTGCCGTCGCCCACATGGCCGAAGATTGGTGCGGGAATGCTCGACTGGCTCAGGTCTTGCTCACTGCCCACCACGCATTCCGCGAGCTTCGACAGGGGCACGCACACGTCGGTGGACAGCGCCCGGCAGCCGGGCTTGAGCTGCAAGAAGGCGAACAGCGCGTTGTGCCGGGCACTCCACAGGCGGTTGCGTTCTTCCTGGGCGGTGGCCCATTGAAAGCCGCTGCCCTGATTGCCGTCCGCCAGTTCCTGCACTGCCTGGGCCTGTTCCGCCACGCTGGCGGCGTTGCCGTGAAACTCCAGGAACAGCGTCGGGGCTTCCCGCAGGCCGAGCTTTGCGTACTGGTTCAAGGCCTGGATGGCCAAGCGGTCCACCAGTTCGGCGCGGGCCACGGGAATGCCCATCTGGATGGTTTCGATCACCGTTTGTACCGCACCCTCCACCGAGTCGAAGCTGCACACCGCGGCGCTGATGGCTTCCGGCTGCGGGTGCAGCTTCAGGGTGATCTCACTGATGACCCCCAGGGTGCCTTCGCTGCCGATAAACAACCGGGCCAGGTCATAACCGGCAGACGACTTCTTGGCCTTGGCGCCCGAGCGCAGCACGCGCCCGTCGGCCAGCACCGCGTTCAGGCCCAGCACGTTCTCGCGCATGGTGCCGTAGCGCACGGCATTGGTGCCTGAGGCACGGGTGGCGCACATGCCGCCAATGCTCGCGTCGGCACCCGGGTCGATGGGGAAAAACAGCCCGCTGGCCCGCAGGTAGTCGTTCAGGGCCTTGCGGGTGATGCCAGGCTGCACGGTGATCGACAGGTCCGCCGGTTCAAACGCCAGCACCTGGTCCATCAACGACAGGTCGAGGCTGATGCCGCCCTGGACCGCCAACAAATGACCCTCCAGGGACGAGCCGCTGCCGTAGGCAATCACCGGCACCCGGTGTGCATGGCAGAGGGCAAGCACGGCACTGATGTCTTCCACGCTCTTGGCGTAGGCCACCGCATCGGGTAGCACCGGGTCGTACAGGGATTCATCGCGGCCATGGTGCTCGCGCACCGCCAGCACGGTGCTGAAGCGCTCGCCAAGGCAGGCGTGCATAGCGGCCAGAAAGGCCTGGGGCAGGGCAGAAGAGTGGGTCATGACAAGCTCCTTGCGGGTCGGATCGCTTCGCTGTCTCGCGCCGCGATCCGTCGTCCCCGGCTTAGAGCGGGGTCAGGACATTCATCACGGTGTCGAGGGCGACGCGGGTGTCGTCGAGTTGCACCAGCGATGCATGGCGCGCGCCGAGGGCGTCGCGGTTCTTGATCGCGGTGAGGATCGCCTTGTGCCGCGGCAGGCTGAGCTGCTGGGTATTGGGGCGCAGGTTGGTGACGTTGATGGATTCGCGCAGGGGCAACGACAGCATGTTGCACATGTAGGCCAGCAAGTCGTTGTGGGTCGCCTCGGCGATGGCCCGGTGGAAGTCCAGGTCCGGTTGCAACAGGTCTTTGGGGCTGCTGGCCGCTTCCATGCGCCGGTAAGCGTCCTCGATCCGTGCGATATCGTCCTCGGTGGCGGTGGCCGCCGCCATCGCGGCGATCTCCGGTTCGAGAATCCGCCGGACCCCGGCCAGGGTGTTGAAGAATTCGCTGTGGGGCGTGGATTGCATCAGCCAGAACAGCACGTCCGGGTCCAGCAGGTGCCATTCGACTCGTGGCCGCACCACCGTGCCGACCCGTGGCTTGGAGTACACCAGGCCCTTGGCGCTGAGCACCCGGGTGGCTTCGCGCAGGACCGGGCGGCTGACCTGGTACTGCTCGCAGAGGTTGGCTTCCGGGGGCAGCTTTTCCTCTTGCTTGAAGCGTCCGGAAACGATGTGCATGCCCAGTTCCTGAACGATCTGGGCGTGCATGCTTTTGCGCGGCTTGGGTGTCTGGTAGTCCATAACAGGGGGATTGCTCTGGCCAAATGGCGTGCATCATAGCACCGCCGGGCTGTGGTTTAGGCAGCACCGGTACCTCCTGCCACGTATTGCCTTGGGGGATGACGGCCCGACCACCGTGGTCGCCGGCACGCCGACGAACCACGGTCGCAGCCCATCAGTGGGAGTGACGCGGGACCTCGGAGCCACGGCAGCCGACCAGGAAGTCGAAGTCGCAACCTTCGTCGGCTTGCAGCACATGGTCCACGTACAGGCGGCTGTAGCCACTGGAGAAGATCTTCGCGCTGGTGTCCGGCTTCAGGTCGCTGAGGCGGGCTTGCAGTTCCTCGTCGCTGATGTCCAGGTGCAGGCGACGACCGGCGCAGTCCAGTTCGATGAAGTCACCGTTGCGCACCGCAGCCAACGGCCCGCCGGCCGCCGCTTCCGGGGCCACGTGGAGAACCACGGTGCCGTAGGCGGTGCCGCTCATGCGGGCATCGGAAATGCGCACCATGTCGGTGACGCCCTTGGCCAGGACCTTGGGCGGCAGGCCCATGTTGCCGACTTCGGCCATGCCCGGGTAACCCTTGGGCCCGGCGTTCTTCAGCACCAGCACGCAGGTTTCGTCGACGTCCAGGTCCGGGTCGGCGATGCGTGCCTTGTAGTCGTCGAAGTTCTCGAACACCACGGCGCGGCCACGGTGCTGCATCAGTGCCGGAGTGGCAGCGGAGGGCTTGAGCACCGCACCCCGTGGCGACAGGTTGCCGCGCAGGATGCACAGGCCGCCGTCGGCCACCAGCGGTTTGTCGATCGGGCGGATCACTTCGTCGTTGTACTGCGGCGAGTTCTGGCAGTTGTTCCAGATGCTCTGGCCGTTGGCGGTCAGCGCGTCCGGGTTGGGCAGCAGGCCGGATTCACCCAGGCGGCGGATCACCGCAGGCAGGCCACCGGCGTAGTAGAACTCTTCCATCAGGAAGCGCCCCGAGGGCTGCATGTCGACGATAGTCGGGGTGCCGCGGCCGACCCGGGTCCAGTCTTCCAGGTCCAGCTCGACGCCGATGCGCCCGGCAATCGCCTTTAGGTGGATCACCGCGTTGGTGGAACCGCCGATGGCGGCGTTGACCTTGATCGCGTTCTCGAACGCCGCCTTGGTGAGGATCTTCGACAGGCGCAGGTCTTCGCGGACCATGTCGACAATGCGCATGCCCGACAGGTGGGCCAGCACATAGCGGCGCGAGTCCACGGCGGGGATCGCGGCGTTGTGCGGCAGCGAAGTGCCCAGGGCTTCGGCCATGCAGGCCATGGTCGAGGCGGTGCCCATGGTGTTGCAGGTACCGGCCGAGCGCGACATGCCGGCTTCGGCGGAGAGGAATTCGTCGAGGCTGATTTGCCCGCCTTTATAGGCTTCGTGCATCTGCCAGACCACGGTGCCGGAGCCGATGTCCTTGCCTTTGTGCTTGCCGTTGAGCATCGGCCCACCGGTCACCACAATGGCCGGCACGTCGCAGCTGGCGGCGCCCATCAGCAGGGCCGGGGTGGTCTTGTCGCAGCCGGTCAGCAGCACCACGGCGTCCACTGGATTGCCGCGAATGGCTTCTTCCACGTCCATGCTGGCCAGGTTGCGGGTGAGCATGGCGGTGGGGCGCAGGTTGGATTCGCCGCTGGAGAACACCGGGAACTCCACCGGGAAGCCGCCGGCCTCCAGCACGCCTTTCTTCACGTGTTCGGCGATCTTGCGGAAGTGGGCGTTGCATGGGGTCAGTTCGGACCAGGTGTTGCAGATGCCAATGATCGGCTTGCCCTGGAACTCGTGGTCCGGGATGCCCTGGTTCTTCATCCAGCTGCGGTACATGAAGCCGTTCTTGTCGGCCGTGCCGAACCATTGGGCGGAGCGCAGGGGAACTTTTTTGTCTGTCATGGCGCGGATAACTCTTATTGTATGACTAGTTGCGGGGTGTGGCATTGAATCTACCCCATAAAAAGCCATTTTGAAATCGTTGAACGTTAAATCGTATTACTATATTGTCTGCCGACCTGATCGAGAGGGTGTGCGCTCGACACGCCCCCGATCAGGCCCGGCACATCCATAACAAAAACAATTTGGAGAAGACTATGAATCCGGAAGCTCGGATCATTCGCACGCTCACGCTCAGGTTGATTCCCTTCCTGATCCTGTTGTACCTCGTGGCCTTTATCGACCGTTCCGCGGTGGGCTTCGCCAAATTGCACATGAACGCCGACATCGGCCTCAGCGATATGGCATACGGCTTTGGCGCGGGGCTGTTCTTTATCGGTTACTTCATCTTTGAAGTGCCGAGCAACCTGCTGCTGGAACGCTACGGCGCCCGCCGCTGGTTCGCTCGCATTCTGATTACCTGGGGCGCAATCACTGTCGGCATGGCCTTTGTCCAGGGCTCCTACAGCTTCTACGTCATGCGCTTTTTGCTGGGCGCGGCAGAGGCGGGGTTCTTCCCCGGGGTGCTGTACTACATCACCCGCTGGTTCCCGGTGCGTAACCGGGGCAAGGTGCTGGGCTTCTTTATCCTGTCCCAACCCATCGCGCTGATGGTCACCGGCCCCCTGGCCGGCGGCTTGCTGGGCATGAACGGGATCGCCGGCCTGGCGGGCTGGCAGTGGCTGTTCATCACCATTGGCCTGCCGGCGATCATCCTCGCCTGGCCGACCCTGAAAATCCTTCCCGACACCCCGAAAGATGCCCGCTGGCTGGCGGAAAGCGATCGTCAATGGCTGCTCAACGAACTGGACAAGGACCGCAAGGAATATGGCCAGACCGAGCACACCAACCCCCTGCGGGCCCTGACCGACCGCCGGGTGCTGATCCTCGCGCTGCTGTACCTGCCGAGCACCCTGAGCACCTATGGCCTGAGCCTGTGGCTGCCGACCCTGGTGCACCAGTTCGGCGGCAGCGACCTGACCACCGGCTTTATCTCGTCGATTCCGTACATCTTCGGGGTCATCGGCCTGCTGCTGATTCCGCGCAGTTCCGACCGTCTGAATGACCGTTACGGCCACCTGTGCGTGCTCTACGTATTGGGCGCCCTGGGCCTGTTCCTGAGTGCCTGGCTGAGCATGCCGGCCCTGCAACTGGCGGCCCTGTGCCTGACCGCGTTCAGCCTGTTCTCGGTGACGGCGATCTTCTGGGTGCTGCCGGGGCGTTTCCTGTCCGGTGCCTCGGCGGCGGCGGGCATTGCCCTGATCAACTCCTTCGGCAACCTGGGCGGCTACATCGGCCCGTTCGGTATCGGCGCCCTCAAGGAATACACCGGGACCCTGTCCTCGGGCCTGTACTTCCTGGCGGCGGTCATGCTCAGCGGCGTGGTGCTGACCTACATCGTTTACACCCAACTGGAAAAGAAGGCCTCGGCGGCGCGTAACACCGCGTTGAGCCAGCCATCCTGATCGTTCCGGCGGGCAGGGATGTCCGCCGTCCTGGAGTCCCTGCATGACTAGAAAACTCAAAGTGGCCATCGTCGGGCCCGGCAACATCGGCACCGACCTGATGATCAAAGTGATGCGCAACGCCAAGTACCTGGAAATGGGCGCCATGGTCGGTATCGACCCGGCTTCCGACGGCCTGGCCCGGGCAGCACGCCTGGGCGTGGCGACCACCCACGAGGGTATCGAGGGCCTGACCCGGCTGCCGGAGTTCGCCGACATCGACTTCGTGTTCGACGCCACCAGCGCCGGCGCCCACGTCAAGAACGACGCCTTCCTGCGTTCGGTAAAACCCGGCATTCGCCTGATCGACCTGACCCCGGCGGCCATCGGCCCGTATTGCGTACCGGTGGTCAACCTGGAGCAGAACCTCGACCAGTTGAACGTCAACATGGTCACCTGCGGCGGCCAGGCGACCATTCCGATGGTGGCGGCGGTGTCGCGGGTGGCCAAGGTCCATTACGCGGAAATCGTCGCCTCGATCGCCAGCAAATCCGCCGGCCCCGGCACCCGGGCCAACATCGACGAATTCACCGAAACCACCTCCAAGGCCATTGAAGTGATCGGCGGCGCCGGCAAGGGCAAGGCAATCATCGTGATGAACCCGGCCGAGCCGCCACCGATGATGCGCGACACGGTGTTTGTGCTGTCGGAAGCCGCCGACCAGGCGCTGGTGGAAGCCTCGATTATCGAGATGGCCGCCGCCGTGCAGGCCTATGTGCCGGGTTATCGCTTGAAGCAGCAGGTGCAGTTCGAGGTGATCCCCGAGGACGCGCCCTTGAACATCCCGGGCCTGGGGCGTTTCTCCGGGCTCAAGACCTCGATCTTCCTTGAAGTCGAAGGCGCCGCCCATTACCTGCCAGCCTACGCCGGCAATCTCGACATCATGACCTCGGCGGCCCTGGCCACGGCCGAGCGCATGGCCCAGTCGCTGCTCAAGGCCTGAGGAACCCCGTCATGACCTTTAATCCCGGTAAAAAGCTCTACATCTCCGATGTGACCCTGCGCGACGGCAGCCACGCGGTGCGCCACCAGTATTCGATCCAGAACGTGCAGGACATCGCCCGCGCCCTGGATGCGGCCAAGGTCGACTCCATCGAAGTGGCCCACGGCGACGGCCTGCAAGGCTCCAGTTTCAACTACGGCTTTGCTGCGCACACAGACCTGGAGTGGATCGAAGCGGCGGCCGACGTGATCAGCCACGCGAAAATCACCACCTTGCTGCTGCCCGGCATCGGCACGGTGCATGACCTCAAGGCCGCCTACAACGCTGGCGCCCGGGTCGTTCGGGTGGCCACCCACTGCACCGAGGCCGATGTGTCGAAACAGCACATCGAATTCGCCCGGGAGCTGGGCATGGACACCGTGGGCTTCTTGATGATGAGCCATATGATTCCGGCCGAGCAGTTGGCCCAACAGGCCAAGCTGATGGAAAGCTACGGTGCGACGTGCGTGTACATGGCCGACTCCGGTGGCGCCATGAACATGCAGGACGTGCGTGACCGTTTCCGTGCCTTCAAGGCTGTGCTCAAGCCGGAAACCGAGACCGGCATGCACGCTCACCACAACCTGTCCCTGGGGGTGGCCAACTCCATTACCGCGGTGGAAGAGGGCTGTGACCGTATCGACGCCAGCCTGGCGGGCATGGGCGCCGGGGCCGGAAACGCGCCGCTGGAAGTGTTTATCGCTGCGGCGGATCGTCTGGGTTGGAACCACGGCACTGACCTCTACACCTTGATGGACGCCGCGGATGACATTGTTCGGCCGCTGCAGGACCGTCCTGTGCGGGTGGACCGCGAGTCCCTGGCGCTGGGGTATGCCGGGGTGTATTCGAGTTTCCTGCGCCACGCCGAAATCGCTGCCGCGCGCTACGGCCTGAAGACCGTGGACATCCTCGTTGAGCTGGGCAAGCGGCGCATGGTCGGCGGCCAGGAAGACATGATCGTCGACGTCGCACTCGACCTGCTGCGCAAAGCCTGACCGGCCTTTTGCACACCGAGTGACATCCACCCCTCGTTCCCACGGTCCCCGTGGGAACGATCAGTTCAGCCCCGCGACCTAGAGCTGCAGCTTGTAACCCACGCCATACAACGACTGAATGATGTCTTCACCCGGGCAGGCCTGCTGCAGTTTGCGTCGCAGGTTGCGGATATGGCTGTCCACGGTGCGGTCGGTAACCACGCGGTGGTCAGAGTACAGGCGGTCCAGCAGTTGATCCCGGGAAAACACCCGGCCTGGCGCCTTGGCCAGGGTGTTGAGCAGGCGCAGTTCCACTGGGGTCAGGTCCAGCTGCACACCGTCGAAGGTGGCGCGGTAGAGCGCCTCGTCGATCTGCAAGCGCGCCACACTGGGCGTTTCGAGTGCAGGGCCACGGCGCAGGATGGCCTTGACCCGGGCCACCACTTCCCGCGGGCTGAAGGGTTTGCAGATGTAGTCGTCGGCCCCCAGGTCCAGCCCCAGCAGGCGGTCCACTTCCTCGACCCGGGCGGTGATCATGATGATCGGCACGCCACTGAACGCCCGCAGGTCCTTGCACACTTCCAGGCCGTCGCGGCCCGGCAGCATCAGGTCCAACAAGATCAGCCGCGGTGCCTGGGCGCGCACGCTGGGCAGCACATCCAAACCATTGTCCAGGCACAGGGTCGGGTAGCCGGCGGCGTTCAGGTAGTCGCGCATCAGCGCCGCCAGTTTGGGTTCGTCCTCAACGATCAGGATCGGTGCGTCGTCCATGGTTCAGGCGCTCCGCGGCAGGCGCAGGGTCAGCCACAGGCCGCCCAGGGGTGAGTGCTCGGCGCTGAGGCTGCGCCATGGGCCAGGGCGATGCTGTGACAAATCGCCAGGCCCAGGCCGGCGCCGCCGCTGGCGCGGTTGCGCGAGGCCTCGCCACGGTAGAACCGCTCGAACAGCCGAGGCAGTTGCTCCGGCTCGACCCCGGGCCCGGAGTCGAGAAAGTCGATGCGCAGTTGTTCGCCTTCCAGCGCCGCTGTCACCCGCAGCACGCCACCGGCATCGGTGTAGCGCAAGGCGTTTTCCAGCAGGTTGCTGAACAGCTGGGTCAGGCGCTTGTCATCGGCCTGGGCCCGCAGCGGTTGCTCCGGCCGTTGCCACTCCAGCCGCAGCGGGTGGGCCGCACAGCGTTCGCGGAACATCGCCACGCAGTCGTGCAGCAACTGATCCACGGCGCATTCGCTCTTGCGATAGGTGAGGGCGCCGACATCTGCCAGGGACAGCTCATACAGGTCATCCACCAGTTGGCTGAGCATGGTCACCTCGCCCTGTAAGGACTTCATCGATGCCTGGTCCAGGCGCCGTACCCCGTCCTCGATGGCTTCCAGCTCGCCACGCAACACCGACAGCGGGGTGCGCAGTTCGTGGGAGACATCCGCCATGAAATCCCGGCGCATGCGTTCGTTGCGTTCCAGGGTGTAGGCCAACTGGTTGAAGTCCCGGGCCAACTGGCCTACTTCATCATTGGACGACACCGCCACCCGGCTGCTGTATTCACCCGCCGCCAGGCGGTGGGTGGCCGCGGCCACGCGCTTGACCGGGTCCAGCAGCACCCGGGCGATCCACCAGGCAATCAGCATCGCCAGCAGCAGCGAGACCACGCCCATGGCCAGGCTGGTGCGCAATTGGTAGAGGCGAAAGCGATCACCGCCGGCCTCGGTGACGGTCTGGAACGGCGTCACGGCCAGCCAGCCGACGGTCTGGCCGTCCACCACAATCGGCCGCTGCAAGGCGTCATCGCCGATCGCCGCGTAGCCCATCACCAGTTGTTTCTGGCTGTCGAGCAGGGCGATGCGGAACACCGCGCCGGTCAGGTCCGAAGTGGATACCTGCGGCCGCTCCTGGTAGGCGAAGTCTTCGCTGGGGTCCGGGCGCAACATCTCGAACCAGCGGTCCGGCTGGTTACGCAGGAACTCCCAGTTGCCTTCATCGCGATACGCGTTGGCCAGGCGCGGCAGCACCGGGCTCATGCGTTGCAGGGCCTGCTCGTTGAGGTAGTCGAGAAACCCGCGGCCGAAGCTCCAGCCGTTGGCCAGGCCCATGCTGAGGATGACCAACAGGACGCTGGCCAGGACCGCGCTGAACAATTTGGTGGAGATACTCAGTTTCATCGGCTCGCCGTACAGGGGGAAAGGCCCGCACATTTAGGCCCTGGTGACGCGAAGATTCAAGGTCGCGGGGCAATCTTCAATTTTCCTGCACATTTGCCTTCCAGCATGAACGCCTGGCTCCCGCCATTCCGTCTTGCAGAGGCATTTATGTCGACCAAACTCTTCGCCAAATTCATGGTGACCGCGGCCTTTATCCTGGCCATGGTCTTGCTCAGCCTGTTGAGCGGCTGCTCGCCGAGCACCGAGGCCCCGGTGGCCGAGGTGCCCAAGGTCAAGGTGCTGACCGTCAAGCCCCAGAGCCAGGCCCTGACCAGCGAGCTGGCCGGGCGCACCAGCGCCTTGCTCAGTGCCGAAATCCGCCCCCAAGTCGGCGGCATTGTGCAGAAGCGCCTGTTTGTCGAAGGCGCCGAGGTCAAGGCCGGGCAGTCCCTCTACCAACTGGACCCGGCCAGCTACAAGGCGGCCCTGGCGGAGGCCCAGGCGACACTGGCCAAAGCCCGCGCCACCTTGAAGTCGGCCCAGGCCACCGCCAAGCGCAATGCCCAACTGGCGAAGATCGACGCCATCAGCCAGCAGGATAACGAAGACGCCCAGGCCAGCCTGCTGACGGCTGCTGCCGAGGTGCAAGTGGCCCAGGCCGGGGTGGACAGTGCCCGTATCAACCTGGCCTACACCCTGATCAGTTCGCCCATCAGCGGGCGCATTGAAACCTCCACCGTGACCCCCGGCGCCCTGGTGGTGGCCAACCAGGACAGCGCCTTGACCACGGTGCAGCAACTGGACCCGATCTACGTCGACGTCACCCAGTCCACCAGCGAGCTGCTGCGCCTCAAGCGCGACCTGGCCAGCGGTGCCTTGCAAGGGACCGACGCCGGCAGCGCCCAGGTCAGCCTCAAGCTCGACGACGGCAGCACCTACGAGCACCCGGGCCGCCTGCAATTCAGCGGGGTCAGCGTCAACCAAGGCACTGGCACCGTGACCCTGCGCGCCGAATTCCCCAACCCGGAGCGGCTGTTGCTGCCGGGCATGTACGTGCGTGCGGTGCTGGAGCAGGCCCGGGACGACCAGGCGATCCTGATTCCCCAGCAAGCGGTAACCCGCAGCGCCAGTGGCGTGACCTCGGTGTTGCTGGTGGTCAATGGCAAGGTCGAGCAGCGGGTGCTGACCATCGACCGTGCCGTGGGCAACCAGTGGTGGGTGACGTCGGGGCTGCAGGCCGGTGATCAGTTGATCATCGAGGGCGGGCAGAAAGTCCGGGCCGGCAACCCGGTGGTGGCGCAGAACGGTGGCAGCCGCAGCCCGAGCCTGAAAGCGCCGGCCACTGCCATTGCCCAGGAGGGTTGAGCATGGCGCGTTTCTTTATCGACCGGCCGATCTTCGCCTGGGTCATCGCCATCGTCATCATGCTTGGCGGCGCTTTGTCCATCAGCCAGTTGCCCCTGGAACAGTACCCGGACATCGCCCCGCCCACGGTGCGTATTTCCGCCACCTACACCGGCGCCTCGGCCAAGACCGTGGAAGACTCGGTGACCCAGGTCATCGAGCAGCAGATGAAGGGCCTGGACAACCTGACCTACATGTCCGCTTCCAGCAGTTCGGCGGGCAGCGCCAGCATCAGCCTGACCTTTGCCGCCGGCACCGACCCGGACGTGGCCCAGATGCAGGTGCAGAACAAGCTGCAACAGGCCGAGTCGCGGCTGCCCCAATCGGTGCAGAGCCAAGGCCTGACGGTGACCAAGGGCGGCTCGGACTTCCTGATGATCGCGGCCCTGGCCTCGGACAATGAGAGCGTCACCGCAACCCAGATCGGTGACTACATCTCCAGCACGCTGCTGGACTCCATCAGCCGCATCGACGGTGTGGGCGACGTGCAGACCCTGGGCTCGGGCTACGCCATGCGCA
Organism: Pseudomonas morbosilactucae; assembly: GCF_023241715.1. GTDB lineage: Bacteria > Pseudomonadota > Gammaproteobacteria > Pseudomonadales > Pseudomonadaceae > Aquipseudomonas > Aquipseudomonas morbosilactucae. Next base: position 98,481 of record NZ_JALQCW010000004.1, read on the forward strand.
TCTGGCTGGACCCGGCCAAGCTGGAAAAGTACGCGCTGATGCCGTCCGACATCAGCAGTGCCCTGGAGGCGCAGAACACCGAGGTTTCCGCCGGCCAGCTCGGCGCCTTGCCGGCGGTGGCGGGGCAGCAACTCAACGCCACCATCAGCGCCCGCAGCAAACTGCAGAGCGCCGAGGAATTTCGCAACGTGGTGGTCAAGTCCTCCAGTGACGGCGCCGTGGTGCTGCTGGGGGACGTGGCCCGGGTGGAGCTGGGCAGCGAAAGCTACGACGTCACATCGGCCCTCAACGGCAAGCCCGCCGCGGCCATGGGGGTGCAACTGGCGGCCGGGGCCAATGCCCTGAGCGTGGGGGAGGCGGTGAAGGCCAAGCTCAAGGAGCTGGAACCCTTTTACCCCTCGGAAATGCAGCTGAAAAACGTGATTGCCTACGACACCACGCCCTTTGTCAGCCTGTCCATCGAGGAGGTGGTCAAATCCCTGGGCGAGGCCATCGTCCTGGTGGTGCTGATCATGTACCTGTTCCTGCAGAACCTGCGGGCCACGCTGATTCCGGCGATCACCGTGCCGGTGGTGCTGCTGGGCACCTTTGGCGTGCTGGCGCTGTGCGGGTACTCCATCAACACCCTGACCCTGTTTGCCATGGTCTTGGCCATCGGCCTGCTGGTGGACGACGCCATTGTGGTGGTGGAAAACGTTGAGCGGGTGATGAGCGAGCAGGGCCTGTCGCCGCTGGAGGCCACGCGCCAGTCCATGGCCGAGATCACCAGCGCGCTGATCGGCATCGCTTTGGTGCTCAGCGCAGTGTTCATCCCCATGGCGTTCTTCGCCGGCTCCACGGGGATCATCTACCGCCAGTTCTCGGTGACCATCGTCTCGGCCATGGTGCTCTCGGTGCTGGTGGCCATGACCTTGACCCCGGCGCTGTGCGCAACCTTGCTCAAAACCAGCGACGCCCAGGGCCACGGCACTCGGAGTGGCTTTTTTGGCTGGTTCAACCGCAGTTTCGAACGCAGCGCCGGGCGCTACCAGGGCCTGGTCGATCGCATTCTCCAGCGCGGCGGCCGCAGCTTGCTGCTGTACGGGGTGATCCTTTTGGTGATGGGGGTGGGCTACCTCAACTTGCCGACCTCGTTCCTGCCCGATGAAGACCAGGGCATGCTCATGGCGCAGATCCAGTTGCCGGTGGGTGCCACCGACAGCCGCACCCAGGCGGTGACCCGGCAATTCGAGCAGTACCTGCTGGAGCAGCCGGAAGTCGAGGCGCTGATCAGCATCACCGGCCTGGGCATGGGCGGTAACAGCCAGAACACTGGCCGGGCCTTTATCAAACTCAAGGACTGGAGCCTGCGCACCGGCCAGGGCCAGGACGCCGCGAGCATCGCCCAACGAGCGACCCAGGCCCTGGCCAGCATCGGTGACGCCAATGTGTTTGTGATGCAGCCGCCGGCGGTGCGTGGCCTGGGCCAGAGTTCAGGGTTCGACCTGCAGCTCAAGGACCTGGGCGGCCTGGGCCATGGGGCCCTGGTGGCGGCCCGGGAGCGCTTTATCGAACTGGCGAAACAGGACCCGCGGCTGATCGGGGTGCGCAGCAACGGCCTGGACGACACGCCCCAACTCAAGGTCAGCATCGACGACCGCAAGGCCGGGGCCCTGAGCCTGAGTACCAGCGACATCAACGCCACCTTGTCCACCGCCCTGGGCGGCAGCTACGTCAACGACTTCCTCAACCAGGGCCGGGTGAAGAAGGTGTACGTGCAAGGCGAGGCCGAGGCGCGGATGCAAGCGGCCGACCTCGACCACTGGTTCGTGCGCAACAGCAACGACGAAATGGTCCCATTCTCGTCCTTTGCCAGCAGCGCCTGGACCCAGGGTTCGCCGCTGCTGGAACGCTACAACGGCAACGCATCCCTGGAAGTGGTGGGCGACCCGGCACCGGGCGTCAGCTCCGGAGTGGCCATGGACGCCGTGGAGGCAATCATCCGGCAATTGCCCGAAGGCATTGGCTACGAGTGGACTGGTCAGTCCTATCAGCTGCGGCTCTCCGGCTCCCAGGCGCCGTTGCTGTACGGCATTTCGGTGCTGTTCGTGTTTCTCTGCCTGGCGGCCTTGTATGAGAGCTGGTCGGTGCCGTTCTCGGTGATGCTGGTGGTGCCCCTGGGGGTGATCGGCGCGGTGCTCGCCACCCGGTTCAGCGGCCTGAGCAACGACGTGTATTTCCAGGTCGGGTTGCTCACCACAGTGGGCCTGGCGGCAAAAAACGCAATCTTGATCGTCGAGTTCGCCAAGCACCTGCAAGAGCAGGGCAACAGCCTGCGCGAGGCGACCCTGATTGCCGTGCGTCAACGCCTGCGGCCGATTCTCATGACCTCCCTGGCCTTTATGTTCGGCGTGCTGCCCCTGGCCTTGAGTTCCGGTGCCGGTTCCGCCGGGCGCCAGGCCATCGGCACTGGGGTGCTGGGGGGCATGTTCAGCGCCACGCTGCTTGGGATCTTCTTTGTGCCGCTGTTCTTCGTGCTGATTCGCCGGCGCTTCAGCCGCGTGTCCGGCCCTCAATCCAACGCCACCAAAGGTGACGCATGATCAAGTCGCATTGGCCGCTGCTGGCCGCCTTCACTCTGTTGGGCGGCTGCATCAACCTGGCCCCCGAGTACCAGCGCCCTGACGCGCCGGTTGCCGAACAGTGGCTGCCCGCCGGGCAAACCCCCGCGGGCGACGCGGCCGCCGATATCCAGTGGCAGCAGTTTTTCACCGACTCACGCCTGGCACGTTTGCAAAGCCTGGCCCTGGCCAACAACCGCGACCTGCGCCTGGCCAGCCTGAACATCGAGAAGGCCCAGGCCCAGTACCGCATCCAACGGGCCGCAGCGTTGCCGAGCATTGACGCCGGTCTCAGTGGCAGCCATAGCCGCAGCCCGGCGTCGGTGTCCAGCAGTGGTTCGGCGGTCACCAGCCACGACTACAGCGCCCAGTTGGGCCTGAGCAGCTATGAACTGGATGTGTTCGGCCGGGTGCAGAACCTCCAGGACGAAGCCCTGGAGAACTACCTGGCTCTGGGGGAAACCCGCCGCAGCACACAGATCAGCCTGGTGGCCGAAGTGGCCAGTGCCTGGCTGACCCTGGCCGCCGACAACCAGCGCCTGCAACTGGCCGAGAGCACCTTGCGCAGCCAGCAAGCCACCTACGAGCTGACCCAGCGCAGCCACGCCTTGGGCGGGTCTTCCGGGCTGGCCGTGGCCCAGGCGCAAACCACGGTGGAGTCGGCCCGGGGCGAGGTGGCGGTGTACGCCAGCCAGATCCTTCAGGACCAGAACGCCCTGCGTCTGTTGGTTGGGGCCGAACTGCCCGCGGAGCTGCTGCCTGGCGACGACCTGCAGTCGGTGGCGCTGCTGGTGCAGGTGCCGGCGCAACTGCCGTCCAGCCTGTTGCAGCGGCGGCCTGATGTGTTGGCGGCGGAACACAGCCTGAAGTCCGCCAACATCGACATCGGCGCCGCCCGGGCAGCGTTCTTTCCCAGCATCAGCCTGACTGCCAACGCCGGCAGCGCCAGCTCGGCCTTGTCTGGCTTGTTCAAGGCCGGCAGCGGCGCCTGGACCTTCGCCCCCAGCGTCAGCCTGCCGATTTTCGATGCCGGGGCCAACCGCGCCACCCTGGATGCGGCCAAGGTCGAGCGCGAGATCCAGGCGCAGACCTACCAGCAGACCTTGCAGACCGCCTTCAGGGAAGTGGCCGACGCCCTGGCCGTGCGCAGCACCCTGGACCAGCGCCTGGCGGCCCAGCAGGCCCTGACCGACGCCAGCCGCAAGAGCTTCGAACTGGCTGATGCCCTGTACCGCGGCGGCTCGCAAAGCTACCTCGAAGCCCTGGACGCCCAGCGCTCGCTGTACAGCGCCGAGCAAGACCTGATCACCCTGCGCCTGGCGGAACAGAGCAACCGGGTGACCCTGTACAAGGTGCTGGGGGGCGGCTGGAACTGAGGGTGCGACTCCTGCCTTGAACCCGTGTTACTTGAACTGCGCAAGCATCATCTGCGCGCCCTTGTCGATGCCGGCCTTGGCCGCGGTCAGGTCGCCGTGGGTGGCGCCGATGTCCAGGGGGCTGGGGTATTGCTTGGTCACGTAGCTGTCCAGCAGGCGGTTGGTGTAGGCGTTGTAGACCTCCACCGAATAACTCACCGAACCGGTGAACGAACCCTTGTTGCCACGCAGAGTCTGCACCAGGTTGTAGGGGCCGCCCGCCAGGTCGAAGCGCGAAAAGGTGCCCAGGTAGGGCGTGGTGCGTTCGGCGCCGGTAAGGGTCAGGCGAATCCTCAGGGTCCGCGGGGCAGGGCGCTGCACCGGCTTAAACCGCCCTTGCAGGGTGTCGGCGAATTGCTGGTCCATGTAGCGCGCCAGGATCAGCCGCTCATTGGCATTGATCGCGTTGAACTGATGGTCGGCACCCTGGTAGATCACCACCGGGTCGAGGATCACGTTGCGGTAGGTTTTCCAGTCCACGTACGCCGAGTAGCGGTAGGGAATCCGCCCGGAAGGGTCCTGGGTGTTCAGGCGCAACTCGCGGCTCGCCGGCAGGTCGGCATACGGATGGGGTTGGGTACCGGCACAGCCGGCCAGGGTGGCGCACAGCAGCAAGGGGAGGGCGTGACGCATGGGGTTGATCCTCGGACGCTAGAAGGGAGCAGGGAATGCACGGCGGGCCGGCGCTAAGGCCGCCAGGGTTCAGCCATCCAGGGCGTAGACGTTGATCAACAGATCATCGGCTTCCAGGTATTCGATATGGCCAATAAACAGGTCCTGCTCCAGCCACTCGTAACGCCCCCGGGGCACTTGGAAACGCGGGCTGCAACGGCAGTGATAGTGCTGGGGCGGTAGGGGCCAGCAGCCTTGCTGAAGCAACGCCTGGCCCGTGGCGTCCATTACCAGCAGGCCGTCGTTGAGCAGGTTGATCAGGGTGCCGTCGTCGGTCAGCAGGCTGTAGCGCGTGCTCAAGTGGGCGAGGCCGTCGCCACGCTCGACAAAAAAGTCCGCGCCGCCGGGCAGTACCTCGCCGCGCAGGTCGTGGCCATGGAACTCACCACCGAGGATTGTGTTGTTGCTGCGTAAACCGTCGCGACAGGGGCCCAGCAGGCGCGCCTTGTCGATGCGCACAATCAGGGTCAAGACCTTGCGCAGCTGGGCGCTGGACATGGGGTTCACTCCTCTGGCCGGGTGCCGGCGTGGGGTGCTGGGCTATGGGGTGCACTGAGGGCGCTTCTGCCGCGACATCCCTTTACAATGGCGCGCGGTCGTTATCGACTAAAGCGTACAGTGCGGTGCAGTTTTAATTTGCCGACCGGTCTTGTCAAGCAAAAGCGTACAGGTCGGTTTACTTTAGGAGTCGCAATGAAGATGCGAACCGAGGCGCGTCGGGTGGCCATCGTCGAGGCCGCCGCCAGCGTGTTTCTCGAAATGGGTTACGAACGGGCGTCCATGAATGAAGTCTCGAAGCGCTGTGGGGGCTCTAAAACAACGCTTTACGGCTATTTCCCGTCCAAGGAAGAATTGTTTGGCGCGGTGGTCCGGGTGTACGCCACCGCCCATTTGTCCGAAGCCGTGGCGGACCTGGTGCAGGACAGTGATCGCTCACTGGCGCAGGTCCTGAGCCGTTTTGGCGAACGCATGCTGATGGTGCTGACCAACGATGGCACCGCCCTGGCGGTGTATCGCATGGTGATCGCCGAAGCCGGGCGCTCCGAGATTGGCCACTTGTTCTACGAGTCGGGGCCCAGCGAATGCGTCAACCGCCTGGCCACCCTGATGGCCGAGGCCATGCAGCAGGGGACGCTGCGCCAGGCCGACCCGCACCTGTGTGCGCAGCAGTTCCTTGCCCTGCTGACCGCGGAAAACGACGCTCGGGTGTTTCAGCAGGCCCCCGCACCGCTGGATCTGCTCCAGGTGCAAGGGATGGTGGAGCGTGCCGTGGACATGTTCCTGATGGGCGCCAAGCCGCGCTGACAAAGGCCGCGCCTGGCCCCGGGCAATCCGGGGCAGGGCGCTGGCGGGTCTTTTCAGAGGTGTACTTGTGTCGCAATGGGTGAAGCATTCGTTCGCCTGTAAAATATTTTATTGACTAAACAATTTATCTTGGTTAATTATTTCTGCGCATCTGCTGTCACGCAGAGTCATTTTCCGAGTTCAACCCGATGAGTCAGCACACCTCGTCCCCCCCTGTCAGCCACCCCCTCCAGGCCCACGCGGCATCCACTCCGGTTTCCTCGGCATCCTTGTTGATGCAGGGCTTTCCCGCGCCCCGGGAACAGCGGGTGACCTGGCACAACTGGATGCGCCCGCCGTACAACCAGTGGGGCTTTCGCAACCTGGCGCGGCTGCGCCCGAGCATTGAGGTGCAAGCCGGGCGCGCCGCACAAAGCCCGCTGCGCGCGGCGCTTCAGGGCCTCGATCAGGTGCATTTTCGCAGCACAAGCGGCCAGGACATCAGCGTGCTGGAGCACTTGCACGCCAGCCACACCGACGGTTTCCTGGTGCTGCGCGACGAGGACGTGCTGTTCGAGCGGTACTTCAATGGCCAAGGCCCCCGGGACCGGCATGTGATGTTCTCGGTGACCAAGTCGCTGATCGGCACCCTGGGCGAACAACTGGTAAGCGAGGGCCTGCTGGACCCGCAATTGACCGCCGTGCATTACGTGCCGGAACTGGCCGGCAGCGCCTTTGCCGACGCCACCCTGCGCCAGCTGTTCGACATGGCCGTGGGCGTGGGCTACAGCGAGGTCTACGACGACCCCGATTCGGAAAGTTCGCAATACGGCTATGCCTGTGGCTTCCAGCCGGCGCCAGCGGAATATGCGCGCTTCGAGTCGCTTTACCAGTACCTGCCGTCCCTGCAGAAAAACGTCGAGCACGGCGGCTTTTTCCATTACGTCACCGCCACCACCGAGGCCCTGGCCTGGGTCATGGAGCGGGCCTCGGGGCAACCCTGCGAGGCCCTGCTGCAAAACATCTGGAGCCGCCTGGGCTGCGAGCGCGACGGCTATTTCATGGCCGACCCCTGGGGCCGTAGCGTGGCCGGTGCCGGTTTCAACGCGACCCTGCGGGACATGGGGCGCTTTGGCCGTCTGCTGGCCAACGAGGGGCGCCACGACGGCCAGCAACTTCTGGCCCGGGCCACCGTCGAGCGCATTGCCGCCGGCGCCGACCCGGTGATCTACGCGGCCAACGCCGAGTTTTCCCAGTGGACCCCGGGCGCCTCCTACCGCAGCCAGTGGTACGTATTCAACGACTCGCGCCAGGCCCTGATGGCCGGCGGCATTCACGGCCAATACCTGTTTATCGACCGCGCCTCCAAGGTGGTGATCGTCAAGCAGTCGTCACTGCCCGATGCCGTGAGCGAGGTCGATGCCGACAGCGTGCGCATGCTGCGAGCCATCGCCGAGCATCTTGGGCGCTGAAGCCCACCCACCATAAGAATTTTGCGTTGCACCCGACCGGGCCTGGCCCGGTCTTGGCGGCGTCCTGCGTCGCCTTTCACTGCCCTGTAACAACAAAAATCAGACAGGAGCTCCACCATGTTTCCCACGACCCGTATTGCCCGGGGGCTGCTGGCCCTTGGCTTGCCCCTGGCCGCCCAGACGGCGCTGGCCGGCTACAGCTTCGAAGATGGCGACCTCAAGGGCGAGGTCAACCTCACCGTCGGCGGCGCCACCCTCACCACCCGCCAGGTGAACTTCGGCAGCGGCCGAGTCGATCAGCGCAGCCGTGAAAACGGCGGCAGCCGCATCAGTTGGCAAGAGTTCTACGTCAAGCCCGGCATCACCCTGGATTACGCCCTGCAACCGGACTTCAGCCTGCTGGCCGGTGGTTCCCTGGTGGCCGCGACCACCTTGGGCGACGGCGATGCCGGCGGCTACACCCGCAGCTCAGATGGCAAGGTGGCGGCCGAAGAACTGTTCGCCGGGTTCCGCGCCGGCGAGTGGCAGTTCACCGCCGGCCGGCAGAACTACCTGGTGGGCAATGGCTTCATCGTCATGGACGGCAACCTCGACCAGCTCAAGGACGGCGCCTACTGGCTGGGCCCGCGCACCGCGTTCAAGGATTCGGCGATCCTCGCTTGGGACCACGGCCTGCTCAAGGCCCAGGGCTTCACCTTGCGTACCGACGACGACCTGGGGGATTTCCGCCTGAGCGGGGTCAACCTCGACTACAACCTCGACGACCAGGTGACCCTGGGGGCCATGGCCTTGCAGGTGGACTCTCTAGCACCCCGTGGCAGCACGATTTCCCGCCGCGACGGCATGCGGGTGTACAACCTGCGGGCCTTGAAAGCCGTGATGCCGGGCCTGCCGGCGCTGACCCTGAATGGCGAATACGCCTTGGAGCGGGGCAGCGGCGAGGGCACCGAGTACGACGCCAAGGCCTGGTACGCCCAAGCCGACTACGCCTTCAACGGCCTGCCGCTGACGCCGATCCTCGGCTACCGCTACGCCAGCTTCTCCGGCGATGACAACCTGGCGGACAACCGGCAGACATCCTGGGACCCGCTGAGCAAGGGCTTTACCGACTGGGGCACCTGGCTGGTGGGGGATGTGGTGGGCAACTACCTGTTGTTCAACAGCAACGAGAACGTCCAGCAGTTTTCCCTGAAGACCCACGTCAGCGAGACCCTGACCCTGGGCGCGATCCACTACCAGTTCTGGCTCGACGAAAAAAACTACCAGGGCGTGCCCGTCAGCGATCGGCGTTTTGCCGACGAGAGCGTGGTGTTCCTCGACTGGACCCCGACGCCCTCGTTCTACACCTCGCTGTCCTATAACTGGGTCAAGCCCCTCGCCGCCGCCAAGCAAGTGTTTGGCGATGACCAGACCTTCAGCGCCCTTGAACTCTATTTCACCTACCGCTACTGATGTCGCGTGCCAACGCGGCCGCGTAGGAGTCCTGCACCATGAACAAGCATTTGCGTAACACCCTGTTGGGCGCAACCTTGGGTTTGCTGGGGGCTGCTCCGGCCCTGGCCGAGCAACCCACGGTGCGGATCTACAACTGGATCGAGTACCTGCCCGCCGAAGTGCTCAAGAGCTTTGAGCAAGAGACCGGCATCCGCCCGGTGTACGACGTCTTCGACAGTGTCGAGACCCTGGAATCCAAGCTGCTGACCGGCAACTCCGGCTACGACGTGGTGTTCCCCAGCAGCTCCAACATCAGCCACTTGATCGCGGCCAAGGCGATCCAGCCCCTGGACCGCCAGCAGTTGCCCAACTGGCCGCACCTGGACCCACAGTTCATGACCTCCCTGGAAGCCGTGGGCGATGCGGGCAACCGCTACGCCGTGCCTTATCTGTGGGGCACCACCTTGATCGGCTACAACGTCGACAAGGTCCAGCAGGTGTTTGGCAAGGACGTGCAGATGAACACCTGGGACATGATCTTCAAGGAAGAAAACCTGTCGAAACTGGCCGGTTGTGGCGTCGGTTTCCTCGATGCTGCCAACGAGATCGTGCCCATTGCCTTGCATTACCAGGGCCTGGACCCCAACAGTCAGAAGCGCGAGGACTACCCCAAGGCCCAGGCCGCCATGACCAAGATTCGCCCCTATATCACCTATTTCAATTCCTCGCGCTACGGCATGGACCTGGCCAACGGCGAAATCTGCGTGGCGGTGGGCTGGTCCGGCGGGGTGGCCCTGGCCAAGCAACTGGCGGATGCCGCCGGCAAAGGGGTGAACGTGGAAATGGCCTTGCCCAGGGAAGGCGCGCCCATGTGGTCGGACGTGATGGTGGTGCCGGTCAACGCGCCCCATGCTGAGCAGGCCCATGCCTTTATCAACTACATCCTGCGCCCGGACGTGATCGCCCTGATCAGTAACCGCATCGGCTACCCCAACCCCAACAAGGACTCCACCGCGCTGGTGGATGCGGCGATCCGCAACAACCCGAACATGTATGTCCCGGAGGCGGCACTCAAGACCCTGTTCCCTCTGGAGCCGGTGCCGGCGGCGGTGGAACGCATCCGCACCCGTACCTGGACCACGATCAAGACCAGCCGTTGAAACCGCGGGCCCCCGGCACTGGCCGGGGCCCTCAGGAGTGAATGCCATGAACAGACAATCCCGGGCCATGGGCGTGGCGCCGAACCTGCAACGGGTCCTGAGCCTGCGCGTCGAGATCGGCCCCGAGCAAAGGCTGGGCGACAGCCAGGGCGGCCTGCGCAGCAACTACCCGATCATCGGCGGTGAGTTTTCCGGGCTTGACCTGGAGGGGCAGGTCCTGCCGGGCGGCGCCGACTTTTATCTGCAGCGCCCGGACGGCACAGGGGAGCTGGATGCCCGCTACAGCTTGCTCACCACCCAGGGCGAGCTGATCAATCTTCATAACCTGGGGCTGCTGACCCTCACCGAGCGTGGCCGACAACTGGAGCGCCAAGGTCAGTGGCCGCTGCCCGAGGATCAGTATCACTGCACCTGCACCCCGCGTTTCCAGGTGCCCAAGGGGCGCCTGGAGTGGCTGGTGCGCACCAGCTTTATCGGCCTGGTGCATTACCCCAGCGCCAGCGAGGTGCTGATTCGCTGCTACCGCTTCTATTGAATCGGGGTCAGGCGCGCATGCCCTGGAACAGCAGGGCAGTGATGCGCCGCACCTGGCTGGAGTGAGACTCGACGTCCGGCGGGTCCTGGCTGACCAGGCGCAACAGTTGCAGGTGGGAGTAGTCGTTGAGCAGGTAGGCCGCCAGGTCGACGTCAAGGTCGGCGCGCAGCTTGCCGGCCTGTTGCAGTTCGCGCAGCAAACCACTGATTTCCGCACGCAGGGCCTCGTTCATCGCCCGGTAGCCTTCCGGCAGTTCGCTGTCGCCGCCAAACAGGATCAGCGGCAGCAACTCGCGCCACAGCGCCGGTTGCATCACATCCAGGGCATAACCGGTGAGCAGCTTCTCCAGGTAGCACAGGGTGTCGACCGGGTCGTCCAGTTGCGGAATCAGGCTGCGGGTGTCGCGCAGGGCACGCTGATCGGCTTCGCGGAGGATCTCCAGGAGGATTTCCTGTTTGTTGCCGAAGTACTTGAACACCGTGGGCGCGGAAACCCCGGCCTGGCCGGCGATCTGCTCGATGGTGGTGCTCTGGAAACCCTGGCGTTCGAACAGTTCGATGGCGGCCTGGCTGATGGCCTGGCGGCGTTGGGCTTTCTGGCGTTCGCGTAGTCCGCTCACTGAAGATCCTTGGGCACGTGGGAGGAGGGGAAAGGCCGCAAGAATAGCGCATTGGCTGTCGGGCAAAAATACTTTGCCGATTAAATTATTTTTCCGAATAAAACTATTTTCCTGCAACGCGCGCCGCATTGCGCGAGGCGGTTTAGGCTATCCGCCGGGGCGACGATCAGGACTTGGGGGAGGTTCCCTCACTCAGTGTTTAGCGGTATGGCCGAGGAGGGCGGTGCCCAGCTCATCCTCGAAGGCGTGCAACTGTCTCTGTGGGGAACTGCAGCAAGAGGGCTGTTCATCGCTGGTAGTGGGCATGGAAAACGTATCAAACTGCAGGCTCGTCAACGCAATAGAGTGCTTGAACCGTGATCCAACGACGCCAATTTAGCGGCGGCATGAAGGGTAAAAACCTGCGCTACCTGAATGAGCAGCCTGGCGAAGCTCGTCAGACCCTTCAGGCCGGCTTCGTGCTGCTGGAGCATTTCTCCCTACCGGCGTTTACCCAGATGCTGGACACGATAGTCACCGCCAATCTACTGCGGCCCCAACTGTTCGCCGCACGCACCTTCGGCCTGGATGAGAGCGAAGTCATCAGCGACCTGGGCCTGGTCATCCGCCCGGACGCGCGTATCGATGGCGCGGCCATCAAAGACCTGGACCTGTTGGTCATCTGCGGCGGCTACCGCACTGAACTCAAGGCCTCGGAATCGTTTATACAGTTGCTGAAAACCGCTGCCGATCTGGGCATCAGCCTCGCCGGCTTATGGAACGGCGCCTGGTTTCTCGGTCGAGCCGGGGTGTTGGAAGGCTACCGCTGCGCCATCCACCCTGAGCATCGCCCGGCGCTGGCAGAGTTCTGCAAAGCCACCCAAGTCAGCAGCGAACCCTATGTCATCGATCGCGACCGACTGACCGCATCCAGCCCCTCCGGCGCCTTCCACATGGCCCTGGACTGGATCAAAACCCTGCACGACAAAGCCCTGGTCGAAGGCATTGAAGACATCCTGGCCTTCGAAGAATCCCGCTACCGGCGCATCAAACCCACTGAAAACATCTGCCTGAGCGCCCCCTTGCGCGAAGTCGTCAAACTCATGGACGCCAACCTCGAAGAACCCCTGGAACTGACCCAACTCGCCACCTACGTAGGACGCTCACGCCGACAACTCGAACGCCTGTTCAAGGAGCAGTTGGGCACCACACCACAACGCTACTACCTGGAACTGCGCATCACCGAAGCCCGCCGATTGCTGCAGCACACCGAACTGTCTCAAGTCGACGTACTCGTCGCCTGCGGCTTTGTCTCACCCAGCCACTTCAGCAAGTGCTACAGCTCGTATTTTGGCTACAGGCCTTCGAAGGAGGTGCGGTTGGTGAAATAAAAGCGGGATGGGAGGAGGAGTGTGGTGATGAGAAATGCGGGGGAATTTATATAACTCAACTAAATAGTCATTTAGTTTAGTTATGTTTTTTGGTTATTTATCAAGGCTAACAGAGAGGTTAGGGCCGATACGAGTTTCCGGCAGATTGAGGCTGAACCCTCGAGGGATTGGCCTGAATGAATCCCCCAAAATACGGTTAAAACGCCTGAATATCTGAGGCTTGATGCAAGCGCGCTCGCTGAATGATGTGATTGCCATGCCTGAGCAAACCTCAGGCGCCACCGATAAAATTACGGACTTTATAAAGGCCTGGCCAAGACAGCATCACAAAGGCATCCAAGATTCAGCGCGCACGATTCAGCTCAGCGTTTCCGGGGATTATCTGTGGCCGTTGCTTCAAGTCATCTCCAAACAAACACAGTTCATCTCGGCACTGGATGGGCAAGAAAACTACTCAGGCTGCACGAGAGCTCGTGCAAAGCGATTACCTGCAATCGTTAGCTGCATGAGACTGGCGGCAGCATCACGTCACGAAGTTTTCTGAATCGATCCGGATCAGCGCGCGTTCGGCATTAACGGATGCAGGATGCACTGGACGCGGCGGTGTGTGGATCACAGGGCGTATTCACCTTGAGCGACATTGGCAAGCCAAGCAGGTAACTGGACCTGGTGATTGTTGAGGCTCAAAAGGGAGCGGCCTGGCTTTGAATCTGACCGGCAGACATCCCCATGGGCGTATATGAAGGTTCACATAATGTATATTATGTTAAATACAGATTATATCGGCATTGATCAGCTGCAAGTCCTGGGAACAGCAAAGACCCTCACAATTTCCTCAGCGCAAATGGCGTCATGAAATCTACTTTCATAAAAATCAAAAGCAGTTTTTACCCCGCAGTAATTTATTTTCTTTGACTCTCTATAAGGACCGCTCATCCCGTCACTACCTGATAAACAACCCGGTGTGCCTCGGTCGGCAGCGGCACTTCCCACTTGAACAGCATGCGGCGGATATCATCGTTGCGAAGCGAGGTGTCGCGCTTCTGGTTGCGCCGCATGATCTCGTCCTCGGGGCGCTCCAGGTAAAGAATCTCCACCTGCGCGCCGTAACCGTAGAGCAAGTCCAGAGTGCGGTTGCGCATCTGCGTCGACAGGTGCGTCGAGTTCCACACAAAGGGTTTGTGCTCGCGCAACAGGGCCTTGGCCCGGTCGATGGCGTAATGCGCAGCGGCGCCCTCGTTCTGTCCATGGCGCAGGCCAAGGGCCTGGCGAGCGTCGTCGAACGACACCACCGGCAGATCCGGGTAGTGCTGTGCGGTCCAGGTGTCCTTGCCGCTGGCCGGCAGGCCCGAGAGCATCACCACCGACGAACCCTGCGGCGCATGCAACGGGTAGTCGGGATGTACCCGGGCGCCACGCAGGTACTGAATGCGTGTGTAGTCGTCGGCAAAGGCCCGCGGCCCGTGCAGGCAGCCCTCCTCCTCCGCCAGTTCGCGCCACAGTTCGATGGCACTCAGCACATCGGCCTTGCCGGCGTAATCGCGGCCCTGCATATCGGCCTCGGCCACGGCACAGAGCATCCACAACGGCAGTTCCCAGGACAGTTTGTGCAACAAGAACTCAGCGCTGCGGCCGCTGCGATCACCCAGCAGGGCGAAGAACGGAACCTGGTGCACGGCGATGATGCGGCAGATCTGCTCGCGAAGCTCGAAAGGCACGCCGGCGCGCCACAACAGCAGCCGCGCATCCACCGCGCCCCGGCGTGAGTGACCGGGCTGGCCGATACGCCCGGTATCCGGGTCGATCACCGTAGTGTCAGGCTTGGCAATGTCGTGCAACAGGGCAGCGAAGAACAGCACAAAACGCTGCTCGGCGCTGGCCTGCTGGTAGGCGGGTTGCGTCAGCAATGCTTCGACCACCAGGCGGGTGTGAATCCACACATCGCCCTCGGCGTGGTAGGTCGGGTCTTGCGGTGTGTCGGCCAGGCGCGCTAGAGCCGGAATAGCCACCAGGCAGGCGGCGGCGTCCATATCGCACCCCGGCTCGGGGACCAGTTGTTGCAGTTGTCGAATATCCATTTCGGGATGCTCCTTCAGTAGCCGTGGCGTGGGCCCTGCCAGTCCATGGACAGGCGCGGCGCATAGAGATCGACGCCGTCGGCCAGTTGATTGGGGATAAAGGGTTGATTGGCATGGTGCTGGTCGGCATCGAGGATGGCCTGGACGAAGTCCTGCCGTACCCACTTGAGCCGGCCAAAGGTCTGCTGCTCATCCTCGAGCTTCAGGTACAGGCCTTCCATGCGGCTGGAGCGGTCACACTGGCGCCACGCACGGGCCAGATCGAGGCCCTCACGGCGTACCACCTGCTCGAACACCTCGCGCCAGCGCGCGGTCTTGGCCAGCGAATCGCTCACCAGCGCCATCAGCTCGGCATGCCGGCGCGGCGCCGGGCCTTCGTACAGCACCGGCACCGCAAGCACCGGCCCCCCCTCAAGCAGGCACCGGCGCGCCGCGGTGGAGAGGAACAGCCCTGTGGCGCGGTCCCACACATCGAACTCGCAGAAGTAATGTGGCAAGCGGTCGTAGAACACCGAGTGCTTCTTGTGCAGCCATTCGCCATACAGCACGAAGCGGTCTTCCAGGCGCTCCAGCAACCAGTGCTCATGGGCCGAGGCCCACTGCTTGAACAGATTGAACTGGCGCTCGCGCCCACCGCCGGTGAGGTAGTGACCGCGTGACTGCAGACGCAACTCGCCGCCTGCGGTAAAGCTGATGCCGGCGTTGGCGCCATCGAGTTTTTCTTCCACCACCAGCCACTGCCCGGCCAGGGCGGCATAGCGCACCTGGCCAGTATCAGTGTCGCCATCCTGCAGGCGCGAGCCTTGCAGGTGGGGCGTGCGGGGGTATTTGAGCAGTTCCAGGTTGTGCGCGGTGGCACGAGTATCCATGTACATGGGTTTGTCCTCGAAAATAGAGAAAAACCAACGACAGGATCAGGCAGGCATAGCAATGAAGCGCCGTCGCGTACAGGCACGGGCAGCCATCAGGCAGGATGGACCGTCGTCGGTATCAGGCGTGTTGGCTGGCGTAGGGCACTGGCTTCACCACTTGGAGAAAAGGTTGCAGAGGCTTCAGGGCGCGCATTCAACAGCAGATAGCGGCATCAGGTCAAGTCCCGAAAGGGCGAGACTCCAGCGTCCCTGTTTACGCGAAACACCCGAGCTTTTGTCATGAAAAAAACCACCTGGCGCTCATAGGGTGCTGCAAGTCATAAACCCGATTCGGCCGGAGCGTCGCTAAGTCACTTAGCCCCAGCCTATTCAATCAAAGACGAAAACGATCCACCGACTGGGTGAGCTGACTTGCAAGCGCCGTCAGTTCATCGGTGGCGCCTGCGGTCTGGCCAATCACCCGGGTGTTCGTGGCAGACATGCCGGCAATCATTTCCACCTGATGGGCAATTTCGTTACTGGCCAGGCCCTGTTCACCGATGGTGCGGGTAATGTCGTTGACCAACTGAGTCGTGCTCAGCGTCGCATCAAGAATCTCCCGGATCGCACGCTCCACATCGGCAGTGACGGCCATGCCTTTATCGACCTGGGCTACACCGGCTTCCATGCTGGTCACGGCTTCACGAGTGTTTTGCTGGATGCGTGCCACCATGCTGGCGATTTCCTGAGTGGACGCGCTGGTACGTCCCGCCAAGCTCCGTACTTCGTCGGCTACAACGGCAAAGCCTCGCCCTTGCTCACCGGCGCGGGCCGCTTCGATAGCCGCATTGAGCGCCAGCAGGTTGGTCTGGTCGGCAATCCCCTTGATGACTTGAATAATGCTGAAGATCCCTTCGGATTCTTTGTCCAGCGTGCGAATCACCTGCGCTGACTGTTGAGCTGAACGAGCAATCTCGTCCATATCACTCACCACTTGATGAATAACACGACCGCCGTTCTTGGCCAGCGCCTCGGCTTGATTGGCCATTTCCAGCGCATGCCCGGCATGCCGGGTAATCTCTTCGATGCTCGCCGTCATTTCACTGGTGGCAGCCGACATCGTGCCTGCCGCGGAACTCTGCTGTTGACTGCTGGTGGCAACTTCATGACAACCGTGGCTCAACTGCTGGCTCATACGGGTGACGCCCTGGGCATTGTTGCGCACGACCTCAATCATGCCGCGCAAGTCACGCTGCATGACCGCCAGGCTGCGAATCAGCATGCCGGCCTCGTCGCGATTAGCCGGTTCGGGGATCGATTCGCTGAGGTTGCCATGAGCAATGCTATCGGCAATCTGCCGGGCAACGTGCAAGGGCTTCATGATGCTTCTTGTCACCCAGTAGCCTTGGGCGACCAGCAGCAACAAGCCAAGTACCAGCACAACGCCGAGGGTGAGATTGGCGCTGCGGATAGCCTGTCGAGTGTGCTCCCCACTGACCTTGGAGTTGTTCTCGATCAACTCACTCAGATTCGACATTTTGCCTTCCAACTGGGTAAAGGCGCTGATAAAGGTACCCAGTTCCTCTTGCGCTCCTACCGGATCGTTCATTGCCACACTGACAATCCGTTCACCGGAGGCAATGTAATTGTCGAGGCTCGGCTTGATGCTGCTCAGTGCCGCCTTGAGATTATCGTCGAGGGGAAGCTCAAGGTTATCCCCCAGTGCTTTGCGAAAATTCGCAGCATGTTCATTAAGTGCCTCCAGGACCTCCTCTCGGCTGCTGACACCTTTGCCCAGGCCGACCAGCATCGCTGCCAGTGCATCGGCGCGAAGCGCATCGTGCATCATGTCAGCCTCCAGATGATTGCTCAGCGCGCTCATGCTGACCTCATTGCCAATCATCGCGGCTTCCATTCGGCTATTGCCCAAGTAGTTCGTCAGGCTAATGATCAGGGCCGTGAACACACTGGTGCCGACCAGCAACAACAGACGCAGTTTTATTGACATAGTTAAGCCTTCTGCAGTTGTGGAATAAAACAAGCCGCTGGTTGCTGACGCTTAGCCCCATCCAGGCTTTTGGGTACTCATGATTTAAGCCCATTTGCAGATATTCGCAGCAGCGATGGCGGGCATCAATAGCCCAGGAAAGAACGGGCTCGATGATCTGGGGTGAGGGCGTTGGCCGTTACTCGGCGCCTCCCCTCCCCCTGGGTTTGATAAAAAACCCCATCAGGTTCCTATGGTTTCGACAACCCCGTCCTAACATCAAAGAACGCTATAAATCTCAGAAACCACCTGCATCGTTGCCGCTTCAATCGTTCCTTCATTACGGCATAACACCCAGCCGTGATCTGCAATCGCCTGCTCGAACGACTGGGTACAGGCGATATGTTCTTCCAGCCGATGCATCACGGTACTGCTCAGCCCACGCCCTCTTGCCGCTGCCCTCGCCCATGAAATATCAGGGTCAGTGACGACGCCGACATGCAGGTCTGGCACTCGTACGTTTCTATCCATGTTCAGCTGCAAAATCTCTGCGAACGGGATTATCCGGCGAAACGCGGCGTCAGATGGGTACCAGCGATCGATCAAGATGATGCTGCCGGGTGGCTGTTTAGGCAGCACCTGCTGGGAAATCCAGGCCCGGCTTTCAGCAAAGCGCTCACAAACCGCCCACTCCAAATCCCGGCTGGGGTTTCTGACGAGTGTGTTGACCAGGCTCATGGTTTCCCCTCTAAAGGGATCGCTTTTTTTCTCGCACAGTCGGATCACCTTTTTGTGGTCCGCCCTCAGTACAGTCGTGATGGCCTCCAACAATGTGGTTTTGCCGGCTCCCTTGGGGCCATCTAGCGATACAAACAGCGGACGATTCATTCTTCACATAACGATGGAGATGCAGTTTTTTTACCCTGTTCGTTCGCCGGAACCGCTGGGCGCGACTGAGCGAATCGAGTGGAGGGTCCTTGTGAGCAGATCAAACCAAAGCCGCCTGGGCGTCATTGGCCTGCATGGTAGCTTTACGGTTGCTAAATGTTTTGCCTATCTGTGCTGCGTGCCTGCACATCAAGGGCCGCGAGCCCACGCCATGGAGCTTCAGTGATGCATCCGACAACGCCTGATAATCGATACTTTGTGGTCAAAGGGCAGCTGTGGCGGTGCAGCAACCCCTCGCTGAGTGAGGATGTGCGGCAGCGATGGGTCAATGACTTGATGGCAGCTCGTCGTGAGGTAAAGGCCGCGAAGGCTTCTGGCGATCCTGAGCAGTTAATGACAGCAAGGGCGCGGGTTGATACGGCCAAGGTTGCCCTCGGGGAGCGCGGGCCTGTCTGGTGGGACGATGGAGCCCCGGACTTCAACAGGCGTCAGGTGGTGAACACACCCTATGCAGAGTGGTATCGCTCGTTGGGCACTCTTGATCAGCACTAGCCTGGCGCAGGCTCGGTCCTGGTTCATTCATCCGTGGGCTCGTAGCTGTTTACGTTCGGCACTTGCAGGTGCAGGCGACCGAGCAAGTCAACCAGGGTGTCGACCTCGGCTGCCGAGAGCCCGCTGAGCAGACGGGACTCTCGCTCGAGCGCCACTTTAATCACGCGGTCATGCAGTTCTCGACCGCTGGCGGTCAATCGGACGGTGTAACGCCGTGCATCCTTGGGATCCAACTGACTGGTGATGTGCCCCGCCGCTTCCAGCGTCTGCAACGAACGACTGACCGCACTCTTGTCGAGCCCGATAGCCTGGCAGATGCGATTGGCGGTGATGTCTGTCTCGACGGCCAGCATCGACAGCATCCGCCATTCCACCACGCCAATGCCGAAGTGCTTGCGATAGCACTGGGATGCGCCTGTGGCGAGTTTGTTGGCCAGGAACGTCAATAGACCAGGGACATAACGAGACAGGTTCAACTGTGTATCGGTAGGCATCAAGAAAACACCGTAGGTCGAGCAGCTTTGAAATTGGTTGACACCGCAACCAATTCGCCTGAGGATTTACTCCGCCAAGCAGTGCGGGCAATGGCCCGCATGATACGCCGTAGCACAACCTCAAAAAATAATTATCAGGTCTTGCTTATGAACCCTTGCCGACTGTGCCCAACCCTGATGCCCGCCACTTCCCCCCTTCCCTGCGCCTTCTCTCCCGGCTGAGTTTTTCCAGCACTCGGTCTTTTCGCCCCCCTATTTTTCAGCAGCCACTTCAGTGTGGAGGGAGAAGTCATGCTTCAAGTCCAGGTCACCCGCAAAGCCGTTGAAGCCGAAGGCATCTGCAGCTTCGAGCTGTGCGCCGCAAACGGCAGCACACTGCCGCCTTTCGAAGCCGGTGCACATATCGACATTCACCTTGCCAGCGGCCTCACCCGCCAATATTCGCTGTGCAATGACCCCGCAGAGCGTCATCGCTATGTAATCGGTGTGCTCAAGGACCCGGCCTCGCGGGGCGGCTCCAGCGCCATGCACGAGCACGTCGTCCCAGGGCAGACCCTCAGCATCAGCGCGCCGCGCAACCTCTTTGCCCTATCTCGTTCAGCCAAACGTCACCTGCTGTTCGGCGGCGGCATTGGCATCACGCCGATGCTGGCGATGGCCCACGAGCTTCACCATCAAGGTGCGGATTTCGAGCTGCACTACAGCTTTCGATCCAGCGAACGCGCCGCGTTTATCCCATGGCTCGGGCAAGCACCGTTCGCCAATCGCGTGCATTTGCATGACGACAGCGGCTCGCCCGAACAGAAGCTCGATGCCTGCGCGCTACTGGCCGCGCCGGACAGCACACGCCACCTGTATGTCTGCGGCCCGACGGGGTTTATGAAGTTCATCCTCGACACGGCCCAAGAAGCCGGCTGGCCCGAAGACCAGGTGCACAGGGAGTTCTTCGCCGCAGCCCCTGTCGACCCAGGGGGCGACACGCCCTTCGAAGTTCAGATAGCCAGCAGCGGGCAGGTTTTCTACATACCCGCCGACCGCACGGTTTTCGAGGTGCTCGATGAGGCCGGAATTGACATCGAATCCTCGTGTGAGCAAGGCGTTTGCGGCACCTGTGTCACCCGTCTGCTCGACGGCGTGGGTGATCATCGCGACCAGTTCATGACCGCTGCAGAACACGCCGCCAATGACCGCTTCACCCCGTGCTGCTCACGTGCCAAATCGCCGCGCCTGGTATTGGACCTTTGACCCTGACCCGAGCACAGATCGCTCGCCGGAGAACCCTATGACGACGTCTACCCTGCCCCTTGCCCATGACATTGCCCCGGCCGCCTTGCCGAGTTTCCCCCTCGATCAGTGGTACGTCGCGGCGCTCGGCTGGGAGCTGAAGGATCAGCCCATTGGCCGCACGTTGCTGAACAAGCCGGTGGTGCTCTTTCGCACCGCCGATAACCAGGTTGCCGCACTGGAGGACCGTTGCTGTCACCGGGCCCTGCCACTGTCCAACGGCACGCTGGAAGAGCGAGGCTTGCGCTGTGGCTATCACGGCCTGCTATTCAACCAAGGGGGGCAATGCATTGAAATCCCCGGCCAGGACAAGATTCCGAGCAAATCCAAGGTGCCCGCTTACCACGTCCGGGAGCAGGACCAGATCATCTGGATCTGGTTTGGCAGCGCCGATCATCCGCAGCCGACATTCGCACCGCCGACCTATGACGTCCACAGCAGCGGTAAATACCTGTTCGACGGGGATGTCTATCACTACGACGCGCCCTATCAACTCATCCACGACAACCTCATGGACCTCAGCCACCTGGGCTACGTCCATTTGCGCACCATCGGCGGTAACGCCAGCATCCACATGAACGCGCAGATGAGGGTGGACGGTGACGAGTCGATGGTCCGCGTGGTTCGCCATATGCCCGACTCCGTTCCGCCGCCGACCTACACCGCGGCCTACCCGTTCAAGGGCCACGTCGATCGCTGGCAAGAGATCGAGTTCCACATCAATCACCTGCGCATCTGGACCGGCGCGGTGGACGTGGGCACCGACGACCTGAACAACCCCGATCGCGCCGGTTTCCATATGCGTGGTTTTCACGGGGTGACCCCGGAAACGGAAACCACCAGCCACTACTTCTGGACCATGGCCACCAATCCAGAAACGGATCCTGAGGCCGTCAAAGCCAAGGTGGTCGAGCAGACCATGCTGACGTTCGACGAAGACAAGCTGGTGATCGAGGCGCAGTACCAGAACATGTGCCGCTTCGGCACACGGCCGATGATCGATATTCATGTCGACGTCGGTGCCAACCGTGCCCGCAGAATCATCGAGCGACTGCGCGGCGCCTAATAAGCAAAATCATGCCCCAACTCTTTCTGCATCCACTCCAGAAATCGCCTGACCCGTGGAAAGTTGGAGTGGGCCCGGGGGAATACCAAGTGGTGGGCGGTGATGGCGGCGCTCAAGTGCGGCAGCACTTCCACCAACGCCCCCCGCGCCAGATAGTCTTGCGCCAGCAGCGTGCTTTCAAGCGCGAAACCGAGCCCGTGGCTGGCGGCCTCCAGCGTCATGTACGAGCGGTCAAAGCTGAGGGTGTAGGGTTTTTCCGGGCGTGACATACCGTGCTGGGCAAACAACTGCGGCCACTTGACCAATGTCGCTTCCGACAGAATCAGATTGCTGTCCAGCAAGTCCGCAATCCCCCCGATCGGGCGCTTTTCCAATAGTTTGGGCGAGGCCATCACCGCAATGTTTTCATCACCTATGGTCCGCACTTCGTAACTGGGCCAGTTGGGCATGCCATGGCGGATGTCGACATCAATCTTGTCTCGGCTGAAGTGCAACGACTCATAGGAGCACGACAGATTGAGCTGAATATCGGGATGCGTCAGGCGAAACTGTTCCAGGCGTGGCATCAGCCACAGCAGCCCAAAACTGGGTGATGAATGCAGGCGCAGACAATCCAGGCTGACGTCACTGGTGGCGCGTTCAGTCGCTACGGCCAGGCTGTGCAGGATGCCCGAAACCTCCTTGAGGTACTGCTCACCTACCGGTGTCAGTGTCACGCCGCGGGCGGTTCTGAAAAACAGCTGCCGGCCGATCATCGCTTCCAGTTTGGCCAACTGATGGCTGACCGCCGAGGGGGTCAGGTCGAGCAATTCGGCCGCCCGAGCAACATTGCCAAAGCGTGCTGTCTGTTCAAAGGCCTGAATAGCTTTCAGGGGAGGCAGTAACGCAGGAGCATCGCTGGAATAACGCATGATGACAGTGACTCCGCTGCAAGTGGCATGGGCCGGGCATCTGGCTATTCAAGCATTCGAGCAAAGACATGGCGAGTGCTGAATTTTTTTCAGCACCCAATGAAACCCACGTCATTGCTCAAGGTGGGCCCGGAAGACAAGCTGAGCCATCGATTCGTAACGAGTCGAACCAATAAAAACAATCTGAGGTGCTCCTTCCATGCTTCTTCAAGGCAAAGTCGCCATCATCACCGGCGCCGCATCCGCTCGCGGCATTGGCCGGGCTACCGCCGCCACCTTCGCGCAACACGGTGCTCGTGTCGTCATCCTGGATCTGGACGAGGCCGCCGCACGTGATGCCGCCGCGTCCCTGGGCGAGGGCCATCTGGGCCTGGCGGCCAACGTCGCGGACGAAGCGCAGGTACAGCGCGCCGTCGCCCACATCATCCAGCACTACGGCCGCATTGATGTTCTGGTCAACAATGCCGGTATTACCCAACCGCTCAAGACCCTGGATATCCGGCCTTCCGACTACGACAAAGTGCTGGACGTCAGTCTGCGTGGCACCTTGCTGATGTCGCAGGCGGTGATCCCGCTCATGCGCCAACAAACCTGCGGCAGCATCGTGTGCATGTCCTCGGTTTCCGCCCAACGGGGCGGCGGCATTTTTGGCGGCCCACATTACAGCGCTGCCAAGGCGGGCGTATTGGGCTTGGCCAAAGCCATGGCCCGGGAGCTGGGGCCGGACAAGGTTCGCGTCAACTCCATCGCACCGGGCTTGATTCACACCGACATCACCGGCGGCCTGATGCAGGACGAGCGCCGCCACGCGATCATCGATGGCATCCCCCTGGGGCGCCTGGGTGAAGCCCAGGATGTGGCGAATGCTGCGTTGTTCCTGGCCAGCGACTTATCGTCCTACCTCACCGGCATCACGCTGGATGTGAACGGCGGCATGCTGATTCACTGATGACACCTGGCGGGCCCCACGGCCCGTGCGGATCTGGATCGACGACGCAGCCAGGCCTACGGGCCTGGCGGTCAATAAAAACAAGAGATCAGACCATCATGACAACCCTGTCGCTCGAAGCGGTTTCGACCGTGCGCTCCAATGCCTACCGTAAAACCGCCTGGCGCCTGATGCCTTTCTTGATGCTGTGCTACCTGTGCGCTTATCTAGACCGGGTTAACGTCGGTTTTGCCAAGCTGCAAATGATGAACGACTTGGCACTCAGCGAAACGGTCTACGGACTGGGTGCCGGCATGTTCTTTATCGGCTATTTCCTGTGCGAAGTGCCGAGCAACATTATCCTGCACAAGGTCGGTGCGCGGGTCTGGATCGCACGCATCATGATCACCTGGGGCATCATTTCCGCGTTGTTCGCCTTTGTCGAAACCGCCTGGCAGTTTTACGTGCTGCGCTTTCTGCTCGGCATCGCCGAAGCCGGTCTGGCACCTGGCCTGTTGCTGTATCTGACCTACTGGTTCCCTTCCTACCGACGCGCCCGCATGACGGTGCTGTGGTTTATCGCCATCCCGCTCTCCGGCATGGTCGGCGGCCCGCTGTCCGGCTGGATCATGACTCACTTTGCTGGGGTACACGGCTGGGCCGGCTGGCAGTGGATGTTTGTCCTGGAAGCGATACCAACGGTCGTGGTCGGGTTGCTGGTGTTGAGCTATCTGAAGGACGGTGTGCATCAAGCCACTTGGCTGGACGACGATGAAAAAGCGCTCATCGCCAAAGAGCTGGCCGAGGACAACCAACAGAAAGTCACCCATGCCTCTGTGGGGGAGTTCATTCGTGACCGCCGTCTTTGGCTGCTGGCCTCGATTTACTTCTGTGTGGTCATGGGCCAGTACGCCATCACCTTTTGGCTACCGACCCTGGTGCGCAACGCCGGCGTCTCCGATCCGCTGCACATCGGGTTCCTCACCAGCCTGCCCTACCTCTGTGCCATTGCGGCGATGCTGCTGGTGGGGCGCAGCGGTGACAAACACCGTGAACGGCGCTGGCATCTGATCGGCCCGATGATTGCCGGCGCCTTGGGTTTGACCTTGGCCGCGCTGCTCGGGGGCAATGTGGTGCTGTCCATCCTGAGTCTGTGCCTGGCGGCGTCCGGCATCCTGTCTGCCTCTTCCATGTTCTGGATGCTGCCTACCACCCTGCTGGGAGGTGTTTCCGCCGCCGCAGGCATCGCGGCAGTCAACAGTTTCGCCAACCTCGCCGGCTTCTGCTCGCCCTACCTGATTGGCTGGATCACCACGCAAACCGGTTCCAGCGCGATCGGCATGTATTTGATCACCGCCGTGCTGATTGGCGGCGCCTTGCTGGTACTGCGCATTCCCGCGGCCCTGGTCAATCGTTGATTTATAGGAGTTTTCAGCATGACGACTAAACCCTCATCCGCTTCAGCCAAAACCCTGGCACAGCGCGCTCACAACATCCGCCGCCACGCCTTGCGCATGGGCCAGGTTCAGGGCCAGGGCTATGTCGGCCAGGCACTCGGGGCCGCTGACCTGCTGGCCGTGGCGTATTTCCATGGGCTGAGCTATCGGCCCGAAGACCCTGAATGGGAACAGCGTGATCGTTTTTACCTGTCCATCGGCCATTACGCGATCGCACTGTACGCCGCCCTGATCGAAGCCGAGATCATTCCGCTGGATGAACTGGAAACCTACGGCGCGGACGACAGCCGCTTGCCGATGTCAGGCATGGCGGCCTACACCCCGGGCATGGAAATCACCGGCGGCTCGCTCGGCCAGGGGTTGGGCATTGCCGTCGGCGCGTGCCTGGGTCTGAAGCGCAAAGCCTCGCCCTCCTTCGTCTACAACCTACTGTCGGACGGCGAACTGAACGAGGGTTCGACCTGGGAAGCCGTGATGTCAGCCTCCCATTGGAAGCTGGACAACCTGATCGCCATTGTCGACGTCAACAACCAGCAGGCCGACGGCCACTCCAGTGAAATCCTGTCGTTCGAGCCCATCGTCGATCGCTGGCAAGCGTTTGGCTGGTTCACGCAGCGTGTGGATGGCAACGACCTGGACGCGCTGGTCACCGCATTCGACGCCGCACGCAATCATCCCGGCCAGCAACCCCGGGTGATCATTTGCGATACCAAAATGGGCAAAGGCGTGCCCTTCCTGGAAACCCGAGAGAAAACGCATTTTATCCGCGTGGAAGAACACGAATGGGATCAGGCACTGAACAACCTTGAAGAAGGAAACAACCAATGAGCAACGCCGCTGACACTCCGACTTCAACGGGCGAACCGGCTAAAAAGCGCCTGACCACCTCGGCCATGATTGCGTCGATTGCCGCTGAAGGCCAAGCCACGAAATCCGCGCCCTTTGGGCACGCCCTGGCGGCCCTGGCGGAACAACGTCCAGACATCGTGGGCCTGTCCGCCGACCTGTCCAAATACACCGACCTGCACATTTTCGCCAAGGCTCATCCCGATCGCTTTTATCAAATGGGCATGGCAGAGCAACTGCTGATGAGCGCGGCCGCGGGAATGGCCCGTGAAGGCTTTGTTCCTTTCGCCACCACTTATGCCGTGTTTGCTTCTCGTCGCGCCTATGACTTTATCTGCATGGCCATTGCCGAGGAAAACCTCAACGTCAAAATCGTTTGCGGCTTGCCGGGCCTCACCACCGGCTATGGCCCAAGCCACCAGGCCACGGATGATCTGGCGATCTTCCGCGCCATGCCCAACCTGATGATTGTCGACCCCTGCGACGCCCTGGAAATCGAACAGGCCGTGCCCGCCATCGCGGCGCACCAAGGTCCGGTGTACATGCGTTTGTTGCGCGGCAATGTCCCCCTGGTACTGGACGAGTACGGCTATCAATTCGAGATTGGCAAGGCCAAGACGCTGCGCACTGGCAACGATGTGTTGATCATCGCCACCGGCTTAATGACGATGCGCGCCCTGGAAGCGGCCAAGCAATTGCAGGCAGACGGTATCGATGTCGCCGTGCTGCACGTGCCGACAATCAAGCCACTGGATGAGCAAAGCATCCTGGCGGAAGCCAGGAAGCCCGGCCGGCTGGTGGTGACTGCAGAAAACAGTTCGGTGATCGGGGGGCTGGGTGAGGCGGTTGCGACGGTATTGCTGCGCAACGGCGTAACGCCCACCTTCAGGCAGATCGCCTTGCCCGATGCCTTCCTCGATGCCGGCGCATTACCCACGCTGCATGATCGCTACGGCATCTCCACGTCGATGGTCTGTGCCCAGATCAAAGCCTGGCTCTGACCGGCCTCGCCTAGCATTACCCAAAGGCATAGAGCCTGAACCACAGAAAAAGCTCCATCTCATAAATCGGGTGGAGCTTTTTTTCATAAAAAACTTTTTCTGAATACACCGTTCAGCCCCCTTCACACCGTCTCAATGACATCCCCTCAGACAGGTGCATCACGCCCACAAGAACAGGCATAATGCCATCACTTTCCGGTCATGCTCCGGACCCTCGTTTTCAACCCTGACTCGGCAAAAAAAGGCGTTTTTGGCTTCGTTCGAAGCTGTTCAAAGGGGCGCCTGGCAACCCGGCATTGTGGAATTCATCTTGAGTTTTTCATTTTCTTTCAGCGGCAAACCAACCCTGGGCGCGGGCAGCAAGTACAAAGGATGGCCGTGGCGGTCGGTCCTGGCTTTGTTGCTTATGGTGAATGCCGGTGCGGCTCATGCGTTATCGACCGCGTGCTCAACCCTTAATTCGACCAGTGGCACCACCTCGTATGTCGTCAGGTTTGCGAGTACGGACTTTGCGGCGGGTGAAAGCATCAGTTTTTCCTACGAGGACAACGGTCAAGACCCCGGAACAAATCCGACCAACTCCAACCTTGTGAACATCAGGTCGCGCAACCTGGGCACTGTTTATTCCGATTACCGGAGTTCCACCCGAACCCTGGGCATCCAGACCCCGAGCGTCTCGGCCAGCCAATTGGCGGCGGGTGGGTTGTACCTGCAGATTGTCGCCGGGACCTATATCGGGCCCGTCACCATCAGTTGCACCGGGGCCGTGGCCGAAGTCACCCCGGTGGCCGGCGCGGCGACGGCCACTGTGGCCGCCAATAGTTCAAACAACCCGATCACCTTGCCCATCACTGGTACAGCCACCGCCGTGGCCGTCGCTTCCGCGGCGGCCCACGGCACCGCGACGGCGTCCGGCACGTCGATCAGCTACACCCCCGCCGCCGGTTACTCGGGCGCGGACTCGTTCACCTACACCGCGTCCAACGGGGCAGGCACCTCTTCTGCCGCCACCGTCAGCATCACCGTGTCGCGCCCTACCCTGGTCATCACCCCCTCCTCCGGGGCCTTGCCGGGTGGGCAAGTGGGTGCGAGTTACAGTCAGGCGCTCAGCAGCTCGGGGGGCACCGCGCCCTATAGCTATTCGGTGAGCGGTTTGCCAGCAGGCATCAGCGTGAACCCGTCCAGCGGTGCCCTGAGCGGAACGCCGACAGCCACCGGCAACTACAACCTGTCGGTCCTGGCCACGGATGCCAACGGCGCCACCGGATCGGCCAGCTACACCTTGGCCATTGCCCCGGCGCCACCGGTTGCGGGGGCGGTGTCGGCGACCGTGGCCGCCAACAGCAGCAGCCAGTCGGTCACCCTCAACCTGTCCGGCGGCGCGGCAAACTCAGTCGCTATCGCCGGGGCCCCCAGCCATGGCCAGGCGACGGTTTCGGGCTTGTCCATCCTCTATACGCCCACACCGGGTTTCTCTGGGGCGGACAGCCTGAGCTACACCGCCACCAATGCCTCCGGCACCTCGGCGCCCGCGACCATCAGCATAACGGTCACCGCCTCGGCGCTGGTCCTGAGCCCGGCCAGCGGCGCATTACCCAATGGCCAAGTGGGCGTGGCCTACAACGAATCAATCCGTGCAACCGGAGGCGTTGCGCCCTACCACTACAGCGCCACGGGCCTGCCCAACGGCCTCAACCTTGATCCGTCGAGCGGGCTGATCAGCGGCGTCGCCACCTCAGCCGGCCACTTCAGTGTGGCGCTGAGCGTCAGCGATAACGCGGGCGGCTCTGGCTCGGCCAACTACACCCTGGACATCGCCGAGCCGTTGCCGGTTGCCGGGGCGGTGTCAGCCACGGTGGCGGCCAACACCTCGAACAATGCGCTGACCCTGGTGCTGTCAGGCGGCACTGCGACCGCCGTCACGGTGGTCACCGCGCCCGCTCATGGCCAGGCCACGGCCAGCGGCACCAGCATCCGCTACAGCCCCAACGCCGGTTACTCTGGCGCCGACAGCTTCACCTACAGCGCCAGCAATGCCTCGGGCACCTCCGCGCCGGCCACCGTTACCCTCAGCGTTACAGCGCCCTCACTGGGCCTGTCGCCCGCTGCGGGTTCACTGCCGGCAGCGACGGTCGGCACGGCCTACAGCCAAGTGTTCAGCGCCTCTGGTGGCGCCAGCCCTTATCGATTCAGTGCTTCAGGACTGCCGGCGGGCCTGAGCCTGGACCCGGCCTCTGGAAGCATGACCGGCAACCCGACCACCGCGGCAAACGTGAGTTTTTCAATCGTCGCGACCGATGCCAACGGTGTGCCGGTGAGTGCCGCCTACAGCCTGGTCATCAACGGCAGCGCACCGCAGGCGGTGGACAGCACGGTCAGCCTGGGCGCCGGCCAGAGCGTCAATGTGGACCTGGGGGCCGGTGCCACCGGCGGGCCCTTTGTCTCGGCGACATTGCTTGATGTGCCGCCGTCGAGCATGGGCACCGCGCGCCTCAATGGCCTGAAGTTGAGCTTCACCCCGGCGGCTAACGCCAGCGGGACCCTGACCCTGCGCTACTCCTTGATCAACGGTCAGGGCCAGTCGGTGACGGCAACCCTGACCATTCAAATCACCCCGCGCAAAGACCCCAGCCAGGACGCGGAAGTGGCCGGTATGGTGAACGCCCAGGCCCAGAGCGCGGCGCAGTTTGCCAAGGCCCAGATCAGCAACTTCAACGACCGCCTGGAGCAGTTGCACGGCATGGATGGCCACCGCAACGCCTTCAACCTGCGCTTTGCGCTCTCGCCAGCGGAGTCCGCACAGCCACAGCCTGACGATGGCTTGGGGATTTTCCGCTCGCTGTCGGCGTTGCAGGCCAAGGATGACCAATGGGCCCTGCAGCGCGCCGCCGCAGCCCCGGCGGCAGACCCCGCGCCAAGCCAAGACCTCTCGCTGTGGACCGGTGGTTATGTGGACTTCGGCAAGAGCCAGCGCAGCGGTGCCAAAGTCAGCAATACGCTGATCGGCATCAGCGGTGGCATGGACTATCGGCTGTCTCCATCGCTGACGGTCGGCGCAGGCATTGGCTTGGGCAAAGACAAGAGTGACATCGGCTCATCCGGCACCACCAGTCGCGGCGACGCCTACAGCGCCGCGCTGTACGGCAGTTACCACCCTGGCCCGGTGTTCCTCGATGCACTGCTCGGTTACAGCTGGCTGAACTTCGACAGCGATCGCTATGTAACGGACAGCAGTCGTTACGCCCAGGGCCATCGTCGGGGCGATCAACTATTCGGTTCCTTGAGTTCCGGTTACGAGGCCCGCGGGCAACATTGGCTGCTGTCGCCCTACGCTCGCCTCGACGCCTCCACTACTTGGCTGCGGGCATTCAGCGAGGCCGATGCCGGGGCCGACAACCTGGAGTACGCCGACCAGCGCCTGTCCCTGCTCTCGAGTGTCGCCGGCTTGCGTGGGCAGTACGGTATTCCCCTGGGCTGGTCCTACCTGAACCTGCGTTCGCGCCTGGAATACAGCCACACCTTCAATACGGACAGCACCGCCCGCATGGGGTACGCCGATATCGGCGACCTGGCCTACTCCCTGCGCACCGAAGGGCTGAGCCAGGACACCCTGTCTGCTTCGCTGGGCGTGGACTTTCTCTGGCTGTCCGGGCTGAGTACCGGGATCGGCTACCAAGGCACCCGGGCATTTGGCGACTCGTCCCGTTCGGATTCGATCTCCTTCAGGCTGGCCCACCGGTTCTGACGAATCGAGCGATTCATAAAAAGGCCGAGCGGCATAACCGCTCGGCCTTTTTTCTCCGGGTTCAGCGCCTGGGCCCGACCATCGCCTCCACCGTGGTCGATCGGCTGTCCGTGCTGGCAGCGGCCGGGCTGCTGGTCCGTGCCGCCTGCGGCCTGGGCCTCGACGCATCCTGCAAGATCACCTGAGCGGCTTTTTCGGCGGCGACATAGATCGAGGTGACAATAAAGAACCCCGGGATTTTCGGAAAAATCGAGGCATCCACCACCCGCAGGTTGCCGACGCCGCGCACCCGGAATTGACTGTCGAGCACCGCCATCGGATCGTCCGCCGCCCCTATGGGGCAGGTGCAGGAGGCGTGATGCCCCCAGGCCTGGTTCATCACGAACTCCTTGAGTTGCTCATCGGTTTGCACCGCCTCCCCGGGCAATTCTTCACAGGCGATCAGCCCCGCGTCTTTCAACGGTTGGGCCAGGTTGCGCACAAACTTGATGGCTTCCACCACCGATTGCAGGTCCTCACCCTGGGTGTCATTGCCCTCCTCGAAGTAACGGAAGTTGATCAGCGGCGTGTCGGCCGGGTCTTTTGAGCGCAGGGTGACGTAGCCGGCGCTGTTGTTGGTATGGGCCTTGAGCACGGCCCAGGTCAGGTAGTTCAGGTGGTCGACAATCAGTTTTGAATAACCGGGGAAATAGCCGCGAAACAGTGCCAGCAAGGAGAAGCAGAACAGGTCGGGCAACGGCCGCTGCTTCAACGACTTCTTGATGATCGCCAGCACTGCGCCGTTGGTGGCATAGACCCCGACCTTGCCCTTGGCCCACTCCTCGTACTGCGGGTCGCCCTTGGCGTAGCGCGCACCTTTCAGCACCCCCCAGTGTTCGAAGTTCATCCGATTGACCACCCCCACCTCGTAGCGGTCCTGCAGGTTGCGCCCCACCCCCGGCAATTCGACCCGCAGTGGAATCTCCATGGCCTCCAGGGTGTCACGCGGGCCGATGCCCGAGAGCATCAGCAGTTGTGGGGTGTTGAAGGCCCCACCGGCGAGGATCACTTCACGGCTGGCACGCACCTGGCGCAATTCGCCGCCAGGGTTGCGCGGCAAGGTACAGGCGCGGTACAGCCGCGCGCCCTTGATGTACTCCACGCCGTAGGCGCGCTGCTGGTCATCGAGCAACACCCGGGTCACCAGCGCATCCAATTCGATGTGCAGGTTGTTCGGGAAACGCTGTTGCACGTCCAGCAGGCGCTCGCGGGTGCCGTTGCGATGGTGCTTGCGGGTGGCCAGCGGCGGATAGCGCAGGCCGATGGCGTCGTCGCGCACCAGCCGCCAGTCGTTGGGATCGCCCACGCCCTGCAATTGCCAGCCTATGCGCTTGAAGGTTTCACCCAGGGTCTTGAACGCCTGCTCGGCGGACTTGACGATGGAACGCACCAGCGACAGGTCGTCGATCACCGCCTCCGGCACGGTCTTCTCCACATGCAACCAGCCCTTGAAACCATGCCGCGACGGGTTGATGCCAAACCAGGAAAGAAAGCGCTGCACCGGCCGGTGACGGCAGTTCTCCAGGCGCTGAAAATGCTCGCGCATGGCGCTGGCCTTCCACGACGGGTCGCCGGTGATCTGGGCAATGTGGTCCCAGTCCTGGTTGTGCGGGTAGACGGTGATCATCGCGTTGTGCGCGGTGCAGCCACCCAGGCAACTGGCCCGCGGGTACAGCACCCCGTCGACGGTTTCACCCTGGAAGGTCCGGGTGAACTTGGGGTCCTGCAGCTGGCGGGCGTCATTGCTGTAGTGGCGGACGAAAAAGTCCCAGCGCATGGCGTCGTTTTCGGTGGAACGGGGGTGAAACGCCGGCACCTGGTACTCCTCCGGCAATCGCGGGGCCGTGCCCGACGCCACCGGGTCGCTGCCCGACTCCAGTACCAGCACCTTGCGCCCCTGTTCGGCCAGGCGCGCGGCGACCGTGCCGCCCCCGGCCCCGGAGCCCACCACGATGTACTCGTATTCCATGTCGTTGTTCATCGCCGTCCATCCTTAGAAGGTTTTCAACAGGGCGATCAATGCCCGTTTGTCTTCGTCACTCAGGCCTTGCTCACCCTTGAGGAAGCCAGTGCCGAAGTAATGGCCCTTGTCCACCACGTAGTCCGGGCACTTGCTCACCGCCAGCAGCGGCTGCACCAGGCGCGCGAAGACCTTGCGGGCTTCTTCGTCGGTGGCGCCGGCCGGCAACTGCTTGAGGTCATGCTTGATCTTCAGCAGCAGCTCCAGCACCTGGGCGCGTTTTTCCAGGTCGATGTTGGACAGCAGGCCCACCGGCGTACCTTGCGGGATCGGCCCCAGTTGCACGCCGTCATCGTCGAACAGCCACGGCAGCCAGCGGCTGACCAGCCCTTCCAGGTCTTGCAGGAATTTCGGCAGGTAGCCGCTGTTGACCCGCAGGTAGCTGGTTTCACTGGTGACGTCGATGGTGCCCGGGTGGGTCTTGCCGGAACGGGTCATGACCTGGAAGTTGCCTTGGCGTTTTTCCGGCCACAGCAGCATCTCGATGGCACTGTCGAAGGACGCCATGCGCTCCTCGACCCCGCCCTTCCATTCGAATTTACCCAGGCTGTTGTTGAGCAAGAGCGGCGCGGTGGACCACAGGCTGATCAGCGATGCAGGCCGCGTGTAACCGCGCCCGCCGGCCGGCATCGAGTATTCCCGAGGCTCACCCGTGTAGGGGTTCTGCACCAGGATCGAGCCCACCCCCGGCAGTTGCTTGTAGGACTGCGAAGAGAAGTTGTCCCAGATATTGCCGCCCAGGGCGTTGGTCGCCAGCGGGCTGCAGGCGTTGGTTTCCAGCAAGGTGACCGGCACCCGCAGTTCGGTGGACAGGTAATTGTCGGTGAGGAACTTGTCGTCCTTGACGATGGCGCGCATGGCGTCCTTGAACTCCGCGGTCTCGCTCCAGCGCCAGTAGTTGTTCCAGCACTGCAGGTAGCCGTTGTTCACGCAGCCATTGTCGGGAAAGAAGCTCCAGGCTTTTTCCGGCAGCTTGCTGGAGTGACAGCGGGCGCAGGTGTCGGCAAAGACTTCCTTGCCGCGCTCCAGTACCGCCGCCGGCTCACTCAGGTGCGCCGCGCCGCCGGGGGCGTCTTTCAGGTAGTCCGGCGTGGCCGAAGCCAGGAAGAACAGTGCCAGGTCCGGCGTCTGCGCCTCGTTGGCGTTCCAGTAGGAGGAGTTCTTGCGCGCCACGTCGATGCGGAACGGGGTGATCGGCTTGCCGCCAATCAATGGCCGGAAGTGTGTGGTCCACTCCTCGCTGTACAGGCCGATATTGATGAACACCCGGTTCAACGCACCCAGTGCGCCCACCGAATCGGCACCGTCCTTGAGCACTCGCGGGGTGAACACCGTGTCCGGTTGCTTATAGAACTGCGCCAGTGCGCTGTCCGGCGTGACGCCGGGCACCTCGTTGAACTGTCTGTTGTTGAGCCCGCCACCGGCGAGTTTTTCCTTGCCCAGGTGCGCCGCCACCTCGATGCGCGCCTTGAGGTTGTAGACCGCGTTCATGGTGCGCGGGTTGTTGATGTAGTCGGTGGAGACGAACGAGGTGTCCAGCGCCCCCGGCCGCGAGGTGTGGAACAACTGGTACGGGAAGCTGCTGGGGTCCTGGTTCCACATAAAGATCCGGTCCACCCAGAAATACTGCGCCCCCGGGTTGGAGTTGAGGTTGGCCCAGGCCGGGCGTTCGTAATCCTGTGGCGGGTTGGTGGGGTTGGGCCCCACATGGCAGAAGCCGCAGGACATGCCCACCCGATAGGGTTTCACCAGCTTACTGTCGTTGTAATAGCTGGGGTCTTCGTAATAGCGCTTGGGGTCCCATTTTTTCTGCGCGTGCTCGTCAAAGTTCGGGTTGGGGAACAGCCGCAAGCCGACGATCCCGGTGCCGTAGCCGTAATAGGAGCCCACCGGCAGGTTCTTGCCCCGCGCACCGATCTTGACGCCCGGGTATTTGCTTTCGTCTTCAAAGGGGTCGGCGGCGCAGGACGGCTCGCGGCTGTCGAGCCACAAACCGAAGCGGTCTTGCCGGGGGCCGTCGCCCTTGACGTAGCAGGGCTCGTTGACCACGCCCAGTACTTCCCAGCGTTTATCGCGATTAAAGGCCAGGCTGGGGTGGTTGGAAATGGTCTTGAGCAGGTCGAGGTTACCGACACTGTCCCGCGAGAGTTTGTCCCACAGGGCATCGTTACCGGCGGTCCAGACAATCCAGTTGTTGCGCCCACGGGCGACGGCCTCGACGGCCTGCTGTTCGGTAATCCCGGGGATGAAGGGGGACAGGCGCTCCACCAGCAGCGGAGGTTGTTTGGAGACGCCGTAGTCCATGTCGGCGTAGTAGTCCTCGTCGGCGCCCTTGAGGCTGGCGGCATCACGGCCGACGCATTTGGCTTCGTCCAGGCGCTCGCCGGGTTTGTCGCCGCAGGGGTTTTTCGTTTCGCTGTTACAGCCCTGTAACAGCACCAAAGGAAGGAAAAGACTCAACATCAGCTTCACAGGTTTCATGCGCTGCTCCTTGCACGTGTGCAGACCGTCCCCTCTGTCCTTGGGGACACGTTATATGCGGCCGGTCCTTTTTCTGCTGGCCGAATAACCGACTACCTGCGCTCCGGGCCGGTGAACCACGGCGCGCCAGTCACGTTACAACTCCTTACAAGCGCCAATACTAGGCCATCTGTACAGGGGGCAATGATTCCATTTCGCGATCAAAAACGCCGGCTAATCGCGAAAAGTGTCTTTTTGCCACTATCGCAGTCCAGGCCTTGATCCGTGGGCTGGCAACTGGTTATTTTGCTGCTTTAACTTAGGTGTCGGAGACCCTTCCCCGGCCCCTCACGAGGACGACACATGGACAAGGAACCGTCCGCTTCTTCGGCACAGGACGCTCAATTCAACGCCGAACATGCCCGTATCAATCAACGCCGGGAGCTCCTGGGCCTGGCGCCCAAACCCAGCGGACACTGGGCCGTGGCCCTGTCCGGTGGCGGCATCCGCAGCGCCACCTTCTGCCTCGGGGTGCTGCAAGCCATGGCCCGGGCCAAGGCGCCGAACACCGATAACCCAGCTCCCGGCATTGGCAAGCGCCTGCTGGCGCAGTTCGACTACCTCTCCACTGTCAGCGGTGGCGGTTACCTGGGCTCGTTCTTCGGCAGCCTGTTCCTGCCCGGGCGCCTGCGCCAACAAGAGAACGCCCAAGTCGTGACCAGCCCCGAGGTCAAGGCCGCCGAAGAAGCCTATGAAGTGCTGGATTTCGAGCCCCCGGGGCGCATCCACACCAGCACCGACTACGCCAGCGCCCCGGTGGGCGAAGCGCCATTGGCCTGGTTGCGGGAAAACGGCCGCTACCTGACCCCGGGCGGCTCCGGCGATCTGTTCTATGTGCTGGGCCTGTCGCTGCGCAATCTGCTGGCGGTGCACTTCGTGATCGGCATTCCGTTGCTCTGTACCCTGGCCCTGGCCACCTGGTTGCAGGTGTTCATCTACAACAGCGATCTGTGCTCGCCGGTGGCCGCCCTGCTGCCCATGGGCCTGGTGACGGCGCTGTGCGGCTCGCTCTGGTGGCTGCCGGGGGCGTTGATCCTGCTGTGGGTGGTGCCGCTGATGATGGCGTTCTGGATGGTCTACTCGCGCAAGAGTCAGGACGAGGCCGTGCGCCCCTGGAATTGGGCGACGCTGCTGTACAGCGCCGCCGGAGCCCTGTTTATCGGCCTGGCTTTTGCACCCTGGGGAATGGACGAGGAACTGCGGGCCATACTCCTGGCCTGTGGGCTGATCAATTGGCTGGGAGTCTTGACCTGTATCGGTGTGGCCCTGCACTTGCGCGGCCAGTCCAACGCCGACGAGGCCCTGGCCTGCAACAACTGCGTGCGCACCTATCGGGTGCGGGTCACCCGCTACCTCGGCCAGGCGCTGATCGCTACCCTGGTGCTGGGCTTCTTCGCCCTGGTGCCGTGGCTGACCGAATGGATCTACCTCAGCGAGCAACGCGCCCAACTGATGTCGTCAGCGGTGGCCTTGCCGCTGCTGGTCGGTGCCATCCGTACCCTTTCCACCCTGCTTGACGACAAAGCCCTGCCCAGTTGGCTAAGCCGTCTGCCGTTGAGCGTGATCGCCGGTGTGGCCGGCATCGCGATCTTTATGCTGGTGGCCTTGATTTGGGGGCTGCTGGTGCAGTTCGTGCGCTACCAAGGCCTTGAAACCGACAGCCAGACCCGCCTCGGCGTCCTGGTGCTGGTGGCGTTGCTGTTGAGCTTGGGGGCGGGACGCTTTATCGGCTTTCTCAACCAGTCCTCACTGCAGTCGTTCTACAGCAGCCGCCTGGCCCGCGCTTACCTTGGGGCCTCCAACGGCCTGCGCTTCAGCGGCAAGACCCGCAAGATCCGCAAGCAGCGGCTGAGCGTCGCCGAAGCCCTGCCCGGTGATGACGTCCCCATCGAGCAGTACTACGCCGCGACCACCTGCGCGCCGGTGCATTTGATCAACGTCACCCTGAACCTCACGGTCGACCCGGCCGAACAACTGGTGCAACGCGACCGCAAGGGCAAGCCGTTGTGCCTGGCCCCCAATGGCAGCGGTGGTGCCGCCAGCGTCAGCTACATCCTCGACGGCGAACCGCGCCAGCGCTCGACCCAGCACAAGTGGCTCAGTGAAATCTACCAGCCCCTGGGCCTGGCCCACTGGGTGGCCACCTCCGGTGCAGCCATCTCCACGGGCCTCGGCCGGGCCACCACACTGGGCACCTCGCTGTCTTTTGGCCTGACCAACCTGCGCCTGGGCACCTGGTGGCCGAGCAACTTCCTGGAGCCGGGCGAACAGGCCGGCAGTGGCCGACACTGGCGGGACAAGTTCTGGGCCACGGTCTTCCCGACCCAGGCCTACCTGTTCTATGAACTCACCGCGCACTTCCACGGGGTGCGCCGCGACTACCAGTACTTGTCCGATGGCGGCCACTTTGAAAACACCGCAACCTACGAGCTGATCCGCGATGGGCGTCAGATTGAATTGATCGTGATGTGTGATTGCGGCGCCGACCCGACCTACCAGTTCGACGACCTGGCCAACCTGATTCGCCTGGCCCGCATCGACCAGGCCCTGGAGATCGAAGAAGACCAGGGCGTACACAATGTGAAGGCACTGGCGCCCTACTTCGGCCATACCCATAACTTCACCAACCCTGGGCCGGATGACAGCCTGCGTTGCGCCATGCTGTTCAACGTGGTCAACCGCCAAGGCCAGCGCACTGCACGGATCCTGGTGCTCAAGCCGCGCTTGATCGCCGGGTTGCCAGTGGACGTGCTCAACTACGCCAACGCCCATCCGACCTTCCCCAACGAAAGCACGGCCAACCAGTTCTTCGACGAGGCGCAGTTCGAAAGCTACCGGCAACTGGGCCTGCAAATCGGCCAGACGCTGTTTGGCGCCGGCGAGCCGACCGCCGTGTCCGAGGCCTTGTGGGAATACCTCTAGCGCGCTGACGGGCTTGGCCGGCATCCGCGCCGGCCAAGCCGTTCTCTTAGCCCCCGTTCAGGGTTTGGCCAAGTAACCGGGCAAGGCCTCGACCCTTTCAATCCAGCGAGCAACGTGGCGATACGGCGTGAGGTCCACGTCGCCTTCCGGGGCCAGGACCACGTAGGGGTAGACCGCGCACTCGGCAATCGAGGGGCGGCCGATGGCCAGCCAGTCGTGCTGCTCCAAGTGCTGGTCGAGCAGTGACAGAATCTCCGTCGAGTTTGCCTGTGCCTGGGGCAGGTCCAGCGGGTAGCCGAACTTCTTCACCAAGCGCGCGGCACACAGGCTGTGCTGAACCTCGTTGCTGGCGAATGACAGCCACTGAGCAATCTCCCCCTGGCCCTGCGGGTGCCCCGGCCACCAGGCCAGGCCGGCGTATTGCCCGGCGAGGTAAACCAGGATCGCCTGGGAGTCGCGCAGCACCACCGGGCCGTCCTCCAGAATAGGTAGCTGGCCCAAAGGGTTCAGCTCAGAAAGCGGTGGCTGTTTGTGCGCCCCCGCCAGAAAGTCCACCGCAACGGTCTCCAGTTCAATGTGAGCCAGGGACGCAAACAGCCTGACTTTGTAGCAATTGCCGGACGCGTGCAGATCGTAGAGCTTCATTTCCCACCTCCATCAACGAGTTGATTGAATTCCAGGACATTGCCATCCGGGTCGCGGATAAACAGCGCAACCCTTCGCGGGCCGATGGCGTGGGGGCCCTGGGTGATGCGGATGCCCTGCTCGCCCAACCAGGCCTGCAATGCTTCCAGGTCATCGACCACAAAGGCCGGGTGAGTGATGCCGGGCAGTTTCACTGGGGCATCCAACAGCACGTTGTGAGCCTCAGGCACCCGGGCCGCATTGAAGATCAGGTTGATCCGCACGCCATCGGCGCTGAGCATTTCGTTGGCTTCGTGCTGGGTAAAACGTGCGCTCTCTTCAAAGCCCAGGGCCTGGTAAAAAGACAGGGCGCGGGCTTGCTCGCTGACGCGAATGCCGATGTGGTCGTATGCGAGAATCCGCGCGGGGTTGGGTCGTTGGCTCATGGGATGAAGCTCCAGTGGACGTCAGTGGTTGAAGTGTCATCCAGAGGGCGGGTTTCACCTATGCTGCGAACCTGACAAGACCTATGCAGTCATCGCACAAATCAAAGGGTGGTCATGGACAGGCTCAAGGCAATGGCCAATTTCGTGCGCATCGTCGACAGCGGCAGTTTGAGTTCGGCGGCCGATGCGACCGGGCAATCCGTGGCGTCCCTGGTGCGCTCGCTGGCGGCACTGGAGCGTTATCTCGGGGTGCGCTTGTTGAACCGCACCACACGGCGCATGGCCCTGACCGCCGAGGGCGAGGAATACCTGGCCTGGAGCCGGCGCATGTTGGTGGACTTCGCGCAGATGGAACAACGGCTGGAGGCTCGCGATGGCCGCGTTCGTGGCTTGCTGCGGATCACCGCCCCGGTGGAGTTCGGCCAGCGTTACCTGGCGCCGCTGGTCAACGGATTTCTCAACGAGCATGAGGCCATGACCGCCGAGTTGATCCTCAACGATCAGGTCGTGCCCTTGCTGGAGGACCGTCTTGATCTGGCGCTGCGCATCGGCCACCTGCCTGACTCAGCCATGGTGGCGCGCCAGGTCGGTGCCACGCGGCTGGTCACCTGTGCCAGCCCGCACTATCTGGAAGCAGCCCCCGCCCTGCACGACCCGGGATCGCTGCACGAGCACCGCTGCATCACCCTCGCCTCCCAGGGCCGGCAGTGGTACTACCGGCACCCGGATAAGGAGCGG
This sequence comes from Pseudomonas morbosilactucae, assembly GCF_023241715.1. Taxonomy (GTDB): domain Bacteria; phylum Pseudomonadota; class Gammaproteobacteria; order Pseudomonadales; family Pseudomonadaceae; genus Aquipseudomonas; species Aquipseudomonas morbosilactucae. Next base: position 138,439 of record NZ_JALQCW010000004.1, read on the forward strand.
GCTGAAGACATCGCCCCACGGCTGGTGTGCAACCAGATTCGCGCCGCCAGCCTGGCCTGCGTCCAGGGCCTGGGGATCACCCGCTTGATGCACTACCAGGTGGCGGACGAACTGGCGGACGGACGCTTGATCAGGGTTCTGCGGGACTTCGAACCCCTGGACCTGCCGATCCAACTGGTTTACCCCCACTCCCTGCAACTCTCGCCTCGGGTGCGAGCGTTCGTCGACTGGGCCTGCCCGCGCCTGGAACAGCTGACGCCCGATCCCGAGGCGGTCTAAGTCCAGTACAGACCTCCTCCGGGCACATACGTCGCCACCGTGGCTGACTCACTACCAGCGAAGCCAGTGCGGGCCAAGCAAGGCGCCGATGGCGCTCGGCACCAGCATGCCCAGCAGGTACCAGACGCCCCAAAAGGGAATGTCCATCTCCGGGCAATGCAGGCAATACACCAGTGTCGCCAAGGCCCCTGCGAGTAATCCGCCACAGGCACCGGTCAGTCTCAAACGCGTGGGTGCCAGGCCCCGCAGGGCCCAGAACAGCGCGATAAAACCGGGAATCGACAGCAGGCCGATGTTCAGCGCGCAGGTCTTCCAGGTCTTGCCCAGGATGATCGCGCCACGCTGCCCGGGCGCCGCGCTTATGAGCACATCCACCGCGCCGGCCCAAACCGCGGCGACGGCGGCCACGAGCAGCAGCATTCCGGCGCCCGGGCTGACGCCGGGGCGTGCCAGGCGCGACAGCACCCTCCATGCGCCGATCGCCAGGCACAGCGCAAGCGCAACCTTGGTCCAGAAAATGGGCGTCTGCATGACCTCACCCAGGTCCGAACGGATGCCGAATACAGCCATCATCAGCAACGTGGACAGCAACAACGCCACCAGTACCGCGAGACCAAAACGCTTCGCCAGTGCATGGCGGTCCACGGGGGCAACCCCGGTGGCGAGCAAACCGATAAAATCGTCAGTCTTCATACTAAACCCCTGATCTTTGCCGCCAACGCCTTGAGCCCTCGGTGCACCCCAACCTTGACCGCGGACTCCGACAAGCCGGTCATCTGCGCGGTTTCGGTGACCGACAACCCTTCAACCTTCACATGCACGATCGGCAGACGCTGTCGATCAGGCAGTTGCTCAAGCAACTTGTTCAAATCACGAGAAGCCTGCGCCGGTTCGAGCATCGGCTTGGCAAACAACTCACTGCTGTCATAAATGGGCTCGTTCAGCCCCTCATGGCGTGCTCGCGCCCGGTAAAAGTCCGTGAGCTTGTAGCGGGTAATGGCAAACACCCAGGCCGTCAGTGGCTGCTCCACTCGGTAGGTGTGACGCGCGTTATGCACGGCCAGCAACACCTCTTGCAGTACATCTTCGACGTCGCCCGGTTGGCGCTGCAGCCGGGTGCGCAAAAAACCGCGCAGGTGGCCACTCAATTCACCGAGAAAGGCCCGATAAGCCCGCTCGTCCCCCGTCAAACCCGCGAGGAACAGCGTCTGGAGCTGCACCTCCCTGTTTCGCAATGCATCGTTATCTGTAGTTCGTTCCATATGTGTAATTCGTTCGATCGGCCGCTCGGGTTACACGAAGGGATAAAACATTCACGCCTGCGCCAAAAAGCTCGGCAGCAGAGCCTGTTTTGGCTCAAGAGTGCAAGGCTTGCCGGAATGATTTCACCTGACTGAAAAATAATAGTCGGTCGCTGTAACCCACACGACTGTGCCAGCGAATTACCTCTCGGATCCCAAGCCCAGTGCACTCCTGCACTGCGGCAATGATCCTGGAGATAGCACCATGAGCACTCTGAAAATCGCCGCCCTCGCTGTTGCCCTTTCGTCCTTCGCTGCCGGCGCCCTTGCCGCACAGGACTCGACCGCCGCTCCCGCCATGGAGAAATGCTACGGCGTCGCCATGGCGGGATAACGATTGCAAGGCTGGGGCGGGAACCACTTGCGCGGGCACCGCGAAGATGGACTACCAGGCCAACGCCTGGAAAAACGTTCCGGTGGGCACCTGCACCAGCATCAAGACCCCCAAAGGCATGGGCACTCTCGCCCCGATGTAATCACCACCCTGCCAGGAGACGCACCGATCATGCAGACACCCAGCCAGATGGGGGCCGGACTCGGCCTCAAGCCAGACCACTATCAAGCAGCCTTTGACTGCAACGCCGAGGGCCTCTGGTTCGAAGTTCATCCGGAAAACTACATGGTCGGTGGTGGTCCCCGTTTGGCCTGGCTGGAAGCGATTGCCTGCCGGCACCCGCTGTCGCTGCACGGTGTGTCCCTGTCACTGGCGGCCGATTGCGCGCCAGACGAGGTGCACTTGCAGCGTCTGAAGCGTCTGGTAGAGCGCGTGCAGCCGGCGTTGGTTTCCGAGCACCTGGCCTGGTCAGCCTGGCGGGGGGAGTACCACCCGGACTTGCTGCCGTTTCCCCGTACTCGCGAGGCATTGCGCCGCATCAGCGCGAATATCCAGCGCACCCAAGAAACCCTTGGACGGCGGATCGCGATTGAAAACCCCACCCATTATTTACCCCTTGATGGCCATGACTACAGCGAGCTGGATTTTCTCACCGAGTTGACCCTGAGCACCGGCTGCGGCCTCTTGCTGGACGTCAATAACGTCCACATCAGCGCCCACAACCTTGGTTTTTCGGCGGCCGACTACATCGACGCGGTGCCGGCGGCGGCCATCATGGAAATTCACTTGGCAGGGTTTACCCAGGATCCCGGCGGTTCGCGATTGCTGATCGACAGCCACGCCGCCCCTATCGCTGACGAGGTCTGGTCGTTGTACGACCGCCTGATCCAGCGGATCGGTGCGCGCCCGACCCTGATCGAACGAGATGACCAAATCCCGCCGTTTGAGGTGTTGCTCGCCGAGCGCGACTGGGCACAGGCCTTGTTGAGCCCTGCGCAGCCGCTACATCGGAGGTTGGCGCGATGAAAGCATCCCTCACAGACTTTCAAGATGCGTTTGTCGCTGCCCTGTACGGCCACCCGTCCGCCGAGCTGAAGCTGCTGGCCCAGCACCCGGGCTTCGCGGTGTATCGCAATACGGTGCTCAAGGGCACCACCGACGCCTTGCTCGCCAACTTCCCGACTCTGGAGCGCCTGGTCGGCAGCGACTGGCTGCGCAGCGCAGCGGCGATCCACGCCCGCACCTCGCCCCCCGTGGATGCCCGGCTGCTGTACTACGGGGAAGACTTTGCGCGGTTTTTAGACGGTTTTGAACCGGCCCGCGAGCTGCCCTACCTGGGCGACGTGGCTCGCCTGGATTGGCTGTGGACCCAGGTGCACGGTGCCGAGGACGAGCCGGTCCTTGAGCTCAGTGCCTTGGCGCGTCTGAGCCCCTTGCAACTGGTCTCGGCCCGGCTCAAGCCAAGGGCGGCGGCGCGCTGGCACTGGGCGCCGGATTGTCCGGCCTACACCCTGTGGCGGCTTAACCGCGAGCAACGGGACATGCCCGAATCACTCGATTGGCGAAGTGAAGGTGCGCTGCTGACCCGCCGCAACGGGCAGGTGCACTGGCAGGCCGCCAGCGCCGGCGACTGTGCCTTTCTCGAGGCCTGTGCCGCTCACCTCCCCATCGATCTGGCTGCCAACCTGGCCCTCGAGGTGGAACCGACCTTGAACCTGGAGCCGCTCATCATTCGCCTGGTGTGTGCCGAAGCATTCACCGCTGTCGAGCCGTAAACCTGCTGGACATGCCTGTTCAGCTCATCCACGGAGCCCATCATGGACCTTACCCGCCGTCCCTCAGCCGTCCCCGACCACTCCTTGCGCGGCCTCTGGAACCGCCTGGCACAGCGTATCGACGCCTTGATTGGCGACTCGTTCCTGGTGCTGGTGGCACGCGTGTCCATCGCGGCCATTTTCCTACTGTCCGGACGCACCAAAGTCAGCGGGTTCCTGACAATCACCCCCAGTACCTATGAGCTGTTTCGCAGCGAATACGCACTGCCCCTGATCTCGCCGGAACTGGCGGCACACCTGGCCACGTACAGTGAACACCTGTTTTCGCTTTTGCTGATACTGGGGCTGTTCAGCCGCTTGTCCGCATTGGCCTTGCTCGGCATGACCCTGGTCATCGAGATTTTTGTCTACCCCGATGCCTGGCCCACTCACCTTTCCTGGGCCGGACTGTTGCTGCTGATCGTGGCGCGGGGTGCCGGGGCCTTCTCGCTGGATCGACGCCTGGGCATCCGTTGACGGCTGCTGCGGGCACCGCCCCGCTAGCGTTGCAGTGCGTTCAGCGCCTGTTGGTGTTCCTGGCAGGCCTGGGCCAGTTTTATGCGGGCGCGTAATGAAGTGCTCCCCCCCATGGATCGTGTTGCCAGTAACGCCCTGAAGTCGCGAATGCAGTGCCAGGGGCATGGCTCGTGGATGACAAGCTCACACAGCCATCGCCCGGCCGTATCGACAAAGCCGCACGCATCCTGTTTGATCAACGCCAGTCTTGATTCATCCGCCTATCAATGGACGCACCACGGAGAGCCACCATGGACTCGCAAAACGATCTGCAACGTTTGGAACTCCAGGAGCAATTGCTGAAGTTCGAGCACTTTGACAAGCGCACGGCCTGGGACTTGGGCACGCGTTTGAAAGCCGCCTGCGAGGGGCTCGGGGTGGCGCTGACCATCGAGGTGCGGCTGGTGCGTGAAACGGTGTTTTTCTATGCAATGCCGGGCACCGCAGCGGTCAATGCCGACTGGGCCCGGCGCAAGCGCAATGTGGTGGAGTTGCTGGAACAGAGTTCATATCGGGTCGGCCGCTCTTTGGAGCAACAGGGCGCGACGCTGGAGGGTTTGATGGGCTTGCCGTTGCGTGACTATGCCGATCACGGCGGCAGCTTCCCGATCAACGTCAAGGGCCTGGGCTGTGTCGGCGCGGTGACGGTTTCCGGGTTGCCCCAGCGCGAGGACCACGTCCTGGTGGTCCAGGTGCTGGCGCAGATGTGCGGTGTCGGTCAGCAACAGGTGTTGCTGGACTTTTCCTGACTATTTTTTAAACTTCGACGCCACTCCGCCCGGGCCGACTCAACCTTTGCCAGGGGCTGGGGCGGTTTCGCGCTCTTCCTTGGGCCCGACAAAGGCCCAAACCAGCAGCCCCAGCAGTGGCACAAAGACAATCACCACCATCCATAGGCCCTTGGTTTCCGAGCGGCTGGTGCTTCTGAGCACACGGCGGATGGCCCACAACTCCACCAGCAGGAGGATCACCGCCAGGGCGATCCAGATGTATTCGATTTGCATGATTCACCTCCCGGTCTGTAGGAGGTTAGGAAGGCCATGGCGCCGAGGGTTCATTTATTTTTTTCCTGGGCCCGTGCCAAGCCCTTGAAACAGAGCCTTCGCCGTGGCCGGATCAGTTTGAACCCGGCGCCGGCGGCGACCCTCTGATGAACATGAGGGTCGGGCGAATCACGGGCGGATCAAGCGATGGATTTTATTCTGTGGATGGCGGTGCTGGGGGCGGTCTTGCTGCTCCTGGCGCTGACCTCGTCCTACCTGCGCTGGCTGCCAGTCACCACCTCCGTCGTGTGCCTGGGGCTGGGTATCGCCATTGGTCCATCCGGACTGTCGTTGCTGCACCTGGACCTTAAGCAGGCCGCGCCGTGGATGGAGCACCTGTGCGAAGTGGCGGTGCTGTTTTCCCTGTTTGTCTGCGGCCTCAAGCTGCGCTTGCCCCTGAGAAACCCGACCTGGCGCGTGGCCTTGGTGCTGGCCGGGCCGGTGATGGTGCTGTGCATCGTCGGCATCTGCCTGCTGCTGCATTACCTGCTGCAGTTGTCCTGGGGAGCGTCGTTGTTGATCGGCGCCATTCTTGCCCCCACCGATCCGGTGCTGGCGTCCCTGGTGCAGGTGACCGACGCCCGGGACGCTGACCGGGTGCGCTTCGGCCTGTCTGGCGAGGCCGGGCTCAACGACGGCGTGGCCTTCCCCTTTGTGACTCTCGGCCTGCTGTTTTTGCGCCAGGACGGTACTGAAGCCGACTGGCTGCACTGGCTTGGTCAAGACCTGCTGTGGGCCGTGCCGGTCGGCCTGCTCACCGGTTACGCCATGGGCCGTGGCATCGGCCGCTTGACCTTGCACACCAGCGCCTCGCAGAACAGCTTGTCGCCCAATGATTACCTGGCCCTGGCTTTGATTGCCCTGGCCTATGTGGCAGCCGAGGCGCTGCACGGCTACGGCTTTCTCTCAGTGTTCGCCGCGGGCCTGGGGCTGCGTCGGGCCGAGGTCAAGTCCACCGACAACCCCCAAGTGCCCGCCGAGCACTTGGTGTCGCCGACACTGGGCCAGCAGCATGTCGAACCGCACCCGTCTGTAGCCACCGCCACCGATGAATTGCCTGACAGCCAGGTCGTGGCCGGGATCATGATGGGCGACATGCTGGCCTTCGGCAGCCTGGTGGAACGGGCCATGGAGGTGTTCCTCGTGACCTTGCTCGGCGTGGTGCTGATGGCCCACTGGGACTGGCGAGCGCTGTTGCTCGGCGGCGTGCTGTTCTTTGCCCTGCGGCCGTTGACGGTGTGGCTGATGCCTTGGGGGCGCTTGCTCAAGCCGCCCCAGCGCCTGTTGATCGGCTGGTTCGGCATCCGTGGCATCGGCAGCTTCTATTACCTGTTCTATGCCCTCAACCATGGCCTGCCCGCTGAAACCGCACTGCTGTGCAGCAACCTGACCCTGTCGGTGGTGGCCCTGAGCATTCTCCTGCACGGCTTGAGCACCCAGCCATTGTTGGCCCGCTATGAACGCCACAAACAAAAGCCCAGAATCCGCCCCTGACTCGGTTACCAACGCCTTCTATTCATACTGCGCAAGCTCCTCGCGGATCTGCTGCACCAGCTCAGCCATGTCGGGCCGCAGGCCGGGTTGATCGGGTACGGGAAACACCTCCACCTGGAGGCCCGGGCACCGCGCCAGGAAGTCCGTCACGACCATGGGCTGGGCACTGAAACCCTGCCAAGGTCCGCAGGCGCACAAGGTGGCAATCGCTTCTTCGGGCCAGAACGGCACGCTTGAACGGTCGAGGCCGCGAGCCAGGTGCCCCTGGGCGTCCACCAGGGCCCAGACCACCTCGAAGTCGGCGATCTTGCGGATGAAATAATCAAGCCTGGCCTCAGGCGCCATCTGCAACAGGTTGTGGAGTTTCTGCGGATGAGCCGTCACGGGGGCCTCCCTGATTAAGGCCACCAGCTTGCCGACCGCCCGAGCCTCTTGCAACTGCATCGAGGCGCTGTGGCGGCCTGCTCCGGCCTCCGGGGGATATTGCGCAGCGCCCCCGGCTTCGGGCATCATTTGATAATAATTTTCATTGCCTTTTATTCCCATGCCCTCCTCCCTTCTCGACCCCCAGTGTCTGCGTGCCCGTAATCAGGTGTTGCAGCAACTGTTCGGCGCCCACCACGGCTGGCTGCGCGAGCGTTTGCAGGCGCGCTTGGGCTGCCGGCATGACGCCGCGGACATGGCCGCCGAAACCTTTGCCCAAGTGGTCGCCCTGCCCGACCCCCAAGGCATCCGCGAGCCCCGGGCGCTGCTCACCACCATTGCCAAGCGGCTGATCTTCGCCAGTTGGCGGCGCCGCGACCTGGAGCGCGCCTACCTGGAAGCCTTGGCGCTGCAACCCCTGGACTACGAACCCTCCGCCGAAGAGCAGGCCCAGGCGCTGGACGCCCTGCTGACCCTGGACCGGATACTTGACGGCCTGTCGCCCATGGGCCGCAGCGCTTTCCTCTATAGCCAGCTCGATGGCCTGACGTACGCCGAGATCGGCCGGCGCCTGGGGATCTCCGCGCCGCGGGTGCACCAGTACGTGGTCAAGGCCTTGGGCCTGTGCTACCTGGCGCTGGAACGTCCATGAACGCCAATCGCTTGCCCGCGCCGGTGGAACAAGCCGTGGAATGGATGGCCTTGCAGCGCTCGGGCAGCATGAGTGATGCCGATCGCCAGCGTTTCAGCCTGTGGCTGCACGCCAGCCCGGACAACCAGCAGGCCTGGGCCCGCCTGGAACAACGCCTCGGCCAAGCCTTTGAAGCGCTGCCAGCGGTGTCGCGGCAGGTGCTGAGCCGCCCGGGCCATAGCCGTCGTCACCTGCTGCGCGGCGCCCTGGGCCTGGCCGGTGTCGGCTTGAGCATTGGGTGGCTGCAGGGCCAGGGTTGGCTGTCGCTGATGGGCAATGACCTGAGCACCGGCGTGGCCCAGCGCAAGCCGTTCACCCTTGAAGACGGCAGCCGCGTGCTGCTCAACGCGCAAAGCCGGGTTGACCTGGCCTTCGATGGGCAACAACGGACCCTGATCCTGCGCGAAGGCGCGCTGAATATTCAGGTGGCCCACGACCCGACGCGGCCCCTGGTGGTGCGTACTGCGTTTGGCGAGGCCCGGGCCCTGGGCACCCGCTTCAGCGTCAGCCTGGGATCCAGCGAGGCCCGACTGTGGGTGCAGGAATCCCAGGTTCAACTCAGCGTTCCCGGGCAGGCCCCGCACACCTTCGGCGCGGGCCAGGGCGCAGCCTTTGATGGCCGGCGCATCGACCGCCTGCCGGCGAGCCAGGCCAGTGCCTGGGAAAGCGGGCAGCTGGTGGTTCACGATCAGCCCCTGGGCGAGGTCATCGACGCGCTGCGGCCCTATCGCCGTGGCGTCCTGCGGGTCAATGGGGAGGCCTCCAGGCTGCGGGTGTCCGGGGTCTTTCCCCTGGATGACAGCGCCCAGGCCCTGCGTTCACTGCAGGAAGTGCTGCCGATCCAGGTCGAACAACACCTGGGCTGGTGGACCCAAATCAGCCTGCGCTGATTATTTTTTTATCGGCCCCTTAATATTTGCCGTGCTTGCGTCACATAGCTGGCATCGACCCTCCTCACGGGAAACGTTGCCATGCACCGCCCACTTCGCTTCGCCCTGACGCCCCTGGCGTTTGTCCTGCCCCTGATCGCACTGCCAAGCCTGGCCGACCCCAGTGCCCCGGCGGATGCCCGGCAACAGGTGGTGGATTTCGATCTGCCCGCCGGCCCCCTGGAACAGACCCTGACCGCCATCGCCCGCCTCAGTGGCCGCGGCATCGCCTTCAATGCCGGCCTGACCCGCGACCTCCAGGCCCCTGCCCTGCGCGGCCGCTACAGTGCCGAGCAAGCCTTGCACCAGGTGCTGCAAGGCTCGCCGTTGCAACCCAGCGTCACCGCCAGCGGCACCCTGAGTGTCGAGCCGCGCAGCGACGGCACCTTGCAGCTGTCGACCACCGCCATCACCGGCCAGGCCTACAGCCAGGACGCCTGGGGCCCGGCCCACAGCCGCGTGGCCCAACGCAGCGCCAGTGCCAGCAAGACCGACACCGCTATCACGAAATCCCCCAGGCGATTTCCGTGGTCACCCGTGAAGAGTTCGAAGCCCGCCAGCACGACAGCCTGGCCGACGTGCTCAACTACACCGCCGGGGTGGTCAGCCAGCCCAACGGCTACAGCCGGGTGGCCGACGACTACCGTTTGCGCGGCTTCGATATCGGCCCTCGCACCGGTGGCGTGCTGCGTGACGGCATGAAAATGCAAAGCACCCAGTTCGAAGGCGGCCAGGAGCCCTATGGCCTGGAGCGGGTCGAGGTACTCAAGGGCGCGTCCTCGGTGTTGTACGGGCAGTTGGCCCCCGGCGGCCTGATCAATACTGTGAGCAAGCGCCCGACCCTGGAACCGCTGCATCAGGTCAACCTGGAGTACGGCAATTACCAACGTCGGCAATTCTCCACCGACCACAGCGGCGCCCTGGATGACGAGGGGCGTTTCAGCTACCGCCTGACCGCCCTGTGGCGTGACAGCGGCACCCAGTTCGACGCCATCGACGATGACAAGCAGTACATCGCCCCGGCCCTGACCTGGCAGATTGACGACGACACCCGACTGACCCTGCTGGCCAGCCATCAGCGCACCCAGACCACCCTGACCCCGCCGATTCGCTATGACCTGACCACCTACAGCGCCAGCCCTGGCTACAAGGTGCCGTACGGCCTGTTCCCCGGCGAGCCGGACTACGATGACTACGACGGCACCCTGCAAACCTTCGGCTACCTGCTGGAGCGGCGCCTGAGTGACCAGCTGCAACTGCGCCACGCCGCGCGTTATTTCGAATCCCGCGCCGATTACGACTACATCACCCTCAATAGCAGCCGGGTCACCGGGGCCAATCTGAACAACCTGACCCGTGCCTACAACTCCCGGGAAGACGTGGCCACCGGTTGGACCACTGACAGCAGCTTGCAATGGGACCTGGAGGCCGGGCGCTGGCAGCACACCCTGCTCGGCGGCGTGGATTACTACCGCAAGACCTACGACAGCCACCGTTTCAGTGGCAATGCGCCGACCCTGGACCTGGCCAACCCGGTGTACGGCAACCTGCCCCAGGTCAACCGCAGCATCGACCGTGGCTCGGACCTGCACAGCCACCAGTTGGGCCTGTACCTGCAAGAACAGGCCAAGTTCGATGAGCATTGGGTGGCCGTGCTCGGCCTGCGCCACGACTGGGCCAACAACAGCATCCTGACCTACCGCGACGAGTCGCGCACCGGCACCCGCGACAGCAAGAGCACCGGGCGTGTCGGCCTGGTGTACCTGGCCGACAACGGCCTGGCGCCGTACATCAGCTACAGCCAGTCATTCCTGCCCGCCGCCGGAACCGGCGCCGATGGCCAGGCGTTCCAGCCCACTGAAGGCGAGCAGTATGAAATCGGCCTGCGCTACCAGCCTCCGGGTCGCGACATCATGCTCAGCGCCGCGCTCTATCAGCTCACCCAGAGCAACGTGCTGAGTTCGGTGCCCGGCTCCGACTTCGACGAGCAGACCGGCAAGGAGCGCAGCACCGGTTTTGAACTCGAAGCCAAGGCCCAACTGACCCCGCTGCTGGCGATGAGTGCCTCCTATGCCTACACCGACGCCCATGTAATTGCCGACAACGACAAACAGCTGGAAGGCTCGCGCATCGAAGGCACGCCGTACCACAGCGCGTCCCTGTGGCTGGATTACCGCCTGGCAGCGCTGGGCTTGCACAAGGTCACGGTGGGCAGCGGCGTGCGTTACAACGGCACCACCCACACTTTGCCGAGCATCAGCGACCGCAAGATCCCGGCCTATGCGCTGTTCGATGCACGCATCACCTACGAGCTGGATGAGCACTGGCAGCTCAGCGCCCGGGCGCAGAACCTGACCAACGAGCGCTACCTCTACTGCGCCAATTCCTGCCGTTACGGTGATGAACGCAACCTGGTGGGGTCGGTGAGCTACAACTGGTGAGGCACCGCTTTGGGCCGCCGCGATGGCGGCCCAAGGTCGGGGTCAACCCGGCGTTTGCTCCTCGCGCCAGGCCCGGGGCGAGCGGCCATAGCACTCGCGGAAAGCCCGGCTGAAGTGCGACAGGTCATTGAAGCCCCAGCGAAAGGCAATATCGGAAATACGCAACCGGCCCTGGGCCGGGTTCAGCAGGTCGGCGCTGCACCGCTCCAGGCGTCGGCGCAGGATGTAACGCATCAAGGATGAATCCTCCTGCTCGAACAGCTTGTTGATGTAACGCGCCGACAGCCCCGTGGCCACGGCCACTGCTTGGGTGCCCAGGGCCGGATCGCTCAGGTGGTCGTTCACAAACACCTTGACCCGCATCAGGGTCAGGGCCCGACCGCGAGAATGTTCCGGGTCCAGAGGCTGCACGTTGCCCAGCGCCAGGGCGATCAGGCTGGTGGCCGACTCTGAAAGCGTGAGCATTTCGGTCGGCGTGAACTGGCTGATCTGCGAGGTCAGGCCCTCCAGGAACATCCGCATCACCCGACCCACCGGCGTATCGGTGGAGACCCGGGTGGCGGTGCGCCGCTCCATGCCCACCACCCTTTGATCGAGGCTGCTGCGGGGCACGCTGACGATGATCTGCCGCCAGTCCGTGGGGAACGTCAGGTGATGGGGCCGGGTGGCGTCATAGATGGCGAACTCCCCCGGGCCGATCACCGTGCGGTTGCCGTCCTGCTCCAGGCACTCGCTGCCTTCAAGCATCAGCACGGCAAAGTATTTGTCTTCTTCCCGGTCCCTGGGTTGCAGGTGCCGGCGGTTGACGGCCTGGGCCGCCGCGCTGACGTCGCTGACCCGGAGCAATTCGCACTTCTGCGAGCGCACCTTGCCGAAGAACTCAGGGTTTGGGATCGCCCCGATCTCGACATCGGCAAACAGCCGCAGAATCATTTCCCGCCAATAGTCCACTCGGTCGCTGGCTAAATGGCTGGCTGTGGCCACGTCGATGCTTTCGCTGGCCCAATCGGTTGCCGGCAAGCGCTGCCCGGCGGTGAAATTCCCCAGGTTGGCCAGGCCTTGCTGAACCCCTTCTTCGACTTGAATCGCCATGCCCTGACCTCTGATCACACGCGCTGTTCTTATGGGGATGCACAGACTTACGCCAGGCACCCGCAAACGCGGTACAGGGTCTTCCTTGGTGATTGCACATCCGGATGCGGCTTGCAGGGGCGAACAACAGGGCTGTTGGGCGCAAGACAGCGGGCGTGATCCCACGCCCCGTTGTCCTTATTACCTCAAGGGCTGGGTCGATTGCCAGAGGCCTGGACGAAAGGGCCGCCTGGGCCAAGTTTTTGTTCCGCCACAGCCAAGCACGCCAGCGCCTCTTCGCGGCATCCTTCAGCCAGCGCCAGACGCGGGCCGAGCCCGACGCCTGCCTGCCAGCACCCGGTCATTGCCCAGAGGAACGCCCCCATGAACCATCACCCGAACAACCCCATGGCTTCGGCTGCGGCCCGGGCCTTTGCCCTGAACCAGGCCCTGGAAGAACAAGGCCTGGTGCCCGAAGGCTACGTGCAGCACTTCACCGAGGTCATGGAAAACGACTTCGACCCGGCCAATGGCGCGCGGGTGGTGGCACGGGCCTGGGTCGATCCGGAATACCGCGCACTGTTGTTGCGCGACGGCACGGCGGCCTGCGACCTGTTCGGCTATACCGGGGTCCAGGGCGAGTACATCGTGGCACTGGAAAACACCCCGACCCTGCAAAACGTCATCGTCTGCACCCTGTGTTCCTGCACCGCCTGGCCGGTGCTCGGCCTGCCGCCCGACTGGTACAAGAGCTTCGAATACCGCGCCCGGGTGGTCCGCGAGTCGCGTACGGTCCTGCGGGAAATGGGCCTCGATCTGCCTCTGCAAGTGGAAATCCGCGTCTGGGATACGAGTGCAGAAACCCGCTACATGGTCCTGCCCTGCCGGCCCGACGGCACCGAAGGCTGGAGTGAGGCTCAACTGGCGGCCCTGGTGACCAAGGACGTGCTGATCGGCATTGCCCGGCCCCAAGTGGCCAGCACGCCGCGCTGAGCGGCCCGCAGGCATTCCCCCTTTTCCAGCGAGAACCGAACAATGGACGGCATACATGATTTGGGCGGGCTGCAAGGTTTCGGCCCGATGCAACACCAGGCCAACAGCCTGAGCTACACCCGGGTGTTCCATGAAGACTGGGAACACCTGGGCTACAGCCTGTTGTTTCTCGGCGCCGCGGAACTGGGGCTGTTCAACGTCGATGAATTGCGCCATGCCATCGAGCGCATGGAGCCCCGGCATTACCTGACCTCCAGCTACTACGAGCGCATCGTGCTGGGGGTCGCCAGCCTGTTCGTGGAAAAAGGCGCCCTGAGCCAGGAGCGCCTGGCGCAGCTGGCCGGGGGCGCCTATCCCCTGGCCTTGCCCCTGGGCCCGGGTCGGGCGCCCAGGCGCCGGCCCAGCCCTTCGAGGTCGGGCAACAGGTGCGGGTGCGCGATGAATGGGTCAACGGCCATATCCGCGCCCCCGGCTACGTGCGCGGCAAACAGGGTCGGGTGCTGCACCGCACCACCCACCAATGGCCGTTCCCCGACGCGGTCGGCCACGGCCAGCCCAGTGCCAGCGAACCCACCTACCACGTGCAATTCACCACCGAGGAGCTGTGGGGCGACGCCGCCGACGCGGGCACGGTGGTGGTGGACTTGTTTGGTGGCTACCTGGTTCCGGCTTGAAGCTGTTCTGTTGCGGGCGGCCCCGGACGCCGCCGGAGAGCAGGTGCGCATCGCCTGTGCCGGCGGCGCCCGGGTGTTCGCCCTTTTTTCGTGTGGCGCTGATTTGCGGGGCGAACAACAGCGGTTCGTGCAGGGGCTGGAGCAGCATGTCTTCAAGCACCGCAGCCATGGCACGGGCCTTGATCGCCACCTGGATTTTCCGGCAATTGCCGTCGATCGCCAGGGCCTGGCGTTCCTGGGGCGAGACAATCAGGGAGCTGGCGGAATCGGACAGCAGGCACCCGCTAGCGGTCTGTAATGCCTGCCGGCCCTTCAGAGGCAGGCTGATGCTGTAGCTGTGTAGGGTGCAGGGCGCAGGATTCGATGTGCAGCCACTGAACAGTGTTCACCGCACAAACGTTCAGAAACTGCACAGTCGCCCTCGCCCTTGCGACCATCCCCCAGCAAATACGCGGTTTGCAGCCTGTCGCAAAGCTGGCACGTCCCCTGCTATGTCCTGTCTATCGATGCCGCGTGCGGCCCCCGACACACAAGACCAAGAACACAGGGAGACACCCGATGACTCGCGACACCTTGCCTGCCCCCTTCCTGCCCACCGAGTTGTGGAGCGAACGCCTGTTCACCGGCACCTGGGACACCGGCGCAGCCGCCGTGTCCGCGGTGCTGGAGCCGGCCACCGGCAATCTGCTGGGCCATGTGGCCAATGCCGATGCGGCCCAGGTGGCGGCTGCGACGCAACGCGCTGCGGCGGCCCAACGCGCCTGGTATCAACAGCCCTACGATGAGCGCGCGGCGATCTTCCGCAACGCCGCCCAGATCGCCACCCAGCACTTCGACACCCTGGTGGACTGGCTGGTGCGGGAAAGCGGTTCCACCCGGCCCAAGGCCGCTTTTGAAGTCAGCCTGAGCATCAAGTCGCTGCACGAAAGTGCCGGCCTGCCGTCGCGCAGCCAGGGCGAAGTGCTGCCCTCGGTGCCTGGGCGCCTGAGCTTGGCGCGGCGCCGTCCGCTGGGGGTGGTGGGGGTCATTTCGCCGTTCAACTTCCCGCTGTACCTGGCAATGCGCGCCGTGGCCCCGGCCCTGGCCACGGGCAACGCGGTGGTGCTCAAGCCCGATCCGCGCACCGCGGTTTGCGGCGGACTGGTGCTGGCTCGGCTGTTTGAGCTGGCCGGGCTGCCGGCCGGTGTGTTCCAGGTGTTGCCCGGTGGCGCCGAAGCCGGGGCGGCCCTGACCAGCGACCCCCATGTGGCGATGATCCAGTTCACCGGCTCCACCGGTGCCGGGCGCAAAGTCGGTGAAGCCGCCGGGCGTCACTTGAAAAAAGTCTCCCTGGAGCTGGGCGGCAAGAACTCGCTGATCATCCTCGATGACGCCGACCTCGACTTGGCCCTGGCCAACGCCACCTGGGGTGTGTACCTGCACCAGGGGCAAATCTGCATGTCCACCGGGCGCCTGCTGGTGCAACGCGGGATCTATGAACGCTTTCTTGAGCGCCTGGTGACCAAGGCCCGCAGCCTGACGGTAGGTGACCCGGCCCAGGGCGAGGTGCACCTGGGTCCGCTGATCAACGCCGCCCAGCGCGACCACGCTTATCAGGCCGTGCAGGCCGCACAACAGGCCGGGGCCACCCTGGAAACCGGCGGCGGCTACGAGGGGCTGTTCTTCCAGCCCACGGTGCTCAGCGGCGTGACGCGGGACAACCCGGCCTTCGACGAAGAAATCTTCGGCCCGGTGGCGGTGGTCATCCCCTTCGACAGCGACGCCGACGCCGTGGCCCTGGCCAATGCCACCGATTACGGCTTGTCCGCAGCGGTGCTGTCGAAAGACGTCGGTCGGGCCCTGAAGCTTGGCGAACAACTGCGGGTCGGCCTGTTGCACATCAACGACCAGACGGTCAACGACGAGGTCATCAACCCGTTCGGCGGCGTCGGCGCCTCGGGCAATGGCACCAGCATCGGCGGCCCCGCCAACTGGGAAGAATTCACGCAATGGCAATGGCTCTCCGTCAAAGGTGAAGCCCCGGCCTACCCCCTGTAAAACCTGGAGAACAATAATAATGAGCAGCCCTGTCTACCGTCCTATCACTGCCGCCGTTACCCGTGGCAAAGGCGCGCCCTTCGTGCTCGAAGCCGCGCAGATCCGCAACCCCCGTGGCGATGAAGTGCTGGTGCGGATCGTCGCCACCGGCATGTGCCACACCGACATGATTGTTCGCGACCAGTACTACCCGGTGCCGCTGCCTGCGGTGCTGGGCCATGAAGGCGCCGGCGTAGTGGAAGCCGTCGGCCCGCTGGTCAAGGGCCTGCAAGTGGGCGATCACGTGGTCATGAGCTACGGCTACTGCGGCCATTGCCTGTCGTGCGGCAGCGGCCACACCGCCTATTGCCAGGAATTCTTCGGGCGCAATTTCAGTGGCGCCGACCCCCAGGGTGAAAACGCCCTGCAAGACAGTGCCGGGGAACGTCTGCACGACCACTTTTTCGCCCAGTCATCGTTCGCCACCCTGGCCCTGAGCCGGGAGAACAACGCGGTCAAAGTCAGCCGCGACGCGCCCCTGGAACTGCTCGGCCCGCTGGGCTGCGGAATCCAGACCGGCGCCGGGGCGGTGATCAACTCGCTCAAGGTCACCCCCGGCAGCAGCTTCGCCGCCTTTGGTGGCGGCGCGGTGGGCCTGAGTGCGGTGCTCGCGGCGCGGGTCGCCGGGGCCAGCATCATCATTGCCGTGGACGTGGTGCCGTCGCGCCTGCAGTTGGCCAGCGAGCTGGGGGCCACCCACGTGATCAACAGCCGCGACAGCGACCCGGTGGCGGCGATCCGCGAGATCACCGGCGGCGGGGTCAACTTCGCCTTGGAGTCCACTGGCCGTCCGGCGGTGCTGCGCCAGGCCGTGGACGCCCTGGGCAGCCGCGGCGCCCTGGGGGTGGTGGGTGCGCCGGCCCTGGGCACTACGGCCGAGTTCGACGTCAATGACCTGCTGCTGGGGGGCAAGAGCATCCGCGGCATCGTCGAAGGCGACAGCGTGCCGCAGAAGTTCATCCCGGAGCTGGTGGAGCTTTACCTGCAAGGGCGCTTCCCCTTCGACAAGCTGGTGAAGTTCTACAGCTTCGACCAGATCAACCAGGCCGCCGAAGACAGTGAAAAAGGCCTGACCCTCAAACCCATCATCCGCATCAACGGCTGAATGATCGCGCCGGAGCGCCCTGCGCTCCGGCCCTGACACCGAGGCCCATCACCAACAACCCCATCACAGCCCCCATAACAACAAGAAACAGGAATGCCCCCGTGCCGAATCTTTCCCGCAATGCCCTGGGCCTGCTAGCGCTCGCCCTGAGTTCGACCCCCGCCCTGGCGGTGGATGTGAATGCCGGTGACTACACCGCCCTGCCCGCCGGCACCAACGTCGCGGCCTGGTACCAGCAATACGGCCGCGCCGAGCGCTTCAACGCCGACGGCGGCCCCGACAGCACCCACGCCACCGGCCTTAAATCCAACATCAGCATCCTGCGCTTGATCCACTTCATGGAGATCGGCGGCATGACCGTCGACCCGCAGATCCTCCTGCCCTTCGGCCATATTTACGACGCGCGCATTGCCGGCCAGTCCCTGGGCAGTGCCAGCGGTATGGCGACCCGATCCTCGGCGCCACCTTCTGGCTGGTCAATCAACCGGCCGCCGGGGCCAGCGGGCGTTACCTGGGCATCACCCCGCTGATCTACCTGCCTTGGGGCCGCTACGACCGCAACGACGGGTTGAACCTGGGCGAAAACCGCTTCAAGGGCGACCTGCAACTGGGCTGGGTCGAGCCGCTGTGGGGCAAGTTCTCCATGGAGCTCTACGCCGACGCGGTGTTCTATGGGCGCAACAATGATGCCGGCGCCGCCAGCCAGACCCTCAAGCAAGACACCACCTACCAGTTGCAGGGCAACCTGCGCTACGACTTCAACCCGGCCCAACGCCTGGCCCTGGGCTACAGCACCAGCACAGGCGGCAAGCAGTACGTGGACGGTGATTACAACGGCCAGAAAACCGAGGTGCAGCAAGTGCGGGCTGAGTTCCAGCAGATGGTCGGCAGCCGGGTCCAGCTCAGCGCCCAGCTGACCCAAGACGTCAAGGTGGTGGGCGGCTTCCAGGAAGACCTGGGGGTCAACCTGCGGGCACTGCTGTTGTTCTGATGGCGTGGGCCTGATCTTGACGCGCGCCGGTCGAGGTATAGATCAGTGGGTGCCGCCCCCCGGCGGCCCCTCTCACAATAAAAAGGTCTCTCCATGGATGCCCACGCCCTGCAGGCCCAGCAGCGCCTGGTGATCGCCCGCCAGCGTTTCGTCGAAGGCGGTGCCTTGCCGGCCGACCTGCTGCCCAGCAGCGTCGCACAATCCTGGGTTCGCTCCCGGGCCGCAGGCCTGTTGCCCGACCAGTCCTGGCGCCCGCGCCAGGACGTCGGCCTGCTGCCCCTGGATGAACAGGACCAACGGTTGGCCGCCTGCGTCAGGCCGGAAATCGACCGCCTGTGGCAACAGATCGGCGGCGCCTCCTGGACGATTTTCTGCGTCAACCCCCAGGGCATGATCGTTCATGCCCGCCAGGCTCGGAACCTGCACGGGCCGCTGCAGCCGTTGCAGGCCGGGCGGCGGATTCAGGAGGCCGATATCGGCACCACTGCGCCCAGCTGCACCTTGGCCGAAGGCGTGCCGATGGTGCTGATCGGCAACCAGCATTACCTCAGCGATTTCGCCCAGTTTTTCTGCGTCAGCGTGCCGATCCGCGGCCTGCACGGTGAAGTCATCGGCGCCCTGGACATCACCGGCATCGGCGACCGTCAGGCCGGGGCCGTGCTGGAGCAACTGAGCCACGCGGCCATGGCGGCGGAAAACCGTCTGTTCAACAGCCTGGGCGATTGCCGCGTGCTGTCCCTGCAACACGACCCGCGCCTGCTCGGCACGCCCTTGCAAGGTCTGCTCGCGGTGGACAGCAGCGGGCGCATCCAGAATGCCAATCGGGCCGCCCAGCGCCTGCTCGGGCTGGAGCACTATCGGCCCTTGGGCCAGCGCCTGGACCACCTGTTTGAAGAAAGCAGCCAGTTGGACCTGCACCGTGCCCCGCAACAATTGACCCTCAGCGACGGCTCCCGGCTCTACGCCCAGGTGCTGGAGCAACGCCGCGACAGCCCGCCACTGGCGTTCCCGGTAGCGTCCACCTCGGCCCTGGGTGCCGACCCGCAGCTCAACCAGCAGTTGCAGCAGGCCCACAAAGCCTTCGCTGCCGGAGTGCCGATTCTGCTGCAAGGCGACACCGGCACCGGCAAAGAGGTGTTTGCCCGAGCCCTGCACGAACACTGGAACCCCCAGGCGCCCTTTGTCGCCATCAATTGCGCGGCCATCCCCGAAAGCCTGATCGAGGCCGAGTTGTTCGGTTATGAGGAAGGCACCTT
Source organism: Pseudomonas morbosilactucae (assembly GCF_023241715.1). GTDB lineage: Bacteria > Pseudomonadota > Gammaproteobacteria > Pseudomonadales > Pseudomonadaceae > Aquipseudomonas > Aquipseudomonas morbosilactucae. The sequence goes on from NZ_JALQCW010000004.1 coordinate 157,870, forward strand.
TACCGGCGCCCGCAAAGGTGGGGCCCTGGGCCAACTGGAAGCCGCCCACGGCGGCACTCTATTGCTGGACGAGATCGGCGACATGCCGGCCGCCCTGCAAACCCGCCTGCTGCGGGTGCTGCAAGAGCGCGAGATCACCCGCCTCGGCAGCAGCACCCGGCGCCCGTTACAGGTACGGCTGATCAGCGCCACCCATTGCGACCTGCAGCAACGCATGCAGCAACAGAGCTTTCGCGAAGACCTGTATTACCGCCTCAACGGCCTATGCGTCCGCTTGCCCAGCCTGGCCCAGCGCCAAGACCTGGCCCCCCTGATCGAACGCCTGCGCCTGCGCTACGGTGCCCCGCCCCTGGACGCCCAGGCCTTGCAGGTGCTGCTGCGCCAACCCTGGCCGGGCAACATCCGCCAACTGGAGCAAACCCTGCGCCTGGCCGCCGCCCTGGCGGGCGATGAGGCGCTGATTCGTGTCGAGCATTTGCCGGCGGCCATGGGCGCCGACCTTGAGTCGCCCGCACCCGGCGAGCTGCACCACAGCGTACGCCGCACCGTCGCGGCCGCGCTGGCGGCCAACGGCGGCAACATCACCGCCACCGCCAGCCAACTGGGGATTTCCCGCACCACGCTGTACAAGAAACTGCGCGGCTGAGGCGGCCGCCGGGCCTGCAACCGCTGGCTGGCTACTGCGCCTTGGCCAGCATGGCGTGCAGCAGCACATTCGCCCCGGCCTCGGACCAATGGGGGTGAATGTGCTCGGCTTCGTTGTGGCTCAGGCCATCGACGCAGGGCACAAAAATCATCGCCGTCGGCGCCACCCGGTTCAGGTAGCAGGCGTCATGCCCGGCGCCGGAGATCATCGGTCGATGGCTATAGCCCAGGGCTTCGCTGGCCGCCCGCACCACCTCGACACAGTCCCTATCAAAGGCAATCGGCGCGTACTGGAAGATCTGCTGCACGCTGTGCTGCAAGCCGATCTGCCCGGCGATGGCGGCCACGGCCTCGCGCAACTGCTGGTCTTGAAGGGCCAGCACGGCTTCGTCCGGGTGACGGAATTCCACGCTGAAAAACACCCGCCCCGGCACCACATTGCGCGAGTTGGGGTGGATCTGCGCCATGCCCACCGTGGCCCGGCCTTCGGCGCCCTGCTCCAGCCCCAATCGATTGACCGCCTCCACCACCCGGGCAAACCCCAGCAAGGCGTCCAGGCGATGGTCCATGGGCGTGGTGCCGGCATGGGCGCTGCGCCCGTTCAGTTCCACTTCATACCAGCGCTGGCCCTGGGCGCCGCTGACCACGCCAATGGTCAAGCCCTGGGCTTCCAGAATCGGCCCCTGCTCGATGTGCAGCTCAAAGGCCGCATGCAGCGCCTGGCCACCTACCGCTTCGGGGCCGGCATAGCCGATCTGTTCCAGGGCCTGGCCGATGCTCACGCCCTCGGCATCGCTGCGCGACAGCCCGTAGGCCAGGTCGAAGACCCCGGCGTACACCCCGGAGGCGATCATCGCCGGAGCGAAGCGCGAACCTTCTTCGTTGGTCCAGTTGACCACTTCGATCGGCCGTTCGGTGACGATCTGCAAATCGTTCAGGGTGCGAATCACTTCCAGGCCGGCGAGTACCCCGTAGATGCCGTCGAACTTGCCACCCGCCGGCTGCGAATCACCGTGGGAACCCGTGAGCACCGGCGCCAGGTGTTCCTGGCGCCCGGCACGGCGGGCAAAGATATTGCCCATGGCATCGACCCGCACCGTGCAGCCCGCGGCTTCGGCCCAGGCTACAAACAGGTCGCGACCACGCCGGTCCTCTTCCGTCAGGGCCAGCCGCGAAACGCCGCCCTTGGCCGTGGCGCCGATCTGCGCCATCTCCATCAGCGAGGCCCACAGGCGCTCGCCATTGACCCGCATCAGGGCGCTCATGAACGCGGTTCCTGGGGCTTGGCCCGGTAGCGGAAATCGCAGCGCGGCGCACCGCCCATGATGGTCTGGGTGCGGGTCAGCTGGATGTCCGGGTTGTAGCCGACGATGAATAGCTCGTCGCGGTTGCACGACAGCAGATGGCCGATCTCGCCCAGGCCCATCTCGTGGTACATCTCGGCGTAGCGGCAACGCTTGACGTCGTAGTCATAGTGCTCGGCGTCGCTGGCGATGATTTCCACCTTCAGCGCGTCGTCCGCTTCCCAGAGCACTTGCAGCTCGACAAAACTCTTGAGGTCGGCGCCCTGCTCTTCAAGGCTGGCGAAATGCTTGCCGGCCTGGATCGCGGCGTTGCCCACGGCCTCGCCAATCACCGCTGCGGCGTGGGCCTGGCCGTGTTCGCGCACCAGGATGTCGTAAATCGGTTTGATGATTTCGGCCTCGATGCGCCGCCGGGCGAGGATGCCCAGTTCACCTTGCAACTTGCTCATTGTGTGCCTCCATCAGCTCCACGGAACCGGACGGATCTGCGCCCGCCCGGTGGGTTGTTTCAGTGACGCGTGCTGGCTTATTGCGCCGCGCCGCCCTCCACGCTGACCGGCTGCCATTGGTTGGCCTTGACCTGGTACACGGTGAACGACGGGTTCTTCAGGTTGCCCTGGGCGTCGAAGGCGATGGTGCCGGTGACGCCCGGGTAGTTGATGGCGCGCAGCACCGGCAGGTACTGGCGCGGGTCGGTGGAATCGGCTTTTTCAATGGCCGCGATCAGCACCCCGACGCCGTCATAGGCAAACGGCGCGTGCAGTTCAATGGAGGTCTTGAAGCGCTGCTGATAGGCCTGCTCGAAGGCTTTGCCACCCGGCATCTGCGCCACGGCCAGGCCCGGCTCCAGGGCGATCACCCCTTCGCCATCGTTCTTCACCAATTGCAGGAACGTCTGGCTGACAAAACCGCCGGCGCCCATCAGCGGGGCCTTGATGCCCAACTGCTTGATGCGGCGGGCCAATGGCGCGGCCTGGGAATCGACGCCGCCAAAGAAGATCAGGTCCGGGTTCTGGCTGCGGATATTGGTCAACACCGCGCTGAAGTCGATGGTCTTGTCGTCCACGTATTCGCGCGCCACCACCTGGGCGCCACCGGCTTCGATGGCTTTGGCGAACTGGTCGGCCAGGCCCTGGCCAAAGGCGGTGCGGTCGTCGATCACGGCGATGCGCTTGGCCTTGAGGGTCTGCAAGGCGTAGCGGCCGGCGACCTGACCTCCGTCATCGTCGTGGCCCATGATCCGGAAGCTGGTGTCGAAACCTTGCTGGGTGTACGCGTGGCCGGTGGCCACCGGCGCCACCTGGGCAATGCCAGCGTCGTGGTAGACCCGGGCGGCGGGAATGCTGGTGCCGGTGTTCCAGTGGCCGACCACGCCCACCACTTCGGCGTCCACCAGGCGCTGGGCCACGGCCACCGCGGTGCGCGGGTCGGACTGGTCGTCTTCGGAGAGCAGCTTGTAGGTCACCGCTTCGCCATGGATTTTCGGCTGGCGGGCGTTGGCCTGGTCGATGGCCAGTTGTGCGCCGTTTTCCAGGTCTTTGCCGATCCGTGCCGAGGGCCCGGTCAAGGGGCCGGCCAGGCCGATCAATACGGTCTGGTCGGCCTGGGCCAGGGCACTGGCCAGGCTGCTCAGGGCCAGGCCGAACAAGGCGGCGCGTTTGAATGGAGCGGATTGTTTAGGGGCTGAAGCGTTCATGGGTCTTTCCTTAACAGGCAGGCCTCACATGACCTGCACGGGCTTGTCGGAACACGCCGGGCGTCCGGTAGCGTCGGTCGGTGATGCAATTCATTCGCCGAGGTAGGCGGCGCGCACCTCGGGGTCGTCGAGCAAATCCTGGGAAGCGCCACTCAGGCTGATGCGGCCGGTGTCCATCACATAGGCGCGGTCGGTGACCTGCAGGGCCAGGCGGGCGTTCTGCTCCACCAGCAGCAGGGTCATGCCCTGGCGGCAGACGTCATCGATCACCTGGAACAGCGTCTCCACCATGATCGGCGCCAGGCCCATGGACGGCTCGTCCAGCACCAGCAGGCGCGGCCGCGACAACAGTGCCCGGGCCAGGGCGAGCATTTGCTGCTCGCCACCGGACAGCAGCCCCGCCGATTGCTGCAAGCGCTCTTCCAGGCGCGGGAAGTGTTCGAACAGTTGGCGGATCTCCGCCTGCACCTGGGCCTTGTCGCGGCGCAGGTAGGCCCCGGCCTGGAGGTTCTCCAGCACGCTCATGCGGGCAAAGATGCCGCGGCCTTCCGGGACCATGGCGATCCCGGCACGCAACAGGTCATGGGGCGCCTGGCCAAGGATCGAGCGCCCGGCGAAACGGATCTGCCCCGCAGCCGCCGGCAACAAGCCGGTCAAGGCCTTGAGGCTGGAGCTCTTGCCGGCACCATTGGCACCGATCAGGGTCACCCGCTCGCCCTCGGCAATGTGCAGGCCCACGGACTTGACCGCCTCGATGGCGCCGTATCGCACCTTGAGGCCTTCGATATGCAGCAGTGGCTCAGGCATTGGCGCTGGCTCCCAGGTAGGCGCGGATCACCGCCGGATCGCGACGCACCTCGGCCGGCGCGCCCACGGCAATTACCTGGCCGTAATCCAGCACGCTGATGCGGTCACACACGCCCATCACCAGCTTCACGTCGTGTTCGATCAGCAACAAGGTGTGGCCGTCGCCACGGATCTTTTCCAGCAGGCCGCGCAGCTGCACTTTTTCACTGGCATTCATGCCAGCCGCGGGTTCGTCCAGGGCCAGCAGGCGCGGCTGGGTGGCCAGGGCACGGGCAATTTCCAGGCGCCGCTGGTGGCCGTAGGACAGAGAGTCGGCGCGGTAATCCGCGAACTCGGTTAAGCCCACATAGGCCAGCAACTGCTGAGCCTGCTCGCGGGTACGGGCCTCCTCCTCCCGGGCCCGACGATGCCGGCTCAGGGCCGCCCACAGGCCGTTGCGGGTGCGCACATGGCGCCCGACCATGACGTTTTCCAGGGCGCTCATGGCGTTGAACAGGCGAATGTTCTGGAAGGTCCGGGCAATACCGGCCTGGGCCACCTGATGCACGGCGGTGGGACGATAGTCCTCGCCGTCGAGTTGGAAGCGCCCGGAATCCGGGGTGTAGAGTCCGGTCATGACGTTAAAGAAGGTGGTTTTGCCGGCACCGTTGGGGCCGATCAGCCCATAGATTTCCCCCGGCTGGATGCGCAGGCTGACATCCGTCAGCGCAGCGACCCCGCCGAAGCGTTTGTGCACCCGGTCGATTTGCAGCAACGGCAGGCTCATCGCAGGCCTCCAGTACGGGCCGGCCATAGCCCAGCCGGGCGATAGAGCATGGCCAGGATCAGTGCCAGGCCATAGAAGAGTTGGCGGATCACTTCCGGGTCCAGCAGCACCTGGCCAAACAGCGCCTGTTGCAGCGGGCCCATGCTGGCGCGCAGGGCTTCGGGCAAGGCCGCCAGCAGCACACAGCCGAGGATCACCCCGGGGATGTGCCCCATGCCGCCCAGCACCACCATGGCCAGCACGGCAATGGATTCGTTGAGGGTGAAGGACTCCGGCGAGACAAAGCCCTGGAACGAGGCGAACAAGGCGCCGCTGATGCCGCCAAACGCCGCGCCGATGGCAAAGGCCAGCAACTTCAGGCGCCGGGTGTTGAGGCCCATGGCCTGGGCCGCCTCCTCGTCTTCACGCACCGCCATCCAGGCGCGGCCAATGCGTGAGTCCTGCAGGCGCATGCAGGCCAGGAGAATCAACAGCACCAAGGCGGCGAACAGGTAGTAGTACAGGTAGACCGAGGGCAGGCGCAGACCAAACAACTCTTGGGTACGCCCCAGGTTGACGCCCAGCAACTGCACGGGATCGACCTGGGCGATGCCTTTGGCGCCGTTGGTCAGGTTGACCGGACGGTCGAGGTTGCGCAGCAGGATGCGGATGATCTCGCCAAAGCCCAGGGTCACGATGGCCAGGTAATCGCCCCGCAAGCGCAGGGTCGGGGCCCCCAGCAGCACGCCAAAACCGGCCGCCAGCAGCGCCGCCAGGGGCAGGATCAGCCAGAGCGAGGTGTGCAACCCGTCCGGCAGCCAGGACACCAGGGCCGGGAATTGCGTCAGCAGATGGGGCGACGACAACAACGCCGCCAGGTAGGCGCCCACCGCATAGAAGGCGATAAACCCCATGTCCAGCAGCCCGGCGTAGCCCACCACGATGTTCAGCCCCAGGGCCAGCATGATGTAGAGCAAGGCGAAATCCAGGGTGCGGACCCAGGTGTTGCCACCGGCATGGCCGACGATCCACGGCGCCAGGACCAGCGCCAGGGTGAACAGCAGCAGGCCGAAATGGGCGCGCTGGCGGGAAGGTGCGCTGATTGCGCTGGAAATACTCATGCCCGGGTCGCCAGTCGTTCGCCAAGAATCCCCGAAGGACGCAACACCAGCACCGCGATCAACACGATAAAGGCGAACACATCCTGATAATTGCTGCCGAACACTCCGCCTGTGGCGGCGCCCAGGTAGCCGGTGCCCAGGGCTTCAATCAGCCCCAGCAGCAGGCCGCCGAGCATGGCGCCCTTGAGGTTGCCGATGCCGCCCAGCACCGCAGCGGTGAAGGCTTTGATCCCCGGCAGGAAACCCATGTAGAAGTGCGCGCTGCCGTAGTTGCTGGCCATCATGATTCCGGCCAGGGCGGCCAAGGCACCGCCGATGGCGAAGGTGATAACGATGACGCGGTTGGGGTTGATGCCCATCAGGCTGGCCACTTGCGGGTTTTCCGCCACGGCGCGCATGGCCCGGCCAAAACGCGTGCGCTCCACCAGCAGCACCAGGGCCAGCATCACCGCCAGGGCCACACCGATGGAGGTCAAGGCCGTGGCGTGGGTAATGGCCGCATGGCCGTCGCCGCTGGGCAGCACTTCGATCGGGTCCAGGGGCAGCAACTGGGGAAACATTTGCGGGTTGCGGCTCCAGATCAGCATGGCGATGGTCTGCAACAGCAGGGACACGCCGATGCCGCTGATCAGTGGTGCCAGGCGCGGCGCCTGGCGCAGGCGGCGATAGGCCACGCGCTCGATCAGCATGGCCAGCGCCGCGCACAGGGCCATGGCGATCAAGGTAGCGAGCAGCAACACCGCCATCTCGGGTAATTGGGGAAAGGCCACCTGCAACAGGCGAATCGCCGACAGCCCCACCAGGGCGCCGACCATCAACACATCGCCGTGGGCGAAATTGATGATCCGCAAAATGCCGTAGACCATGGTGTAACCCAAGGCCACCAAGGCGTAGAGACTGCCCGACATCAAGCCGTTGAGCAGTTGCTGGATAAACACATCCATGGAAGACCATCGACCCCGCGTACAAAGGGCCGGACTGCACAAGGCGCCGGCCGGACCTGAAGAACGCGGCACACTAAGTTTTTATTCTGTTTTTATCAAATATCAGAATTTCATATGGTTATTCGAAATAATAAACAGGGCATAAATGCCTTAAATCCGGCATTTACCGCGCTTTATTTGTGTTTTTGCTTAGTGTTTAATTCAACACATGAATAATTTAGAACAGTTAGCCAATGACCCTCCCCTGCGTGCCGTGCGCACCTTCGAAGCCTTTGCCCGACATGGCGGTGTCAATGCGGCCGCTCGCGAGTTGGATGTATCGCCTTCGGCGGTGAGTCATCAATTGCACCTGCTGGAGAGCTTTCTGCAGCAACCCCTGACCTTGCGCCAGGGCCGCAACCTGATTCTCACCGAGGAAGGCCGTGAGTATTACCGCGCCATTCGCTCGGCCTTTGCGGTGCTGCGCAGCGCCACCGAGCACGTGCGGGAAAAGAGTGCCACGCGGCAAATCACCATCAGCCTGATCCCGCTGTTCGGGATCAACCTGTTTATCCCCCGGCTCGCCGAGTTCTTGCGCGACCAGCCGGAGCTGGACATCAACATCACCTACGCCAACCACCGCAGCTACCCCAGCGACGCGGCGGAACTGTCGATCCGTTTCGGCACCGGGCACTGGCCTGGCTACCACAGCGAGCCGCTGATGTCCGGCGCCGTCCGCCCCTATTGCAGCCGGGCCTTTCTGGAACGCCACGGGCCCATCGATTCGCCCCAGGCCCTGGCTGACCTGCCCCTGCTCCACGATGAAGAGCGCGGCACCTGGGGCCAATGGTTCCAGGCGGCCGACGTGCAGCACGGCGGCGCCCTCAACGGGTTGCTGCTGGAAGATGGCCAGCTGGCCCTGACTGCCACCCTCACCGGCCTCGGCTGCTCGCTGCTGCGCGAGCCCCTGGTCGCGCCCCACGTGGCCAGTGGCGAGTTGGTCAAACTGTTCGACCTGCCGGTGGACGATGGCCGCCAGTACTACCTGTGCCGTCGGGTCGGCAGCGAACTCTCGGCGGCCGGGCATGGCCTGTACGAGTGGATCAAGCAAGGGTTGCTGGCCGACACGCCGGCACCGTCGTAACCCCTCCGATCGCCCCTGCCGACAGAGGCTTTCTTGCAGAATTGTAATGAGCTGATCACCCTCGCGTTATCTCCAGGTTGCAACGATGTCGCTCGGCACCGAGGCGGGCTTTGCCCTGCCTGGGAACAATAAGACCCAAGCCGAAGACGCTGTTCCGTTCTGCCGACCTTAAGGAGCGATTGATGATCAAACACAAAAAACTCACCTTGGCCGCCCTGGCCACGCTGGTCAGTTCCGGGCCCTCCCTGGGGGTGGCGCAAGAAGCCGCCGAGGGCTTTATCGAGGGCAGCAGCCTGACCTTGCTCAACCGGAACTTTTACTTCAACCGCGATCACCGCAATGGCGAATCCAGCCCTACCGGCAATGGTTACTCGGAAGCCTGGGCCCACGGCTTGATCGGCAAGTTCGAGTCCGGTTTCACCCAGGGCAGCGTCGGCGTCGGGGTGGACGCCTTCGCCATGCTCGGGCTGAAACTCGACACCGGCGATGGCCGCAATGGCGGTCGCAGCTCATTCGACGTGCTACCGGTCAATCGCGACGGCGAAGCCCGGGATGAGTACAGCAAGGCCGGTGGCGCGGTGAAAGTCCGTGCCCTGGACACCGTGGTCAAGGTCGGGGATGTGTTCCCCGCCACGCCGGTGGTGGCCGCGGGCGATTCGCGGCTGTTGCCGGAAAGTTTTCGCGGGGTCACGGCCACCAACACCAGCATCAGCGGCCTGAGCCTCCAGGGCGGCCGCTTGCACGCCATGAGCCAGCCGGTATCGAGCAACCCACGGGACAACTTCGTGACGTTCTACGGTGGCCCGGTCAACTCGCCGTGGATCGGCTACTTCGGTGGCGACTACAGCCTTAACGACAACCTCGGGTTCAGCCTCTACAGCAGCCGTTTGAAAGACGCCTGGAACCAGTACTACGCCGGCAATACCTGGACCTACCCACTCTCTGAAGGCCTGTCGCTGTTTGGCGGCCTGAACTATTACAAGGCCGTGGACGAAGGCAAACAGTTGCTGGGAAGTTTCAATAACTCGATCTGGAGCGGCAAGGCCGGGGTCAAGTTCGGCGCCCACAGCCTGGCCCTTTCTCACCAGCGCAACAATGGCGACGATGACTTCGATTACTTGCGCCAGTCAGACTCGATCTTCCTCGACAACTCGATCCAGTACAGCGACTTCAACTCCCCCAAGGAGCGCTCATGGATGCTGCGCTATGACCTCGACATGGCCAGTTTCGGCGTGCCGGGTCTGTCGTTCATGACCCGCTATGGCCGCGGCAGTGGTGCCGATTACTCCAACGCCAACAGCGTGTACATGCGCCGTGATGCCGCCGGTAATCCGTTGACCGGCCAGCACCGCTGGGAGCGCAATATCGAGGCCAAGTACGTGGTGCAGGCCGGCTCCCTCAAGGACCTGTCGTTGCGCGTGCGCCAGGCCACCACCCGGGCCACGGCGTTCGAGTCGGACCTGGACGAAGTGCGGCTGATTGTCGAATACCCCCTGAGCCTGCTTTGACCCGCTGACAAAAAAGAGCCGGGGCGCCTGTGTGCCCCGGCTCTTTTTTTGCCTGGCGCTGAATAATGTCAGGAATGTAATAAGCCCATCATCCTCGCGTTAGTTTCGTTTTTTTATAATTGGCCGGTACTCGAAAGTTGCAGTTAGTTAAATAACTGAAACGCCCTCTTCGATTAAAAGAGACTGCCCTTATGAAACTTTCCAAACTTGTTTTTGCCGGCCTTTTTATCTTCACCGCCAACACCGCCCTGGCCGAGGGTGGCAGCGAACGCGCTCAGGAATACCTGGCCCAGTTCCAACTTCGCCAGGCACAGATTCATGGCGCCGAACAGACCGCGCCCGGCATTGAAGCCACGGCCCAGGCCGAGAACGACGAGTCGATCCAGTCCGGTAACAAGTCCGAGGGTTGAGGCCTTACCGAGCTGTCGTCATTCACCTTTGGTAGCTGATTGGCTCCTTTGGAAAAAGGTGAATTTTTAGGGCGCCCTGTGGGGCGCCTTTTTTTTTGCCCGGGATTTGTCGGTCGTGGTGATCGGCCAGCCCGAGCACTGCACCTAGAACTTCACGTTGCATGGCCTCAGAGCGCAGGGCCTTCACCGGCAATACCCGCTGACCACGGCGATCAGCAAGGCGAAACCCAGGCACAAAAAAGCCCGCTGGCAGCTTCGCCAGCGGGCTTCGGGTGCAGCGGTGTCAGCCTTAATCGGCAGTCTGCGCCAGGGGCTCCTCTTCGCGTCGGTGGGCCCAGTGATACAGCGCCGGCAGGATCAACAGGGTCAGGGCAGTGGACGACAGGATGCCGCCAATCACCACGGTGGCCAGAGGCCGTTGCACTTCGGCGCCGGTGCCGGTGGCCAGGGCCATGGGCACAAAGCCCAGGGACGCCACCAGCGCGGTCATCAGTACCGGCCGCAGGCGGGTCAAGGCACCTTCATGGATCGCCACGTCCAGGCTACGCCCTTGTTCACGCAGGTTGCGGATAAAGGCAATCATCACCAGGCCGTTGAGCACCGCTACGCCGGACAAGGCAATAAAGCCGACGCCCGCGGAGATCGACAAGGGGATGTCCCGCAGCCACAGGGCCATGACCCCGCCGGTCAAGGCGAAGGGAATGCCGGTAAACACCAGCAGACCATCCTTGAGGTTGTTGAACATCATGAACAGCAAGGCGAACACCAGCAGCAAGGCCACTGGCACCACGATCTGCAGGCGCTTGGCCGCCGATTGCAGTTGTTCGAACTGGCCGCCCCAAAGGGTCCAGTAACCGGCGGGGATCTGTACCTGACTGTCAAGGCGCTGGCTGGCCTCTTCGACAAAGGAGCCGATATCGCGCCCGCGCACGTTGGCGCTGACGATCACCAGGCGCTTGCCGTTTTCCCGGCTGACCTGATTGGGCCCCATGACCAGGTCGAGGCTGGCCACGGTGGCCAGAGGGATAAAGCCGATCTGCCCGGCGTCGCCACCGGCCAGGGCCGGCACCGGTATCAGCAGTTGCCCCAAGCCCTCGACGTCCTGGCGCATGGCCTCGGGCAGGCGCACCACCATGGCGAAGCGCCGGTCCCCTTCGTACAGGGTGCCGGCCTGGCGTCCGCCCAGGGCCACAGCGATGGTGTCTTGCACATCACCGACGTTCAGCCCGTAACGAGCCGCCTGGTCACGGTCGATATTGATGGTCAGCACCGGCAGCCCGGTGGTTTGCTCGACCTTGACCTCCGTCGCGCCGCTGACGCCCTGCAAGGTGCTGGCAATGCTCTGCGCCGTACGGTTGAGCACGGCCATGTCATCGCCAAAGACCTTGACCGCAACGTCGCTGCGCACCCCGGAAATCAGCTCGTTGAAGCGCAATTGGATAGGTTGCGACAGTTCGTAGTTGCTGCCTGGCAACTGTGCGGTGGCCTGCTGGATATCGGCCATCAGGGTTTCACGGGATTTATCCGGGTCCGGCCACTGCTCCCGGGGTTTGAGCATCACGTAGCTGTCAGAGGCATTGGGCGGCATCGGATCGGAGGCGATTTCCGCGGTGCCGGTGCGGGCAAACACCCGCTGCACTTCCGGCACCTGTTGCAGCAGTTGCTGTTCCAGGCGCTGCTGCATATCCACCGACTGGCTCAGGCTGGTGCCCGGCACGCGCAGGGCCTGCAAGGCAAAGTCACCTTCACTGAGGCTGGGCACAAACTCGCTGCCCATACGCCCGGCCACGCCGAGGCTGGCGCCGATCATCAGCAATGCGCCGACAAACGCCAGGGCCCGATGGCCCATGACCCAGCCCAGCGCCGGGGCATAGCAGCGCCGCGCTGCGCCCATGACCCGCCCCTCTTCTTCCTTGACCTTGCCGGTGACAAACAGCGCCAGGGCGGCCGGCACGAAGGTTACCGACAGCAGCATGGCGCCGAGCAAGGCGATGACCACGGTGAAGGCCATGGGGTGGAACATTTTGCCCTCGACCCCGGTGAGGGCGAAGATCGGCAGGTACACCACCATGATGATCAACTGGCCAAAGATCAGCGGCCGCCGGGCTTCCCGGGCGGCGGCAAAGACTTCGTGCAGGCGCTCCGAGCGGCTGAGCATGCGCCCGTGATGCTTCTGGGCATGGGCCAGGCGGCGGATGGCGTTTTCCACGATCACCACCGCACCGTCGACGATGATCCCGAAGTCCAGGGCACCGAGGCTCATCAGGTTGGCACTGACCTTGTTGCTGAACATGCCGGTGAAGGTGAACAGCATGGACAGCGGAATGACCATGGCGGTAATCAGCGCCGCGCGGATGTTGCCCAGGAACAGGAAGAGAATGACGATCACCAGGATCGCGCCTTCCACCAGGTTTTTCTTCACCGTGGCGATGGCCTTGTCCACCAGGTGGGTACGGTCATACACCGTCACCGCCGTCACCCCATTGGGCAGCGTGCGGTTGATCTGTTCCAGCTTGTTGGCCACGGCCAGCGAGACCGTGCGGCTGTTCTCGCCAATCAGCATGAACACCGTGCCCAACACCACTTCGCGGCCGTTCTCGGTGGCGGCGCCGGTGCGCAGTTCACGGCCGATGTCGACGCTGGCGACGTTTTTCACCCGGATCGGCGTGCCGTCGACATTGGCCATGACGATATTGGCGATGTCCTCGGGGCTGGCCAGTTGGCCGGGGGCACGGATCAGCAGTTGTTCGCCGTTGCGCTCGATGTAACCGGCGCCGATGTTGGCGTTGTTGCGTTCTAGCGCGGTGATCAGGTCGGCCAGGGTCAGCTTGTAGGCCGCCAGGCGCTTGGGATCGGGGGCAATCTGGTACTCCTTGGCAAAACCGCCAATGGTGTTGATCTCCGCGACCCCCGGCACGTTGCGCAACTGCGGCTTGATGATCCAGTCCTGGATCTCCCGCAGGTCGGTGGCGCTGTAGGGCTGGCCGTTGTCCTTGAGGGCGCCGTCGCTGGCTTCCACGGTCCAGAGGAAAATTTCCCCCAGGCCGGTGGAAATCGGCCCCAGGCTGGCCTCGATCCCGGGCGGCAATTGCGACTTGGCGCTCTGCAGCCGTTCATTGACCAACTGGCGAGCGAAGAACAGGTCGGTGCCTTCCTTGAAGATCACCGTCACCTGGGACAATCCGGAACGCGACAGCGATCGGGTCTGCTCCAGTGCCGGCAGGCCGGCCATGGCGGTCTCGATCGGAAAGGTGATGCGCTGCTCGGTTTCCAGGGGCGAAAAACCGGCAGCGCCGGTGTTGATCTGCACCTGGACGTTGGTGATGTCGGGCACGGCGTCGATCGGCAGCTTCTGGTAGCTGGCGATCCCCAGCCCGGCCATCAGCAACACCGCCAGCAGCACAATGATGCGCTGCTCGATGGCAAATTGAATCAATCGTTCGAACATGAGGGACGTCTCGCGAAGGGCAAATCAATGGGCGTGTTGGGCCGAGGCTTTGCCCAGTTCCGACTTGAGAATGAAGCTGCCGGCGCTGGCGATTTGGGTGCCGGCCGGCAAGCCCTGGGTGATTTCCACCAGGCCGTCGGCGCGGCGCCCGGTCTGCACCGGCGTGGCGCGAAACCCCTCGGCGCTGCGCACGAACACCGTGGGTCGGTCCTCGACGCTGTGCAGCGCCGCTTCGGGCACGCTGACCGCGACCTGCTGGCGGTCGATGGCCACCTTGACGCTGACGAACAGGCCGGGACGCCACGCACCCTGGGGGTTGTCCAGGGCCACGCGGACGGTGGCCGCGCGGGTCTGCTCGCCGAGCAAGCTGCCGACGTAGGCCACGCTGCCACTGGCTTCGCTGTTCAGTTCGGTGGCGCTGACGGTGACCGCCCTGCCCACCCGAACCTGCTCCAGGTCCTTGGGCGCTACACCAAAAGTCACCCAGACCCGTGACAGGTCGGACAAGGTGAAGGCATTGCTGCTTTCGCTGACCACCTCCCCCAGAGCCAGGTGTTTTTCCACCACCACGCCGTCGAAGGGGGCCCGTAGTTCATAGCGGTTACCACCGCTGGCCTGAGCATTGCCACTCATGGCGCTGACTTTTTGCCGGGCATTGTCCAGGGCTATTTCCGCGTCTTGCAGGGCCTGGCGCGCCTGGAGGAAATCCTGCTCGGCGGAAATCCGCTCCTGCCATAACTGCCGTTCACGTTCATAGGTGCTGCGGGCCAGTTCCAGTCGGCGTTGGGCGGCCGCCTGTTCGCTGCGCTGGTCAGAGATCTGCTGGCTGGCAATCACCGCCAATACCTGGCCCTTTTTCACCCATTGGCCGAGGTCCACTCGCACCGCCTCCACCACCCCGGGCACCCGGGGCACCACGTGGCTGGTGCGGTCTTCGTCGAACCCCACCTGCGCGGGAAACACCAGGGAACGGCCGATTGCCTGGGGTGCGGCCGCCACCAGCTGGATGCCTGCCGCCTGGATCTGCGCCTCGCTAAGGGTCAAGAGACCCTCCTCGGCCGGCGCTTCGTCATGTTCGGCGCCGGCCTCCTCTTCGTGACCATGACCGTCTTCCGAGGCTGCCGACTGCTCGGCATGGGCCGCTCCGGCGGAACTGCCCAGCCAACTGCTGGCGCCGAAAGCGCCCAAGCCGATGCCCAAGGCCAGAACCCAGGCCCGGGACAGAATCTGTGTGTTATTCATGAAAACTCCCTAAGCCACGCCTGCCCTGTTCAGGGAGGGCGCGGCGAGCACAAAAAAATCGGTTAGAAGCCGCTCAAGGCAGGCGCCTCGGGCGTGCCCAAGTCGCCGAAAATCCGTTCGATACGCACCCAGGCCTCGGTGTTGTCAGCGATGGCCTGCAGGTACTGGCCACGGGCACCGATCAAGGTGCGCTGGGCGTCCAGGACGTCGAGAAAGTTGAACTTGCCCATTTCAAAGCCCCGGGTGGCGGTGTCCACGGCGCTTTGCGCGGCCGGCAGGATGCGTTGCTGGAACGCGCTGACTTCGGCCTCGGCGGTTTGCCACTGTTGCAGGGCGTTTTGCACCTCGCTGCGTACCCGCAGGGCGGTGGCATTGCGCTGATCCCGGGCCTGGTCCGCGCGGCGAGCAGCGGCCAGCACGTTGCCCTGGTTGCGGTTGAACAGCGGGAGCGGCATGGACACACCCACGACGTTGACGCGCTCGCGCTCCAGTTCGCTGTATTGGCTGCCCAGGCTCAGGGTCAGGTCGGGGATGCGCTGGGCCTTTTCCAGGCCCAGGGACGCTTCGCGCTGGTCGATGCGCAGCACCGCCAGGCGCAGTTCGGCGGTGTCGTCGATCCGTTGCAGCAGCAATGCCTCGGACGGCACCGTCGGCAGCGCCCCCGCGGACTCTTGCACACGGTGGAAGCCGGGCCGGGCCGACCCGGTGACTGTCGCCAGTTGCAGATAGGCGTTGGCGGCATCGCGTTCGGCCCGCTGCAACTCCAGGCGCACCTGGGCGTGCTGTACCTGGGCCCGGGTGCCCTCCACTGGCGAAGACTTGCCGGCGCGAATCTGCCCGTCGGCCACCTGCAGCCCGCGCTCGGCGAGCGCCAGGGACTGGCGGGCCAGGGCCACGCGTTGCTGGGCCGTGGATGCGCTGTAAAACGCCAGGAGCACCTCGGCGCGCAGGGCGTTGCGCTGTTGCTCCCACTCGATCGCGGCAATCTCCTGGGCGCGGCTGGCCACCTCGATTCGCGCCCCGCGCTTGCCGCCCAACTCCAGGGGCTGGCTGAGGGTCAGGGTGGTGGTCCGGGAGTTGCGCCGGGTGTCCTCGGCCTCCCAGCTCAGCTCGGGGTTGGGGCGTAACCCGGCCTGTTGCCGGTCGCCCTCGGCAATTCCCCGCTCCCATTGCGCCGCCGCCAGTTCGGGGTTGTGGGCAAAGGCCGCCGCCAGGGCCTGGTCCACGGTCAGCGCGGCATCGCCGGGGTCGGCCCAGGCGCTGGCGCTGCCCAGCAGCAGGCTCCACGCAGCCATGCCGAACAAGGCGCCGGTTAATTTCGAAACAATCACTAACGGCTTATATCGAGGCAATTTCAAACTTCCTGTGGTGCTCAGACTTCTGTGGCGTGAATGTAGAAGTCGGCACTTATCAGCAAGGTGACTGCACTATTACAAATCCGTAATCCACCGTCAGGAACAGGGGTTGTGGATTAATATCCGCCCAACTAAGGGACTTCACCCCATTAATTGGCAATATGTAGAAACATATACAGGGCAGATATCCGCCCGGCAGCACTTGCCGCCTCAGCGCATCCATGCAGCGCTTTGAACGAGCCTGAAAGGCTGCGGCGAATTGTCACAAGACGTTGATTTATCGGCACTTAAATCACGCCAGCGATTGACCCTGTAGCGACTACAGGCTTTAGCCTGCGGTGCATACCGCCTCGATGGAGTCCATCACTTAAAACCTCGAAAGATCCTTAAGTACTGTTTATCAACATCCATCGGCAGCCCACGACAATAACAACTTAGCCTTCTGCCTTATTGAATATCCCCACTCTTTAAAAGGTAAAACACCATGCGAATCCTTGTCGTTGAGGACGAGCTTAAAACTGCCGAATACTTGCATCAGGGCCTGACGGAAAGTGGTTATGTGGTGGACCGTGCCAACTCCGGCACCGACGGCCTGCACTTGGCCCGCCAGCAGATCTATGACTTGGTGATCCTCGACGTCAACCTGCCGCACATGGACGGTTGGGGGGTGCTTGAGCACCTGCGGCAAAGCAGCAACACCCGGGTGATGATGCTCACCGCCCGGGGGCGCCTGGCCGACAAGATCCGCGGCCTGGACCTGGGCGCCGACGACTACCTGGTCAAGCCCTTCGAATTTCCCGAGCTGCTGGCCCGGGTGCGCAGCCTGTTGCGACGCAGCGAACAACGGGCCGTGCCCGAGGTGCTCAAGGTCGCCGACCTGGAGCTCGACCCAGGCCGGCACCGGGCGTTTCGCGGTGCGCAGCGCATTGACCTGACCACCAAGGAATTCGCCCTGCTGCACCTGCTGATGCGCCAATCCGGCGAGGTGTTGTCGCGGACCCAGATCATCTCCCTGGTCTGGGACATGAACTTTGATTGCGACACCAACGTGGTCGAGGTCTCGATCCGGCGCCTGCGGGCCAAGATCGACGACCCTTTCGACAGCAAACTGATCCATACCCTACGCGGCGTCGGTTATGTGCTGGAGGCTCGGGAATGAAGCCTGCCAGCCTGTCGCTGCGCCTGGGCCTGACCGTCAGCCTGCTGGGCGCATTGCTGGTGGTGTTGCTGGCCGTGCTGGCGTTTTTTGCCCTGAGCCATGAGCTGGACAGCCTGTCTCGCAGCAGCCTGGAAAAGAAAATGCAGCAGGTCGAACACAGCCTGTCGCTGTACGCCAGCAGCGCCGAGATCACCTCGCAGCCGCACATGCTGCTGGATCAGGTCACCGGGCATGACAACCTGAGCCTGAGCATCCTCGACCCGCAACAGCCAGGCCGGCCCCTGTTGCAGTTCGGCAACGGTGGCAGCGACCCACGCCAGCTTTCCAGGATCGCCAGCCGGGCCACAGCCAACCCGGCTTACGCCCGGCATATCGATGAGCAAGACCGCCAGGTGCTGACCCTGTCCAAGGTCTTTGTCCTGTCCAGCGGCGCGCCACTCACGGTGCTGCTGTCGATGGATGGCAGCCACGATGAAGCTTTGCTCAGCGCCTACCTGCGCTCGACGTTGATGGCCTTGCCGCTGCTGTTGATCTTGATCGGCTTCAGCGCCTGGGCCGTGGTGCAACGCGGCCTGGCGCCACTGCGGCAGTTTCGCCAGGTGGCAGCGATGATCTCGGCCCAGGACCTGGGTCATCGCCTGTCGGTGGTGCAGATGCCCCAGGAACTCAGCGAACTGGCGCAAGGCATTAACTTCATGCTGCACCGGCTCGATGATGGCGTGCAGCAGCTGTCGCAGTTCTCCGATGACCTGGCCCATGAACTGCGCTCGCCCATCACCAACCTGATGGGCAAGGCCCAGGTAACCCTGTCCCGTGAGCGCCCGCCCGAAGCGTACAAGGCGGTGCTGGAGTCGTGCATCGAGGAGTTGGAACGGGTCAATCGGATTGTCAGCGACATGCTGTTCCTGGCCCAGGTCAGCCACCCGGCGGCGCTGGTGCCATTTCGCGGCATTGCCCTGGAGGATGAGGCCTTGAAGGTGGTCGATCTGTTTTCACTGGCGGCCGAAGACCGACAGATTCGCCTGAAGGTGATCGGCAGCGGCCAGGTACAGGGGGATCGCTTGATGATCCAGCGGGCGATTTCCAACCTGCTGTCCAACGCTCTACGCCACTGCCCAACGGGCCAGGTCGTGGCCATCGAGATCGAGCAGGCGCCCGCTCAGGTCATGCTGCGGGTGAGCAACCCAGGCCCCGGCATCGAGGCGCAGCACCTGCCTCACCTGTTCGAGCGTTTCTACCGTGTGGATCACAGCCGCGCCCGGGCCCAGGGCGGCACCGGCCTGGGCCTGGCCATCGTGCGTTCGATCATGAACCTGCACCAGGGCAGCGCCGAGGTGCAGAGTTCGCCGGGCCAAGTCACGGTGTTCAGCTTGAAGTTTCCTGCACCTGACGGGCACGCCGCTTGACCATGCCGGGCAATGTGCATGCACTTGCACCCTGCCCGGCCTTCCCCTCATGGCTCAGTTCAACTGTTTGGCAAAGCGCCCTACCGCCCCCACCACTTGCCGGGCGCCTTCCTGGATTTCGACGATCACGTCCCCGGCCTGAGCAGCCAGCCCCAGGCCTTCCACGGCTTTGTCCTTGCTGTTGGCCATGCCCCGCACGGCCTCGTCCACCAGCTTCTGGTTCTGCTGGACCACGGCGACAATCTCTTCAGTGGCCGAACTGGTGCGCCCGGCCAGTTGCCGGACTTCGTCGGCGACCACGGCAAAACCACGGCCCTGTTCGCCGGCGCGGGCTGCCTCGATGGCAGCGTTGAGGGCCAGCAGGTTGGTTTGCTGGGCGATGCTGCCGATGGTCTGGACGATGGAGCTGATCAACAGCGACTGCTTGCCCAGGGCTTCGATGCCTTCGGACGCGGCCTGCATTTCCTCGGCGATCTGGCTCATGGTCTGCACCGTGTCCTTGACCACCGTGGCCCCGCGTTGCGCGCTGAGGTCGGTTTTTTGCGAGATATCGAAGGCGGTGCTGGCGGCGCTGTTCACCTCTTCCTGGCGCGCCACTTCGTCACTGACCACGGTGGCGAACTTCACCACTTTGCACAGGTTGTCTTCGGTGTCGTAGACCGGGTTGTAGGTGGCTTCCAGCCAGACCACGCGGCCGGCGCTGTCGATGCGCTTGAAGCGGTCGGCAACGAATTCACCGCGGTTGAGCTTTTTCCAGAACTCGGCATAGGCCGGGCTGGCCGCTTCCTGGGGTTCGCAGAAGATGCTGTGATGTTTGCCGAGGATCTGCGGCAGGCTGTAGCCCACGGCGTTGAGGAACTGGTCGTTGGCCTTGAGGATCTTGCCGCTCAGGTCGAATTCGATCACCGCCGTGGAGCGCAACAGGGCGTTGATGAAGGATTCGTTTTCCCGGGCCTGTTCGACGCTGGCGGTGACGTCGGTGGCCAGGCATTGCACATGCAGGAGCGTGCCGTTGATGTCGCGGATGGGCTGCCAGGCCGCGCGAAACCAGGCCAGGCTGCCGTCCGCCCGCAGGTAGCGGTAGTCGTCGCTGACCGAGGTGCCGCGGGCGACGGCGTCCTGGAAGTTGCGAAAACACGGCAGGTTTTTAACGTAGCCGGGCACGATGTCCATCATCGGCCGACCGATCAATTGGTCGTCGCGGTAGCCCAGGGCTTTGCTGAACAACGGGTTGAAAGCCAGGATGCGAAATTCCGTGTCGATGGTCAGTGAAATCATTTCTTCACTCAGCCCCGCCAGCAGCTGTCGCAGGGACAGGAGTTCAGCGTCTTTCGCCAGCAGGTCTTTTTTCAGTCCGTTGTTAAACATAAGGCACCCATTGCAGACAGTGGTGAGGGAAAGAGTCACTGCGTTGTCAGGCTATCGACACCGGTGAGCCTTAGCTTAGACCGACTATCTGAAGGTGCTGGGGACGCTGAAGCTGAACCGAAACAGCGCCTGGCACTCAGGCGCCACGGCGCTTCAGGGTTTCGCTGGGCAGCTCTTTGAACAGCGCCCGGTAGCTGCTGGAGAAGCGCCCCAGGTGCCAGAACGACCAGTGCATGGCCACTTCGGCCACGGTGGTGTCCTCGGCGTTGCGGCGCAGCAGTTCGCGGCGCGCGCCATTGAGTCGGCGCAGGCGCAGCCAGTGGGCCGGGGCCAGGCCGGTAAAGGCTTTGAAGGCACTTTGCAGCTGGCGCAAGGACACACCGGCAACGTCGGCCAGTTGCAGCAGGTTGACGCTGTCTTCCGCCGCGTCTGCGGCCCATTCCCCGACCCGCTGCATGATCGCCCGCTCCTCGCTGCGGCGCTGCAAGGCGCCACGTTCCAGGCCCACGCAGGCGCTGTCGAGCAGGTACAGGCAGTCTTCCAGCAGTTGCTGGGTCAAGGCGTCGCGGCTGGGCGGGTCGAAGGTTTGCGAGAGTTGGGTCAGGGTGCTGCTGAGCCAGCGGCCGAACAGCGCGTTCTGCTGGCCATTGAGGGGGGACATGAACAAGCCGTTGAGGCGTTCCATGCCCAGGCCCTGGCGCTGGACGAATTCAGGGCCGAACACCACCGCCACTTCCTGGTAGTTCTCGGGGGTGATCCAGATGTTGCGGCTCTCGCCATTGAGCAGGTAGAGGGCGTTGTCGCTGCGGTCGAAACAGAACGCCAGGGCGCCCTGGGGCGCGCTGAAATTCTGCTCGACCCGGGTGTTCATGCACTCCTCGTAGATCTCCACGCCCTGCAGGTCGAGGTAGCGCACCTGCCCGGCAAAATGCCCGGGGGACATCTGCTGGTATTGCTGGACCCAACCTGGGGTGGCGCGGATTTGCTCGGCCACATCGACGGTCTTGAAGGCTTGGACCTGGAACGCACTGGACGCTGTCATGGGAGACCTTACGCACTCGTTTGGTGCGTTTTGGTGCTGCTTAAAGTGGATAGATGGAACACACAAGGGTCGCCCAAGATAGTCGCCAATGCGCCGCAGGGGAAGCCTTGTCGACCTCCCCCGACGCAGCCGAACCCATTGACGAGGTCTTTATGAACGCCCCTTTCGATCAGCTTTCCTCCTGGCTGAAAGATCACAAGATTACCGAAGTAGAGTGCGTGGTCAGCGACTTGACCGGCATCGCCCGCGGCAAGATCGCCCCCACCAACAAGTTCCTCCATGAGCGCGGCATGCGCCTGCCGGAAAGTGTCTTGCTGCAAACGGTAACCGGGGATTTTGTCGACGACGACCTGTACTACGAACTGCTCGACCCGGCCGACATCGACATGGTCTGCCGCCCCGACGCCGCAGGAATGTACGTGGTGCCCTGGGCCATCGAACCGACTGCCATCGTGATCCATGACACCTTCGACAAGTTCGGCAACCCGGTGGAACTGTCGCCGCGCAACGTGCTGAAAAAAGTCCTGCAGCTGTACACCGACCAAGGCTGGCAGCCCATCGTTGCCCCGGAAATGGAGTTCTACCTGACCCAGCGCTGCGAAGATCCGGACCTGCCTCTCAAGGCCCCCCTGGGCCGTTCGGGCCGCGCCGAAAGTGGCCGGCAGTCGTTCTCCATCGACGCCGCCAACGAATTCGACCCGCTGTTCGAAGACGTCTACGACTGGTGCGAAGCCCAGGGCCTGGACCTCGACACGCTGATCCACGAAGACGGCCCGGCGCAGATGGAGATCAACTTCCGCCACGGCGACGCCCTCGACCTGGCCGACCAGATCACCGTGTTCAAGCGCACCCTGCGCGAGGCGGCGCTCAAGCACAACGTCACCGCGACCTTTATGGCCAAGCCGATTGCCGACGAGCCCGGCAGCGCCATGCACCTGCACCAGAGCGTGGTGGAGATCGGCACCGGCAAGCCGATTTTCGTCGACGCCAACGGCGAGAAAAGCCAACTGTTCCTGCACCACATCGGCGGCCTGCAGAAGTACATCCCCAAGGTGCTGCCGATGTTCGCCCCCAACGTCAACTCGTTCCGCCGCTTCCTGCCCGACACCTCGGCACCGGTGAACGTGGAATGGGGCGAGGAAAACCGCACCGTCGGCCTGCGCGTACCCACCGCCAGCCCCGAGGCGATGCGCGTGGAAAACCGCCTGCCCGGCGCCGACGCCAACCCGTACCTGGCGATTGCCGCCAGCTTGTTGTGCGGCTACCTGGGCATGATCGAAGGCATCGAGCCCAGCGCCCCGGTCGAAGGCCGCGCCTATGAACGGCGCAACCTGCGCCTGCCGATCACCATCGAGGACGCCCTGGCCCACATGGAGGACTGCCCAACCATCGAGCGCTACCTGGGGCGCAAGTTCGTGCGTGGCTATGTGGCGGTCAAACGTGCCGAACATGAGAACTTCAAGCGCGTGATCAGCTCCTGGGAACGTGAGTTCCTGCTGCTCAGCGTGTAAGCACTCCATAACCTGCAAACAACCCGAAGAGGTGTCGATATGCGTCTATTCAAAGCAGTGGTTCCGGCGGCCCTGGCCGTTCTGTGCAGCGGCCTGGCCCAGGCCGCGCCCAGCGTCAGCGTGTACAACTGGACCGATTACATCGGCGAGACCACCCTCGCCGACTTCCAGGCCAAGACCGGGATCAAGGTGGTCTACGACGTCTTCGACTCCAACGAAACCCTGGAGGGCAAGTTGCTGGCCGGGCGCACCGGCTACGACGTGGTGGTGCCGTCCAACCACTTCCTGGCGCGCCAGGTCAAGGCCGGGGCCTTCCTCAAGCTGGACCGCGCGCAGTTGCCCAACTGGCAGAACCTGGACCCGAAACTCCTGGCCCTGCTGGAGAAAAACGACCCGGGCAACCTGCATTCGGTGCCTTACCTGTGGGGCACCAACGGCATCGGCTACAACGTCGACAAGGTCAAACAGGTGCTGGGCATCGACAAGATCGACTCCTGGGCGGTGCTGTTCGAACCGGAAAACCTAAAAAAGCTCAGCCAGTGCGGGGTGTCGATGATGGACTCGCCGGACGAAGTCTTCCCGGCGGTGCTCAACTACCTGGGCCTGGACCCGCGCAGCGAGAAAACCGAGGACTATCAAAAGGCCGAGGCCAAGCTCCTGGCGATCCGCCCTTACATCACCTACTTCCACTCCTCCAAGTACGTCAGCGACCTGGCCAACGGCAATATCTGCGTGGCCTTCGGCTACTCCGGTGACGTGTTCCAGGCCGCCAACCGGGCCAAGGAAGCCAAGAACGGGGTGAACGTGGCCTACTCCATTCCCAAGGAAGGCAGCAACCTGTGGTTCGATCTGCTGGCCATTCCCGCCGACGCCGGCAACGTCAAGGAGGCCCACGCCTTCATCAACTACCTGCTGGACCCGCAAGTGATCGCCAAGGTCAGCGCCTACGTCGGCTACGCCAACCCCAACCCGGCGGCCAAACCGTTCATGGACCCTGAGCTGGTGAACAACCCCGAGGTCTATCCGCCGCAAGAGGTGCTGGACAAGCTCTACATCTCCAGCACCCCGAGCCCGGCCATCATGCGTGTGATGACCCGCTCCTGGAGCAAAGTGAAGTCCAACAAATGAGCAGGCCCAACCTGGAACACGCCCGCTCCTACTACGCGGCCTCGGCCCGATCCATGGCCGATTACCCGGCCCTGGACGGCGACCTGCAGGCCGACGTGTGTGTGGTCGGCGGCGGCTTTACCGGGGTCAACGCGGCCATTGAACTGGCCGAGCGCGGGCTTTCGGTGGTGCTGCTCGAAGGCCAGCGCATCGGCTGGGGCGCCAGCGGGCGCAACGGCGGGCAACTGATCCGTGGCATCGGCCACGACGTCAGTGGTTTTGTCCGCTACGTCGGCGAACAGGGGGTGCAGTACCTGCAACGGGCGGGGATCGATTCGGTGGCCCTGGTGGCCGAACGCATCGCCCGCTACAGCATCGACTGCGACCTGCGCTGGGGCTTTTGCGAGTTAGCCAATACCCCGGCCCAGTTCACGGCATTCAAGGCCGAGCAAGCGAGCCTGGCCGCCCTGGGTTACACCTACGACACCCACCTGGTGAACCGTGCCGACATGGCCCAGGTGGTGGGTTCTTCGGCCTACGCCGGAGGGCTGGTGGACATGGGTTCCGGCCACCTGCACCCGTTGGACCTGGTGCAGGGCGAGGCGCGGGTGGCCGCGGCGCTGGGGGTCAAGGTGTTTGAGCGCAGTCCGGTGCTGGAGCTGGTCCACGGCGAAACCGTGCAGGTGCGGTGCGCGACGGGCACGGTGCGTGCCGGCAGCCTGGTGCTGGCCTGCAACGCGCACCTGGACGATCTGGAACCGCGCCTGAGTGGCAAGGTGCTGCCGGCGGGCAGCTACATCATCGCTACTGCCCCCTTGCCCGAGGCCCTGGCCGCGCAACTGATTCCGCAGAACCTGGCGCTGTGCGACCAGAAAGTCGGCCTCGACTACTACCGGCTTTCGGCAGACCGGCGCTTGCTGTTCGGCGGCGCCTGCCACTACTCCGGGCGGGACCCGACGGACATCGCCGGTTATATGCGGCCGAAGATGCTCAAGGTGTTCCCGCAACTGGCGGACGTGGCCATCGACTACCAGTGGGGCGGCAAGATCGGCATCACCGCCAATCGTTTCCCCCAGGTCGGCCGGCTGCGCCAGTACCCCAACGTGTTTTATGCCCAGGGCTATTCCGGGCACGGCTTGAACGTGACCCACTGGAGCGCCCGGCTGCTGGCCGAAGCCATCCATGCCGGACACAGCCAGGGCCTGGATATTTTCAGCGCAGTGCCGCACATGACCTTCCCCGGCGGCCCGGCCTTGCGCGCGCCGTTGCTGGCCCTGGGCATGCTCTGGCATCGCCTGCGGGAAACCCTCGGCTAGGGCCGGCGTATCAGCGGGGCGGATAGGTACGACTGAGGAACGCCAGCAGGTGGCGATTCACCTCGTCCCCCTGCTCGCTCTGGATCCAGTGCCCGCAGTCCGCCAGCACCTGGGTTTCCAGATGCGGCACGCTGTCGGGCATGCGCTTCAGGGTGTGGGCTTCAAGCACGCCGACCGGGTCCTGGTCGCCGATCAGGAACAAGGTGGGCTGCGTCACCTGGGCCCCGGCCAGAAACTCGCTGCGCTGCCAGTTGCGTTCAAAGTTGCGGTACCAGTTCAGGGCCCCGCGAAACCCCCGACCGGCAAAGCTCTGGCGATAGCGGGCAAAGTCCGCCTCGCTGCACCAGGCCGGCAACCCGCTCGGCACCTGGATCCCGTCGAACAGGCGGGCGTCAGCCGGGCGTGGTTGCAGCAGCGCCCCGGCATTGCCCATAAACAGGCGCAATGAGGCGTCGAGGTCCGCGTCCATCTCGGCCTCGGCCACCCCCGGCGTCTGGAAATAGAGGATGTAGTTGAAACGCTCGCCATGCAGTTCGCGCATGATCTCGGTGGCCGGGCGTCTTGGACGCCCGGCAAAAGGCACCGACAAGGTCACCAGGGCCTGGATGCGCTCCGGTTCCAGCAGGGCCAGGTACCAGGCCAGCATGGCGCCCCAGTCGTGCCCGACCATCGCCACCTGGCGCTGGCCGAAGGCGTCCATGGCGCCCTGAATGTCGGCGCACAGGGTCAGCAGGTCGTAATCCTCCACCGCGTCGGGCGCATCGCTGGCGCCGTAACCGCGCAGCTCCGGGACAAACACCCGGTAACCGGCGGCCACCAGTGCCGGCACCTGACGCCGCCAGGAGTACCAGCACTCGGGAAAGCCATGCAGCAGCCACACGGGGCGACCGTGTTCGGGGCCGGCCACTTGCACACTCAAGCGGATGCCGTTGACGTTCAGAACATGCTGTTGGTACGGGTCCATCGCGGTCTCCCTTAAAGCCCTGCGCACGCGCCGAACCCTAGCAGAACCCCGGCCGGCTCCTGAGCAGTATTCACCTGTCGAATGACTCCGCCCGGCCCTTGCCCGCGCTCGGTATCAACAAGATTTACACGGAAATGGCGCAATGACATTAGGCAGCTATAGTGCTTTGGCTGAGCCGACAGACGGCTCGAACCACAGCAAGGAGCGATGCCATGAGCAAGGACACCTATCTGCCACCCCCGTGTTTTGATCAGCCTGAACAAGCCCCCGAACGCCTGACGGAAATGTTCGTCGATATCGTGCAGAAAAAACGCATCGACCTGGGGCAGCACCCTGCCGAACGGGCGGTGTTTCGCAAGCTGCACGGCGTCGCCCACGGGCGCCTGGAGATGTGCAAGGACATTCCCGATGAACTGAAAGTCGGGGTCTTCGCCCATCAAAGCCTGCAGGCCTGGGTACGGTTTTCCAGCGACACCACGCCCACGTCCCCCGACCTGGGCAGCACCCTGGGCATCGGCATCAAGCTGTTCGGCGTGCCCGGCCCCAAGGCCCTGGGGGATGACGGCGACACCGCCGATTTCATCATGCAGAACTTCCCGGTGTTCTTTGTCGACAACGCCCAGGAAATGGTCGAGTTCACCTACGCCGGCGTGGTCGCCCAGGATTACCCCGGTTACCTGAAGAAACACCCCAAGACCAACGACATCCTCAACCGCATGGGCCGCACCATCGAAGGCAGCGTGCTGACCACCCAGTACTGGGCGATCCTGCCGTTCCATTCCGGCGAGCAGCGCTACGTCAAGTTCCGCCTGGACCCCGAGACCCCGGCGGAGAACGTCGCCAACAACCAGCTCGACTACCTGGCGGTGGACCTGGGCCAGCGCCTGTCCCAGCGCGAATACCGCTTCCGCTTCATGGTGCAGTTGCGCACCAACGACGCCAGCATGCCCCTGGACCAGGCCACCGTGGAGTGGCCGGAAGCCGAAAGCCCCTTCGTCCACGTGGCGACCCTGACCCTGGCGCAACAGGACGTCAGCGAGCGCGGCCAGGCCGAATACGGCCAGGGCCTGGGGTTCAACATCTGGCGCCTGCCCCTGGAGCAGACCCCGGTGGGTTCCATCGCTGAGGCGCGCAAAATGGCCTACGCCGCAGGTGCACACCTGCGCCATGAAGCCAACGGCCAGAGCCTGCAGGACCCGCCCCAGCCGCGCCCGGCACGCTGCCCCTTTGCCCCGGCCGCGGACACCCGGGTGGATCGGCCCGAGCCCGAGGTCAAGGATCAGTGCATCGTCAAGGCGGTGATTTACCCGGCAATCGGCGTGGCCCGTGTGGGCAATAGCCAGACAGAATGGTTCGTCGGCCCCGAAGTGCCCAACCCGGCCCCGGAAAAACCAGGTTTCTACCGTGACGCCAAGAAGGCCCTGAAACGCCAGGCCGCGCGCTTTCGCGTGTACGGGGTCAATGCCAAGGGCGAGATCGTCCGCGAACTGACCCCGGATAACGCCAAAATCCAATGGCAGGTGCAACTGGCCAACACCAAGGCCGCCTGGTACGGCTTCCAGCTGGCCCTGGACATTCCCGAAGCCGCCTCGGCGCCGCCTAGCACCCTGCGCAACGCCGCCGTGGCCGACCGTACTCGCCTGGCCATCACCCCCAAGGCGCGCAGCGTCACGGGCAAGGATTCCAAGGTGCAACGTTTCGACGACGGCCAATTCATGGGCACCCCGGTGTACCTGGGGGAAATCTTCACCGACAAACAGGGGCGGCTGGTGGTGCTTGGCGGCCATGGCGTGTCTGCGTCCTGGGACGACAGCCGGGCCATCACCTTCGCCAACAACGAAGGCTGGCACGACGATGTCTCCGATGGCCCGGTAACAGCCCAGGTGACCCTGGACGGCAAGGCGTTGCTGGTGGACCCGGCCTGGATCATCGTCGGCCCGCCCAACTTCGGGCCCCAGCGCAAATCCGTGCGCACCATGTGGGACCTGATGCGCGACGTGGCCATCGACGCCGGCACCCTGGCGTGCCCGAGCCGGCCGAGTTTCACCCTGGAGATCCTGCCGATCTTCGAGCGCATGGCCGGTTTGCAATGGGTCAACGCCGGCTTTGCCGCAGGCTTCGGCTGGAAAGGCGTGAACGACCTGAGCAGCCCCGAAACCCTGGCGCGCCTGGCCGATGGCAGCACCGCCAACCACGACTGGCGACACAGCATCGCCAACCAGTTCCGCAACTACGAGGTGGACAGCTGGTCACCCAAGCCCTGGCCGTGGATCTACGGCGACGCCATGGCCGTGCCGGCGGCCCACACGCCGCGGCAGAACAGCACCCTGGGCAAGACCCAGATGGCCCTGTTGTGGGAGTGGGCCGCGGGTAACTTCGTTGAAGACTACGACCCCGAGCGTGTATGGCCCCAGGACATCGACAACGTGCCCCTGGCCGAACGAGGCGACACCCTGACCCGCGCCGCCCTGGAGTTCTGCCTGGCGGATGCCTTCCACCCCGGTTGCGAAATCACCTGGCCGGTGCGCAGCAGCACGATGTACATGGCCCCGTTCCGCCTGGCCCACGCCCTCGACGGCTGGGTCGCCCCGGGCCTGGGAGAGGTGTTCACCAGCGACTGGCTGACCATTCCCAACGGCCCGTTGTACGGCCAGCAGGCCGGGGGCCTGACGCGCTGGATGGCGGTGCCCTGGCAGACGGACTCGGCCAGCTGCCGCTCCGGCTACGACAAGAACTACGACCCCTATGTGCCGAGTTTCTGGCCGGCGCGGGTGCCCAATGAGGTGCTGACCAAGCACAACTACCGCATCGTCATGGACGAGGAAAAACCCCTTGGCGAACGCCTTGCCGCCTTCGCCAACCGCGCGGCCTGGATCGACCCGCTGGGCAGCACCAGCTACACCGACCAGATCAACAACATGATTCACCACTTCGATCACCTGGGCGTGGTGGAGGTGCACCCGGGGCCCAGTGATCGCGAGCATTTCCCGGCTGTGATCGAGGTCGAGGACCAGCACCTGCCAATTCCCGATCAGCCCAACCCGAGTGCCAAGCCCCACACCACGTCCGAGGAGCACACGGCCTTGCAGGTCGGGGCGATCACCGGCACCCGAGCAGAATCGGTGGACATCATGACCATCGAGAAAGTCCGGCGCTTCCCACGCGGGCTGCCCGGCTGATGGCCGCCAGCAATCGGCTGAACGCCGATGTGCTGGTGCTGGGCGCGGGGCCGGCGGCGTGCACGCTGGCCTTGAACCTGGCGCCCCAAGCCAGGGTGTTGCTGGTGGACAAAGCGCTGGAGCCCTTCGCCGGGTTGGGTGAATCGCTGCCGGCGGCTGCCGGGCGGCTGCTGCGGGACATGGGCCTGCAGCAGGCGTTTTTGCAGCAGGGCCACCCGCCCTGCTACAGCACCCGCAGCACCTGGGGCACGGACAAGCCGATGCAGCAGGACGCGTTGCGCAACCTTGACGGTCCGGGCTGGCACCTGGACCGGCCACGCTTTGATGCCTGGCTGGCGACGGTGGCCCAGGCCCGCGGGGCCGCCTTGTTGCAGCAGACCCGGATTCTTCGGGTGCACCCGCGCCCTGACGAGGAACATCCCTGGTGCGTGGCGTTGCAGCGCCAGGGGCGAACCTTCGAGGTGCAGTGTCGGGTGTTGGTGGATGCCAGCGGACGCGGCAGTTGGCTGGCTCGGCACTTGGGCGCCCAGCGCCGGGTCAGCGACAAGCTGGTGTGTGGCTGGCTGCTGGGCAAGGACCGGGCGGACAGCGATGGCATCAGCGACCTGTGGGCGGAAGCGCAGGGTTGGTGGTACAGCGCAACGTTGCCCGGCGGGCAGCGCCTGGTGAATTTCTACACCGACGCGGACCTGCCGGCCGCCGCCAGCGCCCACTCCGGGCAGGCGTTACTGGCTCGGCTGGCGGACAGCGCCCTGCCCCATCTCCTTGACCCCGGACAGGCGCCGCGCAGTGGTTTTTGCGCGGCCCACAGTGCCCGCCTCGACCGCTGTTGCGGCCCCGGCTGGCTGGCGGTGGGCGATGCGGCACTGGCGTTCGATCCACTGTCGGCCCAGGGGCTGTTCAATGCGCTGTACACCGGTTTGGCCGGCGCTGAAACGGCCTATCGCTGCCTGCAAGGGCAGCCTTCGGCGCTGACGGATTACGCGGCCGAGCTGAACCGCATCGAACAGGCCTACACGGCGCATTTGGGCGCCTGGTACCAGCAGGAACAACGCTGGCAACAGGCACCGTTCTGGCAGCGCCGCCAGGTACGGGCCGTGACCGCGGCCTGAAGCACCCTTACGCAGCCGGCAACGGCTGCGTCCTGGCCCGTAGCTGCAAAAACAGCATCAACAACAGGGCCGGCACAATCACCAGGCTCGCGGTCATCATGGCCGAGGCCACGCCGCTGCTGGCCAGGCTGTGCCCACCGGCAATCACCCCAACCCCGATGGCAGCATTCAGCACTGCGGTGTGCAGCGCTGCAGCCGGCACGGTATCGGGCCCGGCAATGCGCAGCACCCAGGTCTGCAAGGCCGTGAACAACGCGGCAATGGAAACGCCCCACAGGCCCAGCAAGCCCACCACCATCGGCAGGCCCAAGGCCGGGCCATAAGCGCCCAGCAGCATCAGGGCCGTGGCCAGCCCCAGCAAGGTCACGAGGATAAACCCCTTGAGGTAGCGATCCAGCAGCAGCGCGCTTAACAGGTTGCCGATAAACCCTGCGGCGCCAAAGGTGAACAACAGGCTGGCAATCAGGTACGGCGTGATGCCCGGCACCTGGCCGATATAGGGTTCGATAAAGGTGTAGGCGGCAAAGTGCGCAGCGGCAGTCAGCCCGGTGATCAGGTAGGTCAGCAGCAGGTCCCGACGCCGCAGCACGGCGCCATAACCGCCGCTCTCGGTCGCGGCTTGCAAGGCCATGGATGGCAGGCTGGCGAACATCGCCACGGCACTGAGCAAACACATCAGCCCCAGCCCGAGGAAGGCCTGGCGCCAACCGTTGTATTGGCCGATCAGGTTGACCAGGGGCACCCCCAGCACAGTAGCCAGGGTGATGCCGCCAAGCACGATCGAGGTGGCCAGGCCCAGGCGCCGAGGCGGCGCAATGCTGGCGGCGGTGGCCGCCACGGTGGCCCAGAACACGCCATGGGCCAACGCGCCCAGAGCACGGGCCGCCAACAAGGAAGGAAAGTTTGCCGACAGCGCCGACAAGGCATTGGCCGCAGCAAGGATCAACATCAGCGCAATCAGCAGGACTTTGCGTGGCACCCGACGACTGAACCAATGGGCCAGCAAGCCACTGGCAGCGCCGATCCAGGCATAGAGGGTCACCGTCAGCCCAAGGGTGGCCGGGTCCTGGCCCAGGTCCGCGGCCATCAGCGATAGCAGGCCGATGGGGGCGAACTCACTGGTGACCATGGTGAATGACGCCAGGCACAACACCGCCACCGCCGACCATACCCGCCACATCCCGTTGACCATCTGTGCTCCCCCTGCGCTGGATGGCGGCGAGTGTAAAACAGCCGTCAGCTGCCGGCGAGTGCGCCCAGGGTCTGCTGACGCAACAAGCGTTGGGTGGCCAGCACCTGCTCCAGGGCCTGTTCGGATTCCGGGTCTTGCATGGGCGCGCGGATGGCCGCCGACACCAGGCTGATCAGCTTGGCCATGACTTCCGCGTCGGTGGCCGGCCGGCCCAGGCTCATGGCCTGCATCAACAGGCGCAGCTCGGTGCCCGCCATGACCCCGGAAATCGCCTTGAGGGCAAATTGCAGGCGCACCCCCAGTTCGTTGCGCGGCAGGTCGGGCAAGGCCAGGGCGAACGCCTTGAAGAAGCGCTCGAATACCGGCTGATAGTGCTCCTTGAGGTACTCCTGGATAAACGGCGAGGTGTCGCTGTAGACCCGGCCCAGAAAGCGGATAAAAGAACGCCCTTCCTGGCCGCCGGATTCGTCGCTGCGCTCCAGGCCCATGGCCGGGGCAAACAGCACCCCCAACAGGGTTTCGCAATCCAGGGGACCGCTGGCCTGTTCTTCACACTTGGCCAGCAGTTCCAGACGCTGATCGTTGAGGGGGCCGAGGCGCTGCATCAGCAGGGCCTTCATCAGCGAATCCTTGTCGCCGAAGTGATAGTTCACGGCTGCCAGGTTGACCTGGGCACGTTCGGTAATCTGTCGCAGCAGCACCGCGTCATAACCGTATTTGATAAACAGTGCTTCGGTGGCTTCCAGCAGTCGGGTCTTGGTGAGGTTGGGGGCACTGAGCTTCTTTGCGACCATGGAGGCTAACCTTTGGCTGGGTAAAAAACTGACCGAGCGAACAGTGTTTTAAAAAAAAATTTGATTTTTTATACCGGTCAAGTCCCCTAAAAGCAAGCGTTTGCCAGACGCCTGGGGTCAGCCCGGGTTTTTCTGACTGGCCGATTTTGCCCGCGCCAGGGTGCAGAAAAACCCGTTTTCCGGGGCCCCGGACGGCTGGCGCAGGCCGTTGTTCGCCGCTACTATTCAAAACAATTTTTTAAAAATAATAAATAAAACCAAGCTTGAGCCTGCCTTCGTCCCTCCTCCGGCTAACCCTGGAGGGCCCCGTTGCCGCAGTGCGTCGAGCCGGATGGCGCGCCAGGCAATGACAGACACCATGGTTGATCCGGGTTTCATCTCCCTGCAAAGCATCGGCAAAAGCTATCGGCTGGCGGAGCAACCGCTGCACATCCTGCAAGACGTCTGCCTGCGCATCGAGGCCGGCGAAAGCTGCGCCATCCTCGGCGCCTCCGGTTCCGGCAAAAGCACCCTGCTGAACATCCTCGGCCTGCTCGACCTGCCCGACAGCGGCCACTACCGCTTTGCCGGCCACGACATTCTCAAAGCCAGCCCGGACCAACTGGCGGCCCTGCGCAATCAACAGATCGGCTTTGTCTTCCAGAGCTTCAACCTACTGCCGCGCCTCAGCGCCCTGGACAATGTCGCCCTGCCCCTGAGCTACCGCGGGGTGCCCCGGGGCGAGTCGCTGCAACGGGCCCGGCATTTGCTGGAACGGGTCGGCCTGGCGGAGCGTGCCGAGCATCGCCCGGCCGACCTTTCCGGCGGCCAGCGCCAACGCGTGGCCATTGCCCGGGCGCTGGTGGGCGAACCCTCGCTGATCCTCGCCGACGAACCCACCGGCAACCTCGACAGCCATACCGCTCAAGACATCATGGACCTGCTCCTGACCTTGAACCGCGAGCGCCGGGTGACCCTGATCATCGTCACCCACGATGCCCAGATCGCCCAGCGCCTGACGCGGCAGATCCGCGTGCACCAAGGCCGCGTGCGGGAGGCCTGCCCGGCATGAACCTCAAGGTCGAGCCCAGCGCCAGCCAGTTGTGCCACGAAGCCTGGATCAGCCTGCGGACCCTGGGCAAGCGCTCGGTCCTGGCCCTGTTGGGGATCGTCATCGGCAGTTCGTCGGTGGTGGCCCTGATCAATATCGGCCACAACGCCGCCGCCGACGCCGCGGCGATCTTCCAGGACATGGGCACCGACACCCTGGCGGTGCAGTTTCCCGAGTCCGGCGGCGTGCGCAGCGGCGCGCCGATCCGTCTGGATATCCCAGCCCTGCAGCAGGCCCTGCCCGGGGTCCGCTACCTGGCGCCGGTGATGCTGTTCAGCGGCCCGGTGCTGTTCCATGGCCGCACCGTCAACGCCAACCTGGTGGGCAGCACCGAACAGTTGCCCGATGCCCTGCGCCTGCGCGTAGAGGCTGGGCGTTTTATCTCGGCCTACGACCGTCATGAAACCTACGCGGTGGTCGGTGCCCAGCTCGCCCGGGCGTTGGGCGCACCAGGCGACCCACTGACCCTGGGGGACCGGATCCGCATCAACGATTACCTGTTCCTGGTGATCGGCATCCTGCAGCACCAGCCGGGTGCTGTTCTGGTGCCGGTACAGGCCGACGACTCGCTGTTCCTACCCCTGGAAGGCATGGGCCGCATCAGCACCACGGCCCAGGTCAGCAACCTGATTGCCCGGGCCGCCCCGGGACAGGACATGGTCACGGTGGCCGGAGCGCTGCGCGAGGCCTTGCAGGGGCAACTGCCGGGGCGGGACGTCGAGGTGCAGATCCCTCAGCAGATCATCGACGGCATGACCCGCCAGAGCCGCACCTTCGGTTACCTGTTGCTGGCCCTGGGGGGCATTTCCCTGGTGGGAGGCGGTGTTGGGGTGATGAACGTGATGTTGATGAACGTTGCCGAACGACGTCGGGAGATCGGCATCCGCATGGCCCTCGGCGCCCGCCGTCGAGACATTCGCAACCTGTTTCTGCTGGAGGCCGTCACCCTCACCGCCCTCGGCGCCCTGTGCGGCGCGGT
The DNA here is from genome assembly GCF_023241715.1 of Pseudomonas morbosilactucae. Lineage (GTDB taxonomy): Bacteria > Pseudomonadota > Gammaproteobacteria > Pseudomonadales > Pseudomonadaceae > Aquipseudomonas > Aquipseudomonas morbosilactucae. The sequence goes on from NZ_JALQCW010000004.1 coordinate 192,437, forward strand.
GCTGGGGCTGCTGGCGGCCTACAGCTATGCGCGGCTCTCGGGATGGCCCTTCAGCCTGGCGCCGCTGGCCTTGCCCCTTGGGGTGGGCAGCACGTTGCTGATCGGCCTGTTCTTCGGCCTCTACCCGGCCGTTGCCGCCTCGCGCCTGCAACCGGTGGAGGCCTTGCGTGATGAATAATCGCCGCCACAGCCTGCTGCTATTACTGCTGCTGAGCCCGGCATGCCTCGCCGCCAAGCCCCTCACCGCCCCGGCGTCGGCCCCGTCCCTGGCCAGTGCCCAGGCTCGCAGTGTGCTGTTGAGCCAGCAACTGACCCAGTTGACCCTGGGCGACGCGGTGTACCTGGGGCTGCGCAATAACCGAGGGATCCGCAGTGCCTACCTGCAACGGGTGGCGCAAAAGTTCGACTTGCGGGTCTCTGAAGACGCCTTCAACCCCAAGCTGCTGATCAATGGCAGCTACCTGAGCAACCAGGGCAGCGATGACCGTGGGCGCGATGCGCGGCTGTCCCCCACCACCAGCCTGCTGGGGCAATACGGCACCCGCCTGAGCATGGCTTGGACCCAGGAACTGAGCCGCGCCGACCGCGCCGGGCGTTACCGCAGCGACGGCCTCGACTTGGCGATCATCCAGCCGCTGCTGCGCGGTGCCGGCTGGGACGTGACCACCGCGCCCCTGCGCCTGGCGCGGATCACCGAGCAGGCCAACCGCCTTAACCTCAAGTCCACGGTGAGCCAGACCATCACCGACATCATCAGCGCCTACCGCGAACTGCTGCGTTCCCAGGAACAATTGAGCATCGTCCAGCAAGCGCTGAAACGCGCCCGCGCCCTGCTGGACGTCAACCGGGCGCTGATTGACGCAGGGCGCATGGCCGAGTTCGAAATCGTCCAGACCGAAGCCGACATCGCCACCCAGGAGCTGGGGGTGGAAGAGGCGCAGAACCAGGTGGACATCAATCGCTTGAGCCTGCTGCGCCTGCTGGCCCTGGACCTGTCGACGCCAATCCGCGCCAGTGAGGCCCTGGAAGCCAGCCGGGTCAGCATCGACCCGCAGCAGGCGCTGCGCCTGGCCCAGGTCCAGCAACCGGAATACCTGGCGACGCTGCTGGGCAGTCAGCAGGCCGACCTGAACCTGGTGATTGCCAAGGACCTGGGCCGCTGGGACGTGTCGCTGGTGGCGGGGGCCAATCAGGTCCGCGACCGCTACGACAACAACGACAGCAATGGCGCGGGGCGGCGCTGGGACAGCTACGCCGGGGTCCAGGTGCAGATTCCCATTGGCGACCTCAGCACCCGCCAAGCCGAAGTGCACGCCCGGGTCGATGTGGAGAACCAGGAAATCCTCCTGGCCGATGCTCGCCAGGCCCTGGAACGCAGCGTCACGGATGTGGTGCGCGACCTCGGCACACGCTGGCGGCAGTACGAAATTGCCCAGCGCGCGGTCGACCTGTCTCAGCGCAAGCTGGAGATCGAGCGGGAAAAGCTCGGCGCCGGACGCTCCAGCAACTTCCAGGTGCTGAGTTATGAGGGCGACCTGCGCAATGCGCAAAATGCGCGGCTGAACGCATTGATTGCCTACCTCAACGCCCAGACCCAGTTGGATCTGACCCTGGGCATGACGCTGGAGAGCTGGGACATTGCCCTCAATGACTACTGACCCGAATAAAAAACGCCGCCTGTACGGCGTGGCGCTGCTGGGCGTGCTGGTGCTGGCCGGTGCCCTCGCGCTCGGCGATCGCAGCAGCAGCACGGCGGGCCCGGTGGCCGAGGGCCGCTGGATCGATGTCCAGCCCACACCACTGGTGCATCAGATTGGCTTGGTGGGCAAGATCGAGCCGCAGCAGACCATCACCCTTAGCGCGCCGTTCGAGGGCAATGTCCTGGCCAATCGGGTGGAACAGGGGCAACGGGTCGAGGCCGGCCAGGTGCTGCTGGAAATGGACCCCAGCCTGCTGCAGATCCAACTGCGCGACGCCCTGTCGGCCCAACTCAAGGCCCGGCGCGCCGTGCAGGAATTGCAGGACTGGAACAATGGCGCCCAGGTGGCGCGAGCCCGGCGCGCCCTGCGCTCGTCGGAAATGGCCCTGGCCAGCTCCGAGCGCAAACTGCGGGAAAGCCAGACCCTGTTTGCCCGAGGCATCATCCCGCGCAACGAACTGGATGACCTGCAGCAGCAGGTGCAGGCCCAGCGTCTGGACCAGGTCGCGGCCCAGGGCGAATTGCAGCAAGCGCTGGCCCAAGGCCAAGGCGAATACCGGCAGATCGCCGAGATGGAACTGACCAACGCCACGGTAAAATACGAGGCCCTGCGCAGCCTGCTGGCGGGCCAGCACGTGCTCGCGCCCTTTGCAGGAATCGTGGTGCCCGCCCCCGGCCTTAACCTGTCCCAAGCGGCGTCGGCCCAGGCCAGTGGCCCGGTGCAGAGCGGCAGTAAAGTCAGCCAGGGCCAGGTGCTGTTCGGCCTGGCCAACATCGAGCGGCTGAAGATTGTCAGCAAGGTCTCGGAGCTGGACATCAACCAACTGCACCCAGGGCAAAGCGTGGAGATTCTCGGCGATGGTTTTGCCGGCGAACGCCTGAAAGGCACCGTGGAGATTGTCAGCAGCCTGGCCCTGGCGGGCGACAGCTCGGGCGGCGGCGCGCAGTTCCCGGTGACCCTGTCGATCCCTGAACTGAGCACCGAGCAACTGCAACAGGTGCGCCTGGGCATGAGCGCACGGCTGACCATCGTCACCTACCGCAACGACCAGGCGCTGATCGTGCCGCCTTCGGCAATCCACCGTGAGGGGGCGAGCTTGAGCCTGGACTACCGCCCGGCGGTGGACCAACCCGCGCGGCGCATCCCCATCAGCACCGGCCAGGCCACACCCGAAGGCGTGGAAGTCCTGGGGCTTTCTGCCGGGCAGGTTCGCCTGCCTGAATGACACTCATCATTCCCAGCCCAGGGCCGGGCCAACGCACCGGCCTCGCCGTCAAGGCGCGGTATGGGGGCTGGGCGCATATTCACGCTTGAGTGCTTCAAGGGTGCCGTCGCGCCGCAGTTGCTCCACTGCCTGGCGCAAGGAACCCACCAACTCCGGGTCGCATTGCAGGGAACAGGCCAGGTAAAGGTCCAAGGTGCTCAGCTCCGGGCTGCGGAACAACCGTCGCGGGGACAATTTGGACCAGATGTAGGTGGTTTCCGGAATGCCGTTGAACCAGGCATCGACCCGGCCCATCAACAGCAACTGGGCCGGGTTTTCACCAATCTTCACGGCGTAGATCTGCTCGTTGCTGAAGCCGTTGGCCCGAAGAATCTCCTCTTGGGCGCTGCCCAGCCCCACGGCCACGGTCCGGAAACGCTGACGCGCCTCCTCGAAATCCTTGACTTGCCACTTGAGGCTGAAAAACGCCCGGCCCATGGACATGACCGGCGCAATCCAGGTGTAGCGCGACTCCCGCTCGGGGGTGCGGCTCAGGGGAATGATCAGGGCGTTGTCTTTCTCTTGCACATACTTTTGCGCCCGGGCCCACGGCAACGCGCGCAGTTGCACAGCCACACCGGCCTTGGCCAAGGCGCTGAGGGTCAGGTCGCCGATAATGCCGTGGCGCTGTTCCTCGCTGATGATGGTCAAGGGCGGCGCATCCGGCAGGTACAGCTCGACCTGCGCAGGCACGGCCTGGGCCTGGGCGGTGAACAGCCATCCGAATAGGCATCCGGGGTACAACAACAGTCGGCATAGGCGCTGTGGGGTTTGAATCACCGGCTCGATCTCTTGGCGGTCGTTTTCAGGCAGTCGTTTTCAGGGGTAGCGGCCCAGGGTACGGTTCCATAAACGCGCTGGGCAGTGGGTTTCAGTGGGTTTGGACCTCCGGCGGCAGCCTGGGGATCATCATGCACTGCAATATAGGCGATGAACGGCTGTTGGACAGCATGGAATCGCACGGGCTTTCACCACCCGGTGTGGCCATCGGCAAGCGACAGAGGGTAGCCGCTCTACGGCGCTGGTTTGATCTGGCGGGTGACGATATCGTGAGCGCCTTTAAAGGACGATGTCGGGTCAGGAGAGATCAATTCATGGGCGTAACCTTCATCCCCCTGCTCAAGCGAACGGCGCTGATTCTCGGCGTCAGCCTGGTGGCGGTGCTGGCCTGGCGCATTTATGACAGTGAGCGCGGGCCGGCCCTGCAACCCTGGCACCTGCAAGTACCTCATGAACTGGACGCCGAAGAGCTGGACCGGAGCAATTGGTCGGGCTGGCTAAAAGCCGAGGACCGGGTGTTCAGCGAGGTCCGCCAGCACGTCAGCGAACAGCTCGACCTGACACAGGTGCCGGCCTTGAACCGCTATCGCCTTGACAGCCCGGTGTACCCGCCGCGCTTCAGCCAAGACTGGAACCGCTCCTACGTGCTGGAACCGGACGGCCCGCCCAAGGGCGTGGTGGTGTTGCTCCATGGCCTGACCGACTCGCCCTACAGCCTGCGGCATATCGCCCAGCGTTACCGCGAACAGGGTTACCTGGCCATCGGCCTGCGCCTGCCGGGCCACGGCAGCGTGCCTGCGGCACTCACCGCGGTGGATTGGCAAGACTGGCTGGCGGCCACGCGCCTGGCGCTGCGCACCGCTCGGGAACGGGTGCCGGCGCCCTTGCCACTGCACCTGGTGGGTTACTCCAATGGCGGCGCCCTGGCGGTGAAATACTCCCTGGATGCCGTGCAAGACCCGCAACTGCCCCAGGCAGACCGCCTGGTGCTGCTGTCGCCGATGATTGGCGTGGCCCAGTCCGCGCGTTTTGCCGGGCTGATCAGTTGGCCCGCGGTGTTCCCGGCCTTCAGCAAAAGCGCCTGGCTGCTGCGCCTGCCGGAATACAACCCGTTCAAGTACAACTCCTTCCCGGCCAATGCGGTGCGCCAATCCTGGCTGCTCACCGACGCGCTGCAGAGCCAGGTGGCGCGACTGGCCCAGCAGCGGCAACTGGCGACCCTGCCACCGATCCTGAGTTTTCAGTCCGTGGCCGACGCCACCGTCAGTACCCCGGCGCTGATCAGCGGCCTGTATCGCCACTTGCCGGAGAACGGCAGCGAACTGGTGCTATTCGACCTCAACCGCGCCATGGACTTTGGCGGCCTGTTGGACCCGGCAGCCAGTGATGCCCTGGCCCACCTGTTGCCGGCACCGCCCCGCCACTACCGCACACGGCTGATCACCAATGCCGGCCCTGGGCAGGCGCAGATGCAGATCACCAGCACCGAAGCCGACAGCGTGCAGGCCATCGAGCAGCCCCTGGGCCTGAGCTATCCCCAGGGGGTGTTCTCCCTGTCCCATGTGGCCTTGCCCTTCCCCGAAGATGACGCGCTGTACGGCCCAAGACCCAAGGCCGGTGAGGATTTCGGCATCCAACTGGGGCGCCTGGCCGCACGGGGCGAACGAGGGGTGTTACAAATCCCTCTGGATGACCTACAGCGCCTGACCTCTAATCCGTTCTATCCGTATCTGCTGCAACGCATCGACGACGCAATAGCGTCGACGCCGAGCGGCAACGGGGCCAGGCCATAAGCGCTGTGCCTGGCCCGGAGGCTGCCGTTCATCGGCATTAACGCGGGTGCACGGCTGCATTGATGGCAAATCGCAACTATCGTGCCTGAAGCACAAGACACCGCCCCTCGACGCCGTTTATTCTGATTGCCCGGACAGTTTCCGGACGATATGCGAACCGCAACTGGCGGGTCGACGGCCGGTGTCTTGCACTATTCGGGCAGCTTTTTTTCAAACACAGATGAACCTGGGCAGTGCCCGGTCCTGCAAGGGGATCGGGAACGCCAGGTCGATAGCAGTACGTGGGAGTGGTACATGTCGGGCGTAAAGGATTGGGCGAAACGTGGCCATACATTGCGACGCATCGAGCGTTTCGAGGCCTATTTCAGCGGGTACGGGTTCGAGCCCCACCGCCACGATACCTATGCGGTGGGCCGCACCCTGGCCGGGGTGCACAACTTCAACTACCGCAAGAGCATGCGGCACAACCTGCCGGGGGGCACCATCGTGCTGCACCCCGATGAATTGCACGACGGTGAAGCCGGCACCGAGGACGGTTTCCAGTACCGCATCGTCTATATCGAGCCGGCCCTGCTGCAACAGGCCCTGGGCGGCAAACCCCTGCCCTTTATCACCGATGGCTTGTCCCGCGACCCGCGCCTGTACCAGGCTACCCAGGTGCTGATGCAGGGCATGGACACCCTGATCGACCCCCTGGAGGAAGACGATGCCCTGTACGACCTGGCCCAGGCCCTGGCGGCGGTGGCGGGCATGCAGCGCGGGCGCAAGTCCCTGGACTTCATCGCCGCAGAACGGGCCCGGGAATACATCCACAGTGCCCTGGAACGGGTGGTGACCCTGGATGAACTGGAGCAAGCCAGCGGCCGCGATCGCTGGAGCCTGTCCCGTGACTTCCGCGCCCTGTACGGCACCAGCCCCTACCGCTACCTGACCATGCGCCGCCTGGACCACGTGCGAGTGTTGATGGTGTCTGGTGTATCCATCGCCGACGCCGCGCTGATCGCCGGTTTCACTGACCAAAGCCACATGACCCAGCACTTTACCCGCACCTACGGCCTGCCCCCTGCGCGCTGGCTGCGCATGATCCGCCCCGCCTGACAGTCGGGGCGTCTCTCGACTGTGCAACTTGCACGATCTTACAAGACGCTCATCAGCCCCCTTCTTACACTCCTCAACGCACGGCAACGATGCTTCATGCAACTTCAGGTTGTTGTGCTAATTATTTGATTTCATTGAAATTAAATTTTTAGCCAACACCTTTTTTTGCAGCAGCTAGCCGCCTGATTCCGGGCGGTCAACGGCGCCGTCGCTGCCGACCCTCAACCTGAGGGCGGCGGTCAGGGTGTGCGGTTTCCCCGGCACCCAATCAACCCTTTTGAGCGAGGAAGTCAGGATGAACTCCATGATCAACGTCTCCGTGATTGGCGGAACAGTGGGCGGCACCGTAGGCGGTACCGTCGGTGGCACGGTAGGTGGGACCGTTGGAGGCACGGTAGGCGGCACCGTAGGTGGAACAGTCGGCGGAACCGTAGGCGGCACCTTTGCTTCCTTCGGCGGCGTCCAGCTGAAGTCGCGACTGAGCAAGTAAGGCAGTACCAGGGAACAGGTGCTGAACAGCGCCTGTTCCCTGATTCGGTATGGGGTAAACGGAGCATGCAGTCCATGACAGTCGTTAATAAAGACACCTACGTTCTTTCCAGTGATGTTATCCAGACGCAGGTTGGCCAGCGACTTGCCGTCTATCACCGCCACCTGGGCGGGTTGTTTTTCCTTGATACCGCCGGTGCCCAGGTGTTGCAGAGTTTTATCAGGCCGCAATTGCTGGACCCGGAGCTGTTGGAAAGCGAGGCCGAGACCCGCCAGGAAGAACTGATCCAGCAACTGATCGCGCGCCGCGTCCTGGTGCGTCCCGAGCAACAGGGCGTGTCGCCGTTTCCCGAAGGCGAAGTGCACAAAAAGGTCAACATCATCCAGTTGATCCTGGCCAACGCCTGCAATTTTGGCTGCACCTACTGCTTTGAAGGGGTGCAAGGCAAGGAAATGTCCGCCGAGGACGAAATCAACCGGGTGGACGAATCCCGACTGATCGCCCGCGAAGGCATCAAGGTCAATATCGAAGACTCCATCTACGCCTCCAAGGAGCGCTTCGACCACCAGTACGACCCCAAGAACCGCTCGATGAAACCCGCCGATGGCGTCGCTTACGTCGAGTCGGCGCTGGCCGTGGCCAAGTCCGCCGGGGTCGAAGAAGTCATGGTGCAGTTCTTTGGCGGCGAACCGCTGCTCAACTGGCGCACCATCAAGGCGGTACTCGACCGTTTCGGCAACGGCCAGCAAGACGGCATCCGCATCGCCTACTCCACGGTCACCAACGGCTCGCTGATCACCGAAGAAGTCGCCGAGAACTTTGCCCGTCATCAAGTGGCGGTGTGCGTGAGTTTCGACTCCCCCACCAGCCCCAGCCGTCCGCTGAAAAATGGCGACGACAGCACTCCGGTGGTGATCGCCGGCCTGCGCATGCTGCAAAAATACGGCAACCGCGTGGCCATCAACTCGGCGCTGACCTCGGCCACCTGGTACGAGTTCGACGAGTCGATCGTCGACCTGGCGGTGGATGTCGGTGCCCGGGAAATCGGCGTGGTGGTGGATTTCGATCCGACCTTCTACTCCACCTTCGGCACCCAGAACATCGTCGAACGCCTGTGGAAGGTGATCGAGTACGGCCGCTCAAGGGGCGTGGTACTGACCGGCTACTGGCACCAGATCTTCCAGGTCATGCTGGGTTTCGACAGCGTCAGTTACCGGGGTTTCAAGAACTGCTCGGCCAAGGGCGCGCAGTTCAGCATCGAACCCAACGGCTCCGTGTTCGCCTGCAAGGCCGGCTCCACCCTGCTGGGCAATATCCGCGACGGCGAGCAACTGCTCGACGCCGAACCCTATCAGGCCCACGCCCGGCTGCGCCGGGACAATCCGGAGTTCTGCAAAGGTTGTGAAATAGAGGGTTTCTGCGGTGGCCTGTGCCTCGGCCCGCTGGAGAAGAAATACGCCACGGTGAATGTGGTCGAGCCCTCGGCCTGCGACTTCTACCGGGGCATTACCCGCAAGCACATCGAATCGCTCAAACCTTACGAAATCGCCACGTTCGACCTGCAATCGGTCGACCTCTGATCTTTTCGGCCAGCCAAGGAAGCCAATCCATGCTCAGCGCTATCGCAACCCAACCGCAACTCCAGACCGTGTCGGCCAACAGTGACTACGAACGCCAAGGCTACTGCGTGATCGAGATGCCGAAAATGTCCGCCGAAGTCGAGGCGTCCTTCGCCAACATGCCGCGGGACGGCCACAGCCTCAGCCGCCTGCGGGAAATCCGCCTGTCGCAGTTCTTCGGCTACTGGGATGAAAGTGAATGGGTCTTCGCCCTGCTGCCCCAGCGTAAATACGTGCAATCGGCGCGCTACATCAAGCTCAAGGAAGCCGGCGGCGTGGCTCGCCACCGTGAGCGCATGGAAGTCGATCCCTCGCCGCTGATCGCCCGGGTGCTGGACAACCTGCCGATCGACCGCCGTGATCTGTTCCAGATCAACGTCAACCAGATCCGCGTGGTGGTCAACGACGAGTTCCGTGGTGTCACCGTGCCCGAAGGTCCGCACCGCGACGGTCACGAATACAGTGTCATCGCCATCGCCAAGCGGGAAAATGTCCGCGGCGGCGAAACCCAAGTCATCGATCCAAAAACCATGGAGGTGGTTTACCGTGACGTCCTCGAAGAAAATCAGGCGATTCTCATCGATGACCAGCGCTACATCCATTACGCCAGCGAGATCGAAGCCGAGTCTGGCACCACTGGCTACCGCGATATCTGGGTGATCGAGATCAACCGCTGGGAAACCCGCGCCTACGGCATTGCCCACGAGCGTGAAGCACTGAAGGCCTGAGTCACAGGCCTCACATAATAAATTGCCCAGGGAGGCGATATGGAAGTCGGTCAAGAACTTGAGTTGGTGGAAAGTCGGCCCAGTGCCTTGCGCCGGGTTGCCCCGGCGGCATTGGCCATTGTGCCGGTGAGCATGCTGTTCGGGGTGCTCGCGGCACGGGCCGACTGGTCACTGTTGGAGGTCGCCCTGGTGGGCCTGCTGGGATTCACCGGCAGCGGCCAGTTCGCGGTGCTGCCTCTGGCTCAGTCCGGGGCCGGCTTCTTTACCCTGTTGCTGGTGACCGCTTCGATCAACAGTCGTTACTTGCCGATTGCCTTCACCTCGTCCGCTCGCCTGCCACGGCCCACGCTGCAAAAAGCCAGCGTGGCGCACATGCTCGGCGACGAAGCCTATGCCACCGAGCATGAGGAAGACAGCCCGGCGACGGTGCTGTTGATCCGCGCGACGATCTTTTTTGCCTGGGTGGTGTCCGGGGTGCTGGGTGCCCTGCTGGGCAAGCTGTTGCCCCCGGAGTGGATCGGTAACGAGGTCAACTTGGGCTATCCGGCCAGCGTGGTGCTGATGTACCTGTCGCTGTCACAACTGCGCAGCCGGCTGAGTGTCGAGCGCAACCGATTGGTGGGGATGCTGGCCCTGGTGGCCGTGTGCGTGGGCCTGGCCCTGCTGCTGATCCTGTGGATGGGCCCCGTGTATTTCTGGATCCCCAGCGTGTTGCTGGCCACCGCCGTATTGAGCAAGGCCAACCTATGACCACCTCGACCTGGATCACCATCGCCGCCCTGTTCGCCACCAGTTGCCTGGTACGAATCATTCCGGCCTTCGTCAATGTTCGCCTGCCGGCGGGCCTGCAACGCGGGATGGAGCGAGTGCTGCCAGTGGCCGTGTTCATCAATTTCGCGGTGTACATCGCCTACAGCGAAATGAGCAAGGAGCCTCTGGCGGCCAGCCTGTCCCTGCTCATCGTCGGGGCCATTGCCCTGAGCAATGTGCTGGGCCTGATCGGCGCTGCCGCCATCGGCACCGCCGCCTACTTCGCGGCCATCCACTGGCTGGCCGTGGCTTGAAACCCAAGGCGGCGCTCTCAAGCTCCGCCTGCTCAGGCCTCAGTTCTCGTCCTCACATCCCAGGCCCTGGCGCTGCGCCTCTTCATCGGCCTGGGTCTTGCCCGTCCGAGCCATGATCTGCCCCTGCAGGTGCTTGAGTTCAACGAACACCAGGCGCTCGCAACGGTTGATTTCCCAGACATCACCGGTCAGCACACTGACCGCATACAGGCCCCAGTACTCGGTCGCGCCGGCCTTGGGGTCGTTGTAGCCCAGGCTGAAATCGAAGTAACCCGGATGCGGCGGCCGCCCCTGGTCATCCCGCAGGTCACCGTCGATAAACACCCCGGGGCGGTTCAGGTCATGGCGCTGGTGCTTCAGGGCCAGGCGCAACACTTGCTGCGCCTGCTCTTGGTTCAGGCCGCCGGGGGCGATCTGCGCCGGTTGCAGGCTCGCCATCTGACCGGCCGCCAGGGCCTCGGCGCTGAGCAACAGGCCCAGGCCGAGACTGGTCAATGTTCTGTTCAGCACGCCATGCGCCCTTTGACTGACTTGATGATGTCCGCCAGGTACTTGGCGAAGCCATTGCGCCCGCCAGTAGCGGCGTCACCGGTGTTAAAACCGATCTGCACCAGGGCCAGGGCAAACTCCATGGGGTCCTGCTTGCCACGCACCGCCGAGCCGTAGCGGGTGGCGAACGACTGGGCGCATTGCTGAAATGAAGAAAACTTCGCCACTTTGATCCGCGCATTGCCCTGGGGCGCCTCAGCGCCGATCTGCAGGGGCGCCGGGGCGTGCAGGGAAAAGTAGTTGTTCATCTCCCGGGCAATGCGCCCGGTACCGTATTGGCTCTCCTGGGCGGCGAGACCGAGGATGTTCTCCACCGGGACATTCAACTGGTCGGCTATCGGCTGGCACACAGCCTTGTGCTTGCTGACAAAGGTCACTGCACTGACGTTATTACACAGGCTCACGCTTGTTCCCTCAATGGACGCTTCGATTCCGTGGGTGGATCGTTGAAGCGGCGCAGTATAGGCCGGCCCTCAGCGACTGTTCAGCGGGTTCACCGAGGGCTGGCAAGACTGTGCAATGGCTCACAGTTTTCCGGCTAGAGCTGGGCCCGGGTGCCAAGGAACGCCAGGTAGCGAGGGTCTTCCTCGGCGAAAATCGCCGCACCCGCGCCCATGTAAGCACGCATCAACTGGTCGGCAGCCTGGTCCGGTGCACCGCTGTCGAACAGCACCTGGCCCAGCCGCAAATGCAGGAATGGGTTGCCCAGGGCGTCAGGGCAATGCATGGCGTGTTCCAGTGTGTCGCGGGCCGCGGCCAGGTCACCGCTGAGATACAAGGCATCGGCGATGGCCGCCAGGACCCAGGTCGCCGCTTCCCAGTTTTCCTTGGGCTGCGGGATCAGCTCCCAGGCCTGGCGGTATTCAACCAGCGCCGCCGGGTAATCGCCCGACTCGGCCAGCTCATCACCTTGCTCGCAAAGGTCGCTGATCTGTTCGTGCAGCGCGTCGGGCAGTTCCATCTCATCCATCGTCGATACTCCTGTGTGGATTGGCTGTGGGTTTGGACAGCCTGATTGTGGCCGAGTGCCGAAGGCACTTACGCGGATGTCGCAAAAAATTCACCGGGTGCGCACGCCATGCGAGCCCCCGTCAAAGGTCAAAACGGTCGATGGCCCGGCGCCGTTCGTTGTCATCGCGCACATCGTAGTTGGCGGTGGTCTGGATATTGGTGTGGTGGGCCAGTTTCTGGGCGATGGACAGGTCGTATTCCTCGATCACCCGGGTGATGAAGGAACGGCGAAAATCGTGGGGCATGATCGGCACACCGATCTGGGCGCCACGCTGGCGGGCAATGTAGTAGATCGCGTGTTTGCTGATGCGCTCGCGGGTGATGTGCCCGCCACGACGGATACGGTTGAACAGGAATGCGTCGTCCGCCTCACCGGCCCCCAGTTGCGAACGCCGCAGTTCAAGCCAGGCCTGGAGCTTGGCAAAGGCCCAGGTCGGCGCGTATTTGATCAATTGCTTGTTGCCCTTGCCGGTGACCCGCAGGCTGCGCTCGGCGAAGTCCACCTGATCGAGGTCGATGTTCACCGACTCCGATTTACGCATCCCCGAGCCGTACAGCACGGCAATGATTGCCGCGTCACGCACACCCTGCGGGCGCGGGTCGGCGGCGCAGACGGCCATCAGTTCCTGGATCAGGTTGCGTCGCAGGTTGCGCCCCTGGGACAGGCGCGTACCGGCCATGGGCTTGACCGAGCGCATCTTCAGCAGGTGCTCCTGGCTGATCAGGCTGACCCGCCAGGCCTCGTTCATCACCCCACGCAAGGCGTTGACGTACAGCGACGAGGTATTGGGCGCATAACCGTCTTCACGCAGGGCCGCCACCAGGGCGCTGACGTCCTGGGGCTGCAACCCGTGCCAGGGGATGTCCTCGATGTCCAGCTCGTCGAACCCCAGGCGGTCCGCCGCGTCCTGCAGCACGTAGCGCATGGTCGACTGGCTCGATGGGGACAGGCGTGCCAGGTACAGCCGCAACGGGTTGGGTACCGTCTTCGCGGGCTGGCCATGCTTGTCAGGGGCGGAATCGACGGCGTCAGTCACAGCGTCCTCGCTCGGGTTCTTGCCACGGTTTGACCTGAGTCATAGGCGCCTGCACTTTTTGTACGGTTTTGTGGCCACGGAATGCCCTGCGTCCACCTGTTTCTTTCACTGATTCAAGCCTCGAGACCAACAAACTGAACACCGGCTGTCTGCCTCGAAGATAAACGCCGTTTTACGCTAATTTTCATATTCGTTTCACATTTTCCCGCTTAATCTCAGCCACCGAAATCAGCCAAATTTGAATGCATGCGATTCTCGTCGGCCGAAGATAACATCTTGATCCACATTTACTTTTCGCCAACATGGTCTTTAATCAGGATTTGCACGGAACGCTACGTTGGCCCAACAACCGGATGTCTCTGACGATGAAAGCATGTCGCCTCAATAGCCCCTGAAATCTCCATCCCTTTTTCTATTTTTTCTGACTCCCCAGTCTTGCGATAATTTTTTTCCGAGGTCCCTATGAACCAGGCTTTCCTTCCCTTTTCACGGCCGAGCATTGGCGATGAAGAGATCGCCGCTGTAGAGCAGGTTCTACGTTCCGGCTGGATCACCACCGGGCCGAAAAACCAGGAGCTGGAACAGCAATTCGCCGAACGGGTCGGTGCCCGCCATGCCGTGGCCCTGTCCTCGGCCACCGGCGCCATGCACATTACCCTGCTGGCCCTGGGCATCGGCCCGGGGGATGAAGTCATCACCCCGTCCCAGACCTGGGTCTCCACCGCGAACATGGTCTGCCTGCTGGGGGCGACCCCGGTGTTTGTCGATGTCGACCTCGACACCCTGATGAGCGACGTCGCGGCCATCGAAGCCGCCATCACCCCACGAACCAAAGCCATCATTCCGGTGCACTACGCCGGCGCGGCTTTTGACCTCGACCCGCTGTATGCCTTGGCCGAGCGCCACGGCATCCCGGTGATCGAAGACGCTGCCCACGCCGCCGGTACCTTCTATCGCGGCCGGGCGATCGGTGCCCAGGGCACGGCGATCTTTTCCTTCCATGCGATCAAGAACATGACCTGTGCCGAAGGCGCGATGTTCGTCAGCGACGACCAGGCCCTGGCCGATCGGGTGCGCATGCTCAAGTTCCACGGTTTGGGGGTGGACGCCTACGACCGCCTGACCCACGGCCGCAAACCCCAGGCCCAGGTGATCGAACCGGGCTTCAAGTACAACCTGGCCGACATCAACGCGGCCATCGCCCTGGTGCAATTGCAACGCCTGGACGAAATCAACGCCAAGCGTGAACACCTGGCTCAGGCCTACCTGGAGCGCCTCAAGGACCTGCCGGTCCAACCCCTGGCACTGCCCGCCTACCCTCAGCAACACGCCTGGCACCTGTTTATCCTGCGCATCGACGCCGAGCGCTGCGGCCTTGACCGCGAGGCGTTTATGCAAGGCCTGCAGGCGCAGAACATCGGCACCGGCATCCATTTTATTGCCACCCATCTGCACACCTATTACCGCCAGCGCTTCCCTCAGGTGCAGTTGCCCAACACCGAGTGGAACTCCGCACGCCTCTGTTCGATCCCACTGTTCCCGGACATGACCCTCGACGACGTCGAGCGGGTCACCGGTGCCATTGCAACCCTCCTGGACTGAAGCCTTTGAAACCCTATCCCATTCAGTTCGTGTCGATCGTCATCCCGGTCTACAACGAAGAACAAAGCTTGCCCGAGCTGTTGCGCCGCACCGAAGCGGCCTGCCGCCAACTGACCTACGACTTTGAAATCGTACTGGTGGACGACGGCAGCCGCGACGAGTCGGCGAACATCCTGCAAGCCGCCGCCGAACGCGAAGGCAGCCCTGTGGTGGCGGTGATTCTCAACCGCAACTACGGCCAGCACGCGGCAATCATGGCCGGCTTCGAACAGTGCCGCGGCGACGTGGTGATCACCCTGGATGCCGACCTGCAGAACCCGCCGGAAGAAATTCCACGCCTGGTGGCCCAGGCCGAGCTGGGTTACGACGTGGTCGGCACGGTGCGCAACAACCGCCAGGATTCGGCCCTGCGCCGCTGGCCGTCGAAGCTGATCAACCTGGCCGTGCAGCGTTCCACCGGGGTCGCCATGAGCGATTACGGCTGCATGCTGCGGGCCTATCGCCGGACCATCATCGACGCGATGCTGGCCTGCACCGAGCGCAGTACCTTTATCCCGATCCTCGCCAACAGCTTTGCCCGGCACACCACCGAGGTGCTGGTGGAGCACGCCGAGCGCGAGCACGGCGACTCCAAGTACAGCCCGATGCGCCTGATCAACCTGATGTTCGACCTGATCACCTGCATGACCACCACGCCCCTGAGGCTGCTGAGCATCATCGGTTTCGGCATGGCCGGCCTCGGCGGTCTGTTCGCCCTGATGCTGATCGTCCTGCGGTTGATTTTCGGCGCCACCTGGGCCGGTGACGGCACCTTTGTGTTGTTCGCCGTGCTGTTCGTGTTCACCGGTGGCCAGTTCATCGGCATGGGCCTGCTGGGGGAATACCTGGGGCGCATGTACAGCGATGTGCGGGCGCGTCCGCGCTTTTTTATCGAGAAAGTCTTGCGCAGCCAGCCCGCGGCCCCGGTCCGCAGCGTGACTGTCGACGGTTTAACTTCCACCCATACTGATCAGGTTTCGCCATGAGCAATAAAGCTGTCGTCTTCGCCTACCACGATATTGGCTGCGCAGGCATCGAAGCCCTGCTCAACGCCGGCTACGAGATTGCCGCGGTGTTCACCCATGCCGATGACCCCAGGGAAAACACCTTCTACGGTTCGGTCGCACAACTCTGCGCACGCCGGGGCATTGCCGTGCACGCGCCAGAAGACGCCAACCACCCGCTGTGGATCGAGCGCGTCAGCAAGCTCAACCCCGACTACCTGTTCTCGTTCTACTACCGCAACCTGCTGAGCGAGCCGCTGCTGGCCACCGCACGCAAGGGCGCGTTCAACCTGCACGGTTCCCTGCTGCCGCGCTACCGTGGCCGGGCCCCGGCCAACTGGGTGCTGGTCAAGGGTGAAACCGAAACCGGCGTCACCCTGCACCGCATGGTCAAGCGCGCCGACGCCGGCGCCATCATTGCCCAGGAACGTGTGGCCATCGAACGCAGCGACACCGCCCTGAGCCTGCACGCCAAGCTGCGTGATGCGGCCTCTAGCCTGCTGCGCGACACCCTGCCGCAACTGGCCCAGGGCAAGGTCAGTGAAACCGCTCAGGACGAATCCCAAGCCAGCTACTTCGGTCGTCGTAGCGCTGCCGACGGCAAGATCGAATGGAAACGCCCCGCCGAAGAACTGTTCAACCTGGTGCGCGCCGTGACCCAGCCTTACCCGGGCGCCTTCTGCGCGGTGGGCGAGCACAAGCTGATCGTCTGGAGCGCCGAAGTCGTTAAGGGCAACGACGGCCAGGCCCCGGGCCGGGTCATCAGCGTCGACCCGCTGCGCATCGCCTGTGGCGAAGACTCCCTAGTCATCACCTCGGGCCAGCGCAACGCCAACGGCCTGTACCTGGCGGGTCCGCAACTGGCCAATGAACTGGGCCTGGTGGACGGTTCGCTGCTGCGCGGCGCCGAATCCGGACGCAAGGCGCGCCGCACCCGGGTGCTGATCCTCGGGGTCAACGGCTTTATCGGCAACCACCTGTCCGAGCGCCTGCTGCGTGACGACCGCTACGAGGTCTACGGCCTGGACATCGGCTCCGACGCCATCGAGCGCCTGCGCAGCCACCCCAACTTCCACTTTGTCGAAGGCGACATCAGCATTCACTCGGAGTGGATCGAGTACCACATCAAGAAATGCGACGTGGTCCTGCCCCTGGTGGCCATCGCCACGCCGATCGAATACACCCGCAACCCGTTGCGCGTGTTCGAACTGGACTTCGAGGAAAACCTCAAGCTGGTGCGCTACTGCGTCAAGTACAACAAGCGGGTGATCTTCCCCTCGACCTCCGAAGTCTATGGCATGTGCCAGGACCAGAACTTCGACGAAGACCACTCCAACCTGATCGTCGGCCCGATCAACAAGCAGCGCTGGATCTACTCGGTGTCCAAGCAGTTGCTGGACCGGGTGATCTGGGCCTACGGCGCCAAGGGCCTGAATTTCACCCTGTTCCGCCCCTTCAACTGGATGGGCCCGCGCCTGGACCGCCTCGACTCGGCCCGCATCGGCAGCTCCCGGGCCATCACCCAGTTGATTCTCAACCTGGTGGAAGGCACACCGATTCGCCTGTTCGACGGTGGCGAGCAAAAACGCTGCTTCACCGACATCGCCGACGGCATCGAAGCCCTGGCGCGGATCATCGACAACGACCATGACGCCTGCAACGGCCAGATCATCAACATCGGCAACCCAGACAACGAAGCCAGCATCCGTCAACTGGGCGAAGAATTGCTGCGCCAGTTCGAAGCCCACCCGCTGCGCAGCAACTTCCCACCGTTCGCGGGTTTCCGTGACGTGGAAAGCAAGGCCTTCTACGGCGCCGGCTACCAGGACGTGGAGCACCGCAAACCGAGCATCGCCAACGCCAAGCGCCTGTTGAACTGGGAACCGACCGTGGAAATGAGCGAGACCATCGGCAATACCCTGGACTTCTTCCTGCGCGAGGCCATGCTCGAAATCGCGGAGCGCACAAAAGAAGAAGCACGCTGATGCAGGCGGGTCTGCGCATTGATGTCGACACCTACCGCGGCACCCGTGAAGGCGTGCCACGGTTGCTCGACTCCCTGGAGGAAGCCGGGGTCAAGGCGACCTTCTTCTTCAGTGTCGGGCCGGACAACATGGGGCGCCATTTATGGCGCCTGATTCGTCCGCAATTCCTGTGGAAGATGCTTCGTTCCAACGCCGCCGGCCTCTATGGCTGGGACATCCTGCTGGCTGGCACTGCCTGGCCGGGTAAACCCATCGGTCGCGACCTGGGGCACCTGATGCGCCAGGCCCTGGCCGCCGGCCATGAAGTCGCCTGCACGCCTGGGACCACCACGGCTGGCAGGCCAATGCCGGGCGCTGGAGCCAGGCCCAACTGATCGAGCAGATTCGCCAAGGCGTCGACAGCCTCAACGACATTCTCGGCCAGGCAGTGAGCTGTTCGGCGTCCGCCGGCTGGCGCGCCGACGAGCGTGTGATCGAAGCCAAGCAGGCCTTTGGCTTCCGCTACAACAGCGATTGCCGGGGCCAGAGCCTGTTCCGGCCGCGCCTCGCAGATGGCCGCTTGGGCGCCACGCAGATCCCGGTGGACCTGCCCACCTTTGATGAGGTGGTCGGGCCGCTGGTCAGCGCCGGGGATTTCAACGGTTTTATCCTCGACCGGTTCAGCCCGGCGAAACTCAACGTCTACACCGTACACGCCGAAGTGGAAGGGATTCTCATGGCCAATGATTTCCGTCAGTTGCTGGCCAGTGCCCAGCAACGCGACATTCAGTTCCACCCCCTGGGTCAATTGCTCCCCGCAGACACCGCCAGCCTGCCCTCGGGCCAGGTGGTACGCGGTGCCCTGCCCGGTCGCGAAGGCTGGCTGGGAGTGCAAGGCGCATGACCAGACGTTGGGCTCTGCCCCTGCTATTGATCGCCTTCGGCCTGTTCTACCTGCTGCCGCTGGGCACCCACGGCTTGTGGATTCCCGATGAAACCCGCTATGCCCAGATCAGCCAGGAAATGCTCCTCAGCGGCCATTGGGCGTCGCCGCACTTCATGGGCATCCGCTACTTTGAAAAACCCGTGGCCGGTTACTGGATGATCGCCCTCGGCCAGGCCCTGTTCGGCGACAACCTGTTCGGCGTACGCGTAGCCTCGGCCTTGAGCAGCGGCCTGAGCGTGCTGCTGGCCTATGTGATCGCCCGGCGCCTGTGGAACGACCCGCGCAAGAGCCTGGCCAGCGCCCTGCTCTACATGAGCTTCACGGTGATCGCCGCGTCGGCCGGCTACGCCAACCTGGACCCGCAATTCACCTTCTGGGTCAACCTGAGTCTGGTGGCCCTGTGGTTCGCCTTCGACAATCAGACCCCGGCCGGGCGCCTCGGCGCCTGGGCCCTGCTCGGCCTGGCCTGTGGCATGGGCTTCATGACCAAAGGCTTTCTCGCCTGGTTGTTGCCGGTGCTGGTCGCCCTGCCCTATGCCCTCTGGCAGAAGCGCTTCCGTGAGTTGCTGATCTATGGCGGGGTCGGCGTGCTGGTGGCACTGCTGGTCAGCCTGCCCTGGGCCCTGGCGGTGCACGCCCAGGAGCCGGACTACTGGCGGTTCTTCTTCTGGCACGAGCACATCCGTCGCTTTGCCGGTGAAGACGCCCAACATGCCTCGCCGTGGTGGTACTACCTGCCGTTGCTCGTGGCTTACAGCGTGCCTTGGGTGTTGCTGCTGCCGGCCACCTTCAAGCACGCCTGGCAGTCGCGGCGCCAGGCCCGCAGCGGTTTCCTGATCCTGTGGCTGGTATTGCCCCTGGCTTTTTTCAGCCTGAGCAAGGGCAAGCTGCCGGCCTATATCCTGCCGTGCCTGCTGCCCCTGGCCCTGCTGATGGGCAGCAGCCTGATGGACACACTGGCCGCCGGAAAAACCCGCGCCGTCAGCCTCAACGGTCTGCTCAACCTGATCTGCGGCCTGCTGGGGTTGCTGACCCTGGTGTACTTCCAGATGAAAAAGCCGCTGTACATGGGCGAACCCCAGCATCTGGTGCTGGTATTCGTCGCCCTGATCGGCTGGATCATGGCCAACCTGCTGCAAGCCTTCCGCCCTCTGCAGCTGTGGGCGCGCCGGCGCTTGGCAGTTGGCTGCTGGTGGCCCTGGTACCGGCCGGCCTGCCCCACTCCGTGGTCGATAACAAGATGCCCGACCAGTTTATCCTCGAGCACCAAGAGGCACTGGGCCAGGCCAAAGCGCTGCTGAGCAATGACCTGGGGGCAGCGTCGGCCCTGGCCTGGCGCCTGCGTCGGCCCGATGTGGCCCTGTACAACACCGAAGGCGAAGTGAAGTACGGCCTGGGCTACGCGGACAGCGCCGCGCGCAAGGTCGACCTGAACCAGGTCCAAGGCTGGATCAGCGAGGCCCGAAAAACCGGTTCGGTGGGCGTGGTGATGCGGGTCAAGAGTGATGACGAGCTGCACGAAGTCGACTTGCTGCCCAAGGACGCCCAGCGTTACCAGCGCGGCAATATCGTGATTTTCATCATCCCCCAGGTACAGCCATGAGCCTGTTGCTCTTGCTTCTGGCCTGCCTGCTGACCTGTCTGGGCCAGGTGGCGCAGAAGTTCGCCGTGGAAAGCTGGCGCGACCGGCCGTCCGCGCTGCGCGACAAACTGCGCTCGCCCTGGCTGTGGTTGGCATTGGCCAGCCTGGGCTTGGGCCTGCTGGTGTGGCTGCTGGTGCTGCAACGCATGGAGGTAGGCGTGGCCTACCCGATGCTCAGCCTGAACTTCGTACTCATCACCCTGATTGCCCGCTTCGTCTTTCATGAACACATCGACCGCCGTCACTGGCTGGGCGTCGCCCTGGTGATCGGCGGCGTGGCGTTGTTGAGTCAACACGCATGAGCCGGCTCCGCGGTTTTACCTTTGCCCTGGGCAGCGTGGCCCTGGTCAGCGCCGCCCAACTGGGCATGCGCTGGAGCATGACCCGCCTGCCCGCCCCGGCCCAATGGCTCGAGGCCCTCAGCGGCGGCAGCCTGGACCTGGCGGCCCTGGGGCTGGTGCTGGCGGCCATCGGCGCCTACGCCCTGTCCATGCTCTGCTGGCTGCTGGCCCTGCGCGACGTGCCCCTGGGCCGCGCCTATTCGCTGCTGAGCATCAGTTATGCCCTGGTCTACCTGCTGGCCGCCGCCCTGCCGGCGTTCAACGAACCCTTCAGCCTCTCCAAAAGCCTGGGGGTGGCCTTGGTCATCCTCGGCGTCATCGTTATCAACTCTCGACCTGCTCCCGCGACAAGTCCCAGGAATACCCCATGAAAATCAGCGTATTTGGAAGTGGTTATGTCGGGCTGGTACAAGCCGCCGTATTGGCTGAAGTCGGCCACGATGTCATCTGCATGGACATCGACGAGCACAAGGTCAAGCAACTGCAACAGGGGCTCGTGAGTATCTTCGAGCCGGGGCTAGCCAGCCTGGTGCGGGAAAACCTGGAAGCCAAGCGCCTGAGCTTCACCAACGATGAGCAACTGGCGGTGCAGCATGGCCAGGTGCTGTTCATTGCCGTGGGCACGCCGTCTAGCGAAGACGGCTCGGCGGACTTGCGTTATGTGCTGTCGGTGGGCGACGCCGTGGCCCGGCACCGCGAGCAGCCAGTGATCCTGGTGGAAAAATCCACCGTGCCAGTGGGCACCGGCGACACGCTGAAGGCCCATATCGACGCGGCCCTGGAAGGCCGGAACCTGGAATTCGATATCGTCTCCAACCCGGAATTTCTCAAGGAAGGATCGGCCGTGGCCGATTGCCGACGCCCGGACCGGATCATCATCGGCTGCGAGCGTGAAGAGGTGCGCGAGGTGATGCGCGAGCTGTACGCACCGTTCAACCGCAACCACGACCGCATCATGTTCATGGACCTGCGCAGCGCCGAGCTGACCAAGTACGCGGCCAACTGCATGCTGGCGACCAAGATCAGCTTTATCAACCAGATCGCCGAGCTGGCCGAGCACCTGGGGGCCGACATTGAATCGGTGCGCCTGGGCATCGGCGCCGACTCGCGCATCGGCTATCACTTTATCTACCCCGGCTGCGGCTACGGCGGCTCGTGCTTCCCCAAGGACATGCGCGCGCTGATCCACAGTGCCGAGCAAGCCCACTGCTCCAGCGACCTGCTGCAAGCGGTGGAAGCCATCAACGAGCGGCAGAAACACAAGCTGTTCCAGCGCATCCATGCGTTCTACAAGGGTGAGCTGCGCGGCAAGACCTTTGCCCTCTGGGGCCTGGCCTTCAAGCCCAACACCGACGACATGCGCGACGCGCCGAGCCGGGTGTTGCTGGAAGCACTGTTCGCCGCAGGGGCCGAAGTGCGGGCCTTCGATCCCGAAGCCATGCAGGAAACCCAGCGCCTGTACCCCAACGAGTCGCAGTTGATGCTGATGGGCACCCCGGAATCGGTGCTCAACGGTGCCGACGCCCTGATCATCTGCACCGAGTGGCAGCAGTTCAAGGCCCCGGATTTCGAGCTGATCGAAAAACGCCTCAAGGCCCCAGTGATCTTCGACGGCCGCAACCTGTACGACGCCGAACGCCTGGCCCGCGCCGGTTTCACCTACTTCCCCATGGGCCGTGGTGAATCCCGCCACTTGCCGATCGCCCGGCAAGCCGTCCTCGGCAACGCTGCCCAAGCCTGAATGGACATCGACCCCATCGCCCCGTCCAAACGCCTTTATTGGCAAGCGCTGGGGCTGGGGTTGCTGGCCTTGCTGCTGTTTAGCGCGGGCGTCTATCAGCAGCCGGTGATCGGCTTCGACTCTCGATTCGTGCTGTTCGCCAAGGAAATGCTGCGCCACGGGCCGGGGTTTTTCCCCACCACCTACGGGGAGCCCTACGCGGACTACAGCGCGGCATCCACCTGGCTGGTGTACCTGCTGTCGCTGCCCCTGGGCCAGGTCACCACCCTCAGCGCCTGGCTGCCCAGCGCCCTGTCTGCGGCCCTGATCGTCAGCCTGATGTATCGCCTGGTGGCGCCCTACTCCCGCCCCTGGGCCCTGCTCAGCGTGGCCTTGCTGCTGCTGAGCAACACCTTTATCAGCGAAACCCGTGCCGTGTCCCTGGACCAGATGCTCGCCGCTGTGGCCCTGGCGGTGTTCTACCTGGGGTACGCCCATGAGCACTTCGCCGCGCCGCGCCGGACCTGGCTGATCCTGCTGTTGCTGGCGCTGGGGTTTGCCATTCGCGGGCCCATTGGCCTGGTGATTCCCACCGGCATGCTGTGCAGCTATTACCTGTTGAACGGCCAATGGCGGCGCCTGCTGGGTTTTGGCTGTAGCGCCCTGCTATTGCTCATGGCCGGTGTGGCGCTGTTGCTGTGGCTGGCCCAGCTCAGTGGCGGCCCGGGTTTTGTCCAGGACGTGATCCGCATGCAGTTCATGGGGCGCATGGACGGCAGCGAAGGCTCCAGTGGCCTGTTCTTCTACTTCACCAGCTCCCTGGGCAACTACGCCTTGGCCTACCCTCTGTCCCTGTTGACCTGGGTGGGTGTGTTACTGGCCGGGCGCGGTGATCAAGGCCCGGCCTTCAGGTTGCTGCGCCTGTGCACCGCCGCCGGTTTGGTGGTGATGATCGGCCTGTCGATTCCCCAGGCGAAGAAGGCCCGTTACCTGCTGCCGATGCTGCCCATGGCGGCGATTATTGCGGCCTATCCATTTCAGGCTCAGCGCGGATCGCTCTTCACCGCGTTGCGAGTATTGATGCAGGGCCTGTGGCTGCTGTTGCCAGGGGCCCTCTTGGTGGCCCTGGTGCTGTTGCAGCGCCGGTTTCCCCAGCAAGGGGTGGCGCTGCCAACGGTCTTGGCGATCCTCGGCGGGCTGCAACTACTGGCCCTGTGCCTGTTGCGAGCTCGCTGGCGAGCGGTGGGCCTGGCCTACAGCGCCGTGCTTGCGGTGTGGACCTGTTACATCGGGGTCTTCGAGCCAGTGCAACGGCAGTTGTATGACACCCAGGCGTTCAGCCATGCCGTGCTGCAACGAATCCAGACCGACCCCGCGCCTCTGGTGCTGTACGGCATGGGCAAGGACGCCAAGGCGATCAAGTTCATGGTCAACCTCGATCAGGACCTGCAACCGCGGTTCAGCGAGCAGCTACCGTCGTTGCTGGCCTCGCCGGAACCGGCCTGGCTGATGCTCGATCAAAGCGCAGTACGAGGCACGCCCCTGGAACACGTTACCCCGGCCTTGAGCGGTCGTTTCGACAATAACGATTACCTGCTGCTGCGCCTGCCCGCCTCCGTGCCGGGCGCCGACTGAAGGCCGCCGCTTGACGCCGGTCATCCGCCTTGAACGGAGGGTTCGGGTTTAACTGCAAAAATAATGCACTTAACCAGCATTATTATGAATTTGTCAGCACCCCATTCGAACGGCACACTGTGGCCGTTCCTTCCCCCAAATGTTGGAACGTTAAAGGGCTTTCTGGTGATCCAGGCAAGCCCTTCTTTTTGCCTGCCTTTTGCCCCGGATCCTGTTGCTCATGTTTGCTCGCTGGAAACCCGCTGTCGTCAATACCCGCCCTTCGGAATGGAGCCGCGCCGCCATCGGCATGGCCCTGGGCACCCTGTTCAGTGTCTGGCTGTGTGGCCAAGTGTTCGGTACCGCTGTGGCCTTGCACCTGATCGGCCCCCTCGGCGCCTCCGCCGTCTTGCTGTTTGCCGTGTCGTCGGGGGCGCTGGCCCAACCCTGGTCGATTCTCGGCGGCTACCTGTGTGCGTCCGTGGTTGCCTTGCTGGTGGCCCATGTGCTCGGGCGGACCCTGGGCAGCGCCTGCCTGGCGGCGGGCATGGCGCTGATCCTGATGTGTTGGCTGCGTTGCCTGCACCCGCCAGCCGGCGCCCTGGCCCTGACCCTGGTGTTGGCCGACCCGGCGACCATCGCCCTCGACTGGCAAGCCCTGGGCCCGGTCATGCTCGGGGCCACAGGTTTGTTGTGCAGCGCCCTGGCGTACAACAACCTGACGCGGATTCGTTACCCCAGGGGCGCCAGTGAGCCCGTAGTGGCGGTGCCGACCGAACCGCGCACGACGGACAGCCTGGGCATCACCGCCGAAGACCTGAAGGAGGCCCTGGCCGAGATGGAAGCGTTCTTCGATGTCACGCCCCAGGACCTGGAGCAACTGATTCACGCCAGTGAAACCCATGCACGGCGGCGTAGCATCGGCCAGGTGCTGGAGCCACGTCTCTGATTGCCGCGTGATCGCGGGTCACCCATCGCGATAGCCAAGGCCGGCTTCAGAGCAGCGGGTCCCAACGCTGGGACCAATCGTTGTCACTGGCGATCACTTCGCGCAATACGGCGCAGGCCTGTTGCAAGGCTGCCGAATCGCGCTCACGGGCATACAGCAGGTAGGTCGGAAAGCTGAACTCCGGGGCCTTCTCCACCCGCTCCAGCACACCGCTGTCCAGGTAGCTCTGCACCACCCGGGTACGAAAGTAGCCGCTGCCGCCGCTGTCGAGGATGAACTGCAAGGCCAGGGGCCCGAGGTTGAAACTCACCGCCGCCCGGGCCTGATCCGGCAAGGCGGCATCGTGCTGGCGGCGAAAATCCTCGCCCCAATCGATGTACACGTAAGGCTCCGGGTTGTCGGCCAGGCGCACGTGAATCAGCTTTTCTTCCAGCAATTGCTCAACCTGCAGCCCCGGCCAATACACCGGCTGGTAGACCAGTGCCGCATCCAGCACCCCCAGTTCCAGCTGACGTTGCAGGCTGGCGCCGTCGGCGATCTCGGTACGGATGGCGTGGCCGGGCATGACTTGGCGCAGGCAGCGCACCCAATTGAGCATGAGGGGGTTGCACAGGCTGACCTCACCGCCAATGCGCAACACGTTGTGATAGCCCTGCAACAGCGGCAAATCCCGTTGCGCGGCCTCCCAGGTCTGCACCAACTGGTTGGCATAGACGATGAAGGCCTCGCCGTCGGCCGTGAGCCGGGCGCCGGCGCGGTTGCGCACCAGGAGTTTGCAGTTGAGCTGGCCTTCGAGGTTCTGCACCCGGGCGCTGATGGCGGTCTGGGTCAGGTGCAGGCGTTCGGCGGCGGCAATCAGGCTGCCGCTGCGGACGATTTCCAGGAAGGTGCGGGCCAGTTCGATGTCCATACTGCCTCGGGAGCGAAAGTCGAGCGCCATTGTAGCGGCGCCCGCCCCGCTGCGCGCCTAAGCGGCATGCATTTGCCGTGACGGCACCGCCAGGCTTACTGCGCACACCGTACGGTTCTCCCCCGTGGCGCATTCGATCAACGGGCCGCTCGGCGTTGCCGACGAAGGTTGCCCACTTCGGGCGTGCACGCAGGCGTCTTCAGGGAACACAGCCTTGCGGGTGATTAGGGCCTTGATAACGGTAGGCGCTGGCTTGCCAGCGATTGCAATCCTGAGGGCAATGCAAAACTCGGCGGACCTATCGCCGGCAAGCCGGCTCCTACAAACGATTTCATCTTGTAGGAGCAGGGCCTGGGGGCGGGTTATTCCATGGTGGTCTTGACCATCGCCAGTTCCGGATGGCTGACCAGCTTGTCGATGTGCAGGTCAGGGTCGTCGAACCAGACTTCAGTGAGCACGCGGTAATGCTCCATGTCCCGGCAGCGCATGCGCAGGCTGTAGTCGAAGGCGCCGCTGATCAGGCGGCACTCCAGTACTTGCGGGCAGCCACGAACCTTGGCCTCGAAGGCCTTTTGCGCCGCGCGCCCGCTTTGGTTGGACAAGGCCACCAGCACCAGTAACGACAGGCCCGGGGTGAGCTTTTTTTCATCGAGGATCGCGCCATATCCGCGGATCACCCCGAGCTGTTCGAGCTTGCGCACCCGCTCCAGGCAGGGCCTGGGGGTCAGGTGCACGCGCTCGGAGAGTTTCTGGTAGGTGATGCGCCCTTCGTGGCGCAACACCTCGATGATCGCTTGATCGATCCGATCAAGCACAATCGACAGGTCGCGGATGTCCGCCATGGATGCCTTCCTTTACTTCAAACGGCCAGATAAAAATTGCTGCAAACGTTCACTTTGTGGCTGGTCAAGTATGCGTGCGTCGCCCTGTTCCTCGACACGCCCCTGGTGCAAAAACAGCACCTGGCTCGACACCTGGCGGGCAAAACCCATTTCGTGGGTGACCATCAGCATGGTACGCCCCTCCTCCGCCAGTGCCTGGATCACCTTGAGCACTTCGCCCACCAGTTCCGGGTCGAGGGCCGAGGTCGGTTCGTCGAACAGCAGGATCTCCGGTTCCACCGCCAGCGCCCGGGCAATCGCTACCCGCTGTTGCTGGCCGCCGGAAAGGAATGCCGGGTACTGCTCGGCCACCCGCTGCGGCAAGCCGACTTTGTCCAGGTAGGCCCGGGCACTCTCCTCGGCCGCCTTGCGGCTGACACCCAGGACCCGGCACGGCGCGAGGATAATGTTTTCCAGCACCGTCAGATGGCTCCACAGGTTGAAATGCTGGAACACCATGGCCAGGCGCGTGCGCAGGCGCTGCAGTTGCGCCGGGCTGGCGACCCGCATGCCGCCGGGGGCGGAACGGGTGGCGATGCGCTCACCGTCCAGTTCGATCAAGCCCTCATCGGCCCGTTCGAGAAAGTTGATGCAACGCAACATGGTGCTCTTACCCGAACCACTGGCGCCGATCATGCTCACCACGTCGCCGGCCCGCGCCTTCAGCGAGACGCCCTTGAGCACCTCGTTGTCACCAAAGCGCTTGTAGAGATTTTCAACGGTCAATTTGTACATGCAACACTCCTGGCGCTTCACCGGCCACGGCGGCGCTCTGGATAGACATAAGGGAAGTGGAACGCACTCAGTGGGCAGGCCCGAGGAAGCTCAGCCAGCGCCGCTCCGCCAGACGAAAGCCGCCGACCAGGGCGAAGGACAGCCCGAGGTAGAGCAGCCCGGCGATGCCGAACGCCTGGAAGGTCATGAAGGTCGCGGCATTGGCGTCCCGCGCCACCTTGAGGATGTCGGGAATGGTCGCGGTGAAGGCCACGGAGGTGGCGTGCAGCATGAGGATCACTTCATTGCTGTAGAACGGCAGCGCCCGGCGCAAGGCCGACGGCAGGATCAACCGCCAGTACAGGCGCCAGCCACTCAGACCGTAGGCATGGGCGGCTTCGATTTCACCGTAGGGAATACTGCGGATGGCCCCGGCAAAAATCTCCACCGTGTAAGCGCAGGTATTGAGGGTGAAGGCCAGCAAGGTGCAGTTCATCGCATCGCGGAAAAAGGCTTCCAGCAGCGGCTGAGAACGGATCGCCGCCATGCCGTAGAGGCCGCTGTAGCAAATCAGCAACTGGATATACAGCGGCGTGCCACGAAACACGTAGGTGAACAGCTGCACCGGCCAGCGCACCAGGGCCCAGCGCGAGGTGCGCATGATCGCCAGGGGCAACGAGAGGAAGAACCCCAGGACGATGCTCGCCACCAGCAGCCACAAGGTCATGGCCAGCCCGGTCAGGCTTTCGCCGTCGCTGAACAGAAAGGGACGCCAGTATTCCTGAATCAATTCGATCATCGCGACAGTCCTCGCACACCTTGGTTGTAACGCCGTTCAAGCCGTCGCAGCCCGTAGTTCGACGCACTGGTAATCAGCAGGTACAGGGCGCCGGCCAGCAACAGGAAATCCAGCATGTTGAAGGTGCTCTTGCCGGCTTCCTGGGCCACTTTGACCAGGTCCGACAGGCCGATGATCGACACCAGCGCCGTGGCCTTGAGCAGCACCAGCCAGTTGTTGCCCAGGCTCGGCAAGGCAAAGCGCATCATTTGCGGGAAGACCACGAAGCGAAAGCGCTGCCAGCGATTGAGGCCGAAGGCCGCCGCGGCTTCCTGCTGACCCCGGGGCACACTGAGGATGGCGCCACGGAAGGTTTCGGTGAAATAGGCACCGTAGATAAAACCCAAGGTGATGACCCCCGCCACAAAAGGGTCGATTTCCATGAAGGGCCAGCCCATGAACTCGGTGAAGCTGCTCAGCCAGCCTTGCAGGCTGTAAAAAATCAGCAGCATCAGCACCAGGTCCGGCACCCCGCGAATCAGCGTGGTGTAGAAGGTCGCGGGCAGGTTCAGCAGGCGCAACGGCGACAGCTTGGCGGCCGCCCCCAGCAGGCCCAGGAGCATGCTCACCAGCAGTGACAGGGCCGAGAGTTTCAGGGTGACCCAGGTTCCGTGCAGCAACAGCGGGCCATAGCCTTGCAAGACCGAGAGGTCCAGGCCGATAAAATTGAGGAAGGTATTCACGCCAATCACCTTGAATGCGCCGCACACCAAACCCTGGATCGTCGAGCGATCCAGGGGCGGCGTCGGGCATCAGTTGTTGTAGAGGTCCAGATCGCCGAAGTGTTTCTGCTGGATCTGTGCGTAGATGCCCTTCTCGTGCAGGGCCTTGATGGCGGCATTGAGCATGCCTTTGAGCTCGTCCTGGTCCTTGCGGATGCCAATGGCGATTTCCGACGGTACCAGCGGGTCACTGATGCCCTGGCTGTTCTGGAAATCCGCGCCTTGTGGCGAGGTGAGGAAGCTCATCTGCGCTTGCAGCTTGTCCTGGATCGAGGCGTCGAGGCGCCCGTAGACCAGGTCGGCGTAAACCTGATCCTGGTTCTGGTAGGCCCGCAGCTTGACCCCGGCCGGGCCCAGTTTGGCCTTGGCGTAGGTTTCCTGGATGGTGCCTTGCATGTAGCCGATGGTCTTGCCCTTGAGGGACTCACCGGTGGGCTCCAGGCCCGAATCCTTGCGAGTGACGATGGCGGTCGGGCCGGCGTACAGGCGGTCGGTGAAGTCGATCTGTTTTTTGCGCGCGTCGGTGACGGTCATCGAGGATTCGATGGCGTCGAACTTGCCGGCCTTGAGTGCAGGGATCAGGCCGTCGAAGTCATTGCTGACCCACACGCACTTGACCTTGAGCTCGACGCAGATGGCATTGCCCAAGTCCACGCCAAACCCTTGCACGCCACCATCGGCGGTGGTGGATTCAAAAGGCGGGTAGCTGGGGTTGACGCCAAAACGGATTTCCTTCCACTCCTTGGCGACAGCGCCTTGGGAGCACAACGCCAACGCCATTACCGGCAAAGCCAGCCATTTATTATTCATCTTCAGAGTCCCGGATTATTTGGAGTTATAGCGACTGGCCCAAGGGCCCGGCCGCACTTTTGACAGGGGCAGAGAGTTCATGCGGCTTTGGCCGCAACAGGGTTCTTGTTAGGTTCAGAGCACGTTGCATGCGCCTTGCAACGCGGTGCCAGAATGCCAACAGACGCCCCCCCTCAGGTGTCGTAAGCAGCCGCCGAAACAGCCCGGATCGGCTGATAACGGCTCCTCGGCAGCCGATTCTGTCGTCAGGCGTCTGAAACAGGGCCTGGAGCGAGCAAGCGCTACGCTTTACCCGTGCCGACCATGCAAAAATGCACAGCCGACCTGCAGGTTTCGGGGTTGTAAGGGACAAATTTGCACTGTTACGATCCGGCCAGGTTCGCGCGCGAGCTTTTCCATAAAGAACAATAAAAGCAGGGAGTTAGTGATGACTGCTCAGGTTTCATCCCCAGCGACAGCCACCCGCACCGCCGACGACGATGTGCTGGTGGAGGTCCGCAACCACATCGGTCACCTGACCCTCAACCGCCCCGCCGGTCTCAATGCCATTACCCTGCCTATGGTGCGCAGCTTGCAACGCCAGCTCGACGCCTGGGCCCTGGACCCGCACGTGCATGCCGTGGTGCTGCGCGGCGCCGGCGAGAAGGCGTTTTGCGCCGGTGGCGACATTCGCTCGCTGTACGACAGTTTCAAGAACGGCCAGACCCTGCACGAAGACTTCTTCGTCGAGGAATACGCCCTCGACCTGACCCTGCACCATTACCGCAAGCCGGTGCTGGCACTGATGGACGGTTTTGTCCTTGGCGGCGGCATGGGCTTGGTGCAAGGCGCCGACCTGCGGGTGGTCACTGAACGCAGCCGCCTGGCGATGCCGGAAGTGGCCATCGGTTATTTCCCGGATGTGGGCGGCAGTTACTTTCTGCCCCGGGTACCCGGCGAGCTGGGCATTTACCTGGGGGTCAGCGGTGTGCAGATCCGCGCCGCTGACGCCCTGTACTGCGGCCTCGCCGATTGGTACCTGGACAGCGACAAACTGGCCTTGCTGGACCAGCGCCTGGACGGCCTGAAATGGGGCGATGCGCCCCTCAAGGATCTGCAGGGCGTCTTGGCCAAGCTGGGAGTGCAACACCTGCCCGACGCGCCCCTTGCCGAACTGCGCCCGGCCATCGATCACTTCTTCGCGCTGCCCGATGTGCCAAGCATCGTTGAGCAATTGCGTGCCGTGAGCCTGGGCGACAGCCGTGAGTGGGCCATCGGCACCGCCGACCTGCTGCAGACCCGCTCGCCCCTGGCCATGGCCGTGACCCTGGAAATGCTGCGGCGCGGTCGCCAGTTGAGCCTGGAACAATGCTTCGCCCTGGAGCTGCACCTGGACCGCCAATGGTTCGAGCGTGGCGACCTGATGGAGGGCGTGCGCGCCCTGATCATCGACAAAGACAAGACCCCGCGCTGGAATCCGCCCACGTTGCCGGCCCTGGATGCCGGGCACGTGGCGAGTTTCTTCAGCGGCTTCGACCACAGCGGGAGCTGAGCCATGCACGATATCGAGTTGACCGAAGAACAGGTAATGATCCGCGACATGGCCCGGGATTTTGCCCGAGGCGAAATCGCCCCCCACGCCCAAGCCTGGGAAAAAGCCGGCTGGATCGACGATGGCCTGGTGGCAAAGATGGGTGAATTGGGCCTGCTGGGCATGGTGGTGCCCGAGGAATGGGGCGGCACCTACATGGATTACGTCGCCTACGCCCTGGCGGTGGAGGAAATCTCCGCCGGTGACGGTGCCACCGGGGCCTTGATGAGCATCCACAACTCCGTGGGCTGCGGGCCGATTCTCAACTACGGCACCGAGGCGCAAAAGCAGGAATGGCTGCCGCAATTGGCCAGCGGCGCCGCCATCGGCTGCTTCTGCCTGACCGAACCCCAGGCGGGCTCCGAAGCCCACAACCTACGCACCCGCGCCGAGTTGCGGGACGGTCATTGGGTGCTAAACGGCGCCAAACAGTTTGTAAGCAACGGCAAGCGCGCCAAGCTGGCCATCGTATTCGCCGTGACCGACCCGGAGCTGGGCAAGAAAGGCCTGTCGGCGTTCCTGGTGCCCACCGACACGCCCGGGTTTATCGTCGACCGTACTGAACACAAGATGGGCATTCGCGCCTCCGACACCTGCGCCGTGACCCTCAACCAGTGCAGCATTCCCGAGGCCAACCTGTTGGGTGAGCGCGGCAAGGGCCTGGCCATTGCCCTGTCCAACCTGGAAGGCGGGCGCATCGGCATCGCCGCCCAGGCCCTGGGCATCGCCCGCGCGGCCTTTGAAGCGGCCCTGGCCTACTCTCGCGAGCGAGTGCAGTTCGACAAGCCAATCATCGAGCACCAGAGCATTGCCAACCTGCTGGCGGATATGCACACCCGGCTCAACGCCGCGCGCTTGCTGATCCTCCACGCCGCACGCCTGCGCAGCGCTGGCAAGCCGTGCCTGTCGGAAGCCTCCCAGGCCAAGCTGTTCGCCTCGGAAATGGCCGAGAAGGTCTGCTCCTCGGCGATGCAGATCCATGGGGGTTATGGCTACCTGGAAGACTATCCGGTGGAGCGCTACTACCGCGACGCACGGATCACCCAGATCTATGAAGGATCGAGCGAAATTCAGCGCCTGCTGATTGCCCGAGAGTTGAAGCACTACCAGCTGTGATGAAGATCGCTTTATTTGCGTACGGCTACCCGTAGGAACCGGCTTGCCGGCGATGAAGCCTCTGAGCCTGGTGTCGCACTTAGGGACGCCATCGCTGGCAAGCCAGCTCCTACACAGCCCCGTTTGGCAGGGAGCGGCGATTTATGGCTGTAACTTCACCGCAAAGTGCTGACTGCCCACGGGCTTTTTACCCGGGGTTGGCGAGGTCACGCTGATGATCGTCGCTTGGCTCTTGCGACGCAGGGGCATCACCACACTGGTGTCGGCATTCTGGTAGCTGGCCATGGTGGCCAGCGCAATGCCCACGAACGGTGAAGCGGCGCCGGTATCGCCCAGGCGTTGGCTGAGGTCGTAGCTCTGGCCGGAATTGAGCAGGTCCAGGGAGACATGGGCGACGCCGAGAGCGGGAACCAACTCGGCCAGTGGCGTGCTGTTCGGGCCGCCGTCGTAAAACACCCGGGCCGGTGCCGGCGCAACGGCATCCGTGGCTTTTTTCCAACCAGCGGCCAGTTGTGCGGTCACGGCTTCGTGTTTCAGGCGCTCGCCGTTGTCGGGTCGCAGCAGGGAAACCGTGACCGGGCGATGAATCCTGGCCAGTACCGGCAAGGCGTCCCATTGCTCAAAGGCGCGCTCGGTCCAGGGCTGCGGGATGAACTCCGACGGCTGAAACTCGACAGCAGGTTTGCGCCAGCCCCAACCGGTGAATTCGGGATCGATTTTGTTCTTGTTGACCTGGGTGAAGGGGGCGTAATAGCGCAGCCACTCGACACGCTCGGGACGGCCTACGACCAACGCGACCATCGAGTCGGTGAGTTCGCCTGGTTTACGCGGCCCTGGCCCCCCGATCAGAGGAGCCCCTCTGGCGGAGAGTGCGTACGACATGCTGAAGCCTTCTTTGACGTACACCAAAACAGCCGGCAGGTCAGGGTAACGTTCGAACAGCTGGAACAGGTTTTCTATCAACCCTTCCGGGGTGTCGGTGCACAGGATGCCGTCCTGAAGATTACGAATACGATGCCAATGGAGCCCGGCAGTTGGTCGCAGGTGATTGACCATGACAGACAAACTGTTTCGCGTTCTTTCAGGCGCAAAGCGCAGGTTCGGGGCTTGAGGGTCCCACCCTCGAACCACCGTTATCGTGGGAATCGGCCACTTCTCCAGAAAGTCCCTTAACCCCAACTCCAATGCGTCTGCTTGGCGTTTTTCATAGGCCATGTCCTTGTCATCAGCGGTCTGAGGGTATTTCTGCGGGTCCATGGGCAGGATGCTGCCTACCTGCCGGGCTTGTGCCTGCTTGCCACTCTGTTCCTGCAACGCCTGCCAAACCTGCCCCTGCCGAAAGACATCCAGGCTCAGGCCGATACTGAGCACATCCAGGGTTTCCAATCGAGGCGAAGCAGTGGGTGCTCGGTAGCGAGGGTCAACGGTCATGGCGGACGCCTTCCTGGCTGAGGTATAGGCCGTCACGGGCGTGGCGGCACTGGCAAAGCAACGACCCGAATTCAGGGGCGGCTCAGCGGCCTGAACCCAGTGGCTGAGTAGCGGCAAGCAGCCAATAAACAACAGTATGCGGTGCATCAGAACAGTCCACTCCCTTTGACTCGGGTCTTCGACACGACGGCAGTCAGTTGCCGTTACAGATCAGCCATAAAAGGTGCCCAGACTACAGGGCTCCGTGCGGCCATAGGTGCAGCCGAGGCAAAAAAAATCGCAGCTCACGCTGCGATTTTTTGTCTCTGCAGGAACAGGCTGGACGGCGCCCTTGAAATGGCGATCGCTGGCCCGCCAGCGCCTACCGTGGGCATGGGGTTATTGGTCTTTGAAGTGGGCGTCGCGTTTGGCGATAAAAGCGGCCATGCCTTCTTTCTGGTCGTGGGTAGCGAAAGCCGCGTGGAATACCCGGCGCTCGAAGCGCACGCCTTCCGACAGGCTGACTTCAAAGGCGCGGTTCACGCTTTCCTTGATCATCATGCTCACCGGGATCGACTTGCCGGCGATCAGGGTGGCGACCTTCAGGGCTTCGTCCAGCAGTTCATCGGCCGGCACGATGCGTGCGACGATGCCGCAACGTTCCGCTTCCACGGCATCGATAAAACGCCCGGTCAGGCACATTTCCATGGCTTTGGCCTTGCCCACGGCGCGGGTCAGGCGTTGGGTACCGCCCATGCCCGGCAGCACGCCGAGGTTGATTTCCGGCTGGCCGAACTTGGCGTTGTCACCGGCCAGGATGAAGTCGCACATCAGCGCCAGTTCACAGCCGCCACCCAGGGCAAAACCGTTGACCGCAGCAATGATCGGCTTGCGACGGTTGGCCACGCGGTCGCTGTCGCTGAACAGGTCGTCGAGGTAGATCTGCGGGTAGGTCAGCTCGGCCATTTCCTTGATGTCGGCGCCGGCGGCAAAGGCTTTTTTTGAACCGGTGAGGACGATGCAGCCGATTTTCGGGTCGGCTTCCAGGCGGTCCAAGGCCTGGTTCAACTCGCTGACGATCTGCGCGTTGAGGGCGTTCAAGGCCTGAGGGCGATTGAGGGTGATCAGGCCGACTCGGTCCTTGATCTCCAGCACGATGGTTTCGTAACTCATGTAGCAGCTCCTTCTCAAAGATTGCGCGAAATGACCAGCCGTTGAATGTCGCTGGTGCCTTCGTAGATCTGGCAAACCCGCACGTCGCGATAGATGCGCTCCACGGGAAAGTCGCTCAGGTAACCGTAACCACCCAGGGTTTGCAATGCTGCGGAACAGACTTTCTCGGCCATTTCCGAAGCGAACAGCTTGGCCATGGACGCTTCCACCAGTGCCGGCTTGCCGCTGTCACGCAGCGCCGCCGCATAGTGCACCATCTGCCGGGCCACGGCGATCTGGGTGGCCATGTCGGCCAGACGGAACGCCACGGCCTGGTGTTCGATGATCGGTTTGCCGAAGCTTTGCCGCTCCCGGGCGTAATCCCGGGCCGCCTCGAACGCCGCACGGGCCATGCCCACCGACTGCGAGGCGATGCCGACGCGGCCGCCTTCAAGGTTGGCCAGGGCGATCTTGTAGCCTTCACCCTCCTCGCCCAGGCGATTGGCGACCGGCACCCGCAGGTCTTGAAAAAGGATCTGGCAGGTGTCGGACGCATGCTGGCCGAGCTTGTCCTCGACCCGGGCCACGCTGTAGCCCGGTGAGTCGGTGGGCACGATAAAGGCACTGATGCCGCGCTTGCCGGCACTCGGGTCGGTCACCGCAAAGACAATCACCACCCCGGCGTTCTGCCCGGAGGTGATGAACTGCTTGCAGCCATTGAGCACGTAGTGATCGCCGTCCCGACGGGCCCGAGTGTTCAGGCTGCTGGCGTCGGAGCCGGCCTGGGGTTCGGTGAGGGCAAAGGCGCCGAGCATGGCACCGCTGGCCAGGGGCGTGAGAAAGCGCTCTTTCTGCGCGTCGTTGCCGAACGTGAGGATCGGCACACAGCCCACCGAGTTGTGCACGCTCATGATGGTGGAGCAGGCCCCGTCACCCGCCGCCACTTCTTCCAGAGCCATGGCGTAAGCCAGGTAACCGGTGTCGCAACCGCCCCACTGCTCCGGCACCAACATGCCGAAGAAGCCCATTTCGGCCATCTCGGCGATGGCCTCCTTGGGAAACCGGTGTTCCCGGTCCCACTCGGCGGCAAAGGGCTTCAACCGCTCCTGGGCAAACTGCCGGGCGGCGTCGCTGATCTGCAATTGTTCGTCATTGGGCAGCATGGCAACTCCTCAGTACAGGCATTCAACGGCCATGGCAGTGGCTTCGCCGCCACCGATGCAGATGGCAGCGATGCCACGTTTTTCGCCGCGCTGGCGCAGGGCCGAGAGCAAGGTCACCAGAATTCGTGCGCCGGACGCGCCAATGGGGTGGCCCAGGGCACAGGCACCGCCGTGGACGTTGACCTTGGCGTGGGGGATTTCCAGCTTGCTCATGCTCACCAGGCTGACCACGGCGAAGGCTTCGTTGATTTCAAACAGGTCCACGTCGTCCAGGGACCAACCGGTTTTACTCAACAATTTTTGCACGGCGCCCACCGGAGCCACCGGGAACAGCCCCGGGGTATCGGCGAACGCCGCGTGACCGTGGATCACCGCCAAGGGCTTGAGACCGCGCTTTTGCGCTTCACTGCGGCGCATCAGCACCAGGGCGGCGGCGCCATCGGAAATGGAACTGGAGTTGGCCGCCGTCACCGTGCCGCCTTCGCGGAACGCCGGCTTGAGGCTGGCGATCTTGTCCAGCTTGGCCTTGGGCGGCTGCTCATCGTCGCTGATCAGCCGGGATTCCTTGCCGACCGTCACCTGCAGCGGGACGATCTCGTCCTTGAACAGACCGTCCTTGATCGCCTGTTGGGCGCGGGTCAGGGAGGCCACGGCAAAGGCATCCTGGGCGTCCCGGGTAAAGCCATGGGCTTCGGCACAATCCTCGGCAAAGGTGCCCATCAGGCGGCCCTTGTCGTAGGCGTCTTCCAGGCCGTCGAGGAACATGTGGTCCAGGACCCGGCCATGGCCCATGCGGTAGCCGCTGCGGGCGCGGTCCAGCAGGTACGGGGCGTTGGACATGCTTTCCATGCCACCGGCCACCACCACCTCGGCGCTGCCGGCCAGAAGCATGTCATGGGCCAGGATGGTGGCTTCCATCCCCGAGCCGCACATTTTGTTCAGGGTGGTGCAGCGGGTGCCTTTATCCAGCCCGGCGCCCAGGGCCGCCTGACGGGCCGGGGCCTGGCCGAGACCGGCGGACAGCACGCAGCCAAACAGCACTTCTTGCACTCCGTCGGCGCTGATCCCGGCACGCTGCACGGCGGCGCGAATGGCTTCGGCCCCCAATTGCGGGGCGCTTAGGCTTTTCAGGTCCCCCTGGAAACCGCCCATGGGGGTGCGGACGGCGCTGACGATAACAATCGGATCGTGGGCAATGGACATGATGAATCCTCCTTACTTGGCGGCCATGCGCAAGGCACCGTCGAGACGGATCACCTCGCCGTTGAGCATGCTGTTTTCGATGATATGCCGCACCAGCGACGCGTACTCGGCAGGTTTGCCCAGGCGCGGCGGGAACGGCACGCCAGCGGCCAGACCGGCGCGAACGTCATCGGTCATGCCGGCCATCATCGGGGTTTCGAAAATGCCCGGGGCGATGGTCATCACCCGGATGCCGAAGCGCGCCAGTTCCCGGGCAGCGGGCAAGGTCAGGCTGGCGATGGCACCTTTGGAGGCCGCATAGGCCGCCTGACCGATCTGCCCGTCGAAGGCGGCAGCCGAGGCGGTATTGATGATCACCCCGCGCTCGCCACCGGCATCGGCCTGGCCCTCGGCAATGGCCGCGGCGGCCAGGCGCAGCAGGTTGAAGCTGCCGATCAGGTTGACGTTGATCACCTGGCTGAAGCTGGCCAGGCCGTGAGGGCCCTGCTTGCCGAGGATTTTCTCGCCGCGCACGATGCCCGCGCAGTTGACCAGCCCGTGCAGGCCGCCAAAAGCCGTGAGCGTCGCCTGCACCGCCGCTTCGGCCGCTGCTTCCTGGCTGATATCAGCCACCACACTCTGGCAACCCAACTGTTGCGCCTTGGCCGCCACGGCCTCGGCATTGAGGTCCACCAGCATCACCTTGGCGCCGGCCGCCACGAGCATTTCAGCGCTGGCGGCGCCCAGGCCCGACGCACCGCCACTGACGATAAATACCTTGTTTTCGATCTGCATCACGGATTCCTTGGATTCAAGCTGAAGCCTTGTGTGCCGCGGCCTCTTGAGCCTTGGCGATTTCCTGGTTGCGCAAGATAAAGCGCTGCAATTTGCCGCTAGGGGTTTTCGGCAATTCACTGACAAATTCGATTTCACGGGGGTACGAGTGCGCCGCCAAGCGCTTGCGCACGTGCTGGCGCAGCTCTTCGGCCAGTTCCGGCGAGGCACGGTACTGAGCGCTGAGCACGACAAAGGCTTTCACCAGTTCGGTACGCTCCGGGTCGGGCTTGCCGATCACGGCCGTCTCGATCACCGCGGGGTGTTCGATCAGCGCACTTTCGACGTCGAACGGCCCCACGCGGTAGCCGGAGGTGGTGATGACATCATCGCTGCGACCGACAAAGCTGATGCTGCCGTCGGGGTTCAATTCCACGGTGTCGCCGCTGAGGTAGTAGTCGCCGACGAAGGCTTTGGTCGGCGCCCCTTCATAGCCATTGAACCAGCACATCGGCGATTGCTTGCGGTCGATGGCAAGGATCCCCGGCTGCCCGGCCGGCAGTTCCTGGTACTGCTCATCCAGCACCACGATGCGATGGCCAGGCGAGGCAAAGCCGGCGCTGCCCACGTGCACCGGATGCTCCAGGCCGTGGTGGTTGCACAGCACCATGCCCAGTTCGGTCTGGCCGTAATGGTCGTGGATGACCACGCCGAGGTTGTCGGCGAACCAGCGGATCACTTCCGGGTTCAGCGGCTCGCCGGCGCTGCTGACAATGCGCAGCTTGCCCTTGATCGAGCGGGCGAACTCATCGCCACCGGCGATCAGCAAACGGTAAGCGGTGGGCGAACCGGTGAGGTTGCTGATCCCGTACTTGTTGATCACCCGGCAGGTGCTTTCCAGGGTGAAAGGGCCATCGTAGAAGGTGATCGGGTGGCCCAGGCCCAGGGGCCCGGTGACGCCGAAGTAGATACCGTAGGCCCAGCCCGGGTCGGCGACGTTCCAGAACGCGTCTTCGGGGCGCAGGTCCACGGCGTCACGGGTGTAACTCTGGAAGGCCACCACGGCCTTGAGGGGCACTGCCAGGGCTTTCGAAGGGCCGGTGGTGCCCGAGGTGAACATCAACAGGAACGGGTCTTCGCCGCTGAGCAGCACCGGTTCACAGTCGTTGGAATGGTTGGCCAGTTCGGCCCAGAAGCTGAAGTCGCCACGGACGATGCCCTGGCCCTTGGCGCCACCGACGGTGACGATGACCGGGCAGTCGGCCACTTCATTGAGTTTCGGGCGGTTGACTGCATCGCTGACCACCAGCTTGGCCCCGGAGCTGCCCAGGCGGTGCTCGATGGCCTTGGGGCCGAAAGCGGTAAACAGCGGCTGGTAGACCGCGCCGATGCGCCAGGTGGCGAGCACGGTGATCAACAGTTCAACGTTGCGTGGCAACAGGCCGGCAACCTTGTCGCCCTTTTGCACCCCTTGGGCCAGCAGGAAGTTGGCAAAGCGCGCGGCTTTATCCTGCAGTTCACTGAAGGTGTAAGTGGCGCTGCTGCCGTCGCGGCCTTCCCAGAACAGCGCGATGCGCCCTGGCAAGGCATGACGGTCACAGCATTCGACACAGGCATTGAGCGCCGACAGGTTGCCACTCAGGGCGGCGTCGACGGTGTGTTGAAAATCGAACTGGGTGGTAGCAGACAGATAGTCGCGCATCGCCAGAATCCCTCACTGTTCTTATTAGGATGGGAACCTCATGAAACCGGGGAAATACTGGCGCTAGACGCCTGGCGCGGCAATGGTCAAAGTTTTCAAGTTGCGTGACCGGTTTGGCCATGGTCACGCCGTGGCTCGCGCTGCCTGCATATGGCCGCCGGCTGGCCGGCGATGAGCATCGGCCTTACTCGGGGTCGTTGAGGATCAGGCTGCGGTAATGCCCGGGGTTGGAGCCTGACCACTTGCGAAAGGCCTTGTAGAACGAGCTGGTATCGGCAAACCCCAGGCGCGTGGCGATCTCGGCAAAACTGATGTGCGGTTCCGCCAGCCAGACAATCGCCAGCTCCTTGCGCACGCTGTCCTTGAGGCCCTGGTAGCTCTGGCCCTCCTCCGCCAGGCGCCGGCGCAGGGTCGAGGCCGACATGCACAGGCGCTGGGCCAGGCTCTCGGATTCCGGCCAGTGCTCGGCCGGCAATTGGCGCAGGTCGTGTTTGATGCGGCTGGCCAGGCTCTCCGGGTCGCGGTATTTGACCAGGATATTGGCCGGTGCCTGGGCCAGGAAACGCTTGAGCTCTTCCGGGCTGCGCTTGACCGGCATGTCCAGGCAATCGGCGGCGATGATCATTCGAGTGCGCGGCCGGTCAAAGCGTAGGTTCTCGGAAAACATCACCCGGTAATCGTCGCAGAAGTCCGGCTGGGGCCCGCGCAGCTCGATGGCCAGGATCGGAATGCGCCGCCCCGCCAGCCAGCAGGCCACGCCGTGGACGATCATCCAGTAGGTGAAGTAGGTAAACGCCCGGCAGGGCTCGGGGTGTTCTTCCAGCAAGACAATTTCCGCCAGGCTCTGCTGGCGCACCAGCTGTGCCGGCAGGCGCTCGAACATCAGCGAGAGAAACCCCAACCCCGACTCCAGGGCCGACGCCACGTCCGGTTGGGCCATGGACGAACGACACAGAAACGCCAGGCTGCCGGACTTCAGGCGGCGCGGGTCCATGCCGAAAAACTCGTCGTCCAGGCGCCGAGCCAGCAGCCGCCAGAGCCGCGCATAGGCCGTGGCCGGCACCCGCACGTCGCCCTGCTGCAGCCAGGCCGGGTCGATCCCGACCTTGTGCAGCACTTCATCGCTGGCCGCGCCCGGGGCACAGCTTTGCAGCAGTGCTTCGCGGACCAGGTGCATGGAGATGGTGTCTTTTTCCGACATCGAGGTTCAGTACGTCCTGCGCATCAGTGGTCTGGTGGGCCATCTTAGGCAGTGCCGGGGAAAAATCCAGTGGGCTTTTTCCCCTGTCCTATTGGCTCAAGGAATCGGACCTAAACCAATACGGATTTTTCGCCCCCAAGCCCGAGTTTTCTCTGGCCGAGCCGCGTCAGACAGACAATCTTCGGAATGGGCCCCGGCGCTATGAGTGCAAAAAAGTATCGGATCAAGTGTCACGGATGATTTGTCAGGCCGCGTTTTGAGGTCTGTAATCAGCGCACATTCTTCCTACCTCCGGAAGACACAAAAACAATAACCGTCCTTCTGTCGCCCCCTGGGCCCGGAAGAGGAGTGCACGATGAAACCCAGCGTAAAAGCCCTGCTCGTCACCACCTGCATCACCTTCAGCGGCGTCAGCCTCGGCGCGCAAACCCTGACCATCGCCACCGTCAACAACAGCGACATGATCCGCATGCAAAAGCTCTCGAAGACCTTCGAGGCCGAGCACCCGGACATCAAGCTGAATTGGGTGGTACTGGAAGAAAACGTCCTGCGCCAACGCCTGACCACCGACATCGCCACCCAGGGCGGGCAGTTCGACGTGCTCACCATCGGCATGTACGAAGCCGCACTCTGGGGCGCCAAGGGCTGGCTGGAACCGATGAAGGACTTGCCGGCGTCCTACGACCTGGAGGATGTGTTTCCCTCGGTGCGTGACGGGCTGTCTGTGAAGGGCTCGCTGTATGCCCTGCCGTTCTACGCTGAAAGCTCCATCACCTATTACCGCAGCGACCTGTTCAAGAACGCCGGGCTGAGCATGCCCGAGCACCCGACCTGGAGCCAGATTGGCGAATTCGCGGAAAAACTCACCGACAAGAGCAAAGAGCAATATGGCCTGTGCCTGCGCGGCAAGGCCGGCTGGGGCGAGAACATGGCGCTGATCACCACCTTGGCCAACGGCTACGGTGCACGCTGGTTCGATGAGAAGTGGCAGCCGGAATTCAACGGCCCCGAGTGGAAAGAAGCGCTGACCTTCTACGTCGACAACATGAAGAAATCCGGCCCGCCGGGTGCCTCCAGCAACGGTTTCAACGAAAACCTAGCGCTGTTCAACAGCGGCAAGTGCGCGATCTGGGTCGATGCCAGCGTGGCCGGCTCGTTCGTCACCGACAAGACCCAGAGCAAGGTCGCCGACCACGTGGGCTTCACCTTCGCCCCCCACGAGAAGACCGACAAAGGCACCTCGTGGTTGTACTCCTGGAGCCTGGCCATCCCCACCAGCTCCAAGGCCAAAGACGCGGCCAAGGTCTTCACCAGTTGGGCAACCTCCAAGGAATACAGCCAGTTGGTGGCCAAGACCGACGGCATCGCCAACGTGCCGCCCGGCACCCGCACATCCACCTACAGCGATGAGTACATGAAGGCCGCGCCCTTCGCCAAGGTGACCCTGGAATCACTGAAAGTCGCAGACCCGACCCAACCCACCCTCAAGCCGGTGCCTTACATCGGTATCCAGTTGGTGACCATTCCCGAGTTCCAGGCCATCGGCACCCAGGTGGGCAAGTTCTTCTCCGGCGCCTTGACCGGCCAGCAGACGGTGGACCAGGCCCTGACCGCCGCCCAGACCACCACCGAGCGTGAAATGAAGCGTGCGGGCTACCCCAAGTAACCCTGCTATTGCAGGCGCTGGCTTGCCGGCGATCGGTCCCCAAACCTTGCATTGAAACCCCGGGGCTTATCGCCGGCCAACCGGCCCTAACGGGTGGGCTTGTCGCGCTCGAACTTGTCTCTGAATGGTCCTGATCACCATGAATACTTCCACTGCCCATGTGCAAACAACTGCCCCGGAGAAGGCGCGTAAAAGTCGCCTGGCCAACCCCGGCTGGTTCCTGGTCAGCCCCTCGGTGGCCCTGTTGCTGCTGTGGATGATCGTGCCCCTGGGCATGACCCTGTACTTCTCGCTGATTCGCTACAACCTGCTCTACCCCGGTGAAAATGAATTCGTCGGCCTGGAGAACTTCAGTTACTTCCTCACCGACTCCGGGTTCCTCCCCGGCGCCACCAATACCCTGTTGCTGGTGGGCAGCGTGCTGCTGATCAGCGTGGTGTTCGGGGTACTGATCAGTGCCTTGCTGGAGGCCAGCGAATTCCTCGGTCGGGGCATCGTGCGGGTGCTGCTGATCTCGCCGTTTTTCATCATGCCCACGGTGGGCGCGCTGATCTGGAAGAACCTGATATTCCATCCGGTGTCGGGGATTCTCGCCGCCGTGTGGAAGCTCTTTGGCGCCGAGCCGGTGGACTGGCTGGCACATTACCCGCTGCTGTCGATCATCATCATTGTGTCCTGGCAATGGCTGCCCTTCGCGATCCTGATCCTGATGACCGCCATGCAGTCCCTGGACCAGGAACAGAAGGAAGCCGCGCGCCTGGACGGTGCCGGGCCCATAGCGATCTTCTGGCACCTGACCCTGCCCCACCTGGCCCGCCCCATCGCCGTGGTGGTGATGATTGAAACCATCTTCCTGCTGTCGGTGTTCGCCGAGATTTTCACCACCACCAACGGCGGCCCCGGCTACGCCTCGACCAACCTCGCCTACCTGATCTACAACCAGGCGCTGGTGCAGTTCGACGTCGGCATGGCTTCGGCCGGCGGGTTGATCGCCGTGGTGATCGCCAACATCGCGGCAATCATCCTGGTGCGGATGATCGGCAAAAACCTGACTGACCAGCCTTGAGGTGCGCCCCATGACGCTTCAACAATCCCGACGCCTGCAGAGCCTGCTGCTGGGCACCCTGGCCTGGGCCATCGCGATCCTGATTTTCTTCCCGATCTTCTGGATGGTGCTGACCAGCTTCAAGAGCGAAATCGACGCCTTCGCCACACCGCCGCAGTTCATCTTCAGCCCGACCCTGGAGAACTACCTGCACATCAACGAGCGCAGTAACTACACCAGCTTTGCCTGGAACTCGGTGGTGATCTCGTTCAGCGCCACCGCCCTGAGCCTGCTGATTGCGGTGCCGGCGGCCTACTCCATGGCCTTTTATGAAACCCGCAACACCAAGCGCACCCTGCTGTGGATGCTCTCCACCAAGATGCTGCCGCCGGTGGGGGTACTGATGCCCATCTACCTGCTGGCCAAGAGCTTCGGCCTGCTGGACACGCGCCTGGCGCTGATCGTGATTTACACCCTGATCAACCTGCCCATCGTGGTGTGGATGATTTACACCTACTTCAAGGACATCCCCCGGGACATCCTCGAGGCCGCACGCCTGGACGGCGCCACCCTGTGGCAGGAAATGGTTCGGGTGCTGCTGCCGATCGCCAAGGGCGGGCTGGCCTCCACCGTGCTGCTGTCGCTGATCCTGTGCTGGAACGAGGCCTTCTGGTCGCTGAACCTGACGTCGGCCAATGCCGCGCCGTTGACCGCCCTGGTGGCGTCCTACTCCAGCCCCGAGGGGCTGTTCTGGGC
This sequence comes from Pseudomonas morbosilactucae, assembly GCF_023241715.1. Lineage (GTDB taxonomy): Bacteria > Pseudomonadota > Gammaproteobacteria > Pseudomonadales > Pseudomonadaceae > Aquipseudomonas > Aquipseudomonas morbosilactucae. The sequence continues at coordinate 237,003 of NZ_JALQCW010000004.1, forward strand.
CAAGTTGTCGGCGGTCTCGACCCTGGCCTGCGCGCCCATCCTGATTTTTGGCTGGATCAGCCAGAAACAGCTGGTGCGCGGGCTGTCGTTTGGCGCGGTGAAGTGAACCCGCCGGGTTCAACCTGAATAAGACAAGTGGAGGCCCATCATGGCCAACCTGAAAATCAAGAATCTGCAAAAAGGCTTCGAGGGTTTTTCCATCATCAAGGGCATCGACCTTGAGGTGAATGACAAAGAGTTCGTGGTGTTCGTCGGCCCTTCGGGCTGCGGCAAGTCGACCCTGTTACGGCTGATTGCCGGGCTGGAAGAAGTCAGCGGCGGCACCATCGAGCTGGACGGCCGCGACATCACTGAAGTCAGCCCGGCCAAGCGCGACCTGGCGATGGTGTTCCAGACCTATGCCCTGTACCCGCATATGAGTGTGCGCAAGAACATGTCCTTTGCCCTGGACCTGGCCGGCGTGGCCAAGGCCGAGGTGGAGAAAAAGGTCAACGAGGCGGCACGGATACTGGAACTGGGGCCCATGCTGGAGCGCAAGCCCAAGCAATTGTCCGGCGGCCAGCGCCAGCGCGTGGCCATCGGCCGGGCCATTGTGCGTAACCCTAAAATTTTCCTCTTCGACGAGCCGCTGTCCAACCTCGACGCCGCCTTGCGGGTGCAGATGCGCCTGGAGCTGGCACGCCTGCACAAGGAGCTGCAGGCCACCATGATCTACGTGACCCACGATCAGGTGGAGGCCATGACCCTGGCGGACAAGGTGGTGGTGCTCAATGGCGGCCGTGTGGAGCAAGTGGGTTCGCCGCTGGAGCTTTACCACCGCCCGGCCAACCTGTTTGTCGCGGGCTTTCTCGGTACGCCGAAAATGGGCTTCCTCAGCGGCAAGGTCAGCCGGGTGGACAGCCAGGGCTGCGAAGTGGAGCTGGATGCCGGCACCCGTATCCGCCTGGAACAAAGCGGCGCCAGCCTGAGTGTCGGCAGCCCGGTGACCCTGGGCATCCGCCCCGAACACCTGGAACTGGCCACGCCCGGGCAATGCACCCTGTCGGTCACCGCGGACGTCAGCGAGCGCCTGGGCAGCGACACCTTCTGCCACGTGCGCACCGCCTCCGGCGAGGCCCTGACCCTGCGTATCCGCGGTGACTTGGCCAGCCGCTACGGTGAACAGTTGAACCTGCACCTGGACGCCGCCCACTGCCATTTATTCGATGCCGACGGCGTGGCGGTGGCTCGGCCCCTGCGCGCCGCCGCCTGATTGTCGAGAGCCCTGACGATGAAATTGAACCAACGCACCCTCAGCCACCTGGCCCCTGAAGTCAAAGTGCCCGCCTACGCCCTGGCCGATACCCGACAAGGCATCGCCCACATCGGCGTCGGCGGGTTCCACCGGGCGCACCAGGCCTATTACACCGACGCGCTGATGAACACCGGCGAAGGCCTGGACTGGAGCATCTGCGGCATCGGCCTGCGCGCCGAGGACCGCCGCGCCCGGGACGACCTGGCCGGCCAGGACCACCTGTTCACCCTGTTTGAACTGGGCGACGGCGATGACACCGAGGTTCGGGTGATCGGCGCCATCCGCGACATGCTGCTGGCGGCCGACGGCGCCCAGGCGCTGATCGACAAGCTGGCCAGCCCGCAGATCCGCATCGTCTCCCTGACCATCACCGAGGGTGGCTACTGCATCGACGACAGCACGGGCGAGTTCATGGCCCACCTGCCGCAGATCCAGCATGACCTGGCCCACCCCAACCAGCCGCAGACGGTGTTCGGCTTTCTCTGCGCGGCACTGGCTAAACGCCGGGCCGCCGGGACCCCGGCCTTTACCCTGATGTCCTGCGATAACCTGCCGCACAACGGCGCGGTGACCCGCAAGGCGCTGCTGGCTTTCGCTGCCCGGCGCGACGCCGACCTGCACGATTGGATCGCCGCCCATGTGAGCTTTCCCAATGCCATGGTCGACCGCATCACCCCTATGACCAGTGGCGCCCATCGCCTGCAACTGCACGACCAGCACGGCATCGACGACGCCTGGCCGGTGGTCTGCGAACCCTTTGTGCAATGGGTACTGGAGGACAAATTCGTCAGCGGTCGCCCGGCCTGGGAGCGAGTCGGCGTGCAGTTCACCGATGACGTCACGCCCTATGAAGAGATGAAGATCAAACTGCTCAACGGCAGCCACCTGGCCCTGACCTACCTGGGGTTTCTCAAGGGCTACCGGTTTGTCCACGAGACCATGAACGACCCGCTGTTTGTCGCCTATATGCGCGCCTACATGGACCTCGACGTGACCCCGCAACTGGCGCCGGTGCCGGGCATCGACCTGACGGACTACAAGAACACCCTGGTCCAGCGTTTTTCCAACCAGGCGATTGCCGACCAGTTGGAGCGGGTCTGTTCCGACGGTTCGTCGAAGTTTCCCAAGTTCACCGTGCCGACCCTCAACCGCCTGATTGCGGACGGCCGCGACACCGAGCGCGCAGCTCTCGTCGTGGCGGCCTGGGCCCTGTACCTCAAGGGCGTGGACGAACAAGGCCAGCACTACAGCATCCCTGACCCGCGGGCCGAGTTCTGCCAGGCGCTGGTGGCCGACGATCAACTGCTGACCCAGCGCCTGCTGGGGGTGGAAGAGATTTTCGGCACCGCCCTTGTGCAGTCGCCTGCATTTGTCGCCGCGTTCGAGCGCTGCCTGGCCAGCCTGCGCGAGCATGGCGTGAGCGGGACCCTGGAGCGGCTGCTGGCGCGCCCCCAGTGAGCGGCCGGCACGGGCATTGTGGGCAGGAGGTGCCATGAGTACACACGGGTTGTTTCTTGGTATCGACTGCGGCACTCAAGGCACCAAGGCGCTGATCCTCGACCCCGCCAATGGCCGGGTGCTGGGCCAGGGCGCGGCGCCCCACAGCCTGATCAGCGGCGCCAATGGCCGTCGCGAACAGGACACAGAAGAGTGGCTGCAGGCCTTTGCCAGCGCCACGGCCCAGGCCCTGCAAGCCGCCGGCGTCAGCGGCCAGGAGATCCTCGGCATCGGCGTCTCCGGGCAGCAGCACGGCCTGGTGCTGCTGGACGAACAAGGCCGGGTGCTGCGCCCGGCCAAGCTCTGGTGTGACACCGAGTCCAGCGAACAGAACCAGCGTTTGTTGGATGACCTGGGGGGCGAGCCCGGCTCCCTGGAGCGCCTTGGGGTGGTGATCGCGCCAGGCTATACCCTGTCGAAACTGCTCTGGACCCGGGAGCAGCACCCCGAGGTCTTCGCGCGTATCGCGCACATCCTGCTGCCCCATGACTATTTGAATTTCTGGCTCACGGGCCGCGCCTGCAGCGAATACGGCGACGCCTCGGGCAGCGGTTATTTCAATGTGCGCAGCCGGCAGTGGGACCTGGCGCTGCTGCAACACATCGACCCCAGCGGCCGCCTGGTGGCCGCGCTGCCGCCGTTGCTGGAAGCCGATCAGGCCGTGGGTACAGTACGGCCGGAAATCGCCCAACTGTTGGGCCTCAACCCCCAGGCACTGGTGGCCAGCGGGGGCGGCGACAACATGATGGGGGCCATCGGCACCGGCAATATCCAGCCGGGTGTGATCACCATGAGCCTGGGTTCCTCGGGCACGGTCTACGCCTTCGACACTGCGCCGCGGGTCAGCTCCCAGGGCGCGGTGGCGACGTTCTGCTCGTCCAGCGGCGGCTGGCTGCCACTGATCTGCACCATGAACCTGACCAATGTCACGACCCTGGTGCGCGAGCTGTTCGACCTCGACCTGGCGGCCTTCAATCAACTGTTGGCCACCGCCCCCATCGGCGCCGACGGCGTGTGCATGCTGCCCTTCCTCAATGGCGAACGGGTGCCCGCCCTGCCCCATGCCACCGGCAGTCTGCTGGGCCTGACCCTGGACAACCTGACCCGGGCCAACCTGTGCCGGGCGGCGGTCGAGGGTACCACCTTCGGCCTGCGTTACGGCCTGGACCTGCTACGGGAAAACGGTTTGCAGAGCCGCAGCATCCGCTTGATCGGCGGCGGCTCGAAAAGTCCGCTGTGGCGACAGATGGTCGCCGATATCATGCACACCGAGGTGGTCTGCACCGAACACAGCGAGGCCGCCGCCCTCGGCGCGGCGATCCAGGCCGCCTGGTGCCAGGCCCGCCACAGCGGACAGGCCTTGAGCCTGGAAACCCTGTGCGAGCGCTGCGTCAGCCTCGACCCGGCCAGCCTGACCCGGCCGATCGCGGCCAATGTGGCGGCCTATCAAACGGCGTATGAACGTTATCGACAACATGTCGCAACCCTTTGAAGAGCGAATGACTATGTATCTGGTGTGTGGTGAGGCGCTGTTCGATTTTTTCAGCAGTGAAGAGGCAATCCCCCAGGCGGCCAAGGTTAATTACCGGGCGATTGCCGGCGGTTCGCCGTTCAACGTGGCCGTGGGCCTGCGGCGCCTGGGGGTGGACGCTGGCCTGTTCGCCGGGCTGTCCGAAGACTTTCTCGGCGCTCGCCTGCGCCAGGTGTTGCAGGACGAAGGCGTGCGCAATGACTACCTGTGGACCTTCAGCGCGCCCACCACCCTGGCCATGGTGGCCGTGGGTGCCGACGGATCGCCCCATTACAGTTTCCGCGGCGAAGGCTGCGCCGACCGGCAACTGCAACGGGAGCATCTGCCGACCCTGGGCCCTGAGGTCCGCGGGCTGCATGTCGGCTCGTTTTCCCTGGTGGTGCAACCCATCGCCGACACCTTGCTGGCCCTGGTCCAGCGCGAGGCTGGGCAGCGCCTGATCAGCCTCGACCCCAACGTGCGGCTCAACCCCCAGCCGGATATCCACCTGTGGCGGCAACGGATCGGCGAACTGGTGGCCTATGCCGACCTGATCAAGGTCAGCGATGAGGACCTGAGCCTGCTCTACCCCGGGCAAGCGGTCGAAAGCGTGATTGGCGGCTGGTTGCAGCAGCGTTGCCAATTGGTGTTCCTGACCCGGGGCGGCCTGGGCGCCACGGTGTTCAGCCGGGCCCATGGCAGCTGGTCGGTGCCAGCGCGCAAGGTAACCATTGCCGACACCGTGGGCGCGGGCGACACCTTCCAGGCCGCGCTGATCGCCTGGCTCACCGAGCAGGGTCTGGACTCCATCGAGGGCCTGCAGAGCTTGAGCCGGGAACAGATCGACGCCCAACTGCAGTTCGCCGTGGCCGCCGCCGCGCTGACCTGCGGCAAGACCGGGCCGGACTTGCCCTATCGTCAGCAGTTACGCTGAACAGCACAAATAACCACGAAGTTGTAACGCTGCATGACCCGGGGTTGCCCCCAACCTCGGGAAATCCGCTGTATTGAAGGCAATCAACATCAGCTCTTTGTCTTGCGCAGCCCCGGAAAAACGGGGCTCTCAGCGAACCACCAGGCCTCTTCCCCGAGCCAATTTCGACCGTTCCCTGGCCCCTCATACAGCGAATCAACCATTAATCGTCGGTTAATCGAAAAAACCAATAGTGCCCCGGACCGCGCCACTCACTGTCTCGACGACGGTGCTGGCCGCTCGGCCCCGTCAGCGACTGGGCCGGATTCAATCGGTATCGGAGAGTACGTATGAAACTGCGCCACATCATGATCACGGGGGCCATGGCCCTCACCGGCTTCAGCCAACTGGCCCTGGCGGATGTCCAGCCGCTGGAGCCAGTGCCTTATCACTACGGCATGCGTTGCAGATCGACAAGGTGATTTCCATGAGCGAGCAGGACACCCGCCACTGCGAGGTGATCACCGCTCACATGGAATACATCGACACGGCGGGCGATCGCCAACACATTTCCTATCGCAAGCTGGCCGACGCCTGTCACCAGCAGAATTGAAATCGCTTCGCGGACGGCTGACCGATGGCCAACACGAGCCTATTGCGCCCGGCCAGCCGGCACTTCGTCGTCCAGTGGGCATCATCAACCCGTGCTTAATCGTCGGTTAATGCCTGCGTCCAAGAGTGTGATGGACCGCGCTCGCTCAGAATATTCTGATGACCTCCGCGGCGGGCCGGGCCCCGATGGGCCCGGTTGATCGTTGCCTACCGGAGAACCCTCATGAACCTGTATATCAAACTGATCGGCAGCGCCTGCGCCCTGCTCGCCTTCAGCACCCTGGCCTTGGCCCAAAGCCCTTCGGCAGCCCCCGTGCCTTATCACTACGGCATGCCGTTGCACGTAGTCCGAGTGGTATCGATGAGCGAACCGGCAACCCAGGAATGCAAAGTGGTCACGGCGCAAATGGCCTTCGTCGATCCGACCGGCCGGCTGGAAACCATCAGCTACAGCAAGCTTTCGGATGCTTGCTCCACCCAGGATTGACCCGGAAAAAACGCCAACGGCGCGACGGCGCCGTTGCGTCGCCATTTCCTGACAAGGCTGTGACAATCCAGCGGTATGCCTGTGCCAGAGCCCGGCGTATGCTCTGGCGCTTGTCTCGAACTGCCATAGGGATTGGCCATGCACGTATCGTTTCGGCGCCTGTCGACCTTCACCGCCCTGCTGTGTTTCGCCCTCGCCCTGGCCTGGGGGCTGGCGCCACGCTGGTTGCTGGCGTTCTGCAGCGTGGACTTCTATGCCTCCACCGGTTTTGTCGCACGGCGCAGTGCGGTGCTGTTCCTGGGCTTGGGGGTGATGTTCTTCAGCGCTCGCTCGGCACCCGCCGGGGTGGCCCGGAATGCCTTGAGCAGTGGTTTTATGGTGGGGTGTTTCGGCTTGGCCCTGCTGGGCCTGGGGGAATGGCTGAACGGCAATGCCGGGCCAGGCATTTTGCTGGCTGTGGTGGTCGAAGCGGCCCTTGGCCTGGGGTTTCTGCGGGCCAAGGGAACGCGGGACGAATGGGCGACGGCGCGGGACTGAACCGCCCGCTGCGACTAGTAAGCCCGTTTCAAGGGCACGTCCTGGCTGGGGTTGTGGGCCAGGTCGTAACGCAATTCGGCAATCAGTTCATTGATGGCGCGGCTGCCGCTGAGGCGGGACGCGTCAATACCGGTGACCATAAGGTCCAGCCGGTCGGTTTGATGGTCGCCAAAGACTTTCACAGTCATCGACAAATCCGGGCTCAAGGTGCATTGGCAACGTTTGGGTAGAAAACTGCTTTCAATGATGTTGCGTAGTTCCAGGGCAGATAAAAACATGGCGACTCTCTCCTTTTATTTGAGGCGGCCAATCGTTCAAGGCAAATCGACAACAGTGCGGTGCAGATTTTCAGTTAGAGAACGGGCGCGTTCGAAAGCGGGTGGCTCCGGTTCGCTTCTTCCATGGAGACCGGGCCACCTCTAAGACTAGGCCCCTTTCCCGCTACCGCTAAATTCTTTTTCGCACTGAGCTGCGCACTTTTTGTCGTGACTGATCGATGGCCGTTACGGGCTGGGCCTGTCCGCTCGCTGGACGCTTGAAGGGCTTTGCGCGACGCTGCGAAATGCAGGGCTCCACTGTTCACTGAGCATTAACTGTGCCCACAGGCGACGGACGTTTGGCCCAGGCAAATCGAGACCTGGCCTCGGCGCGGTCGTGCAACTTGCAAAAAGCCGCACCACCCGCCTTGCAAAACACCCGACGCAAGGCCGCCGGTTTGCAATGCGCACACGCCCCGGCAAGAATGCGCCGCACACCTCAGCGGAAGACCCGAATGATTACCTGCCACGTCAAATATGTGATCGATCCCTATCAACTGGCCGCGTTCGAGGCCTACTCCCTGGAGTGGATCGAAGTGGTCCAGCGCCTGGGCGGCCTGCACCATGGGTATTTCCTGCCTTCGGAAGGCGCCAGCAATATCGCCTACTGCCTGTTCAGTTTTCCCTCATTGGCGGACTACGAAAACTACCGTCGTCTAGCCTTGAGCGACCCGCAAAGCGTGGCCCTGGTGGCCGCGGTGGTGGAGAAGAAATTCATCCTCAGCTACGAACGCAGCTTCCTGCGCCCCCTGCTGCCCTGAGGCATTGGCCGGTGCCTACCGGCCAGCACTTAGAGACTCGGCTCGAGGCGTTTGGCAACCTCGGCCAAGGTGGCGAAATTGATATTGGCGCCAGAGTCGATCGCCACCAGGGTTTGCCCCCGGGCGCCGGTGCTGGCCACATATTGCTGAATGCCCGCCACCGCCAACGCCCCCGAAGGCTCGGTGATGGAACGGGTGTCGTCGTAGATCGCCTTGATGGCCGTGCACAGGTCGTCGTTGCTGACCGTCAGCACCTGATCCACGTGATGGCGACAAATCTCAAAACAATGGGCCCCGACCTGAGCCACTGCGACCCCATCGGCAAAGGTCCCGACCTCGGGCAGCAGCACCCGCTCGCCGGCTTTCAGGGCTTGCTGCAGGCAGTTGGAGTGTTCGGATTCGACACCGATGATGCGCACCTCCGGACGCAGGTATTTGACGTAGGCGGCGATACCGGCGATCAGCCCGCCACCGCCTACCGGCACGAAGATCGCGTCCAGGCGCCCCGGTTGCTGACGCAGGATTTCCATGGCCACGGTGCCCTGCCCGGCAATCACCTCGGGGTCGTCAAACGGTGAGACGAAGGTCTGGCCATTGTGCTGGGCCAACGCCAGGGCATGGGCCAGGGCAAAGGGGAAGCTCTCGCCATGCAGCAGCACTTCGGCGTCCCGGCTGCGCACGCCCTGTACCTTGAGCTCAGGCGTGCTGCGGGGCATGACGATGGTTGCCTTGATGCCCAACTCGCGGGCGGCCAGCGCTACGCCCTGGGCGTGGTTGCCCGCAGACGCTGTGATCACCCCGCGTTGCCGCTGCGCTTCACTGAGCTGTACCAATCGGTTATAGGCGCCGCGCACCTTGAAGGAAAAGGTCGGCTGCAGGTCCTCGCGCTTGAGCAACACCTGATTGCCCAGGGCCGCCGAGAGGCCCGGCGCGCCCTGCAATGGCGTGTGCACGGCCAGGTCATAGACCGGTGCCGCGAGGATTTTTTTCACGTAGTGCTCCAGCAACCCGAGATCGGGCGCGGAGGAAGTACAGCGGCTGGCGGTGGGCATGGGTCTCTCCTGGCGGTGTTCGGTGCCCGGGAGACAGAGAGAAAAAACCCGCCTCCAGGGCGGGTTGGGTGCAGTCGTCAGCAAGCCCGCCAATGAGTCATGGCGGTAATAATGCTTGGCTGGGAACGGAATGCGGGGGAAGTCATGGGGCGAAATTAACCGCGTCGCCCCCGAGGCGTCAAGACCGCGTGCCACACGGAGGCTCTTGGCGATCAATATACGAAACATATATGATTCGTATATTTCCAACCAAGGGCAGCCCCATGGGTATCGTCAAGATTTCAGACCAATTGCATGAACAGATCCGCATGGCCAGCGCCACCATGGATCGCTCGATCAACGCCCAGGCCGAGTTCTGGATCAAGATCGGCCTGCTGGCCGAGCTCAATCCGCACCTGGCCTACAACGACCTGATCCACAAACTGTTGCTGAACAAGAGCGACCTCATCAGAGGGCACACCGCATGAGCCAGGCGCTGATCAAGACCCCGGAACAACTGGCGCTGATGCGTGAATCAGGGCGCCTGCTGGGCAAAGTGTTCGACTTTCTCGACGGTTTTGTCGCCGCCGGGCAATCGACCCTGGAACTGGACACCGCGGTGGAACGCTTGATCCGCCAGGACCTGGCCGCACGCCCGGCGAGCAAAGGCCAGTACGACTACCCCTACTGCATCAACACCTCGATCAATGAAGTGGTGTGCCACGGCATGCCCGATGCCCAGGCGATCCTCAAGGAGGGCGACATCGTCAATATCGACATCACCCTGGAGAAGAACGGCTTTATCGCCGACTCCAGCAAGATGTACCTGATCGGCCCGGTCGCCCCCAAGGCCCAGCGCCTGGTGGAGATCACCTTCGAGGCCATCTGGGCCGGGATCAAGGTGGTCAGACCCGGTGCGCGCCTGGGGGATATCGGCCATGCCATTCAGAGCCTGGCGCAGAGCAACGGCTACAGCGTGGTGCGCGAGTACTGCGGCCACGGCATCGGCCGGCAAATGCACGAAGAACCACAGATTCTGCACTTCGGCCGCCCCGGCACCGGCCTGGAACTGCGCGAAGGCATGGTCTTCACCATCGAGCCGATGCTCAACCAGGGTTCGGCGCGTACCCGTGGCCTCAAGGACGGCTGGACCGTGGTCACTCGCGACAACAGCCTCTCGGCCCAATGGGAGCACACCGTTGCCGTGACCCGCGACGGCTTCGAAGTGCTCACCCTGCAGACGCCGTGACCCTCAGCCAGCCTTGGCACTGGCACCGGCCAGGCGCCGCAGACCGAGAACCATCCCCCCTGCCCCCACCAGCATCGTCAGCAGAAACAGCGGGTAAGACACCCACCACGGGATGCCCGCCGTCATCATGCTGAACTCCGACATGCCGCCGATGCTGGCGATCAGGTTCAGCGGCAGGAATACCACGTTGATCAGCGTCAGTTTGCGCAACAGCTTGTTCATGTTGTTGTTCATCAGGTTGCCCCGGGCGTCGATCAGCCCGGAAAACACCGTGGAGTAGATTTCCGCCTGTTTGTAGCACTGGTTGTTTTCAATGATCAGGTCGTCGATCAGGCCCAGGGCTTCGCTGCCGAAATGCTCTTTTTCGGCATGATTGCGCAGGCGGCTCAAGACCGCGCCGTTGCTGTGCAGGGCATTGAGGTAATAGATCAGGCTCTCGCTGAGGTTGAACATCTGCACCAGGTGGCGATTTTCCATCGAGGCGTTGAATTGCTGCTGCAACTCCCGGGCGACCAGCTTGATCACCTTGAGGTGCCCCAGGTAGTGGTGAATGTTGTTGAGCAGCAAGTCGAGTAACACATCCAGCGGCGTATTCAGGGCCTGACGCGCGCCGAGGCCGTGCAGTTGGCTGTCATCGGTGGCGATCACCAACAGGCGCTGGGGCGAGAACAGCAAACCGCAGGACGCCACTTCAAATGACAGGCTGCCGCCGCCGGAATAATTCTCCGGGCGCTTCCAGATCAGGAACAGGTTGTCCGGGTGAAACTCGATGCGCGACACCTCGTCCGGGTCCAGGGCCGACGCCAGGGCGTGCTCGTCGAGCTTGAAATCGCTGCGCAGCAGATCGCGCTCGGCGGCGTCCGGGGCACTGAACAACAAGACCTCGGCGTCCTGCTGCGGTGCCGGTTGCAAAGCGCCATGACGCAGGTGATAGCTCTGGATCATGGGCAGTTCACCAGGCTTGCCCGCGACGCTTGAGTTCCAGGCGACGGACAAATTCTTCGAGGATCAGGGCATACAAATCGTCTTGCAGGTAGGCATCTTCAATGCCGGCGTCCAGGTTGGGGTTGTCATTGACCTCAATGACCACCACCTGCTCGCCGGACTGCTTGAGGTCTACGCCGTACAGGCCGTCGCCAATCAGGTTGGCGGTTTTCACCGCCAGCTCCACCACTGCCCGCGGCGCCTCGTGGACCGCCAGCGTGCGGCATTCACCGTTGATGTCCTGGCCTTGGGCCTTGTGGTTGTAGATCTGCCAATGGCCTTTGGACATAAAGTACTGGCAGGCAAAGATCGGCTTGCGATTGAGCACACCGATGCGCCAGTCGTACTCGGTGTAGAAAAACTCCTGGGCAAGCAACAGCACCGAATGTTCGAACAACTCGGCAGTGGCCTGCAGTAACGCCTCCTGGCTTTCCACCTTGATCACCCCGCGGGAGAAACAGCCATCGGGGATTTTCAGCACCAAGGGGAAACCCAGGCGCTCCCCCACTCGCTCAAAATCCTCCGGTCGTTCCTTGTAGAGGATCTCGGTGGCGGGCATGCCCAGTTGATGGCTGTTGAGCAGGTCCGTCAGGTAGACCTTGTTGGTGCAACGCAGGATCGAAGTGGAGTCGTCCATCACCACCAGGCCCTCGCTCTCGGCCTTCTTGGCAAAGCGGTAGGTGTGGTTGTCGACGCTGGTGGTTTCGCGGATCAGCAAGGCGTCGTATTCGGCCAGGCGCGAGTAGTCTTTTTTCTCGATCAGTTCGACATCGATGCCCAGGCGCTGCCCCACACGGATAAACCCCTCCAGCGCCCCGGGGTTGGACGGCGGAAACTTTTCCTGGGGGTCATGAAGAATCGCCAGGTCATAGCGGGCCAAGCGCCGGGAACGCGGCTGGCGCCAGATCTTGCGACTGAAACTGTCCAGGGAGTGGGCAAATTGATCTTCCTGATCTTCACGCAACTTATGCAAGGCCCCGGACTTGACCCCGTCGATGTGCCAACCGTTAGTGCGTTTGAAGTCAACTAACAAGATCGGACAGGGAAACAGTTCGAACAACTGGCGAGCCAGATCCTGCAGGGGTTCAATATGGGTCTTGCCAAAATACAGGGTCAGGGTAAAGCCTTCAGTGTCGCTGTAAAGGTGATGGCTCAACGCACTTTCCAGGGTTTTATCAAGGTCATCCAGTACCAGCCCGTAGAGGGCTTTGCGGGTCAGTTCGCTGATGGTCCGCACCGAAGGAATCACCTTGTGCCCACGGGCTTCGGCCAGCAGCGAGCAGTAATACCCGTGGCCCAGGTACTTGTAGCTGCGGCACAGGTTAATCACCTGGACCCGTTTACCAGCAACGTTTTCCGGGGGATTCTCCAGGTATTCCTGAGCACTGAGCATGCTGTCGCTGGGAAAGTAAGACGCCCAATCTTCCTTGCGCTCGACAATAATCAACCATTGATTGGAGGCACTTCCCGGCGTGGAAAAATAGTCGCGGGTGGTGATTGTTTCCGAGACAATTTGCTCTGATACTTCGCGCCAATGACCTTGTACCGCTGACATAGTGTTTGATCCGTTGAAGAACTAGACCTCTTCTATTAAGCACTGTGTTTTTTAAAAGTCCCGTTTCATTACGCAACTTTTACGGCGGTTATATGGACCTTGTCTTTCGCACAGCGACACCTGATGACTTGCCGGCCCTGGTGGCCCTGGAACAGCAATGTTTCACCACCGACCGGCTGACGCCTCGCAGCTTTCAATGGATGATCAGCCGCGCCCATGGGCGCCTGATCCTGGTGCAGCGCCAGCAACAGGTACTGGGCTACGCCCTGGTGCTGTTCCACCGAGGCACCAGCCTGGCACGCCTGTATTCGATCGCCATCGCTGTTGAAGCGCGCGGCCTGGGGCTGGGCCAGCGCTTGCTGGAACAGATCGAGCACTGCGCCCTAGAGCATGATTGTGCGTACCTGCGCCTGGAAGTGCGCAGCGACAATCCTGCGGCCATCCACCTCTACGAACGCAACGGCTACCGGCGTTTTGCGCGGATCCACGACTACTACGAAGACCACGCCGAGGCGCTACGCCTGGAGAAGCGCATTCTCCAGCACCGGGAACAACGCAGTGTCCATGTGCCCTATTACCCGCAGACCACGGCATTCACGTGTGGCCCGGCCTGCCTGCTGATGGCCATGGGCGCCCTGCACCCCGGACGGCGGCTGGAGCGACGCGAAGAGCTGCAGATCTGGCGCGAAGCGACCACCGTGTTCATGACCTCGGGCCACGGTGGCTGTAGCCCCCAGGGCCTGGCACTGGCAGCGTGGCGCAGAGGCTACAAGGTGCGGTTACAGGTCAACAGCAGCGGGCCGCTTTTGCTCAACGGCGTGCGTGACGAGCATAAAAAAGACGTCATGCGTTTGGTCCATGAAGAGTTCTGTCGCGAGTTGGATGCCTCGGATGTGCAGCAAGTACTCGGCGGACCGCTGCACCTGCAGCGCTTGTTGAATGACGGGGGGCGGCCCCTGGTGCTGATCAGCAGTTACCGCCTGACCCGCTCCAAGGCGCCCCATTGGGTGATGGTCACCGATTGCGACGAGGACTTCGTCTACTTGCACGACCCGGATGTGGATCACAGCCAGCACCGTCAGCCCATGGATTGCCAGCACTTGCCGGTCAGCCACGGAGCCTTCGACAAAATGTGCAGTTTTGGCAGCAGCAAGTTGCGGGCGGCGGTGATCCTGTATCCAGCGACCGATAGCCATTGACCGCACGCAGTTGGCCGGTCGGGCCCCGCACCTATTCGTCCGGGGCGGACCGGTGATGAGTCGCGCGCGGGTTATTCCAGCCCCACCTTGTACAGCGAGCCCTTGTCCTCGTCGGTCAGCACGTACAGGTAACCGTCGGGGCCTTGGCGCACATCGCGGATGCGTTCCTTGAGTTCACCCATCAGGCGCTCTTCGTGCACCACCTTGTCGCCGTCGAACTGCAGGCGGATCAGTTCCTTGGTGGCCAGGGCACCGATAAACACGTTGTGCTGCCAGGCCTTGAAACGGTCGCCGTCATAGAAAGCCATGCCGCTGATCCCGGGTGACTTTTCCCACACATGGTGCGGTTGCACGGTGCCCGGGGCGGTTTGGCCCACCGCTTCGGGAATCGGCGCCCCGGAGTAGTTGATGCCGTGGGTTGCCAGGGGCCAGCCGTAGTTCTTGCCGCGCTCGACGATATTGATCTCGTCACCGCCCTTGGGCCCGTGTTCGTTCTCCCAGAGGGTGCCGCTCCAGGGGTTCAGCGCCGCGCCCTGGGGGCTGCGATGGCCGTAGGACCAGATTTCCGGGCGCACGCCGGACTGGCCGACAAAGGGGTTGTCGTCGGGTACACGGCCGTCCGGGTACAGGCGCACGATCTTGCCTTGCAGCTTGTCCAGGTCCTGGGCGGTGGCGCGGTCGTTATTTTCCCCCAGGGTGATGAACAGGTAACCGTCACGGTCGAAGACCAGGCGCGAGCCGAAGTGATTGCCGGTGGACAGCTTGGGTTCCTGACGGAAAATCACCTTGAAATCCTTGAGCCCGCTCAAGTCATCCGTCAGGCGTCCGCGCCCGACCACGGTGCCGGCCGTGCCGCCTTCGCCACCGCCCTCGGCGTAGGACAGGTAGACCATGCGGTCCTGCTTGAAGTCGGGCGACAGCACCACATCCAGCAAGCCGCCCTGCCCCTTGGCCCAGACCTTCGGCACCCCGCTCAAGGGCGCCGAGAGCTTGCCGTCGGCACTGACCAGGCGCAGGTTGCCTGGGCGCTCGGTGACCAGCATGCCCCGGCTATCCGGCAGGAAGGCCAGGGCCCAGGGGTGATCCAGGCCTTGGGTAATCGGGGTCACACTCAGACGCCCCTGCTCGCTCTGCAACGACTGTGGGGCGGCATACAGCGGGCTGCTCAGTAAAGCGCTGGCACACAGGGTGGCCAGGAGGGTTTTACGCAACATGCATCAATCCTTCTGTCGGTTAAAAGGTGACTCAGCGGGTGTTGGAATCCCGGGGCGGAGTGACTGGGCGTGGGTCGATCGCTTTGGGCGGCGTGGTGTTGCGCGGGTAGCCATTGCCGATGCCGCCGTTTTCCAGGGTCGGCGCCGCGGCGTGGGCGCCGTCGTAGGGCCACGCACTGGCGGCGTGCTGGGCTGGGTGCCCTGCATGCTGTTGGGGTTGGCCCGGCGCGTCGGGCTGTTATAGGGGTTGTTGTTGCTGTTGGGCAGGTTTTGCGCCAGCAGCATGGGTGAGCCCGGCGCGCTGGCGTCGAGGTCGACAGGTGCGGCCTGGGCGCCGATGGCAACGGCCCCCAGTAGCGCGAACATGGCAAAGCCGCGAGCCAGACTGTTCATGACGATCCTCTATGGGTGGCAACGGGATATCGAATTCGAGTTCACGCTACGCCCAGGGTTCGGCTTTGTTAATTAAATTATCAGTCGGAACATGTAACACGAGTTATCGGCAAGGCGCGTAGGACGGCCTGGAGCGGGAGGTGGGCAGCGAGGAAAGGCCGGTTTTGGCGGCGCAGCGGCGACGACGGGCACGGGTGCCGTCATCGCCGTCGGGAGGTTAAATCGGTGGTGTCAGATAAAGATGAACAGCAACAGCAAAGCCGCAAAGATCGCCCACTTTTCCAAGTAGTAGCGTGCACGATTGCGCTTCTTCAGTTCCTTGCCGCGCAAACGGATCTTGTACAGCTTGTTGAATGCGCGGTTCAGGCCACCGGTCTTGTCGCCCGCGTCGTTCGGCGAACCGGCCGCCGCCATCACGTGGCGACTGAACCAACGGTTGAATGCCGTGGCCCAGCGGTACTTCATCGGCCGCTCGACGTCGCAGAACAGAATGATGCGGTTCTGCTCGGTGGTGTTTTCCGCGTAGTGGATGTAAGTCTCGTCGAACATCACCGCCTCGCCGTCGCGCCAGAAGTAACGCTCACCGTCCACCTCGATGTAACAGCCTTCGCTGTTGGGCGTATCCAACCCCAGGTGATAACGATAGGAGCCCGCGTACGGGTCGCGGTGGCGTACCAGCTTGGAGCCTGGCGGCAACTCGGCAAACATCGCCGCCTTGATCGAACCGATGCCCTGCACCAGTTCGGTGGTACGCGGGCAGAGCTTCATCGCCGAAGGATGGCTGTCGCCGTACCACTTCAGGTAAAAGCGCTTCCAGCCGCTCTTGAAAAAGGAGTTGAAGCCCACGTCGTTGTATTGCTCGGAGCGCTTGATGGCGCCGGCACGCATCAGGTTCTGCCCTTCCGCGCGAATTTCCTGCCAGTGCTCCTGCAGCGTGCTCAGCTCGGCAAACTGGGCCGGGTCCAGGTAGGGACGATTGGGTTGTTTGGAAAACAGGTAGAGGAAGCAGTTGATCGGCGCCAGGAAGGTCGAGTGGTCACTCAGTTGACGACCCAACTTGTGGCGTACACGCCCACGCAGATGCACGTAAGCAATGGACAGCAGGTAAACAGCGGCAATGATGAGTTTCACGGAAATCGTCACAGGTCAGTAAAAAACAGGCTGCGCCGTCGAAGACCCGAGGGCCCGGCGGCAAATGGCAGCGTTTCAAATTCGTCACAGCGGAACCTGGATGGCGCGTCCCTGGGCGGCCCGCTTTTCGGCATCTGGCCGTTGGATGGCATTTTAGCCACAGTTTGTAACCAAAAGTTAACTCAAAATTGTGAATTCCTGTGCTCTTCGTATGCCAATCAGCGGCGCCCCTGCACGAGACGCCAAGGCTCTGGCCCAGCCGTTGCGGGAAGTCACCCTCCTCGCCCCTCGGGCTTTTCGGGCTGCTATGCTGCGCGCGATCGAGGCCCGCACCCGAGCCAAGCATCGAGCACCTGCCAAGGACAGCAAAACCCATGAGTCAAACAACCGCGCCGGTAATGGTCCTGCTGCCCGGAATGGACGGCACCGGTGAGCTTTTCCAACCGCTGATTGCCGCCCTGGACGGGCGCTTGGAACTGATCGTGCTGCGCTACCCGACAGACCGGCCGCTGGGCTATGAGGCGCTGGAGTCCCTGGTGCATCAGGCGCTGCCCGCCGAGCGGCCGTTTGTGCTGCTGGGCGAGTCGTTCTCCGGGCCGATTGCGGTGGCCATCGCCGCCGCCAACCCTGCGCAGCTCAAGGGCCTGGTGCTGTGCTGCAGCTTTGTACGCAATCCACGGCCCCGCTTGGGGCGCCTGAGCTTTCTGCTCAACCTGCTGCCTTTGGCCCGACCGCCACTGGGCCCGATCAGCAAAGCCTTGCTGGGCGCTTTTGCCACACCGGCCCTGCGCCAATCCCTGGCCCAGGCGGTGCGCCAAGTCGCACCGCGGGTCATGCAGGCCCGGCTCAAGGCGGTGGTCACCGTGGACGTCAGCCAGCCCCTGCGCACCAGCCGCATGCCCCTGCTGTACCTGCAAGCCCGCCAGGACGTGCTGGTGCCAGCCAGTGCCGGCGAGCAGGTGGCAAGGCTTAGACCGGATGCACAAATCGTCACCCTCGACGGCCCACACTGCCTGCTGCAGGCGGCCCCGAACGAGGCGGCGCACCAGTTGCTGCGTTTTGTGCAATCGCTCACGTGAAGCGCCCACTGACGCACAGGCACACACCGTTTAAAGAGAACCCAAGATGAAGGCTAAAAAAACCGCTGTCGGTGACATTGTGCTGATTCCCCTCGCCGAGGGTTTCAGGCCGGCCAAGGTCTTGTATGTATCCCAGCGGTACAAAGACACCATCCTGTTGGGGATTTATAAGACAGCCGTCAACGGCCAGCAGATGCCCGATGAATTACCCGATGGGTTTGCCCTGCTGCTCTACACCTCCAAAGCCTCGATCCAGAAACAGCGCTGGCCCGCCGTCGGCCACGAACCCCTGCGGACCGCGCAAACCCAGCTCGACCGCAGAATCGTCGCCACGCAGCTGTGGCAAGGTGATGAGCATTTGGGCCCCGCCTCCGCGCAGGATCGACTCGACCTACCAGAAATGCAGGTCATGGGCGCCGGGCTGGTGGAGAAAAAGGCCGCGGCCCTGAGCTGAACCCTAAAGACATCCCCCTTGATTAACCGACTCCAGGCTTCGCCCCCTCCATGACAATTGACTGGAACACCCTATTTGCCCACTGCGAACGTCAGGCCCCGGCGACTCGCGATGACATCGAACGCTTGATCGAGGATTTGTCACGGCCCGTACAGCCCAGCGAATGCCGCTCGATCATCGACTCGCAAAGCAAACCCTGGCCAACCCAGCACAAGCTTCACGCAAGCTGGTCACCCATCGACCCCACAGCCTGGCCCATGCCTGGTGTAACACTGCCACCCCGCTGGCTGGAGTTCCTGGCGTGGTCCAACGGCGGCCTGGTGACGAACGGTGAAATGGAGTTCTGCTTTTTTGGCGCAGCTGATATCCGGGAGTTCCTGCTGGCCTACCAGATTCCCGAATACATGCCCCTGGCCATCCCGCTGGGGCTGGATGGCGCCGGTAACTTCGCCCTGCTCGACGTTCGCCAGCCGTTGCAAGGCGGTGAGTACCCGATTGTCGGTGCCGCCGCTGGCAACCTCGGCTTTGAGGACGCCCGCTGCCTGGCCCCAGGCTTTGAAGCATTTTGTCGGCGTACCGAATCAATCGAGACCACGCTGTTTGATACCTGAGATCATGCCGACGACAACGGCCTGATCGCCCAGCCTCCAACCAATACGCTGCGAAAGTGAGATTCAATGACCAAGAAACAGCCAGCGGATACCAAGACGGCAACGGCTGCTGATATCGAGCAATCCATCCTGGCCTTGAACAAGATGGCTGAACGTCTTTGGGGAGAGGGCCGTGAAGCAGAAGCGCAAGCCCTGCTCAGCGCCCTGGACGCGCTCAATCGAGCCCTGGACCGGATAAGAATTGGCGAGAGCCGCCGAACTAAAACGCTGCATTGAACTTGTGCGCACCGCCATGCAACAAACCTTTGAGCGATACACACCCACATCCAACTGACACCGCGAGGATCTCTTTTCAGTGACGCCTATCATCTGCGCCAATGAGTTCGACATCTGCGTCTCAATGCCTGACTTCGTCGAATGGGTAGAAGACCAACACACACCCAATGCTGATCTGGAAGCGGCGCTGAACGCCATGGGAATCGCGCTCGATATTACCGAGCTGTACAACACCTACTTCGACGACACGCCCGTCGGCGAGGGTGATGTACACCTCTACGCCTCGGCAGAAAATGAAAGTTTCCTGGTGATCAATCTGTACAGAGACCACGACGATCAACTGGATATTGTGACCGCCTCGTTGAAAGTTGAGCCCAGCGTGCTGCCTCTAGCGCTACCGCACCTGAGGCGTTTTTTTGATGCTGCCGAATGCCAGGTCGCATTTCGGCAATCCAGTCACTCACAGCAGTTGCGCTCACTGATCGATGACAGCAGATACCCGACCCTGATGGAAGAAAGCGGATATCGCCAGCGACTGATTGCCCACCTTTAACGCACTTCGACTCTAACGGCGCAGACCCGAAACAGTCAGGAACCAGGACTCAGCCACTGACATGTCGTCGTCGAAGCAACCCTCAACCCTTCGAGCGTTGCGAAAAACCGATCACCATAAAGACCAGCCCTGGGATCCAGAAGCCAGGGCTTGCAATGCAAATGCCTACAACAAACAGAGGCATGCCTACTACAAACAGGGGCTGTTTGAATGTGTTTTCCATGACACGAACACTCCTTTTAAAAATGACGCCTATTTAATCATGAAGACCAACACGGCAGCGGCCAAGAACGAGGTCAGGGCCGAAAAACGCAGAGCCGTGGGGCCGCGAAGATCTGCACATCCCCTCCTACCCCGATGATCGATCGCATCAAACAGACGTCAGCCATGCATGAACATTGAGGTCCGCCCCTGCAAAAGCTGGGTATCCATCACCGCCCGCCATACAACTGTCGTCACACCTATGCGACAATGCGCGCCAGTTCTGGCATGAACCCCCGCATTCATCTCCCAGCAGCTCGGCCATAGCGTGCAGATGCTGCTCTCGAATTATGCGCGATGGATCAGCTCAAGCTCAGGTTGGAGCGAAATCGAAACGCTTCAAATGGGCCAAAAACGGATCCCAGCCGAAATACGCGCACTCTAAGCTATTGATAGGTAACGTAATTGATCTCCACAGCTAACATCACCATGCAGTTCGGCGCCAAGCCGCTCTTCGAGAACGTCTCGGTCAAGTTCGGCGCAGGCAACCGTTATGGTTTGATCGGTGCCAACGGTTGCGGCAAGTCGACCTTCATGAAAATCCTCGGTGGCGACCTCGACCCGTCCGGCGGCCAGGTCATGCTGGAGCCGAATGTGCGTCTGGGTAAGCTGCGCCAGGACCAGTTCGCCTACGAAGAATTCACTGTGCTCGACACCGTGATCATGGGCCACGAGGAGCTGTGGAAGGTCAAGGCTGAGCGCGACCGTATCTACTCGCTGCCAGAAATGACCGAAGAAGACGGCATGGCCGTGGCCGAGCTGGAAACCGAGTTCGCCGAGATGGACGGCTACACCGCCGAATCCCGCGCCGGTGAGCTGCTGCTGGGTCTGGGCATTCCCCTGGAACAGCATTTCGGCCCGATGAGCGAAGTGTCGCCAGGCTGGAAACTGCGTGTATTGCTGGCCCAGGCACTGTTTTCCGATCCTGAAGTGCTGTTGCTCGACGAACCGACCAACCACTTGGACATCAACACCATCCGCTGGCTGGAAAACATTCTGACCCAGCGCTCCAGCCTGATGATCATCATCTCCCACGACCGTCACTTCCTGAACAGCGTGTGCACCCACATGGCTGACCTGGACTACGGCGAGCTGCGCCTGTTCCCGGGCAACTACGACGAGTACATGACCGTGGCGACCCAGTCCCGCGAGCAACTGCTGTCGGACAACGCCAAGAAGAAAGCGCAGATCTCGGAACTGCAATCCTTCGTCAGCCGCTTCTCGGCCAACGCCTCGAAAGCCAAGCAGGCCACGTCCCGCGCCAAGGCGATCGACAAGATCCAACTGGCCGAGGTCAAGCCTTCGAGCCGTGTGAGCCCGTTCATCCGTTTCGAACAGAACAAGAAGCTGCACCGCCAGGCCGTCATCGTCGAGCGCATGGCCAAAGGCTTCGACGGCAAGCCGCTGTTCAAGGACTTCAGCTTCCAGGTTGAAGCGGGCGAGCGCGTAGCGATCATCGGCCCGAACGGCATCGGCAAGACCACCCTGCTGCGCACCCTGGTCAACGAACTGACCCCGGATGCCGGTAGCGTCAAGTGGACCGACGCCGCTGAGCTGGGCTACTACGCTCAGGATCACGCCCACGACTTCGAAGACGACGTCACGCTGTTCGACTGGATGGGTCAGTGGACCCAGGGCGAGCAAATGATCCGCGGCACGTTGGGCCGGATGCTGTTCTCCAACGACGAGATTCTCAAGTCGGTCAAGGTGATCTCCGGTGGTGAGCAAGGCCGCATGCTGTTCGGCAAGCTGATCCTGCAAAAGCCCAACGTGCTGATCATGGACGAACCGACCAACCACTTGGACATGGAATCCATCGAAGCGCTGAACCTGGCCCTGGAGAACTACCCGGGCACGCTGATCTTCGTCAGCCACGACCGTGAGTTCGTATCCTCCCTGGCCACGCGCATCATCGAGCTGAGCCCGACCGGCGTGATCGACTTCAGCGGCACCTATGACGACTACCTGCGCAGTCAAGGCGTGGTGTTTTAAGGGCGTTGCGAGCGGTTAGCGGCAAGCGGTAAGTAAAAGCCCTGTCCTGGTGACGGGGCTTTTTTATGCCGTACGGGTAGCCAGGTGCGGGGGTTGCCAAGGAATGAAACAAGGCCGCAGATAAATAGTTAGCCTGCTTTCTTTTGTTTTCCGGGCGCGCCATGATGCGGGACCGCCCGCCCGCGAACGAGCCCCCATGTCTGCGCAAGAACAGCCCGTGCCCAACTCCATGACGATCACCCTGCAGATCGTCTCTATCGTCTTCTATACCTTTATTGCCTTTATCTGCATCGGCCTGCCGATCGCCGTGCTGCCCGGCTATGTGCATGAGCAACTGGGCTTCAGCGCGGTGGTGGCCGGGCTGGTCATCGGCTCCCAATACCTGGCGACCCTGCTCAGCCGGCCCATGGCCGGGCGCATGTCGGATAACGTCGGCACCAAGCGCGCCATCATCTATGGGCTACTGGGCATCTTCCTCAGCGGCCTGCTCACCCTGCTCTCCACCCTGCTCGACAGCCTGCCGCTGTTGAGCCTCACGGTGCTGATTGGCGGCCGCCTGTTGCTGGGCGTGGCCCAGGGCCTGATCGGGGTGGGCACCATCAGTTGGTGCATGGGTCAGGTGGGTGCCGAGCACACGGCTCGGTCGATTTCCTGGAACGGCATCGCCTCCTACGGCGCCATTGCCATCGGCGCACCGCTGGGTGTGGTGATGGTCGATACGCTGGGGTTTGCCAGCCTGGGCCTGGCCTTGTCGCTGCTGGCGGCCCTGGCGTTGTTGTTGATCCGCAACAAGCCCTCGGTGCCGGTGGTGCGCGGCGAGCGCCTGCCGTTCTGGGCAGTGTTCGGGCGTATCGCGCCCTTCGGCGTGAGCCTGAGCCTGGCCTCCATCGGCTACGGCACCCTGACCACCTTTATTACCCTGTTCTACCTGGACCGCGGCTGGGTCGGTGCGGCGTACTGCCTGACGATGTTCGGCGTGTGTTTTATCTGCGCTCGCCTGCTGTTTATCTCCAGCATCAGCCGCTTTGGTGGTTTTCGCGCGGCCATCGCCTGCATGATCATCGAAACTCTGGGGCTGGCCCTGCTGTGGCTGGCGCCCTCCACCGCTTTCGCCCTGATCGGTGCCGGGCTGACCGGTGTCGGCCTGTCCCTGGTGTACCCGGCCCTGGGCGTGGAGGCGATCAAACAGGTGCCCAGCAGCAGTCGCGGTGCCGGCTTGAGTGCCTATGCGGTGTTCTTCGACCTGGCCCTGGCGATTGCCGGGCCCTTGATGGGCGCCGTGGCGCTGAACCTGGGTTATGCGTGGATTTTCTTCTGCGCGGCCTTGCTGTCGATCACCGGCCTGGGCCTGACCCTGCTGCTCAAGCAGCGGGCCGGCGCCTGAGTCACTGGTCGGCGGTCTGCATGCCGGCGCGGCTCGGCTTGCCCAGGGTGCTGGCGAAGAACTTGCCGGCTTCGGAAATCAGGGTGCGATGGATGTCGGCGCGGTCCACGCCGTCGGCATCGGTGCACAGTGCGGGCATCGCCGTCAGTTGTTCAGGGCTGCACGGCGCCAGGAACACGAAGTGCCCGGCCCCCGCCAACAGCTTGAAGTTCGGCGCCACCGGCAACTTGCGCGCCAGGGCGGCGGCATTTTTATCCACCGCCACCAACTGATCGCCGTCACCGCTGTACAGCAGCACGGGCACATGCACATCGGCCAGGGTCTGGCGGCCGAACTTGAGGCTCAGGGGCGCCATCAGCATCAGTGCATGCACCCGGGGATCGGGCACCGGCTGCAGGTCGTCACGGTCCACCACCAGTTCACCCTGGGTGTTGCAGGCGTCGTGGTCATCGGGCCGCTCCTGGCAATAACGCCTCAGGCGATCCAGGTCCGGGGTGGCCCCCGAGAGAATCAGCGCGGTCTCGCCACCAGCGGAATAGCCGATCACCCCCACCTGTTCGGCATTGACAAAGGGCGAGAGCATCGGGTCGCTCAAGGTCGCGGTAATGGCTTCGGAAATCTGGATCGGCCGCCCGTAGAGGTTGCTCAAGGTGCCGAGGCGGCTGTGGTCTTTGTAGTTGTCGCCGGGGTGAATCACCGCCACCACGACAAACCCCTGGCGGGCCAGGGACGTGGCCAGGTCGTGCAGGGCCAGGGGCGTGCCGGTGTTGCCGTGGGACAGCATCAGCATGGGGAAACGACCGATGGCGACCTTCGCATCCTTGGACGCGGCAATCTGGTAACCCTCGAGTTTGCTGCTGTGTTCGATGCCCGTTGAAGGATAAAAGGCGATGGCGTGCATCGGCTGCAAATCCAGGGGATCGAGAAAGCTCAGTTCATGAAAGCCGACACTCCAGTGAGGGTGTGGCCCAGGCGCGGCGTGCACTGAAATCAGGCTGCTGAGCAGGCAAATCAGTAACAGTGCACAGAGACGTTTCATGACACGCCCACCTTTGCGGCTGGATCGGCAAAGCCCTTGATACCTGCCATCCCTTGCCACCAAGGCCTTGAAGCACCTCTGGCCACGCATTGCAGGGCGCACAGAATCAGAGCAGTGCTCGTGTCTCTGCATAACCCGGGCCAGAACATTGAAAGACAACAACAAAAAACTCCGTATTCCACTCACATTTAACGGTGAACAGAATACAGAGTTTAGAAGCGCTGACGGTGCTTGCGCGGCGTCTTTACATAAGTATTACGCGGCGCTGAACAACTGCTCGCTGATCTGTACCTGAGCATCGTTCATGGCTTTGTTGCGCACTTCTTCGCCGTAGGCCAGGCCCTGGGCACGGACGAACTCGATGTCGGTGATGCCAAGGAAGCCGAACAGCAGCTTCAGGTAATCTTCGTGGGCCACGCCGCTGGCCTGGCCAGCGTGCAGGCCGCCGGCGGTGGAGACCACCACCACTTTCTTGTTGCCGCACAGGCCTTCGGGGCCGGCTTCGGTGTAGCGGAAGGTCTGGCCGGCCACGGCGATGCGGTCGATCCAGGCCTTGAGCTGAGTCGGGATGGTGAAGTTGTACATCGGCGCGGCGATCACCACGGCGTCGGCAGCGAGGAACTCGGCCAGGGTCGATGCACTGAGGTCGGCTTCGTGCTGTTGCGCGGCGTTGCGCAGGTCGGCGGCGGTGCCGGCGGCCACCAGGGTCGCGGCGGAGAAATGGCTGATGGCGTCGCTGGCCAGGTCGCGGTAAGTCACCACGGCTTCTGGCTCGGCGGCTTTCCAGGCTTCAACCACGCTGTGGCTCAACTGACGGGAAGCCGAGTTGTCGCCGAGGATGCTGGAATCGATGTGCAAAAGCTTCATGGGGGGATCTCCAAGTGAGGACCGCCACCAGGCGATCAAGTGGGTGCAATCCTACCGATGAAATCAATAGCTGATTAGTCGGCATAAATGCGATAGTTCGTCCCACCAGTAGAACAATCGAGTCAGCTCATGCAGGACCTCAACGATCTTTATTACTTTGCCAAGGTGGTGGAAGCCGGCGGTTTTGCGGCGGCCGGGCGCTTGCTGGGCATTCCCAAGTCGCGCCTGTCGCGGCGTATTGCCGAGCTGGAGGAACGCCTCAATACCCGCTTGCTGCAACGCACCACCCGGCAGTTGAAGCTGACGGCGGTGGGCGAACGCTACCTGCGCCACTGCCAAGCCATGCTGCTGGAGGCGGAAATGGCCGACGAAGCCGTGGCCAGCATGTCCAGCGAACCTCGGGGCCGCTTACGGGTCTCGTGCCCGGTGGGGCTGGCCCACCAAATGCTGCCGGAAGTGATCAGCCGCTTCCTGGAAAAGTACCCCCAGGTGCAACTGGACCTGCAACTGCTCAACCGTCGGGTGGACGTGATTACCGAGGGCATTGACGTGGCGTTGCGGGTTCGCGAGCTAGGGGACGAGGACCCGTTGCTGGTCACCCGCCGCCTGCGCCAAGCGCAAACGGTGATCGTCGCCAGCCCGGGATTCCTTGCCGAGCGCCATATCCAGCACCCCGAAGACTTGCGCCAAGTGCCGGTATTGGGGGCCCTGGAGGCTGATCGCCTGGTTCATTTACGCATGCTCGACGGCGACGGCAACGCCATTGAAATGAGCCTGGAAGCGCGCCTGGGCATCGACGATTTTATCGTGCGTCGCGCCTGTGCCCTCGCGGGCCTGGGCTTTACCGTGCTGCCGATGATGTATTGCGAGGAAGAGCTGGCGAACGGCCAACTGCTCCAACTGTTGCCCGAGTGGTCACTGCCCGGTGGCTGGCTGCAAGCGGTCTACCCTCACCGGCGCGGCGTGTTGCCGGCAGTGCGGGCCTGGATCGAACACCTGACCGAATCTTTCAATCGTTGTGGAGACCGACTGCTGTGAACCCCAAGACCTTGAGCGAAGATGATGTGGCGCAATTCTGCCTGGCCCTGCCCGGGGCCCGGGAAGACTACAAATGGGGCGGTGTGCGGGTGTTCTCCATCGCCGGCAACAAGATGTTTGCCCTACAGGGGCTGCGGGGCGACTCCCTGGCGTTCAAGGTCGACAAAGAGCTGTTTCTGGGCCACGTCGACCGCCCGGGCATCGGCCCCGCGCCCTACCTGGCCCGGGCCCACTGGGTCATCGTGCAGGTGCCCTACCCGCTGGCCGCCGACGAGCTTCGGGGCTTGCTGCAGCGCTCCCACCAACTGGTGGTGAGCAAGCTGCCGAAACGCACGCAAGTCGGCCTGCTGCTTTAAACCAGCGCCAACAGACTGCCCTGCAGAAACAGCCGGTCGATCCAGAACACCTGGTGCAGAACCACAATCAGCCAGAACAGGGCCTGGTAGGACACCTTGCGGGTCTTGTGGCGAAACCCCTGCTGCGCCAACAGTGCCCCGGGCCAGCCGCCGGCCAGCTCCAGGGCGTGCAGGACCTTTTCCGGAATGCGCTGCCCACCATTGCGGGCCTGGCGCTTGTCGTGCCAGTACAGCAGCAGGGTCAACAGGCTGACTGCGCCATAGGCCGCCAGGGGAATCAGCGAAATGCCCTGCCAGCCCATGGACAGTGCACCGTACAGCGGCACGCTGCACAGCAGCAGCCACAGCACCAGCTTCAAGCGCAGGTGACGCACGCCACCGCCGGTTTGGCCTGTGGCCTCCGGTTTGCCCCGCGTCGCCCTCACGACTGGGCAGCCGCCCAATCCACCCAGCCAAACTGCCAGGTGGCGAGGATCAACAGGCCAAAGGCAATGCGGTACCAGGCGAACGCCGCGTAACTGTGGCTGGCGATGAACTTGAGCAAGCCCTTGACCGCGATCATCGCGAAGATAAAGGCCGTGACGAACCCCAGGGCAAATACCGGCAGGTCATCAGGCTGGAACAGGTGACGGTACTTGTAGCCGGAATACACCGCTGCGCCGACCATGGTCGGCATCGCCAGGAAGAATGAAAACTCGGTGGCGGTCTTGCGCGACAGGCCGAACAACAGGCCGCCGATAATCGTCGAGCCGGAGCGGGACGTGCCGGGGATCATCGCCAGGCACTGGGCAAAACCGACCTTCAGCGCGTCCTTCCAAGTGATGTCATCGACGCTTTCGGCGTGCACCACATGCTCGCGGCGCTCGGCCCAGAGCATGATGATCCCGCCCACCACCAGCGCTGTGGCCACGGTGATCGGGTTGAACAGGTAGGCATGAATCAGGTCGGCAAAAATCACCCCCAGCACCACGGCCGGCAGGAAGGCGATCAACAGGTTGGCAGTGAAGCGCCGGGCGCCAGGCTGGGTCGGCAAGCCCACGACCACATCAAAAATCTTCCGGCGAAACTCCCAGACCACCGCCAGGATCGCCCCCAACTGGATGATGATATTGAAGGCCATCGCCCGTTCACCACCGAAGTCCAGCAGGTCGGCCACAATAATCTGGTGCCCGGTGCTGCTGATGGGCAAAAACTCTGTCAGCCCTTCCACAACGCCAAGTATCAATGCCTGAGCGGCGGTCCAAAGATCCATCAATCCCCCATAAAGCCATGCGCCGGGCATGCCTTATTGACTATTTTTTATTCGCTGCAACGAGCACAACTGAAATTTCAGCGCCCATAAGATCAACACAAACCGATGAAAATTCTGTGAAATTTCAACTTCGACTCAGGTTTTCCCTAACCGGGCCGAAATCCTATCAGACAGTCCCGGATAACGCCCTGCGTTATTGGTGACAGGCCATTGGGCCGCCAGGGATCAGCAGGCTGCACGCCGGCAACGGCGCTTAAAAAGAACAAGAATCGGAGTGACGGGTTATGAACAGCTTGCGCAATGTGTCGATCAGCCGTCGTCTGTGGCTCATCCTGATAGTGGCTGTGCTGATGCTCCTGACCTTGGGCGTGTTGATGCTCAAGCAGATTCATGAGGACCTCTATCACGCCAAGGCGCAGAAAACCCAGCACGTGGTACAGGCCGCCGCCGGGGTGCTGAAGTACTACCACGGCCTGGAAACCGCCGGCACCCTGAGCCGCGAAGCCGCGCAAACCCAGGCCATGAGCGCTATCCGCGGCCTGCGTTACGACAAGGACGACTATTTCTGGATCAACGACCTGACGCCCGTGATGATCATGCACCCGACCAACCCCAAGCTGGACGGGCAGAACCTCTCGGCGATCAAGGACCCCGACGGCGTCCAGATCTTCAACGAGTTCGTGGCCCTGGCCAAAAGCAAGGGCGCCGGCATGGTCGACTATCGCTGGCCCAAGCCGGGCGCCGAAGCACCGGTGCAGAAGACCTCCTACGTGCAACTGTTCCAGCCCTGGGGCTGGATCATCGGGTCAGGGGTTTACATCGACGACCTGCAGGCCGAATTCCGCGGCCAGGTGATCAAGGCCTCGTCTTTCGGCCTGGTGATTGCCGTGGTCATGGCCCTGCTGGTGGTGTTGATTGCCCGCAGCATCGTCGGCCCGCTGCGCGAGACCGTGCACGCCATGGCCAATATCGCCAGCGGCGAAAGCGACCTGACCCGTGCCCTGGATACCCACGGCCAGGACGAAGTCACCGAACTGGCCCGACACTTCAATGCCTTCAGTGCCAAGCTGCGCGGCGTGGTCGGCCAGTTGCAGGCCAGCGCCACGGCCCTCGAACAGTCCTCGGCGGACCTGGGCGACAATGCCAGCCAAGCCCAGGAGCGCAGCCAGCAGCAATCGCAACAGATGGAACTGGTGGCCACTGCCATCAATGAAGTCACCTACGGCGTGCAGGACGTGGCGAAAAACGCCGAACACGCCGCCAGTGAAATGCGCGACGCGCAGAGCCAGGCTGAGCAGGGCCAGGTCAACATCGACGGCAGCCTGCAACAGATCGACCGGCTCTCCGGGACCATCGACCAGGCCGTGGAAGTGATCCGCACCCTGGCCGCCGAAAGCACCCAGATCGGCAGCGTGCTGGAAGTGATCCGTTCGATTGCCGAACAGACCAACCTGCTGGCTCTCAACGCCGCCATCGAAGCCGCCCGGGCCGGTGAGCAGGGGCGCGGTTTTGCCGTGGTCGCCGACGAGGTGCGGACCCTGGCCAAGCGCACTCAAGCAATCCACCGAAGAGATCGAACAGAT
>NZ_JALQCW010000040.1 GCF_023241715.1 Pseudomonas morbosilactucae
CTGGGCCTGGACGTAGGGGGCGAAACGGCTTTCGCGGAGGTTGTGCACCTGGTGGTCGCAGCCGCCGAGCAACAGGGTGGCGGCCAGCAGGGGCAGACCGGATCGCCGGCAAGCCGGCTCCTACAAAAATACCGCCCTATCCCCCATGTAGGAGCTGGCTCGCCAGCGATGACGCCGCCAAGATCACCACCCGATCCAAGGCCCCATCGCCAGCAAGCCGGCGGCCAAAAAAAATGCTCGGCGGCAATGACTTGAAGGAACTTTGGCAAGAAATAGCCACCTGAATCCGGTAGTCTCAGCACTTTCTTGAAAGGAGCAACTCCCCATGGCCAAAGCCACTGCCCGTCACATCCTGGTTGCCAGCGAAGCCAAGTGCAACGAACTCAAAGCCGAAATCGAAGCCGGCGCCGACTTTGGCGACGTTGCGAAAAAGAACTCCACCTGCCCGTCCAGCCGTGACGGCGGCAACCTGGGTTCCTTCGGCCCAGGCCAGATGGTCAAGGAATTCGACACCGTGGTCTTCAGCGCCCCGGTCAACGTCGTGCAAGGCCCAGTGAAAACCCAGTTCGGTTATCACCTGCTGGAAGTGACCAGCCGTCAGGACTGATCCTGTCGCGATTGATTCAGCCGACGGCCCGCCTTTTGGTGGGCCGTTGTGTTTGCGACAGCGGAAGCGCTGGCCTGCCACACGCGGCTAGCGTACAAATCGTGGTCATCGATCACCCGGCTCTTAAGGCTGACCATGCGCTTGCTTTTCCCTACATTGATTGTCGGCGCCCTGAGCCTGCTGCTCAGCGCCACCGCCGCCCAGGCAGCCCCGCAACACGCCCTGACCGTCTACGGCGAACCGGCCAAATACCCCGCCGGCTTCAGCCACTTCGCCTACGCCAACCCCCAGGCCCCGAAAGGCGGGATCATGCGCCGCGCCGCCCTGGAGATTGGCCGCTTCGACCATGTGCTGCCTTATATCGACAAAGGCATCGGCGTCTCCCAGCTCGACGGCATGCTCTATTCGCCCCTGGCCCAGCGCTCCCTGGATGAGCCCTACACGGTCTACGGCCTGGTGGCTGAAAAGATGGAGCGCGCCGACGACGGCCTGTGGCTGCGTTTCTACCTCAACCCCAAGGCGCGTTTCGCCGACAACACGCCGATCACCGCCGAAGACGTGCACTACAGCTACAACCTGCTGATGACCCAGGGCAGCCTGCGCTACCGCACCCAGTTTGCCGACGTCAAAGGTGTCGAAGTGGAGTCGCCACGGGTGATCCGCTTCGACTTCAAAAGCAATGAAAACCGCACCCTGCCCCTGGATGTCGCGACCCTGCCGGTGTTTCCCGAACACTGGTGGAAGAGTCGCGACTTCGCCGGCGGCGGGGGCTATGAAGCGCCCCTGGGCAGCGGCCCCTACAAGGTCAGCAAGGTGGACTCGGGCAACAGCATCACCTTCACCCGCGACGCCGACTGGTGGGGCAAGGACCTGCCCGTGAGCCGCGGCCTGTACAACTTCGACCGTTTCAGCGTGGAGTACTTCGGCGACATCGACGTGGCCCGGCAAGTGCTGCGCGGCGGTGCCTTCGACTACAACCGCGAGTTCTCCGCCACCGGCTACTCCATCCTTTACAACAGCCCGGCCCTCGACGACGGCCGCCTGCAAAAAGCCCACCTGGCCAAGTCGGCGCCGCAACCGGCCCAGGGCTATGTGTTCAACCTCGACCGGCCGATGTTCCAGGACCGCCGAGTGCGCCAGGCCCTGGCCATGCTCTGGGACTTCGAATGGAGCAACCGGCAGATGATGCGCGACATGTACATCCGCCAGCAGAGCGTCTTCTCCAACACCGCGCTGGCCGCCAGGGCCTTGCCGGACGCCGAAGAACTGAAAATCCTCGAACCCTTGCGCGGGCAGATTCCCGATGAAGTCTTCACCCAGGTGTTCGAGGCGCCGAAGACCGACGGCAGCGGCGTGATCCGCGACAAGCAACTGCAAGCCCTGGCGCTGCTGGAGCAAGCCGGCTGGAAGCCCGAGGGCGACGTATTGGTCAATGCCCAGGGCGAGCCCCTGAGCTTCACCTTCCTGATCACCCAAAGCTCCATCGAACGCTTGCTGCTGCCCTATAAACGCAACCTGGCGCAGATCGGCATCACCCTCAACATCCGCCGCATCGACTCCTCGCAGTACGTCAACCGCCTGATGGCCCGGGACTACGACATGATCGTCACCGGCTACCCGGTCAGCACCTCGCCAGGCATGGAGCTGGACAACTACTTCGGCTCGGCATCGGCCAACGACGCCGGTTCCAACAACTACATGGTGCTCAAGAACCCGGCGGTGGACAGCCTGGTGCAGGGCTTGGTCAAGGCCACCAGCCAGGCGCAGATGCTGCGCTACGCCCACGCCCTGGACCGGGTGCTGCAATGGAACTACTACTGGATCCCCAACTACTACCCGCCGGGCACCTCCACGGTGTGGTGGAACCGCTTCGGCCGGCCAGCTGTTGCGGCCAGCAATGACGAAGCCATCGAAAGCTGGTGGGAAGTCAGCAGCAAGCCGCTGACCAACGAAGAAATGGCCGCCGAACTGATCCGTCGCGGCAAACCCGGAGGGCGCCACTGATGCTGGCTTATATCCTGCGGCGACTGCTGCTGATCATTCCCACGCTGCTGATCATCCTTCTGGTGAACTTCGTCATCGTCCAGGCCGCCCCCGGCGGCCCGGTGGAGCAAGCCATCGCCCACCTGCAAGGCATTGGTGGCGGCCCCAGCGTCGGGGGCTCCGGCGACGGCGTCAGCAGTGGCGGCTCGCGAGCCAGCCGCGGCCTGGACCCGAAGCTGATCAAGGACATCGAGAAACAGTACGGTTTCGACAAGCCGGCCCATGAACGCCTGTGGCTGATGCTCAAGAGTTACGCCCAGCTGGACTTCGGCCAGAGCTTCTTTCGCGGCGCCACGGTCACCGACCTGATCCTGGAAAAAATGCCGGTGACCATTTCCCTCGGGCTCTGGGCGACCCTGATCACCTACCTGGTGTCGATCCCCCTGGGGATTCGCAAGGCGGTGCACCACGGCAGCCATTTCGACATCTGGAGCAGCACCGCGATCATCATCGGCTACGCCATGCCCGCGTTCCTGTTCGCCATGTTCCTGATCGTGCTGTTTGCCGGCGGCACCTCGCTCAACTGGTTCCCGGTGCGCGGGCTGGTGTCGGAGAACTTTGAACAACTGAGCACCCTGGGCAAGGTCGCCGACTACTTCTGGCACCTGGTGCTACCGGTGACGTCGCTGGTGATCGGCGGCTTCGCCACCCTGACCATCCTCACCAAAAACTCCTTCCTCAACGAAATCACCCGCCAGTACGTGGTCACCGCCCGGGCCAAGGGCCTGAGCGAGCGCCGGGTGCTCTACGGCCACGTGTTCCGCAACGCCATGCTGCTGGTGGTCTCGGGGATACCCCAGGCCTTTATCAGCGTGTTCTTCGCCGGTTCACTGTTGATCGAGGTGATTTTCTCCCTCGATGGCCTGGGCCGCATGAGCTATGAAGCCGCGGTGTCCCGGGATTATCCGGTGGTGTTCGGCTCGCTGTTTATCTTCACCCTGTTCGGCCTGCTGATAAAACTCATCGGCGACCTGTGCTACACCCTGGTCGACCCGCGCATCGACTTCGCCGCGAGGAACGCCTGATGCTCAAGCTCTCTCCTCTGGCGCGCCGGCGCTTCGACCGTTTCAAGAAAAACCGCCGCGGCTGGTGGTCGTTGTGGCTGTTTATCGGCCTGTTTATCCTGACCCTGGGCGGCGAACTGATCGCCAACGACAAGCCTCTGGTGGTCAGCTATCAAGGCTCGTTGTATTTCCCGGCCTTCAAGCGTCACACCGAGCAGGAGTTCGGCGGCCAGTTGCCATTCCAGGCCGACTATCGCAGCAGCTACGTGCAACAACTGATTCGCCAGGACGGCGGCTGGCTGCTGTTCCCGCCGATTGCCTTCAGTGAAGACACCCCCAACTATGACCTGACCCGCCCCGCCCCCAGCCCGCCCAGCGCGGAGAACTGGCTGGGCACCGACGATCAGTCCCGGGACGTGGCCGCGCGGGTGATCTACGGTGCCCGCGTGTCGATCCTGTTCGCCCTGGCCCTGACTGCCATCAGCGCCCTGATCGGCATCGCCGCCGGCGCCCTGCAAGGCTACTACGGTGGCTGGGTCGACCTGCTGGGCCAGCGCTTGCTGGAGGTGTGGTCCGGGCTGCCGGTGCTGTACCTGCTGATCATCCTCTCGGGGTTCGTCGAGCCGAACTTCTGGTGGCTGCTGGGGATCATGGCGCTGTTCTCCTGGCTGGCCCTGGTGGACGTGGTACGCGCCGAGTTCCTGCGCGGGCGCAACCTGGAGTACGTCAAGGCTGCCCGGGCCCTGGGCCTGAGCGACCGCAAGGTGATCCTGCGGCACATCCTGCCCAATGCGATGAACGCCACCCTGAGCTATTTGCCGTTCATCCTCACCGGCGCCATCTCCACCCTCACCGCCCTGGATTTCCTCGGCTTCGGCATGCCCGCCGGCAGCGCGTCACTGGGCGAGCTGATTGCCCAGGGCAAGCAGAACCTGCAGGCACCGTGGCTAGGCTTGACCGCCTTTTTCACCCTGGCGCTGATCCTCTCGCTGCTGGTGTTTATCGGCGAGGCGTTGCGCGATGCGTTTGATCCCCGATCTTGATCCACGTTTATAAAGCGGACTGTAAAACATGACTGAAGCCCTGATCGAAATTCGCAACCTCAGCGTCGCCTTCAACGGCCAGGCGGTGGTGCGCGACCTGTGCCTGGACATCCGCCCCGGCGAATGCCTGGCCCTGGTGGGCGAGTCCGGCTCGGGCAAATCGGTGACCGCCCACTCGATCCTGCAACTGCTGCCCGACACCGGCTGCCAGAGCAGTGGCAGCGTGCGCTATCGCGGCCAGGAGTTGCTGGGGGCCGACCGCGCAACCCTGCAAAAACTGCGGGGCAATCGCATCGCCATGATCTTCCAGGAACCCATGACCTCGCTCAACCCGCTGCACAGCGTGGAAAAGCAGATCGGCGAAACCCTGCTCCTGCACCGTGGCCTGGGGGGCAAGGAGGCGCAGGCGCGGATCCTCGAACTGCTGGAGCTGGTGGGTATCCAGAAGCCCAAGGAACGGCTCAAGGCCTACCCCCATCAACTCTCCGGCGGCCAGCGTCAGCGGGTAATGATCGCCATGGCCCTGGCGTGCGAGCCGGAACTGCTGATTGCCGATGAGCCCACCACTGCCCTGGACGTGACGGTGCAGCGCAAGATCCTGCTGCTGCTCAAATCCCTGCAGCAGCGCCTGGGCATGTCCCTGCTGCTGATCAGCCACGACCTGAACCTGGTGCGGCGCATCGCCCAGCGCGTGTGCGTGATGAAGGCCGGGCAAATCGTCGAACAGGCTGACTGCGAAACCCTGTTCAACGCGCCGCAGCACCCTTACAGCTGCGAACTGCTGCACGCCGAGCCCGAGGGGCAAGCCCTGCCCCGGGACGAACGCGAGGTGGTGCTGCAGGTGGACAACCTGAGTGTGCAGTTCCAGATCGGCGGCGGCCTGTTCCGCCGCAAGCAATACCTGCGGGCGGTGGACGGCATCAGCCTGAGCCTGCAACGGGGCAAGACCCTGGGCATCGTCGGCGAGTCCGGTTCGGGCAAATCAACCTTGGGCCAGGCGATCCTGCGCCTGCTGGAATCCGAGGGCAGCATCCGCTTCCAGGGTGAGTCGCTGGATGGCCTCAACCAGAAGCAACTGAGGCCCTGGCGCAAACAGATGCAGGTGGTGTTCCAGGACCCATTCGGTAGCCTCAGCCCGCGCATGTCGGTGGCACAGATCATCAGCGAAGGCCTGGAAGTCCACAGTCAGTGCGGCGCCCAGGCGTGCGAGGAGCAGGTGATCCAGGTGCTCAAGGAAGTCGGCCTGGACCCGGACAGCCGCCACCGTTACCCCCATGAATTCTCCGGGGGCCAGCGCCAGCGCATCGCTATTGCCCGGGCCCTGGTGCTCAAGCCGGCGCTGATTTTGCTGGACGAGCCCACCTCGGCCCTGGACCGCACCGTGCAGAAACAGGTGGTGGCGCTGCTGCGCCAACTGCAGGAAAAACACGGCCTGACGTACCTGTTTATCAGCCACGACCTGGCGGTGGTCCGCGCCCTGGCCCACGACATGATCGTGATCAAGGACGGCCAAGTGGTGGAACGCGGCGCCAGCGACGACGTCTTCAACACCCCCCAACACCCCTACACCCAGGAACTGCTCGCCGCCGCCCATCCCGGCTAGCCCCCCTGTAGGAGCTGGCTCGCCAGCGATAGCGCCTTCAAGCTTGAGGCTTGCGGCTTGCAGGCTAACCCCCGACCCACCCATCGGGCATAATCCTTCGCGTCTATTTTCAGGGTGCGTCCATGAACAACAGCGAGAGCCTCAAGGATTACCAGCGGGTGCGGCAACTGGCGATCCGCTCGCTGTTCGAAATCATCGAGCAATCCAGCGAAGGCACGGTGATCGTCGACCGTGATGCGAATATCGTCTGGATGAATGAACGCTACGCCCGGCGCTTTGGCCTGGAGTCCGCCGAGTTCGCCATCGGCAAGGCCTGCGAAAGCGTGATCCCCGGCAGCCTGCTGCGCGAGGTGGTGCGCACCGGGCGGCCGATCCTCCTGGACATGCAAGACACCCCCAAAGAACCCCTGGTGGTCATGCGCCTGCCGATCCACGACGACGCCGGCACGGTGATCGGCGCCATCGGTTTTGCCCTGTTCGATGAGCTGCGCAGCCTCTCCCCCATGCTCAAGCGCTACCTGAGCATGCAGGAAGAGCTGGCCTCGACCCGCTCCCTGCTGCGGGCCCGGCAGACCAAGTACAACTTCGCCCACTTCATCGGCACCAGCGCCGCCAGCCTGGAGGTCAAGCGCCGAGCCCGGCGCAGCGCCAGCACCGAATCCCCGGTGCTGCTGCAAGGCGAAACCGGCACCGGCAAGGAGCTGCTGGCCCAGGCCATTCACGCCGCCTCGCCCAGGGCCCACAAGGCCTTTGTCAGCGTCAACAGCGCGGCGATTCCCGAGGCCCTGCTGGAAGCCGAGTTCTTCGGCACTGCGCCCGGCGCCTTCACCGGTGCCGACCGTAAAGGCCGCGCCGGCAAGTTGCAGATCGCCCAGGGCGGCACCCTGTTTCTCGATGAAATCGGCGACATGCCCCTGCCCCTGCAGAGCAAATTGCTGCGGGTGTTGCAGGAAAAGGAGTTCGAGCCTGTGGGCTCCAATGAAGTGATCCAGAGCGACGTGCGGGTGATCGCTGCCACCTCCACCGACCTGGAGGCAGCGATTCAGCGGGGCGAGTTCCGTGCCGACCTGTATTACCGGCTCAACGTCCTACCGATTCGGGTGCCGGCCTTGCGCGAACGCCTGGATGACCTGCCGGCCCTGAGCGAGGCGATTCTGGAAGAGCTGCGCAGCCAGCATGAACTGGACCACCCAGCCCTGGACCTGCTGGGCCAGCACGCCTGGCCGGGCAATATCCGCGAGCTGCGCAATGTGCTGGAGCGCGCGGCGCTGCTCAGCGACGACCTGATGCTCAATGCCGCGGACATTCGCGCGGCAATTGGCACCTTCAGCCCGGTGCAGCGCAGCCAGCCGGTCGAGCCGCTGCGCAACGAAACCTTCGCCGCCGCCCGCGAGCGCTTCGACCGCCACCTGATCGAAACCACCCTGGAGCAATGCCAAGGCAAGGTCGGCGCGGCGGCGGAGCGTCTGGGGCTGGGGCGGTCGACCCTGTACAAGAAAATGGCAGCACTGGGGATAGTTGAGTCTATATAAAGAGACAGCGTTCTCTTTATGGAGACAGCAGAGCCTGTATCGCTGGCAAGCCAGCTCCCACAAGGGGTCAACACTGCCCTGTAGGAGCTGGCTTGCCAGCGATGAGGCCACCCCACCCAAAAAAAAGTCTCAAAAAAGAGACAAACCCCATAAACTCACTGCAAAAAAAATAAAAATATCCATATATTTCAATAACTTAAACAAATGGCACAGTTCTCGCTATAACCCTCTCCACACGCAACACCCCACAAAAATAACAATCCTGGAGAGACACACCATGAGTGTGATCATTGCCTTGGCAGCCCTGGCGCTGCTGATGCTCGCCGCCTACCGTGGCTACAGCGTCATCCTCTTTGCCCCCATCGCCGCCCTCGGCGCCGTCCTGCTCACTGACCCGTCCGCCGTCGCGCCCGCCTTCACCGGGGTGTTCATGGAGAAGATGGTCGGCTTTATCAAACTGTATTTCCCGGTGTTCCTGCTGGGTGCGGTGTTCGGCAAGCTGATCGAGCTGTCGGGCTTCTCGCGCTCCATCGTTGCGGCGGCCATTCGCTTGCTGGGCACTCGCCAAGCGATGTTGGTGATTGTGCTGGTGTGCGCCTTGCTGACCTACGGCGGCGTCTCGCTGTTCGTGGTGGTGTTCGCGGTCTATCCGTTCGCCGCCGAAATGTTCCGCCAGAGCAATATCCCCAAGCGCCTGATCCCGGCGACGATTGCCCTGGGTGCGTTCTCGTTCACCATGGACGCCCTGCCCGGCACGCCGCAGATCCAGAACATCATCCCCAGCACCTTCTTCAACACCACCGCCTGGGCCGCGCCCTGGCTCGGGGTAATCGGCACCATTTTCGTGTTCTGCGCCGGCATGCTGTTTCTCCAGCGCCAGCGCAACAAGGCGCAGAAAGCCGGTGAAGGCTACGGCACCGAACTGCGCAATGAACCGGAAACCGCCGAAGACATCAAACTGCCCAATCCCTGGATCGCCCTGTCGCCACTGCTGCTGGTGGGGGTGATGAACCTGCTGTTCACCCACTGGATTCCGCAGTGGTACGGCAAGACCCACAGCCTGGCGCTGCCGGGCATGAGCGCGCCCGTGACCACCGAAATCGCCAAGCTCACCGCCATCTGGGCCGTGCAGGCGGCGCTGCTGATGGGCATCCTGCTGGTCCTGGCGTTCGGCTTTAAAGCGATTCGCAGCAAGCTGGCCGAAGGCAGCAAAAGCGCGGTCAGCGGCGCTTTGCTGGCGGCCATGAACACCGCCTCGGAATACGGTTTCGGCGCAGTGATCGCGTCCCTGCCGGGCTTCCTGGTGCTGGCCGACTGGTTGAAAAGCATCCCCAACCCGCTGGTCAATGAAGCCATTACCGTGACCTTGCTGGCGGGCATCACCGGCTCGGCCTCCGGCGGCATGAGCATCGCCCTGGCGGCCATGTCGGACAGCTTTATCAGCGCCGCCCACGCCGCCAACATTCCCCTGGAAGTGCTGCACCGGGTGGCCGCCATGGCCAGCGGCGGCATGGACACCCTGCCCCACAACGGCGCGGTGATTACCCTGCTGGCGGTGACCGGGCTGACCCACCGCGAAGCCTACAAGGACATTTTCTGCATTACCCTGATCAAGACCCTGGCGGTCTTCGTGGTCATCGCGACCTTCTACGCCACTGGCATTGTGTGAGGCATTTTCCATGAACAGTCTTTCGGGCAAGACCGCCCTGGTCACCGGTTCCACCAGCGGCATCGGCTTGGGGATCGCCCTGGGTCTGGCCAAGGCCGGGGCCAACCTGATCCTCAATGGTTTTGGCGACGCCTCCAAGGTGATCGCCGAGGTCGCACAACTCAATCAACACAGCGGCGGCAAGGTCGGCCATCACCCAGCGGACGTCAGCGACCCGGCGCAGATTGCCGAGATGATCGCCTACGCCGAACGGGAGTTCGGCGGCGTCGATATCCTGGTCAACAACGCGGGCATCCAACATGTGTCCACGGTGGAAGACTTCCCCGTGGAGCGCTGGGATTCGATCATCGCCATCAACCTGTCCTCGGTGTTCCACAGCACCCGCCTGAGCTTGCCGGGCATGCGCGCCAAAGGCTGGGGGCGGATCATCAACATCGCCTCGGTGCACGGCCAGGTCGGTTCCGTGGGCAAGGTTGCCTATGTAGCCGCCAAGCATGGGGTGATCGGCCTGACCAAGGTGGTGGGCCTGGAGACCGCCACCAGCAATGTCACCTGCAATGCCATCTGCCCGGGCTGGGTGCTGACGCCTTTGGTGCAAAAGCAGATCGATGACCGGGCCGCTGCCGGGGTCGACCCGCAGCAGGCGCAACACGATCTGCTGGCCGAAAAACAGCCGTCCCTGGAGTTCGTCACCCCGGCTCACCTGGGCGAGCTGGTGCTATTTTTATGCAGTGAAGCCGGCAGCCAGGTGCGTGGCGCGGCGTGGAACATCGATGGTGGGTGGTTGGCGCAATAGGAGGCAAAGCGGTAAGCGGTAAGCAGAGCGTGCTTGCCGATCAGATAATAAGAGGCCTTTATGTCCGACATACTCTGGCAACCCAGCGCCGAGCACATCAGCAGTACCCGGATGG
Organism: Pseudomonas morbosilactucae; assembly: GCF_023241715.1. Classification (GTDB taxonomy): domain Bacteria; phylum Pseudomonadota; class Gammaproteobacteria; order Pseudomonadales; family Pseudomonadaceae; genus Aquipseudomonas; species Aquipseudomonas morbosilactucae. Next base: position 10,413 of record NZ_JALQCW010000040.1, read on the forward strand.
ACGCCTTTCGGCGGTTTATCAATCAGCGTCATGACTTGCAGTTGGCCGACTACCCCGCGCTGCATCAGTGGAGCATCGACCAGCGGGAAAGCTTCTGGCAGGCGATCGTCGACTTCTTTGAGGTCAGCTTTCACCAGGCGTCTGAAGGCGTGCTGCGCGAAGGTCTGCAGATGCCCAGCGCGCAATGGTTTCCCGGCGCGACCCTGAACTTTGCCGAGCACCTGCTCAAGCGCCGTGACACCGCAGTGGCGGTGGTGGCGATCAACGAGAACGGCCAGCGCGAACAACTGACCTACGCCGAACTGGCGGCCCAGGTGGCAGGCCTGCAACGCAGCCTGCAGGCCGCCGGCGTTGGCCTGGGCGACCGGGTGGCGGCGTGCATGCCCAACACCTGGCAAACCCTGGTGGCCATGCTCGCAACCACCAGCCTGGGGGCGATCTGGTCGTGCTCCTCGCCCGACTTCGGTACCCAAGGGGTGATCGACCGCTTCGGTCAGATCGAACCCAAGGTGCTGATCACCTGTGCCGGCTACCGCTACGCCGGCAAAGACATCGACCAGACCGCCAAGGTCAACGAAATCCTCGAACGCCTGCCGTCCCTGGAACAGCTGGTCATCGTGCCCTACACCCGCCCCGAAGCCCGGGCCGAGGACTTCAAGACACCCGCCAATGTCACCCTGTGGCAGCACTTCTACACCCCGGGCGGCGACCCGACCTTCGTCGCCGTACCCTTTGCCCACCCGCTGTACATCCTCTATTCCAGCGGCACCACCGGCATCCCCAAGTGCATCGTACACAGCACCGGCGGCGTGCTTCTGCAACACCTCAAGGAGCACGGCCTGCACAGCAACCTGGGGCCCGGCGAACGGCTGTTCTACTACACCACCTGCGGCTGGATGATGTGGAACTGGCTGGTCTCGGCCCTGGCCGTGGGCGCCAGCCTGGTGCTCTATGACGGCTCACCGTTCCACCCGGACCCCGAGCACCTGCTGGAGCTGATCGACGCCGAGGCCATCAACGTCTTCGGCACCAGCCCCAAATACCTCGCCGCCCTGGAAAAAGCCGGCATCGAGCCGCGCCAGAGCCACCGCCTGGACAGCCTGAAGACCCTGCTCTGCACCGGCTCGCCCCTGGCGCCGCAAAGCTACGACTACGTGTACCGCGCGTTCAAGGGCGACCTGTGCCTGGCCTCGATGTCCGGCGGCACCGATATCGTCTCCTGCTTTGTCATCGGCAACCCGGTGCAGCCGGTGCGTCGCGGGCAGATGCAAGGCAAGAGCCTGGGCATGGCCATCGAGGTCTGGAACGACGCCGGGCAGCCAGTGATCGGGGAAAAGGGTGAACTGGTCTGCACCCGGCACTTTCCGGCCATGCCTATCGGCCTGTGGCACGACCCGGACGGGGAAAAACTGCGCGCGGCCTATTTCAGCCAGTTCCCCGGGGTCTGGGCCCAGGGCGACTACGCCGAGCAACTGGCCGAAGGCGGCTGGCTGATCCACGGGCGCTCCGACGCCGTACTCAACCCCGGCGGCGTGCGCATCGGCACCGCAGAAATCTATCGCCAGGTGGAAAAACTCGATGAGGTCCTGGACAGCCTGGCCATCGGCCAACACTGGGACAGCGATGTGCGGGTAGTGCTCTTTGTCCGGCTGCAAGACGGTCGGCAACTGGATGAGGCGCTGCAGGAGCGGATACGCCACGTGATCCGCGCCAACACCACGCCGCGCCATGTGCCGGCGAAAATCCTCGCGGTAACGGACATTCCCCGCACCATCAGCGGCAAGATCGTCGAACTGGCGGTGCGCAACGTGGTGCACGGCCTGCCGGTAAAAAACACCGACGCCCTGGCCAACCCCGAGGCGCTGGAGCAGTTTCGTGACCGTGCGGAACTGCGCGACTGACCCGCACGATGCGGCGGCCAGGCTATTCCAGCCCTGGCCGCCCACTCACCCGGGCCACAGCCGACGTGCCCGCTCTGAACTCGCCACATCGCCCCAAGCCCTCTAGACTGCTCATCTGCTCCGCCAGATTTATCTGACCGTGCCTGTCTAAAAAGCTTCACCCGACCGACCCAGCAACAGCGCCACCCCAGGACTCAGCACTATGAATGCCCCCTCTTCAGCCAGCGCGGCCGAAACCCTGATCGCCCGTCTGGACTGGTCCACCACGTCCCTGGGCGACTCGGCCCAATGGCCGCAGAGCCTGCGCACCGCCGTGGACATTGTGATCCACTCGCCCATGCCCATGCTTTTGCTCTGGGGGCCGCAACTGGCGCAAATCTACAACGACGGCTTCGCCCTGCTCAGCGGCCCCAAACACCCTTGGGCCTTTGGCCAGCCGACGCACCGGGTCTGGCCGGAGCTGGAAGACTTCACCGCGCCCATCTACCAGGCGGTGCTGCAAGGTCAGGTGCGCAGCTTCAGCGAACAGCGTTTCACCCTGCAACGCCACGACGGTGAAGCCGACGTCTGGCTGGACCTGACCTACAGCCCGATCCGCGATGAACGCGGTGCCGTGGCCGGGGTGCTGATCACCGCCATCGAAACCAACGAGCGTCGGCGTATCGCCTTGGAGCTAAAGCAGCGCTCCGACGACAGCCTGCGCGCCCAGCACGAAACCGAAGAGCGCCTGCAACTGGCCCTGGCCGCCACCGACGCCGTGGGCACCTGGGACTGGGACATCGGCGAAGACCGTTTTATCGCCGACAGCCACTTCGCCCAACTGCACAGTGTCGACCCGCAACAAGCCGGGCAACTGCCCATCAGCGAATACCTCAAGGGCGTGCACCCGGAAGACCGCGGCATGGTGGCCCGCAGCATCAAGTACTGCATCACCCACGGCACCGAATACGCCGAGGAATACCGCCTGCAACTGGCCGACGGGCACATTCGCTGGGTGTTCGCCCGGGGCCGCTGCTACAAGGACCACCACGGCCGGCCGATGCGTTTCCTCGGCGCCGCCCTGGACCTCACCGAACGCAAGGAAATGGAACAGGCCCTGCGCCAGAGCCAGACCGAACTGCAACTGATCATCAACGCCATGCCGGTGCTGATCGGCTATGTCGACCGTGAGCAGCGCTTTCGCCTGAACAACAGCGCCTACCTCGACTGGTACGGCCTGACCCCGCAAGAGATGTACGGCAAGACCATTCGCGAAGTGCTCGGCGACGAGGTCTACGCCACCCGCATCGACAAGATCGAAGCGGCCCTGGCCGGCAGGCCGTGCAGCTTCGAGACCAACTCGCCGCACCGCGACGGCCGCCCGCGCCATGCCCTGATGAAGTACCTGCCACGCCACGGCGGCGATGGTGCGATCAACGGTTTCTACATCTTTGTCAGCGATGAAACCGAGCGCAAGGAAACCGAAGAGGCCCTGCGCAACCTCAATGAAACCCTGGAAGAGCGGGTCAACCAACGCACCGAAGCCCTGGCCACCGCCAACCAGCGCCTGCAAAACGAAATGTTCGAACGCGAGCGCGCTGAGGACGCCCTGCGCCACGCGCAGAAGATGGAAGCCGTGGGCCAGCTCACCGGCGGCATCGCCCATGACTTCAACAATATGCTCACTGGCATCATCGGCAGCCTGGACCTGATGCAGCGCTACATCGACAACGGCCGCAGCGCCGAGATCGGGCGTTTCACCGAGGCCGCGGTGTCTTCGGCCAAACGTGCGGCCGCCCTGACCCATCGCCTGCTGGCCTTCTCCCGTCGCCAGTCCCTGGACCGTCAGCCGTTGGAGCCCAACCAGTTGGTGCTGTCGCTGCAGGAACTGTTCAACCACACCAAGGGCGAGCACATCGAACTGCAGCTGCAACTGGGCGAGGGGGTGTGGCCGGTCAACACCGACGCCAGCCAACTGGAAAACGCCCTGCTCAACCTGGTGATCAACGCCCGCGACGCCATGCCCAATGGCGGCCAACTGCTGATCGAAACCGCCAACAGCTACCTCGACGGCAGCGACATCAGCACATTGGAACCGGTCAAGGCAGGGGACTACGTGATGCTCAGCGTCAGCGACAACGGCGCCGGCATGAGCCCACGCATCCTGGCCAAGGCGTTCGACCCGTTCTTCACCACCAAACCCATCGGCCAGGGCACGGGCCTGGGGTTATCGATGATCTATGGCTTCGCCCAGCAGTCCGGCGGCCACGTCAGCATCACCAGCGAACCGGGCCAGGGCACCAGCGTGCGCCTGTACCTGCCGCGCCTGTACGCCAAGCCCGAACCCGCGGCCGCGCCGATCAGCAGCGAAGCCCCGTGCGCCATTGCCGGCGAATCGGTGGTGGTGGTCGAGGACGACCCGGCGGTGCGCATGCTGGTGGTCAATGTGCTCAACGAATTGGGCTACCAGGCCCATGAAGCCGAAGACGCCCGCAGCGCCCTGCCCTTGCTTGAGTCGGAACTGCGGGTCGACCTGCTGGTGACCGACGTCGGCTTGCCGGGTATGAACGGTCGACAATTGGCCGAAATCGCCCGCCAGCAACGGCCCGACCTCAAGGTGCTGTTCATGACCGGCTACGCGGAAAAAGCCGCCGAGCGCCAGGGCTTTCTCGAAGAAGGCATGGACCTGATGGCCAAGCCGTTTTCCATCGAAGCCCTGGCCCAGAAGATCCGCCAGATGATCAGCCCGTCCCCTTGAATTCAGGCATAATCCGCGGCCGCCGTCCGCACCGTTCCAAGGTAACTGCCCCATGAAAGCCCAAGCCCGCCACATCCTGGTGAAAACCGCCGAAGAGGCCGAACAGCTCAAGCAGCGTATCGCCAAAGGTGAAGCCTTCGACGTTCTGGCCAAGAAATACTCCACGTGCCCTTCCGGCAAACGCGGTGGCGACCTGGGCGAAGTCCGGCCGGGGCAAATGGTCGGCGCCATCGACCAGGTCATCTTCAAAAAGCCCCTGCGCACCGTGCACGGGCCAATCAAAAGCAAATTCGGCTACCACCTGGTGCAAGTCTTCTACCGCGACTGACCCCCTACGCTTCAGGCTCGGGGAATCAGGGCGCCGGGGTGCTGGATGACCTGGCTCGCCAGGCGGTGTCCGGCCTCTGCCGCTTGCACCGGGCTGCCCCCCAGCAAACGCCTGGCCAGGTACGCCGCACTGAACGAATCCCCCGCTGCCGTGGTGTCCACGACCTTGTCCACGCGCAGTGCAGGCACCTCGGACACCGCCCCGGCACACCGAACCAGGCACGGCTCGGCGCCGCGTTTGAGCACCACTTCCGGGATGTTCGGGTAGGCACGCAACACCTGATCGGCATCGGCAAACCCGAACAGCGCCTGCTCGTCGTCCACCGTCAGCAACGCCAGGTCGACATAGGCCAACACCTCGCGATAAGCCCCTTGCGCCTGTTCAACCGAGGCCCACAGCCGTGGCCGGTAGTTGTTGTCAAAGACGATCTGCGCGCCGCGCCGGCGTGCTTCGCTCAAGGTGTCGATCAACCTCTTGCGACCCTGCTCGCCCAGCACGGCCAGGGTGATGCCACTGAAATACAGCACGGCGTAATCCACCAGCGCTGCCAGAATCGGCTCGGCCGCCGGCGTGGTGAAGCAATCACGCACCGCCGCTTCGTTACGCCAATAAAGAAAACGCCGCTCGCCCTGGGCATCGGTCTGGATGCAATACAGGCCCGGCAAACGACCTGGCAGACGCTGCACCAGCCCCAGGCCGAGGCCTTCCTCGGCCCAGCTGTGGCACATGGCGTCGCTGAAACGGTCGTCGCCCAGGGCGGTGACATAGTCGACGTGCGCGCCCGCCCCCAGTTCACGGGCCAAGTACACCGCGGTATTCAGGGTGTCGCCGCCAAAGCTCTGTTGCAGGCTGCCGTCGGCGCGTTGTTGCAGTTCGATCATGCATTCGCCGATGGCAGCGATGCGTTGCTTGCGGTTCATCTTCTCGGCCTCCTCCTCAGCGCACACCCCTCCTGGTCAGAAGCAGGTTTCCAGGCTCTCGATCACCTGCAGGTGCTCATCCACCAACAGCCCCACCCGCCACTTATCGAAGGTCAGGCACGGGTGCGAGGTCCCGAAGGACATGATGTCGCCAACCCGTAATTCCACCCCGGGCGCCACGGTCAAAAATGCATGCTGATCCATCACGGCGGTCACCTTGCACGCGCTCATATCATCCCCGGCGCCGGCGTCAGTGCTGACGTCGCCGCCGACACGATAGCGGCGCAGTGGCAGCGGCAAGCCGGCGTCATAAGCCACGTCGCGCTTGCCCAGGGCGATCACCGCCAAGCCCGGCTCCGGCAACGACTGCACATGGGCCCAGACCTCCAGGGCCGGACGCAACCCCTCGTGCAGATCGCTGCGCCGATCCAGCACACAGCACTGAGCGTCCTTGTAGATACCGTGGTCATGGGCCACGTAACTGCCCGGCCGCAACACGCTCAGGAAACGCCCTTGCGCGTTCTGCGCCTCGAAGGATTCGGCAATCAGGTCATACCAGGCGGAACCTGAAGCGGTGATGATCGGCTGGTCGATAGCGAACAGCCCATCGTCCTGCAGGTCCACCGCCAGGCGCACCAGGGAGGCGGCGAAGGCACGAATGCCGCTGATGGCCTGGTCGCCGTGAATCACCCCTTCGTAACCTTCGATGCCGCACAGGGCCAGGGCCGGTTGCGCCTGGATGGCCCTGGCCAGCTCCAGCACCTCCTGCTCACTGCGGCAACCGCAACGACCGCCGACCACGCCGTACTCGATCATCACCTTCAGCCGCACACCACGCGAGGCGAAGAAAGCGCCAAGGTCGGCGACGTTGTCCGGGTGATCGACCATGCAGTAGAAATCGAAATGCCCGTCCGCCAGCAGCTCGGCAATCAGTGCCATGTTCGGCGTGCCCACCAGTTGGTTGGCCATCAGCACCCGGCGTACGCCATGGGCATAGGCAGCGCGCGTCTGCACGGCGGTGGCCAGGGTGATGCCCCAGGCGCCCGCCTCCAACTGCCGGCGAAACAGCGCCGGGGTCATGCTGGTCTTGCCGTGGGGCGCCAGCTCGGCGCCGCTATTGCTGACAAAGGCCTGCATCCAGCGAATGTTGTGCTCCAGTGCCTCACGGTGCAGCACCAGGGCCGGCAGGCTGACATCGCGCAACAGGTGGGCGCCGGGCTGGGCTGCGCCCTTCTCCACCGCAGCGTTGGTCAAGGCAGAAGTCATGTGCACACTCCTTATCTGCGAGGCCGCCGTGGGCCGTCGCTAGTCGTTGATACGCCGCGCCAGGTTGTTCGCGCTAGTGATCAGCACCTGACGGTAGTCGTTGTAGTTTTTCTGCGCATCGGCCCGGGGCGCGACGATACACAGGGTGCAAATGCACACCCCGCGCTCATCCCGGACCGGGGCCGCGAAGCAATGGGTAAAGGTGTCGGCGACACTGTCGAAGGAAAAAAAACCGTCGACGCTGGCCTGGCGAATCTCCTTGAGAAAGGTCTCCAGGGGCAGGCGCTGGCCATCGGGCAAGGTAAAGTCCTGCGGGTCGATCAGCTCGACAATCTGCTCGTCGCTCAAATGCCCCAGCAGCAAGCGCCCGGAAGCGGTCCAGGGAATCGGCGCGTTCTCGCCGATGTCCGAGGAGATACGAAAATGCCGCTCGCCCTCCTTCATCAGCGCCACCGTGTATTTGCGCCCGTTGAGCAGGCACATCTGCGCGGTTTCATGAGTCTGGCTGACGATGTCCTGCAAGGCGTGATCGGCCTCACGGCTGAGGTCGAAATGGCGCAAGTGGGCCTGGCCGAGAAAATACAGCTGACGGCCGAGGTAAACGTGACCGTCCTTGCCCACCGGTTCCAGAATCCGCCGCTCCAGCAACGACGCCACCAACTCGTAGACCGTGGACTTGGGGCTGCCGATGCCGCTGGCAATATCGTTGGGGCGCAGCGGCTGGCCAATCTCCTTGAGGAAATCGAGAATATCGAACGCCCGATCCAGCCCCTTGGCCCGACGCTTGATGTGGTCTTCAGTCATCTACCTGGCCTTCTCCAAAAAATTCATAGCACCCAGGGTTCAATCCCAAATGCCGAAACAGACTTGCCGCTTGCAGCTAACCACTTACCGCCGCTTGTACGCCACACAATCAATCTCGACCTTGCAGTCCACCATCATGCTGGCCTGCACACAGGCCCGGGCCGCGCGTGTTCCGGGGTGAAATACTCGCCGAAGACTTTGTTGAAGCTCCAGAAATCCCGTGGGTCTTCCAGCCACACGCCGACACGCACCACATCTTCCAGGCCGTAGCCGGCCTCTTCGAGGATCGCCACCAGGTTGTTCAAGGTCTGGCGCGTCTGCTCGACGATCCCGCCAACAATAACCTCCCCATCCACCGCCGGCACCTGGCCGGACACATGCAACCAGCCATCGGCCTCTACGGCGCGAGCGAATGGCCGTGGCTGACCGCCTCCTGCGGTGCTGCCGGTGCCGTAACGAGTAATGCTCATAGGTGTTTCTCCTGATGCAAAAGTGGCCGTAAAAAATCAAAACCGGGTGTTCTTGAGGAACTCCGCCAAACGCGGCGATTGCGGGTGCTCGAACAGGTCCTTGGGCGGCCCCTGCTCTTCGATCCGGCCCTGGTTCATAAACACAATCTTGTCCGAGACCTCGAAGGCGAAGCGCATTTCGTGAGTCACCAGCAACATGGTCATGCCGTCTTCGGCCAGGCCCTTGATCACGCTCAGCACTTCGCCCACCAACTCCGGGTCCAAGGCTGAGGTCACTTCATCGAACAGCATCAAACTCGGGTTCATGGCAATTGCCCGGGCAATCGCCACCCGCTGCTGCTGGCCGCCGGACAACTGCCCGGGAAAGTGATGGCGCCGCTCCAGCAGGCCGACCCGCTCCAGCCATTTTTCCGCCAGGGCCACGGCCTCGTCCTTGCCCAGTTTCTTGACCTTGAGCAGGCCCAGGGTGACGTTCTGCAATGCCGTGAGGTGGGGAAACAGGTTGAACTGCTGGAAGGCCATGCCGGTCATTGCGCGATGCTGGGCAATCACCTTCTCGGGGTGGCGCAGGCGCTTGCCGTCGTGCTCGTGATAACCGATGGACTCCCCGTCGAGGAGGATCTGCCCACCCTGGAACTCCTCGAGCATGTTCACGCAGCGCAGCAGCGTGGTCTTGCCCGAGCCACTGGAACCGATCAGCGTCACCACATTGCCGCGCTGCATCTCCAGGTCGACGCCCTTGAGCACCTCCAGCGGGCCGTATTGCTTGTGCAGGTTGCGAATGCTCAGCAACGCTGCGTTGGCTGTGGGCGTGGAAACTTGAGTTTGAGTCATGGCAAGGCCACCCGCTTTTCAATGTGCCGGCCGAGTAATTCGATGGCGTAGTTGATGATGAAAAAGAGCAAACCGGCGAACAGGTAAAACTCCAGGGTCATAAAGGTGCGAGCGATGATCTGCTGGGTACTGAGCAGCAACTCGGCGACGCCGATCACCGACAGCAGTGTGGAGGCCTTGACGATCTCGGTAGACGAGTTAACCCAGGTCGGCAGGATCTGCCGCAGCGCCTGAGGCAGCAGCACATAACCCAGGGCCTGGAAGAACGTCAGGCCAATGGCCTGGCTGGCCTCCATCTGCCCCCGGGGAATGGCCTGCAAGGCACCGCGCACAATCTCGGCCACGTGGGAGCCGCAAAACAACGTCAGCCCCAGGGCACCGGCCTGGAAAGCGCTGATCTGCCAGCCCATCGCCGGAGCCATGTAGAAGCACGCCAGCACCAGTACAAACACCGGCGTACCGCGGATCAGGTCGACATACAGCCGAAACGGCAGGCGCATCCACCAGGTGCCGTAAGTCAGCACCAACCCGGCAACAATACCGATCAAGGTCCCGAACAGAATCGCCAGGGCCGAACAGGCCACGCTGGTCTGAAAGCCCGCCCACAGCACCTCGCGCGCAACCCACAACTCCTGCAACCAACTGGGTGATTCGTACATGGGGGCCTCCTAGCGGCGAATCGCCAGACGCTGCTCGAGTTGACGCAACAGCAGGGCAATGAGGAAACACGCAGCCACATAAAGCGCTGTCGTGACCATCCAGGTTTCAATCACCCGGTAGCTCTCGACGTTGATCTTGCGGGCGTAGTAGGTCAGCTCCGGCACAGCGATCGCGGCGGCCAGGGAAGTGTCTTTGAACAGCGAAATGAAGTTATTGGACAGTGCCGGCAACACATTGCGCAACATCACCGGCACCGTCACGTAGGCCCGGACCTGCCACTCACCCAGACCGATCGCCAGCCCCGCTTCGCGCAAGCCCTTGGGAATGCTCAGCAAGCCGGCGCGGAACACCTCAGTCAGATAAGCCCCGGCATACAACGACAGGGTGACGATGAACGACGGGATCTTGTCCAGGCGAATGCCCAGGCTTGGCAAGGCAAAGTAGATCAACAGAATCAGCACCAGGATCGGCGTATTGCGGATCACCGTCACATACACCGACGCCAGCACCCGCAGCGCCTGATGCTTGCTCAGCAAGGCAAAGGCCATCATCAGGCCGATCACACAACCGATGGCGATCGACACCAGCGCCAACTGCAGGCCCAACCCGAGCCCCGCCAGCAAGGTGTCGAAATCGCGCCACACGGCGGCAAAGTTCAACTGATAGTTCATGGTCGGCAATACCTTGAGCGGGGCGCTTTCGAGGGGCGCCCCACTCTCATCAGGTCACTTGAATTCGACGGGGAAACCGATTTCTGGCGTCGGCAGGTCCACCCCGAACCACTGTTTGAACGACGCGGCGTACGTCGGGAACTCCACCCCGGTCATCGCTTCATGCAGTGTGGTATTGACGAAATTCAACCAGTCCTGATCCCCACGCTTGACCGCACAGGCATAGGTTTGCGGGCTCCAGGCATAGGCCGGGCTGCGATAGCGTCCCGGGTTCTGCACCATCAAATACTTCACCGACGACTGATCGGTGGCCGCCGCATCGGCCCGGCCCGAATTCACCGCCTGATACATCAAGTCGACACTGTCGTACTGATCGACCTTGGCCTTGGGCAGCGCCTGGTGCACCAACTCCTCGGCATACACGTTCTGCAACACCGCCACCGTCACCCCATCGCCGCCGGCCTTGAGGTCATCGATCTCCTTGTACTTGCTGTTGGCCGGCAACAGCAGACCAACCCCCTCGCGGTAATAAGGCAAGGTAAACGCCACCTGCTGCGCCCGACTGGCGGTGACCGTAATGAACTGACAGCTCATATCGACCTTGTCCGTCAGCAAATTGGGAATCCGCGCATCGGAGGACTGCACCACAAACTCCACCTTGCTCGGGTCGTTGAACAACCCCTTGGCCACCATCCGCCCGATATCGATATCGAAGCCCTGCAACTTCCCGTCCGCTCCCTGGAAATGCCACGGCGCATTGGTACTGCCCGTGCCCACAATCAAATGCCCACGCTTGAGCACCGAATCCAACTTAGCGTCCGCCGCCTGAGCGACCCCCACAGCCGAAACCGACGCCACAGCCGCCACGAGAAAAACACACGCTTTAAACAAGGAAGGTCCGCGATGCATGACAAGCACTCCAAGGAGGGTATTTATTCCGCTATAACAGAATATTGTATGTAACAACGGAATAAACAGCAGGAAGTGTGCCACGGGACTGAAGCCGATGGCAGGGAAATCGGGAAATGTTTGGGAATCAAGGGGATGGGGATGAAGCTGTTTTCGGGGTTATGAATGGATGCCGTGGAGGGTGCTACGCAAAGGTACGGAAAGTGATCCGAAGGAACACAAAATGGTGCGGCGAATCACTCATCTGCCCACATCGCCGCGGATTGACAGGGCAGCGTTTCAGCAGATTGGATACCTATCGTTCAAAAACTGACCTGCTCTCCTTGGCAATAGCGCCCAGTGACGCCCCTTTAAACAGATAACGGCCAACAACATATATTTCTACATCAACTTTGCATGGTTTAGATGTGAATCTTGAGCCTTTGTATTTTTCAAAAACTCTAAAAACTCAACCGTCCCTTCCCTCACTGACTCATCAAGCTTTAGGAAAACCAAGTCAAGAACGTCTTTCAGTTCGCAGCAATTCATCACAAGATCACAAAACTAAGCCCCCCTTTCCGCCGTAAGATTATTGATATCCTTAGAGTGAAAAAAGTCTTCCAACCTCATCCAACCCCATAAGGCAATCAAGAATAAAAGTTAACAAGCCAACAGACGTTATAGATAAGAACCTAGCCGCTTCTTAAGTTTTAAAAAGCTCAATCACTAATGAAAAACCACTCACCTGAAACCATTCCAATCCTGCCAAATCTTAAGATAAAATACCGCCACATTATGACCTTTAAAAACCATCACACACTACTTAGCAAAGCTCATCTGGAGGGGCTTTGTACTTTTCAGCCCTACGCATTAAAAATAAATTCTCTATCGCACTCAACAAAAATTTAACCCTATCTTTGGAATTACAGAAAAACCAAACATTTGAACACTCAAAATTTCTTTAATTACAACATATCAACCACGCATCATTAACCCCCCCAAATCTTCCCCTGCCAAAAAAACAAAAGCATCAACATCAGCAATAAATCATGATGAGCAATTAAAAACCCACCAACTCTCGCCATCTAAATCCAAAAATTATTTTTTGAGATATATTTTTCCAACATCATCTAGGGCTCTAGGCTTGAGGCAGGGCATTCCTACATCAAAAATACTTAACACCCATTTTCCTGATAAAAACCTATATCCCCATAGCCACCTATAACCCCAAAAAAAGACTACCCATCGATAAAACTACATAGGCACCCCACTCTTATCAGCAACTTCCCTCATCCGAAGCGAAACCTCAACAATCTCATCCTTGCTTAAACCGCAATATGTAAAAATAGAATCCTCCGGAACATTTTGCATTAAAGCCAAGCCACATAGTACAAAATACCTAAGCTCCTTAGGAGACACTCTCAAATCAACATAATCCAACTCTTTAATTTGCTCACTCATTTTTTTGGAACCTGTGCTTTAATATAGTTATCCCAACCGACACCACCCTGATATAGTTCTAGTCGAATTATCAAGATAGTACATCGTACCATCCACCGATTGTCGCCGTTCAGTAGCCGGATTAGCGAGAATGCCTTCAACAAATCTCTGAAACTGGTCTTTAGTATTAACGCCGAGTTCGACAAACTCCTTTCGCTCGAGTACGTGTTTGTTAAAAGCATGCCCATTTGCGACTTCCTCTGCTATGAGCTGGGAAATCAGTTTACTCTGACTGACAGAATTATCAGCACCCGAGCCTACTATCTTCTTATCACTTTCACTATACATCGCCCCCGGATTCAGCTTGTGCTCCGGAGTCACATAGGCGCCATCCTTCTGTACCCCATCCAACTGAGTACCGCCGGTATGAGGCGTGGTGATAAATCCACCACCTTCAGCGTAGCCCCCACTGGCTGGATTCCCTCCAGATGTATCACAATCGGACTGATCAGTTTGCGGTTCTCATCATCAAGCAGGTGAATTGGAAACCCCATTAAGGTTACCCGCTCCCAGAGTAGCATTGTAATTCTCAGTCGGCTCTGCACTTGCTCCTTTATTGCAATTACATTTTTGCTAACAACCAAGAACACAGAATTAGCAGCCCCCACTTATACTCTGCAAGATGCCACGACGTATCGCATTCGCACGGTGACTCAACTGCTGGATAACCTCGCGATTTATGATGAAGTGCCAAAGGTTTAATAGTGCTACAGGACCTGTCGCTGACATGCAGAATTTTTCTGTGTAATGGGGCGACATATGCAAGGTCTGCTATCCGCACAAGCATAGAGTATCGGTATAAATCCACCATTTCAGTCTTGACACTATAGTGGAAAAACATTCGTTTATTCGTTATCTAGTGGCGCGAGCAGGTCCAGCGAATAGCTTACGACTATAGGGACAGCGAACTATTTTCCATAAAGGTCAAGAACGCCCCCCTCGTAATCCGCAAAGAACCAAAAAACACCCTCACCCAAACAGCCCTCATATACTAAATCGCACACAACAGACTGAAATCAGAACTGAACCCCATTGTTTCTTCTTGTGGCAACCCTTCTAAAACACTAGAAAGATCATTACCTCTTAATATCTTCAAAATAACAGCCCAATGATAATCATGAATATTTTCTGAAGATCGTTCTCCCCTAAGCACCAGAGCAACAACTTCCAACATCAGAATTTCAACAGGCTTATCACCCTCCTTTCAAGCTCTGCATATGCGTAACCAGCCTCGCCCCTCCTTCTTCCTAAAAACATTATGACTAAGCTTTACCCTACAATGATTACAATAGAGAACCAAAAACCAAGTCCTAATTTTACTACAAATTACTCACCTTTCCATTATGGAGTTCTCGTTGGAGGTCGGTGCATGCCCCCCTGTTCATCTATAAAATTGGATGTCTTTCTTAAATTGCTCTCCCGCCCCCAGAAAACTAACGCATACTGGCTTTTCTGTAAATACATTTACAACCCCACTTACTGCCCTGTTGCCACCTAACTGATCGGCGATATCATCTAAAATTTTATATTTATAGTCCGCCTTCAACAAACCGAACCCCTTGCTTTATTGAGGACAATTTTAGCTATAAAACCCCAACTCCACCCATCCTACCTGCGACAAAAACCCAACTATGTGCAGCCATTTTTTTCGATATTCCTGGGATATCTATATCCGCAACCGTAACGTTACCACCCTATTTTAAGTCAGACGACAACCCAGTTCGAGCATCCATAATTTTTTGTGCAAGAATGGCGCCTTCAATGATAGTTACATCACATTTTCCTTTAGCCTCTAAAAGTCACTCCAAGACTTCAAGCTGTGAGATCGTCAGTACTACCTGCACAATAGTGATACCTCCCTCATTACAAAACTCAACTTCATAAGCTTCTTCTGGCTCAGAAAAAACCGCAACTATTACTCCAAGCCTTCCACAAAAAACCCCCTCAGAAGGAACATCCGCTATCAAGCGTACGACATCGTTAATTTTTAAAGACATAAAATCACTTCACAAAAATTGTTGTCATTTCTGGAGTGTTTGAACCGTGCTTATAAATCCACCCGCTTCTAACAACCCCACCTCCATTCGGACCTATAACAGGTATATCGACAGTAAATCGTGAACCATATTGATCTACCTTCCCTGGAATCGAGGTATTTTTCATTACTCCTTCCTGAAGCTGCCTCAGTAGCAGTTCAGAATTGCCCTTTGTAAATCCAAGAACCGACTCAAAGACACGGGCTTTGTTACCGCCAACTGGATGATCTGGATTTAATGCGTAATCCGTTAATTTACGCGGATCAATGACCGCACGATTGGCGCCGACAAGTGAATGAGCTCCTTCAACAAGCTCCGGAACTCCTTCTGAACCCTCGCTATACATCGCTCCCGGATTCAGCTTGTGCTCCGGAGTCACATAGGCGCCATCCTTCTGCACCCCATCCAACTGAGTACCGCCGGTAGGAGGCGTGGTGATAACTCCACCGCCTTCAGCGTAGCCCCCACTGGCTGGATTCCCCCCAGATGTATCAACAATCGGATTGATCAGTTTGCGGTTTTCATCATCAAGCAGGTGAATTGGAAACGCTGTGAGGGTTACCAACTCCCAAAGGCCGATCGAAATTTTTAGCTGCCTCTGCACCTCTTCCTTTGCAACACCACCTGACTTTTTAGCACTCTCAACAACCGAGTTGGCTGTGTAACGCATATTTTCTTGAGTCTGGGGCGACGCGACTGAGTAGACCAGCGCAGTCGCCAAGGCCCCCATCACTCCAGCGGCAGGAGCAGCGGCAAGATTTAGCGAACCGTTTGAAGGTTTCCTTAAGCTAGCCAGCATGACTGCCAGCTCAACTGATTTCTCAGGGCTTTCGCGGGCAATATCCTTCATCCGAGCGAGGAGAAGCTTTTCCCCATCGGAACTTAGGTCACCAAACTGTTCCCTCAGGCGAAACTCAATAGCCTCCGAACGCCGGTTCTCATCCTTACTGAACGTTTTGAGGTGGTTTTCAGTCTCTACCAGAATTTTATTAATATCTTCGGATGTGTACTGAACATTGCTCGGCGAAGCGACCAGGACGCCCATGCTGCCCAAAAGAAGGACTAGTTTTACCATCGCCTCCTGGCTTTTTTCCCCATACAACTCAGCACTTTTCTTCCACTGCTCATACGTCTGCTTAGGACTCGCCACCGCCCCAAGGGAAGAACTGCTCGCATACAAATCCGTACGCGACTCTTCATCCTTGGTGATCTCATACGCCTTGCTCACATCCCGGTTCAGCCCGGCGGTTGAATCGGCCCCAGTCTCGGCATCCTTGCGCACCACGATATCGCCCGCCCCGACGGTGGCGCGCACGATCTGCTCACGGTTCTTCTGATAATCCCAGCCGTTGACGCTCCAGCCGGTTTCACCTTCCTTACCTTTACCCACCTGGCTGCTGTCTTGTGTGGTGCCACTACCGGAGCTGTAGGTACCGCCCACGTTCAGGTAATAACCGTGCTCCTTTTCCTTGCCGGCGATATCGCTGAAGCCCAGGGTGCCGGTGTCCAGCTTGAGGTTGCCGTTGTCGGCAGCGATCAGTGCACCGTCGATCTGGGTGTGGTTTTCGGTGCGGATATCGACCTTGTTCTTGCCGGTAATGCGGGTTTGTTCTTCAACCCAGTCGGTCTTGCCGGTGGTCTGGCCGTAACCGACAGAGCCACTGAGCCCTGGAGCAGGACCAAAGGTGGCGGTGACGCTGATGTCGAATTCCTTGCCCTTGACCTTGCCGGTATCAGCAACCGAAGCGACGTTCAGGTCCCCCCCGACACGCCCGATCACTTCATCACCACGCAGGTTGGCACCAGAAATGTTGGTGTCCTTACCACTGGTGAGGCCTAGACGGTCCCCGGCGTAAAGATAAGCCTCTTGCTGGCGCTCGCTTTCCCGCTCCAGATTGCCTTTGCCCATGCTGACGCTGACGTAGACGCCCACGCCTTCGGAGCCGAAGGTGAAGCCCACTTCCCCACCACCACTGTTGCGGTTGTTCTCGCTGCTTTGGTCGTTCTGCGCGGCGCGGATGTTCAGGTCGTTGCCGGCATCCAGGTCAATGTTGCGTCCGGCCTGGGCCTGGGTCCCGATCAGGTTCAGGTCGTTGCTGGTCTTGAGGTTGATGTCGCGTCCGGCATCCAGTTGGGTGACGGTGGAGGAACCCTGGCTGCTCTCGGTGCTGGCGGTGCCGAAGCTGCCGCCGACGCCGATCTTGAAACCGCCGCTGGTGCCGCCGTGGATACCGCCCCAACTCTCGGTGTTGCGGGTTTCCTCGCTGATGCTGCTCTTGGCCACATCCAGGGTGACATCGCGCCCTTTGACGTTGATGTCGCGCCCGGCACCCAGCTGGCTGCCCTTGACAGTCACATCGTTGTTGGCCGTGAGGTTGAGGTCGTTACCGGCGTGCAGCGTTGAGGAGCGGTTACCTTGCTCGATGATTTCCTGGCTGCTGCTTTGCTTGCTGTTACCGAGCTTGACGTCGGCGGTCGGCCCGGCGAGGAACTGGCTGACCGAGTCGATGGCCTTGAAGGTGCTGGAGGCTTTGCTGACGTTGTTTTCACCATCGCCGGCGCCGTTGACCGCGTCCTTGGTCTTGCCATAGTTGTGGTTGAGGGTGACGCCCAGGCCATTGCGCTCGCTTTCACGCTGCTGCTCGGTCACCCGCACTTCCTGGGCGGCGTCAATCTTGATATCACGACCGGCCACCAGGTTGATGTCATGAACGGCCTTGAGGTCGGAGCCGATCTGATTGATGTCGCGCTTGGCATTGACCGACAGGTCTGCACCGGCGCTGATCTGGCTGGCGGCGGCGGTCTGGGTTTCGACGCGGTTCTTTTCCTTGTTGAGCTCGGCACCGGCGAAGAAGCTCACACCGTTATCGTCGCTACTGACGCCCACGCCGACTTGCTTGCTCTTCTTCCAATCCTGCTCCGCCGAACTGTTCTGTGCCGCCAGCACATTCACGTCGCGTCCGGCATCGAGGCTGACATTGCGCCCGGCGCTGATGCCGCTGCCCACCACATTGATGTCGCGCTCGGCCTTCAGGCTCGCATCGCGATCGGCCAGCACCTGGCTGCCCACGCTGGTGCTGCTTTGCGCTTGGCGCCCGGATTCCTTGGCCGAGGCAAAGGAGACGCTGGCCCCGGAGGAGGAAAGTCCGACCTTTTTCTTGTACTGCACGCTGCGGCTGTAGGCGCTGTCGTTGGCCGAAACCAGATTGATGTCACCGCTATCATTGACCAGCCCGGCGCGCAGCTCGACATCGTTGCCGGCCGTGGCTTCACTGGCACGCAGGCGGATATCGTTGCCTGCGGCCACCACTACATCGTTGCCGGCGCTCAGCTCGCTGCCGACCTGGGTCGCTGTGGCTTGCAACTGGCTCTTGCCGCTCTTCGACAGACCGAGGAAACCAGACTTGCTCTTCTTGCTGTAGGAGCCGTGCTCCTCGACACCGGAGAGGACCGCCACATCGCCAGTAGCACCGACCATCAGGTCCGCGCCAGACTTAAGCTGGCTGCCGATCACCGTGACATCGCGGCCACCGTTGATGCTCATGCCACCATCGGCTTTCTTGCTGGTGTTTAGTGTCAGGTCCTTACCGGCCTCCACCACAGAGGCAATGTTGGTGCTGTGGTAGCTCTCCTGCTGTTTGCTACTGCTACGCCCGAAGGAGCCTTTGCTTTTCTTCGAATAGAACGACGCACTCTCGTTCTTGGCGGACAGCAGATTGAGGTCACGGGTGGCATTTAGCGCGACGTTTTGCTCGCCCTTCACCTGACTGGCCACTAGAGTCAGGTCCTGGTCCGCCGTAATCGACAGATCGCCGCCGGCCGTCACCGAGGAGGCCTTTAGACGTACCTGATCGTTGCTACTGGTGACTTTCTTACTCTTTGACGCCCGGTGGTGCTCATGGGCTGCCGCTTCGATGGACGCGTCCCGCATCGCTGCCAATGCCAGGCTGCCCTGGGCCATCACCTGGCTGGCCACTACCTGCAGATCCTGGCCAGCCGTAGCCGAAAGATTGCCGCCGACCCGCACCTCGCTGCCGTATTGAGTG
>NZ_JALQCW010000041.1 GCF_023241715.1 Pseudomonas morbosilactucae
GGGGGAAGCTGAAGGACGGCGACAATGCGGCCAGGGCACCGGACAAGTCGCTGGCCCCGGTGTGTTGCAACTGCTCGCCGGAGAGCACGTCCACCGGAGCGGCGCTTTCCAGGGCGGTGACATCACTGCGGCGGGTGCCGAGCACCACCACGGTATCCAGGTGATCGCTGGTGGCAGAAGGGGACGAGGTTGAGCTTTCGGCAGCGAACGCAGGCACGGCAAGGCTGCCGATGACCAGCGCCACGGCGCCGGCCAACGGATTGCGATGGAACATAAGGTGAATTCCTTTCTAATAAAAATGCCGATCAACGCGTTGGTGCGGTAGGTCGGGTTGCGGTAGGAGCTGGCTTGCCAGCGATGGTGGTCTTGAGACCTGCCCAGGGCCTGGGGGCCCTATCGCCGGCAAGCCGGCTCCTACAGGGGGTGTGGGTTAGAAGCGGCTGGTCACGCTCAGGCCGACGGTGCGTGGGTCGCCGTAGGTGATGACGTACTGGCCCAGGCCACCGTTGGGTCGGCCATGCACCTGGTAGCGACGGTCGGTGAGGTTGTTGACGAAGCCGGTGACGCTGAGCTTTTTATCCGGGCTGAACCAGGTCAGGCGGCTGTTGGCCAGGGTGTAGTGGGGCTGGCTCAGGGTCTTGTCGGGGCTGCTCTGGCGGTCGGCGAGGAAGTATTCCTTGTCGCGGAAGCTCACGTCGCCACCGGCCACCAGCTTGCCGCCGATCTCCAGCGGGAAGGTGTAGTCGGCCCCCAGGGACACCACGTTGCGCGGCGAGCGCACGAAGCTGTTGCCGCTGTAGTCGCCGGTCACCGCGCCGGTGGTGGGGTTGGTGTTCTTGAACTCGGTGTACTGGCTGTCGAGGAAAGACACCGCCGCCCGCAGGTGCAGGTAGTCGGTGGGCTGGCCTTCGATTTCCAGCTCGGCGCCCTTGACCTTGCCCTTGGCGCCGTTGGTCAAGGCGGTGGTCAACACGCCGTTGTTGACCGTCAACAGGTTCACCTGGATGTCCGAATAGTCGTAGTAGAAAACGTTGGCGTTGACCGTCAGCCGGCGGTTGAACCACTCGGACTTGAGGCCGACTTCATAGGCGTCCAGCTGTTCCGGATCGACCGTGGTCAGTTGCGACAGGCTGGTGGACAGGCCGGTGTTGAAACCGCCGGAACGGAAGCCATGGGCGTAACGCATAAACACCCGCAGGTTGTCGTTGATGCGGTATTCCGGGGTCAGGTCGTAGGTCCAGGCTTCCCAGGTCTTGTCCTTCTCGCTGCTGCCGTTGCTGCCGGCCGCCGCCAGGGGAATCAGCGGGCCGTTGGCGGTGGCGCGGGTCAGCTGGGTCAGGTCGAGGTCGATGTCTTTCTTTTCCTGGGTCCAGCGCAGGCCGCCGGTGACGCTGAAATCATCGGTGAAGTCGTAGGTCAGGTTGCCGAACAGCGCATAGCTGTCGGTGGTGTGGGTGTAGTCGAGGTTGCGAAAGGCCGTGGTGCCGACCTGGTTCGAACCGGTGCCGTTGGGCGCGCGCCCGGGGTGATGATGCGCTTGGCCGAACTGTCCAGGTCTTCATGGAAGTAGTGGGCGCCCAGCAGCCAGCGCAGGGTTTCCTGTTGCGGCGAGGCCAGGCGCAGCTCCTGGGAGTACTGGGTGTATTTGTTGTCGCTGATGGCCGCGCCGTTGACTTCGTACGGGGTGTAGTCGGCGTCGCTGGTGGACTGCCCGCGAATCCAGTCATAGGCACTGATGGACGTCAGGGTGTAGTCGCCCAGGTGCCAGTTCAGGGTCAGGGAGGTGCCATCGTGATCGAGCTTGGCGTCTTCGTTGACATTGAGGTCGGTGTTGCGCCCATGGGGCCGTTGATAGCCGACGTTGTAGTAGGTGCCCACCGGCAACGAGCCGTTGCTGCCGTCGCCCTTGAACTCGCGGCTGTGCAGCTTCAACAGGGCGTCCAGGTCCGGGTTGAGCTGGGCCAGGAACTGCAGGCGCACGGCCTTCTTGTTGACGTCGCCGTAGGTGTGGTCGTCGTTGAGGTTTTTCTGGAAGCCGTCGCGTTCCTCGGAGTACAGGGAAACCCGCGCTGCCAGCTTCTCATCCACCAGGGCGCCGCCAATGGCGCCGCTGATGATGCGCTCGTTCTTGCTGCCAAAACCCAGGGTGCCAAAACCGTCGGTGTCGAAGCTGGGCTTCTTGGAAATGATGTTCACCGCACCGGCCGTGGTGTTCTTGCCGTACAGGGTGCCCTGGGGCCCGCGCAGGACCTCGATGCGCTCCAGGTCGAACAGCGGGCCGCCGCCGGCAATGGGCGCGTTGAGGTAGACGTCGTCGGCATAGATGCCCACCGGGAAAACCGTGGCGGCACCGGTGTCACCGGTGCCCAGGCCGCGGATGTACCAGCGGGGGCGGCCGTCGCCATCGGGGTTCTTGGCCGAGGCGTTGGGAATAAAGGTGGTGATGTCGCCCATGGCGCGCACGCCGTCGGCGGTGATGCTGGTGCCCTGGACCGCCGATACCGCCACCGGAACCTCTTGCAGGGTTTCTTCCCGGTGCTGGGCAGTGACGGTCACGGTTTTCAATGCCGGTTCATTGCGGGTCTGTTCGCTGTCGGTGGTGTCGGCTTCAGCAGCCAATGCCGCCTCACCGAGGGTGCCTCCCGCCAGAAGCAGGGCCAGCCAGATACTCTTGGTAATCGGATTAAGCTTATGCATTTGAATCTCCCCCTTGAAAGTTTCTCTATCTGGACTAGAGCAGAGATCGTGCCAAGAGGATTTGTTCGTTCTTTAGTTTTGATAAGTTATTGAAATAAAAAGATTTAAATCATTAAAAAGACACGTTTCAAGTTGTTTTAAAAGGCCATGGTTAGTTGGAGCCAACACGTTCCAAAGAGCCTGTCGGTTATTCAGCAGAAGTTGCGTGAAGGGTGCTGCTGGAGCAGCAAGCGTGACCGGCCAAAGTGCTGCCCAACCAACACCCGGCACCCCGGGTGATTGCATTGTTTTTTGTAGGAGCCGGCTTGCCGGCGATAGCACGGGGGCGGTGGGAGTCGCCAGCACCTGCCACAGGCGCTGGCCGAGGATCAAACAGCGACGCGGGAGGTGGAACCGATGACTTTTTCCAGCACGCTGAAGTCGATCCAGTCGCGTACATCGAAGCGCCGCGGGATGAAGTTCCAGCGATGGAGGAAGTCGGTGAAGTCTTGCAGGGCTTCGATGGAGCGGGCATCCAGGGTGGTGCGCAGGCGGCGGTGGGCGTCTTCGCCATAGGCCGCCGCCACCCAGTACTCGCTGGTGTTGAGTTCGCGGGCGAGAAAACGCCGGGTTTCCTCGGGGTTGGCCCAGGCCCACTGCTCGGTGCGCAGCACGGTGTCGACGATTTTCACACTGGCGTCGAAGTGTTCCTGCAGCAGGTGAGTGTCCACGGTCAGGGTCCGCGGCGTGCCGTTGTTGGAACGGATCAGCGGGTCCGGGTGGGAGCCGGTGTCCACCACCACGTGCAGGCCGAATTCGTTGGCCAGGTGCACGGCGTGGGCGCCCTTGAGGAAGATCGCATCGATGTCGCCCCGCAGCAGGCCGATCAGTTCGTTGTTGCGCCGGCTGAAACGGGTCACCCCGAGGCTGACTTCCGAGCCGTACAGGTGTTGTTTCTGCTCGTCGCTGTAGGTGCCGCCATAGGGGTAGTCCACCAGCTCTACGTCGCTGACGGCCAGGCCTTCGAGCTTGAGGGCATTTTCCAGGCCGCGCAGGGCCTGGGCGCGGGTGAAGTCGATTTGCACATTGGCCCATTTCGGCAAGCCGAAACGACGGTTTTTCAAGTCGCGGATGCTCTTCACGCCGCTTTCCGCGGTGCTCAGGATCAACTGCACCTCGTCACTCCAGGACAGGCCGAGGACGCGGGTCTGCACGCCGCTGGCATAGGCCCAGATGGCCGGAATGTTGCCGCCGTGGCGCACCGAATTCTGCAGGTGGTGGTCGTAGTGGGCCTCGCGCACTTCGCGTTCGCTGGATTCGCGCAGGGACTGGATATTGGTGCCGAACGGCAGGAAGGCTTCCGCCAGGCGACCGGACTGCACGGCGATGCCCAGCCCGGTGGGCACTGGGCTGTGGGTGTACCAAAGGGTATCGAGTGGTTTGCTCATAAGGGTCTTCAATTCGAATCCATGAAACCTGGCGGGTTAGCCGGGCAGGGCAATGGGGGTGTCCAGCAGGGCGTGCAAGGGCCGGTGATCGATCCACTGGCGTACATCGAAACTCTGCGCAATGAAGCGCCAGCGGTGCAGGAACTGGACAAAGTCCTGCAGGGCGGAGATGGCCTGTTCGTCGAGTGCGGTGCGCAGGCGCAGGTGGGCGTCATTGCCATAGGCGGCGCTGACCCAGTATTCGCTGCTGTTGGTTTCCCGGGCCAGGTAGCGTCGGGTGTCTTCGGGGTGGGTGTGGGCCCAGCGCTCGGCGCGCAGCACCGAATCGAGAATGCCGCTGGCCACGTCGAAATGCTCCTGCAGCAGGTGCAGGTCGACGGTCAGGGTGCGCGGCGTGCCGTTGTTGCTACGGATCAGCGGGTCCGGGTGGGCGCCGGTATCGATCACCGTGTGCAGGCCAAAATCGTGGGCGTATTGGGCGGCGCTGGCGCCCTTGAGAAAAATCGCATCGACTTCGCCGCGCAGCAGGCCTTGCAGCTCCAGGTTGCGGCCCTGGCGGGTGGCTGCCAGCACCGGGGTGTCGGCCACGGTGTGCACGGGCTGGTCGCTGAAGGTGCCGCCGTAGCGAAAGTTCAGCAGTTGCATATCGCCGACCTGCAGGTCTTCGAGCTTGAGGGCGTTTTCCAGGCCGCGCAGGGCCTGGGCGCGGGTGAAGTCGATCTGTGCGCCGGCCCAGTCCGGCAGGCCGAAGCGCCGCCCCTTGAGGTCCTTGACGGTGCGGATGCCGCTGTCCGGGCGGGTCAGGATCAGTTGCGCCTCATCGGCCCAGGACAGGCCGATGACCCGGGTTTCCCGGCCTTGGGCGCGGGCCCAGATCGCCGGGATATTGCCGCCGTGGCGCACCGAGTTGCGCAGGCTGTGATCAAAATGCGATTCGCGTACAGCCTGGTCGTTGGACTCACGCAGGGACTGCACCCGGGTGCCCAGGGCGCCGACCCGGTCCTGCAGCCAGCCTTGCTGCACGGCGATGCCCAGGCCCGTGGGAACCGGGCAGCGGGTGTACCACAGTGAATCGAGGGGTTGGCTCATCTCAGGTGTTCTCCATCAGCGTTCAGGCGCTGGCCAGCAAAGGGTGGGGCGTTTCGGCAACCGGGCGCTGGTGCACCAGCGGCAGGACTTCCTGGCCAATGCGCAGGGCCTCTTCCAGGTGTGGGTTGCCGGCGAGAATAAAGGTCGAGAAGCCGGCGTCGCGGTATTCCACCAGGCGTTCGGCGATGTTCTGGTGGCTGCCCACCAGGCCCACGGTGGGGCCCGGCTTGGCCTTGGCGAAGCCGGCCCAGAGGTTGGGGCCGATGATCAAGTCGTCGAAGCGGGAAATGTTCTGGTGATAGGCACTCTGTCGGGCGCCGCCCACCGAGTCGGAACCGCTGCTGAAGCCTTTGGCGACCACGCTGCTCTTGCCTTCGAGCTTGTCGAACTGGCTGCGCAGGTCGGCCCAGGCCTGTTCCTCGGTTTCCCGGGCGAACAGGTCGACCCGCAAGCCGAAGCGCACGCTGCGCCCCTGTTTGTCCGCCAGTTCGCGCACCCGCTCGATGTGGGGCTTGAGCTGATCGATGGGCTCGGCCCAGTTCAGGTAGACGTCGGCGTGCTTGGCGGCCACATCCAGAGCCGCATCGGAGAAACCGGAGAAGTACACGCCGGGCTTGCGTTCATGCTGCAGGCCGGGGGGCAGGGCGCCGTTTTCAAGTTGGTAGATATCGCCGTCGTAGGAGAACCGCTCGTGTTCCCACAGGCCCTGGATGATGTCGAGGAATTCGCCGGTGCGCTGGTAGCGCCGGTCGTGGTCGAGAAAGTCGCCGTTGGCCCGCTGGCTGGCGGGGTTGCCGCCGGTGATGATGTTCCACTCCAGGCGGCCACGGCTGAGGTTCTGCAGGATCGCCGCTTGCTGGGCGGCGTAGGCCGGCAGGGTCCAGGTGGCCTGGAAGGCGATCAGGAACTTGATGCGCCGGGTTTCCCGAGCCAGGGCCGCGGCGGCGATCCAGGGCTCGGGGCCGGTGGGCAGCAGGGCCCCTTCGAAACCGGCGATTTCAGCCGCCTTGGCCACTTGGGCGATGTAGTCGATGTAGGTGAAGTCGTCCGGCTCGCCATTGGGCAGGCGTCCCGGGGCGATGTGCCCAGGGCGGTAATCCGGGTTGCCACGGTTGTGTTTGTCGGTGGTCAACTGCGGACCGTCGGTTCCCAGCGGCAGGCGCCAGAAAAATTCAGTGCTCATGGGTGCTCCTGATTCAGTAACGCATTGCGCCCGCAGGTGCGAAGACGCCTTTGCACAGGAACTGCAACGGCCATGCCATGCACCGCCCGAAGCGGTTTCAGCCAGCAGGGGCGGGGCTTTGCCAATAATCCCTACGAGCAACCCCGGCCGGGGTGCGTCTGTAGCAACACCCCGTCAGCAACCGCTGCTGAGCGCGCAGCACGCCCGCACGGCTGACACGCCCTGTAGGAGCCGGCTTGCCAGCGATGAGGCCCTTGGGACACAGGCTAGGCTTAGAGACGCCATCGCTGGCAAGCCAGCTCCTACAACGGGAGCCGTGGTTGACGTGCCCTGTAGGAGCCCGGCTTGCCGGCGATGAGGCCCTTGAGATGCAGGCTAGGTTTGGGGACGCCTTCGCTGGCAAGCCAGCGCCTACAACGGGAGCCGTGGTTGACGTGTCCTGTAGGAGCCGGCTTGCCGGCGATAGGGCCCTTGAGGCGGATCTACGCGGTTTCAGCCGTTTCGGCGCTGCGCAGGTAGGTCTGGTACAGCGCTGCATAGGCGCCACCCTGGTCGATCAACCGATGGTGCGGACCTTGCTCCACCAGGCGCCCGTGACGAATCACGGCGATCCGATCGGCATCGCGAATGGTTGCCAGGCGGTGGGCGATGATGATCGCCGTGCGCCCTTCGCACAGGCGGCGCAAGGCCCGCTGGATGCGCCGCTCGGTATGGATATCGACCGCCGAGGTGGCTTCGTCCAGCACCAGCACCGCCGGGTCTGCCAGGTACGCACGCACCAGGCACACCAGTTGCCGCTGGCCGTGGCTCAGGTGCCCGCCCAACGGCCCGACTTCGGTCTGGTACTGGTGGGGCAGGCGCTCCAGCACTTCATCCGCCCCCAGTTCCCGGGCGGCGGCAATCAAGGCGGCATCGTCGGCCTGGGGCGCGGCCAGGCGCAGGTTGTCGAGGATGCTGCCACTGAACAGCACGTTGTCTTGCAGCACCACGCCGACATTGCGCCGCAGGTCATGCTGGGTCAGTTGGCGAATATCCACGCCATCCAGTTGCACCGCGCCGGCCTGCACCTCGTAGAACCGCGTCAACAGCTGTACCAGGGTGCTTTTGCCATGGCCCGAGGGGCCCACGATGGCCAGCACTTCACCGGCACGAATGTGCAGGTCCAGGTCATGGATCACCGGTGTCGGGCTCTTGGTGTCGTAGGCAAAGCGCACCTGCTGGAAATTCACCTCCCCGCGAGCTCGCCCCAGGCGCTGGGGCGTGGCGCTGTCGACGATCTGTGGCCGGGTGTCGAGCAACAGGAAGATGCGCTGGGCCGAGGCCGAGCCGGTGGCGTAGCGCTCGAAGAGGTCCGACAGTTCTTGCAGGGGGCCGAGGAACAGGAACACATAGAACAGGCTTTCCGCCACCTGACCGACGCTGATGTCCGCCGTGGCCAGGCCGAAGGCGCCCACCAGCAACAACCCGGCCATACCTGCCGAACTGAGCAGCGCGGTGAACGGGGCGAACCAGCTGGAGCGCAGGCTGCCGCGAATCAGTGCCTGGTTGAAGTCATCCAGCAAGCCACGGTAGCGCTTGAGGTTCGGGGTTTGCTGGGTGCATTGCTGCAGCATCCGCGCGCCGCTGACACTTTCCACCAGGTGGGCGGTGAAGCGGCTGCGGTTCTCCGCCACCTTGGCCCAGTTGCGCTGGGAAATACGCTTGAACCCCCAGGTCGCCAGCACCAGCAAGGGCACCGTGGCCGCCAGGGCGAGGAAGAATCGCGGGTCGATGCGCCACAGCATCAGCGACGCCAGCCCACAGCGCAGCAAGGCCCCCAGCAGTTCCGGCGGGCCCTGGATCAGCAAGGGTTCCAGGCTGTCGACGTCGCGGTCGGCACGGGAAATGATCCGCCCGGCGCGGGTCTGGTCGAAGTAGCTGACGCTCAGCGCCTGGACATGGGCGAACACCTGCACCCGCAGGTCGTTGAGCACCCGGATCGCCGCGCTGCCGGCAATCAACTGGGACACCCCGGCGAGCACAAAACGCCCCAGCCAACTGGCCGCCAGCCCGAGGCCGAGCCACAGCACCAGGCGCTCGTCCAGCAGCCAGTGGTCGCCGTCGCGGATCAGCCCGCTGTCCAGCAGTTCGCGGACGAACCAAGGGCGCAGGAACACCGTGAACACCAGCAGCACCTCGATGCCGATCACCGCCAGTATCGGCCCGCGAATCGGCTTCAGCAGCGGCAGCAGGCGGCTGAACATGCTGCGGTCCAAGGCCTTTTTTCGCCAGCATTTCTTCAATTTCGATGTCGCTCAGCGCCTTGCCGGCGCTTGGGTTAGCCATGGTCGATCCCCAGCAGGTCGCGGTAGTCCGCATTGGCCGTCAACAGTTCAGCGTGGGTGCCGCTGGCGGCGATCTTGCCGTCCTGGAGCATCAGCACCCGGTCGGCCAGAAGAATGGTCGAGAGCTTGCTGGAGATCACCAGCAAGGTGGTGGCCCGGCCCTGGTCGCGGCGCAATTGACGGATGTTGTTCAGCACCTGGCGTTCGCTGATGGCATCCAGGGCGCTGGTGGCGTCGTCGAGGCAGAGGATGTCCGGCTCACCGAGCAGCGCCCGGGCCAGGCTCAGGCGCTGGCGCTGGCCGCCGGACAGGGTCACGCCGCGGTCGCCCAGGGGCGTGTTCAAGCCTTGAGGCAGGCGCTCCAGCACGTCTTCGGCGGCCGCCAGGGCCAGGCCGTGGCGCAGTTGCGCGTCGCTGGCGCCGGGGGCGGTCAGGCGCAGGTTGGCTGCCAGGGTGTCGGAAAACAGAAAGCTTTCCTGGGGCACCACGTGCACCCGGCGCCGCAGTTGCTGCAAGTCCAGGTCGCGGATGTCTTGCCAGCCGGCGCTGTCCGAGCCCAGCAGCAGGCGCCCGCAACTGACGTCGCTAAGACGCGGCAGCAGGCTGGCCAACAGGCTTTTGCCCGTGCCGGTGGCGCCCACCAGGGCGACGATTTCCCCCGGCTGCAAGGTCAGGGAGCAGTCATGGAGGATGTCCAGGCCACCACCGGGGGCGC
Source organism: Pseudomonas morbosilactucae (assembly GCF_023241715.1). Taxonomy (GTDB): domain Bacteria; phylum Pseudomonadota; class Gammaproteobacteria; order Pseudomonadales; family Pseudomonadaceae; genus Aquipseudomonas; species Aquipseudomonas morbosilactucae. The sequence goes on from NZ_JALQCW010000041.1 coordinate 9,436, forward strand.
TGACACTGACCCGTTCCAGCTTCAGGCTCAGCGGGCTGTCGGGCAGGCGAGCGTCGGCGCTACGGATGGCCGCCGGTTCGTCGAGCAATTGCCAGATGCGCTCGGCGCTGGAGCGGGCGTCGGCAAAGGTTTGCATCACCCGGCCAATGCCCTCGATGCGAAACACCAGGGTGGTGGCGATCAGCAGTGAGGTCACCAGTTCACCGATGCCCAGTTGCCCGGCGGCCACCAAATGGGCGCCGTAGACCAGGATCCACACGTGGCCCAGGGCGACCACGGCCTGGGGCAGGGGGATGCGTGAGCTGGAGTAGGCCAGGGCCTGGCGCGCGTGGTGGGCAAACAACGCCACCTGGGCGGCGAAGCCCTGGATGCGGTGCTGTTCGAGGCCGAAGGACTTGATCACCCGGACCCCGCCAATGCCCTCGCTGAGGTCCTGGTTGACCCGGTCATAGGCCGCCCCCACGGCCCGGTCGAGGCTCACCAGGCGCTCGGTCTGGCGCACGAAAATCCACAGGCCGAACGCCGTCAGTAACAGCGGCACCAGCCCCAGCAGCGGGTTGTACACACTCAACAGGCCCACCGTGGCCAAGACCACCAGGGGCGTTTCCACCACTTGGCGCCAGAAGCTGATCAAGGCGTCGCGGACCTTGTCGGCGTCACGTGTCGTGCGGGTGATCATTTCCCCCATGCCGTGCTGCCAGTGGTAGCCCAGGTGCAAGTCCTGCACCTGCTGCAGGATGCGTTCACGCAGGCGGGTCAGCAGTTCCTGGCTGAGCACCAGGGACAGCACGCTGGCCGCGTATTGCAGCACGCCACGGCCGAGGGCCACCGCGAGCATCAGCCACAGCCAGTACCAACCGAGGCTGGCGTCCAGGCTGCCGTCGGCCTGGCGCACCACCGCACGCCCGGCGCTGACATCGTTGACCGCATGGCCGATAAGCCATTGCTGCCAGACCAGCCCGAGGTTGACGGCGATATACAGCCCGGCCACCAGGGCAAAACGCCAAGGCATTTCCCGGTAAATCGCCAGGCAGCGCAAAAGAGGGTGTTTTTCGATCATGCAGGACTCATTCAAAAATCGGAGCATCTGGGGGAGGCCTTCAAGTCTTGTATCGACCTTGCGGGCGCTATCGCTGGCAAGCCAGCTCCTACACGTGTGAGGTGTCGCCATCCTTGTAGGGGCCCGGCTTGCCGGCGATGAGGCCTTCAAGCCTGGTGTCGGCCTTGAGGGCGCCATCGCTGGCAAGCCAGCTCCTACACATGTGAGGGGTGGCCAGCCTTGTAGGAGCCCGGCTTGCCGGCGATGGGGCCTTCAAGCCAGGTGTTGGCTTTGAGGACGCTATCGCTGGCAAGCCAGCTCCTACACATGTGAGGTGTGGCCACCCTTGTAGGAGTCCGGCTTGCCGGCGATGGGGCCTTCAAGCCTGGTGTTGGCCTTGAGGACGCTATCGCTGGCAAGCCAGCTCCTACATAAGCCGGCTTGTGTAACGGGTTCAGGTCGCCGGGCGGGTGGCGCCTTGTTTTTCCTTGGCGTTGAGGATGGCGGTGTATTCGCCCGGGTCAATGCCGTTGAGGTAGTAGTTGCCCACGTGGTGCAGGCGCCAGCGGATCGGGTCGTGGGTGGTGTGCACCCGGGCGTTGCGCCAGAAGCGGTCGAGGTTCCATTTGCTCAGGGACGAACTGGCTCCCAGCAGCGAGAAGATGTCGCTGGAAATCTTCAACGAGGCCCTGTCGGAATGGGCCCGGGCGTGGCCACCGAGAGGATCAGTTCGTCCTGCAGCTCTTTGTTGTCCGGGTTCAGTTCGTGCTGGTCGAACACCCGCGCGGCATCGCGCAGCAGGGATTCGGCGGCCCGCAGCGCCACCGCGTATTCGCCGATCTGCTTGATGATGTGCGGTTCTTCATTGGCATGGTCGACGCCGCTCTCCACCCAGGGCCGGGCGTTGTGCTTGAGGTAATCGACCGCCGCCGACAAGGCGCCGGCGGTAATCCCGGTGTCGATGGCCGCGTGCAGAATCTGCGGGAAGGTCAGGCCGGTGCGTTTCATCGGGCCCTTGCGCTGGGACACAAAACGCTCGTCGAGCTCAATGTTGTCGAAGATCACCGTGCCGCTCACCGAGTTCTTCTGGCCGAAGGCGTCCCAGTCGTCCACCAGGGTCAGGCCCGGGGTGTCGCGGTTGAGCAGGACCCCGGCGCCGCCGTCTTCGCTGGCGGCGGTCAGGGAAATCCATTCGGCGAGGTAAGAGCCGGTGGAGTAGAACTTGCTGCCGTTAAGGATCAGCTTGCCATCGTCCCGGCGCTCGACCCGGGTCTTGAGGGCGAACTTGTTCTTGCCGCCGATCTCCGCCAGGGCATTGCCGAAGCGCTTGCCGGCCAGCACGTCGCTGACCAGTCGATCGCGTACTTCATCGGGGTAACCGTTGAAGATCCCCCGCAGCATCACGTTGTGGATCTGCAGCAATTGGCCGACGCCGCCATCGGCCACGGAAATCAGGCGCACGGTTTCGACGATGGTTTCTACCGAGGCCCCCAGACCGCCGAATGACTTGGGCACGCCGATCGAGGTCAGGCCGCTCTCTGACAAGAGTTGCGCCTGGCGCCTGGGCAGCTGGCCGTTTTGTCGGCTGTCGGCGGCGATTTCGGCAATCTCCCGGGCAATCTCTTTGGCCACGGCAATGGCCTGGGCCTCGCTTTGCAACAGGCGGATCGGTGCTTGCTCGTGTAGCGGTGTCGCGGGGTTACGTTCGACCGTAGTCATTGCTGTACCTCGGGTAATTAAAACGATGGCCGGGCGCCGTGTTGGCCTAAAGCCCTCGCAGGACTTAAGGCAGCCCGTGTTGAAACACCCTTGAGCAAGTTCTGCGCCAGAGCGTTTTTGTGCGTCTGAATATGCGCTGCAGGCCTTGAACGGCGTGGCTTGCACAGGTGCGGGCGAAACCCTGGAAGCCTCCGGTTGTTGCTGGAGCAGCAGCGCCCTATGGCCTGCTGCTCCAACAGCAGCAGTCGCCGCGCAATGCTGCTGGCAGGCCAGCAATCGGCTGTTGCGATTTTTTGCGGGCAGGGCGCAAGGCCTTGTAAACCGGGGCTTTGCGCTTTTGGCACGGGCGCTGCAATAGCTCTCTCAACCGACGCTATTGCTCATCCATTCCAAGGAGCTTCCATGACGCTTGCCGCCACCCAGCCCAAGCCCGCTGTCCAGGCTGAACTGGACCAGATCTGGTTTACCCGCTGCCCGGTCCCGACCGCTTCGGGAATCGCCTACAAACTCGGCTGGCTCAGCGAGGAATTCGCGGCCGATGGCCTGCCGGTCTCGACCTTGCAAGAGGCCCGGCAGTTGGGTCATCACCATTACGATCACCAGTTGCCCGGGCTGTTTCGCGAAGGCGGCAACGTGCCGGCCCTGGCTGCCCGCGCCGCTGGTTCGCCAAGCCGCTTGATCGGCCTGACCTGGATCGAGGAGTGGCAGACTATTTTGGTTCGCCCGGATTCCGGTATCCGTCGCCCCGAAGACCTCAAGGGCAAGCGCCTGGCCCTGCCGGCCTGGGGCGACAGCCGTCCCGGCAGCATCGCCCGGGCCATGAGCCTGCACGGTTACAAGGGCGCGTTAAGCCTGGCGGGCCTGGGTTTTGACGACGTTGAGCTGGTGGAGGTGGCGCTGCAGAACCAGGAACTGGCGAGCAATCCCCAGGAAGGTTTGCAGCGCCTGTGGTCGGGCCTGGACTACCTGGTGCGCGGCGACGTGGACGCGGTGTATGTCAAGGGTGCGTCCGCTGCCGATGCCGCCCGCCGCCTGGGCCTGGTGGTGGGCATCGACCTGGACCTGATCGCCGAGCCGCGCCACCGCATCAACAACGGCACGCCGCGTCCGATCACCGTGCACCAGAGCCTGCTGGACAACCACTTTGACCTGGTGGTGCGTTTCCTCGCGCAAACCCTGCGCGCCGCGGATTGGGCGGCCAATAACCGCCAGGCCCTGAACGCCATTCTCGAAGAGGAAACCCGTGCCGGCAGCGCCGGTGTGGCCGAGGCCTACCGCGGCGAATTCCACACCACCCTGGCTCCGGACCTGTCGCCTCAGCGCCTGGAGTTCCTCGATATCCAAAAGAACTTTCTTTACCTGCACGGCTTCCTGGAAGGGGATTTCGCCATCGCCGACTGGGTCGATCCGCGTCCGTTGCAAGCTGCCCATGAACTGTTGGCCAAGCGCCGCGCCTGAATCCGGAGAACTGCCATGACCGTACTGATCAACGAACAACCCGTCAGCCAAGAGCTGCAGGGCTTTATCAACCAGGTGCTGGTGGAGGCCGAAGAGGCGTTTACCGTGTTCCGTGAAACCAACACCATCACCGCCAACGGCACCGTGGGCTTTATCGAGCGGGTGCCGGGCGAGGAGCTGCTGGTGTCGGTCAACTACGGCGGGCCCTGGAACTACCGCAAGCCGCTGACGGCCACCGTCACCGACTTCGCCGGCAAGGTGATTGTCGGCAAGGGCAAGGGCGGCTTTGGGCGTTACACCAAGCTGTTCCAGGAACACGCCGACATCACCACCGTGTCCCACGTGCACTCGCCGTACCTCGGCGCCTGGGCCCAAACCCAGCGCACGCTGCCGTTCCACTATGTGCCGGTGCAGCGTTACCAGTTGGCCCGTGAGCTGCCGGTGTACATCGACCGGCGTCAGCAGGAGGTGGATTTCATCCTCGACAAGATTGCCGAGAACCCTTTCAACCTGGCGATCCTGGAAGCCAACGGCGGCTCCACCGTGTGGGGCAAGCAGGGGTTGCGGGCCACGGCTGAATTCATCCTGTTGCTGGAGGAGGGCGCGCAATTGCAACTGCTGGCCGATGCCCTCGGCGGCTCCCGGCCCTACGGCCCCGGGGTGCTGACCCAGCAATGGAAGATGAGCGGCCTTTACGAGCGCGCCACCGAACTGGGCCTGGTCCCCGCCATCGACCGCCGGGACTGACCAGGCACCGAGGGGTATCCCCATCGCCGGCAAGCCGGCTCCTACAGGTGGGATGGCGTCCGTGGGGCGAGTTGGGTTCGAGGGCACGCTGCCCTGTAGGCGCTGGCTTGCCAGCGATAGCGGTCCTGAGGGCGACGCAAGGCTTGAGGCCTATCGCCGGCAAGCCGGCTCCTACAGGTGGGATGGCGGCCGTGGGGCGTTGTTGGGTTCGAGGGCATGTCGCCTTGTAGGAGCTGGCTTGCCAGCGATAGCGATCTTGAGCGCGACACAAGGCTTGAGCTCCATCGCCCGCAGGACCTGGGTTTTTCAGGGCATTTATTTATTCAAGGAACAGGCACATGGCAGTCAAGATTCTCTGGTACCTCACCACTCCGGACGGGCCCTATCCATGGGAGCCGGAGGGGCGTTGGAAGACCGATTTCGAACACCTCAAGCAGTTGGCCGTGGCCAGCGATCGCCTGGGGTATTACGGCTCGTTGCTGGGCTCGAGCCCCAATGAAAGCCTGGTGGTGGCCGCGTCGTTGATCGACGCCACCCAGCGCCTGCGTTTCCTGGTAGCGCAGCACCCTGGCGAACTGTCGCCGGCGGTCCTGGCCAAATGGGCGCTGACGTTCGACCAGTTCTCCAACGGTCGCCTGCTGTTCAACGTGGTCAACGGCAATGACGCCGGCCTGGCCACTTTGGGGGTGCATTACCCCCACGACGAACGTTATGACTTCAGCCTCGAATACTGGCGCGCCTTCCAGGGCTTCTACGCCGGCGATACCGCGGGTTATGACGGCCGCTACGTCAAGCTGGCCCCGCGTGCTGCGGGCGCCGCCAGCCATCCCCTGGGCGGTTGGCACCCGCCGAAGCAGAAGCCCGGCATCCCGCTGTGGGGCGCCGGCACCTCGGGCCCTGGCGTCGCTCACTCGGTGCAGTTGCTGGATGTGTACCTGAGCTTTGCCAACACCCCGCCGAAACTCGGCGAAAAATTCCGCAAGGTGGCCGCCGAAGCTGCCAAGGTCGGGCGCGAACTGACCTTCGGCACCCGCCTGCAAATCATCGTCCGTGAAACCGAGGAAGAAGCCTGGGCCCACGCCGAGAAGCTGCTGCAGCGCACTTCGTTGCAGACGGCACGCAACGCCATCGAGCGCCAGCTGCCGGCCGGTGAAACCCTGGACAGCTTCCACAGCGACGACCCGCAAACCCAGCGCAATGTCGAGGCCATCCGCGCCGGGCACCTGCCCAAGGCCCGGGACCTGGAGATCTACCCCAATGTCTGGCTTGGCCCGAGCCTGTTCGGCTTCAACATTCTCGGTCCGGCCGCCGGCACCTACCTGGTGGGCAGCGCCGAGCAGGTCGCCGAGCGCATTCGCGAGTACGAAGCCCAGGGCACCTCGGCGTTCATCCTGTCCGGCTTCCCGCTGATCGATGAAGCCCACCGTGTGGCCGACTTGCTGTTCCCGTTGCTCGACCTGGACCACGGTTTCGACGTACCGCGCCTGGGCGTGACCACCAAGGTCGCGCAGCGTGCAGACCGCCTTGAGCAGGCATGAGGAGAAGGGCATGAGCGAGGCATTTTCCCGGCGGATCTTCCTGGGCAACAGTCTGGCCGTCGGTGGCGGCCTGTTGCTTGGCAGCAGCCTGCTCAGCGGTTGCGACAGCGGTGCGGCGGTCAGTGGCGCGGCCGCCTTGTCCAGCACTCCGGTGCATGGCGGGCGCTTGCGGGTGGGCATTATCGATGGCGACCAGTCCGGCAACCTCGACGCCCACAAACCCGTGGGCGGCGGGATCATTCGCGGCTGGGCGCTGTACAGCAAATTCTGGGAATGGAACCCGGACGTCAGCACCCGACTGGCCCTGGCCGAGTTCGCCGAGCCCAATGCCGATGCCAGCGCCTGGACCATCCGCATCAAACCGGGCCTGGAGTTTCACCACGGCAAGAGCATCGGTGCCGACGACATGCTGTTCTCGATCCTGCGCCTGACCGACCCGCAATTGGCCTCGCCCTTTGCTGGGCTGGTGGGGGCTATCGACCGCCAGGCCCTGCGCAAGCTGGACGAGCGCACCATCGAGATTCGCTTCAAGGAAGGCCAGAGCTTCTTCCCCCTGGATGAAACCCTGATCAGCTTCGGTGGCATCGTGCCCACCGATTACCACCCCGTCACCAACCCGGTGGGCGCCGGGCCCTACAAGCTCAAGAGCTTTATTCCTGGGCAGCGCTCGCTCTACACCCGTTTTGATAACTACTACAAACCCGGCCAACCCTACGCCGATGAGCTGGAGATCATCGAGTTCAAGGACCAGGTGTCTCGTGCTGCGGCCCTGCGTGCCGGGCAGATCGATGTCGCCAGCGGGGTCCAGGCCGAGCACAGCGCACTGCTCAAGGCCGACACGCGGCTGCGGGTCTATGCCTCGCCGAGCACCTCGTTTACCGGCTTCAACCTGAACCTGGCCAAGGCGCCGTTCCAGGACCTGCGGGTACGCCAGGCCTTTCGTTTGCTGGCCGACCGCCAGGAACTGGTGGACCGTGGCCTCAATGGTTTCGGGCGCATCGCCAACGACCTGTATTCGCCCCACGACCCGACCTACAACCACAGCATCGCCCAGCGGCCTTATGACCTGGAGCAGGCGCGCTCGCTGTTGCGCCAGGCCGGGCAGAGCGATCTGCGGGTGGAGCTGACCACCCCCTCGGGGCCCGGGGCCAACGCGGCGCTGGTGTTTGCCCAGCAAGCGAAAAAGGCCGGGGTCGAGGTCAAGGTCACCCAGGTCGATGGCTCGGTGTTCAACGGGCCCCAGCGGGAAAACTGGCTGCTGTCCCCCGGTTCGACGCCGGCCCGGGGCTTTCTCGCCTCGGCGCTGCACAACGACGCGCCCCAGGCGATCTACAACCGCAGCAATTTCCACGACCCGCGGTTCACCGAGCTCTACCAGCAAGCCCTGGCCCAGCCCGACCTGGAACGGCGCAAGCAACTGGTGCATGAAGCCCAGGGCATCCAGCATGAGCGCGGCGGCCTGCTGATCTGGGGCTTCAACGATGTGCTGGACGCGGCCTCGATCCGCGTCGGCGGTTTGCAGCCGGAACAGACCACCTTCGCCTCCTGGCGCTTTGACGAGTTGTGGTTGAACCATGTCTGAACCTTGTGCCAAACCGTCACGTACCCCAGCCTGGCTGTCGTGGTTTATCGGGCGCCTGGGCTACGGCCTGCTCACCGCCTGGGTCATCAGCCTGGTGGTGTTCGTCGCCACCCAGGCGCTGCCGTCGGACCCGGCCCGGGTGATCCTCGGCCCCGAAGCGCCCCTGGAGAGCATCCTCACCCTGCAACGCCAGTTGGGGCTGGACCGGCCGATTTTCGAGCAGTACCTGCGCTGGCTGGGCCATGCCCTGACCGGCGAGTTGGGGGTCTCCCTGGACTCCAATGCCCCCGTGAGCAGCATCCTCTTCGGGCGCTTCGGCTACACCCTGGCGCTGCTGGCCGGGGTCATCGCGCTGGTGGTGCCCCTGGCCTTGGTGCTGGGGGTGTCCCTGGCCCTGCGTCGCGACAGCCGCCTGGATCGCTGGAGCCTGTCGCTGCTGATCTTCCTCAAGGCGACGCCGGGGTTTCTCCTGGCCATCGGCCTGGTGCTGCTGTTTTCCATGCCGCACATGGACCTGCTGCCGGCGGTGTCGATCCTCGACCCGGACCAGTCGCTGTGGCGCCAGTTGAAGTTCCTGGTGTTGCCGGTGGTGGCCCTGAGCCTGTCGGCGTTGCCGTATCTGACGCGCATGGTGCGGGCGGCGATGATCGAAGCGTTGGAGTCCGATTACGTGATTGCCGCGCGCCTGCGGGGCATTCCCGAGTGGCGCATCGTTTGGCGCCACACCTTGCCCAATGCCCTGATCCCGGCGATCCAGGGCGTGGCCCTGACCCTGCGCACGCTGATCGGCGGCGCGCTGCTGGCCGAGGTGATTTTCAGCTACCCGGGTATCGGCACGTCGTTGAACTCGGCGATCCAGATGCGCGACCTGCCGATGATCCAGGGCATCGTGCTGGTGATTACCCTGGCGGTGGTGCTGATCAACCTGCTGGCGGACCTGCTGACCGTGCTGCTCACCCCGAAACTGCGTACTGCGCGCCGGGTGACCCTGATTCGCCGTAACCGCCGGGGCATCCAGCCCTGGTGGCGGCGCTCGCCATCCAAGGCGCCATGAGAGGCCATCCATGAGCATTTCGCGTTCTACTCGCTGGCGTCTGTGGCTGGCCGAACCGCAAACCCGCAAGGGCGCACTGATTACCCTGCTGGTGGTGGCGCTGGCGTTGTTCGGCCCGTGGCTGGCGCCCCATGCGCCCACCGACATGCTCGGCCCGGTGTACGGCGCGCCCTCGGCGGCGGCCTGGCTGGGCTACGACTTTCTCGGCCACGACGTGCTGTCGCGTTTGCTCAGTGGCGGCTTGTCGGTGCTGTGGATGTCGGTCGCTGCGGCGTCGATCGCCTTGCTGGTCGGCAGCAGCCTGGGCCTGTTGGCGGGGTTTTCCCGACGTCGCCTGGACCAGTTGATCACCTGGCTGGCGGACGTATCCCTGGCCTTTCCCGACCTGATCCTGGTGCTGCTGATTGTCTCCATGCTCGGGCGTGCGCCCTGGCTGATCGTGCTCACCGTGGCCATTGCCTTTACCCCCGGGGTGATTCGCCTGGCCCGGGGCAGCGCGGTGGCGGTGGCGGGGCAGGAGTTTGTCGAGGCCGCGCAGATGATGGGCTACTCGCGGCGGCGGATTCTGTTTCGCGAGATCCTGCCGAACATCCTCACGCCGCTGCTGGTGCACTTCGGCAACATGCTGACCTGGGGCGTGGGCATGCTCTCGGGCTTGAGCTTCCTGGGCTACGGGGTGGCACCGCCCACCGCCGACTGGGGCTTGATGATCAATGAAAACCAGGCCGGCCTGCTGGTGCAGCCCTGGGCGGTGCTGGCGCCAGCGGTGCTGATCGGGATCTTTGCCTATGGCACCAATATTCTCGCTGAAGGCATTGGCCGCAGCAGTTCGCGGATCGGAGACAAACAACCATGAACGCCCTTGCCGGGATCGAATCCCCAGCCCCGCTGAATGCCCGGGGTTCTCATCCGACCCCTGATCAGGATCACCAGCGGGTGCTGCAGGTCAGTGAATTGCGAGTGGAATTGAAGGGCCAGGTGGATGTGCTCTCGGGGGTGTCGTTCAGCCTCGACGCCGGGGAGATTCTGGGCCTGGTGGGGGAGTCCGGCTCGGGCAAGACCACCCTGGCCACGGCCTTGCTAGCCCATGCCCGACGCGGTGCGCGGATTGTTTCCGGGCGCATCGAAGTGGCCGGGCAGGCCTTGCTGGAATTGCAGGGTGAGGCCTTGCGCCGGGCCCGGGGCAGCCTGATCGGCTACGTCGCCCAGGACCCGGCCACCGCTTTGAACCCGGCGTTGCGCATTGGCGGGCTGCTGCGCGAAACCCTGGCGGTGCATCAGGTGCGCCTGGACCGCGCGGCGCAGCAGCAACGCATCCTCGACACCCTGCGCGATGTCGGCCTGCCGTCCGATCCGGACTTTCTGCGGCGCTTTCCCCACCAACTCTCCGGTGGCCAGCAACAGCGAGTGATGCTGGCCCTGGCATTTGTCCTGCGGCCACGGCTGATCGTTCTCGATGAGCCGACCACCGCCCTGGATGTGACCACCCAGGCGCATATCCTCGACACCCTGCGCGGGCTGTGCAAAAGCCTCGGGGTGGCGGCGGTGTATGTGTCCCACGACCTGGCGGTGATCAAGGACCTGGTGGACCGGGTGATGGTTATGTACGCCGGGCGCCTGGTGGAAACCGCGACCCGCGAGGTGCTGTTCCGGCAGCCGGGCCACCCTTATACCCGTGGCTTGCTGGCGGCGATTCCAGACGTGGCCCAGCGGCGCGACCTGCAGGCGATCCCCGGCCATGCACCGGCCCCGGGGCAGCGTCCGTCGGGCTGCGCCTTTGCGCCTCGTTGCCCGCGCAGCCGCGCTGAATGCTCCCAGGCCGAGCCGCCCTTGCGCGGGGTGCAAGCGGGGCAGCAGGTGGCCTGCATCGCCCCCCATCACCAGGAACTGCAATGGGTGGCGCAGGCCCCCGTGGCCCTTGGCGAGGCACGGGATCAGGGCGCGCCGCTCCTGGAAATCAACGGCTTGAACGTGGCCTATGACCGACAGGTGCTGTTCGACATCTCGCTGCGCCTGGCCCCGGGAGAATGCCTGGCGCTGGTGGGCGAGTCCGGCTCCGGTAAAACCAGCCTGGCCCGGGCTGTGGCCGGGTTGGGGGAAAATACCGAGGGTGAGCTGCGCTATGCCGGCCAAGCCTTGCCACTGGCGGCGCGGCAACGGGACGCCGGGTTGCGGCACCAGATCCAGTACATATTCCAGAACCCGTATCGCGCCTTGAACCCTCGGCAGACGGTGTTTCAAACCCTGAGCACGCCCTTGCAGCACTTCTTCGGAATCAAGGGGGGCGCAGCCCGGGAGCGGGTCGCGGCGGTGCTCAAGCGCGTTTCGTTGCCAGCGTCGGTGGGCGATCTCTATCCCCATAGCCTGTCGGGCGGTGAGCGCCAGCGGGTAGCGATTGCCCGAGCCCTGGTGTGCGAGCCGAGGTTGTTGATCTGCGATGAAATCACCTCGGCCCTGGATGTGTCGGTCCAGGCTTCGATCCTGGGGTTGCTGCGGCAATTGCAGGGGGAAGGGCTGACCTTGCTGTTTGTCACCCATGACCTCGGGGTGGTGCGCGCCATTGCCGACCGGGTGCTGGTGCTCAAACACGGGCGGGTGGTGGAGCAGGGGGCCGTGGACAGGGTGCTCGACCAGCCCCAGGCGGCCTACACCCGCACCCTGCTGGAAAACTCACCAACCTTGGGTCGTTGATACGCCAGGCGTTACCAACGCTGATCGCCGGCAAGCCGGCTCCTACAAAAAGGCGACGCTGGTGTACGCCGTTTCACACCCAAATCGCATCCCATAACGGGTAGTCCTGCACCCTGCTGACCAGGCCCGCACGAATCGGGTTGGCAATGATGTACCGGGCCACCGCCTGCACGTTTTCCTCCCGGCGGATGGCCCGGTCGTGGAAGCCTTTCTGCCACAGGCGACCGCTACGACCTAACCGGGCATTGATCTCCCGGGCGCTGCGGGATTTAGTGGCGAGCATCAACGCCGACAGGCTGCTGTGCCTGAGTTCGATCAACCAGTGAAAATGATCCGGCATCACCACCCAGGCGAGGGAACCCGCCAGACCCTGATCCTGAGCCTGCCGAAACTGCCCCACCAACAGCCGCCCGCAGCGCCAGTCCGCGAACAGGGGCTGGCGATCCAGGGTGACGGCGGTCAACAGGTAAAGCTGCCCCGATTGGGAATAGCGCCCGGTGCGCAAGCGCTTGGCGTGAGGCCAGTGGGTCATTCCATTGTCCTGCTGTGTCCATGACAAGACCAAGGCTAATGCGTGGAATGCACTGGCAGTGCTGAAGGTGGTTCTGGAGGTGTCCGGGAGGACGTAATCGCTGGCAAGCCAGCTCCTACAACGACCACGCACGCCCTGTAGGAGCCGGCTTGCCGGCGATCAACGCCTGGACGAGCCTTCATTGCATCTGGATATGTACACGTGCGGCGGACGCCATCGCTGGCAAGCCAGCTCCTACAGGGGGTGGACGGTGGGTTCAGGCCACCCGGGCTTTGCGGCGACGGGCTTCTTCGCGGACGGCGGGGATGATCCAGCGGCCGTAGTCGACGGTGTCGTAGAACGGGTCGTAACCGCGGTTGAGGAAGGTGGTGACGCCCAAGTCAACGTAATCCAGCAGGGCTTGGGCCACGGTTTCCGGGGTGCCGACCAGGGCGGTGGTGTCGCCGTAGGCACCGACGGCGGTGGCGGTGGGCATCCATAGGGCGCGGTCGTGGCGGTCACCCTGGGCGGCAGCGGCCAACAGGCGTTCGGAGCCGGTGCCCTTGAGGCGTTTTTGCCAGGGGCTGCCGGCGGCGAACTGCGGGTTGGCCTTGATCTGCGCCAGGATCTGCTCGGCCCGTTGCCAGGCCAGCTCCTCGGTGGCGCCGAGGATCAGGCGCACCGACAGGCTGACCTTGGGCGCTGCCACGCCCGCCGCGCTGGCGGCTGCGCGCAGTTTGCCGATCTGCTCGGCGACGCCGCTCAGGGGCTCGCCCCATAAGGCGTAAAGGTCGGCGTGTTTCACCGCAATCTGGTAGGCGATGTCGGAAGAACCGCCGAAGGAAATCGGGATGTGCGGCTGCTGCAGGGGTTTGACCGGGGAGAAGGCGCCCTTGATGTTGAAGTACTGCCCCTCGAAGTCGAAGGGTTCTTCAGCGGTCCAGGTGCGGCGGACGATTTCCAGGTATTCGTCAGTGCGTTTGTAGCGTTCGGTCTTGTCCAGCAGGGTGTCGCCTTCCTGGGGTTCGGCGGTGATGCCGGTGATGGCGTGCAAGCGAATTCGCCCGCCGCCGGTGGTGTGGTCCAGGGTGGCGAAGGCCCGGGCCGCTACTGTGGGGGCGGTCAGCGCCGGGCGGTGGGCGATCATGAAACCCAGGCGCTCGGTGTGGGCAGCGGCGTAGGCGGCGATTTGCAGGCTGTCGGCGCTGCCGGGGCCGCTGGCGATCAGCACCCGGTCGAAGCCGGCGTGTTCGTGGCTACGGGCGTGATGACGGATAAATTCCAGGTCGAAGTCCGGGCTGCGGACGCCACGGGTTTCCGACCATTGGCGGGGGAAGATCATGCCGACAAATTCAATGGACATGGGCGGTTCCTGTAAAGGGCAGATAAGGGTGGATCAGGTCAGCGCAGCGCAGGGTTCAAGCGCGGTCGTTGAGCCAGAGGTTTTCAAAGCGCCAGGTGCTGAACAGCGATTCCTCGGCTGCCGCGCCACCGACGCGGGTGGCCACGCTGTCCAGCAGGTCGGCGTACCCCCAGATCAACAGGCCGCCGCGCTGGTACTGGATCTGCTGGGCCTGGTGCACCAGGGCCTTGCGTTGTTCCAGGTCCGGCTGGGCCATGGCAGCCAGAAACAGCCGGCTGAATTCGGGGTCGTTGAAATGGGTTTTGTTCGACACGGCAAAGGGGGCGTCGGTGTGCATGGCGCTGGCCAGGAACGGCGCACCGATGCTGCCGCCGGTGCTCAGGGTCCAGTCGTTGTGCTGCGGCCCGTCGAAGGTTGCCAGGTCGACCTGGCGAACCTTGAGGGTCACGCCAATGCGCTTGGCCTGTTCCGCCAGCACCAGGGCCGATGCCAGGCCCGGCCCCGGGGTGGTCACCAGTTCCACTTCGAGGTTTTCCTGGCCGGCCTCCTTGAGCAGTTGCGCCGCCCGCTGCGGGTCGTGGGCCCGGGGGCCAAGGCCGTGGTTGAAGGTGGGGTCGCTGGGGGCATACAGGTCGTTGGCCACCCGGCCCTGGCCATTGAGGGCGCGGCGCACCAGTTCCTCGCGGTCCGCCAGCAGGCGAAAGGCTTCCCGCACCCGTGGGTCGTTGAAGGGCGGCTTGTCCAGGTTCATGTCGAACGACAGCCAGTTGCCCGTCACCGATTTCAGCAGCCGTACCCGAGGGTCGCGACGCAGCACCTCCAGTTGTTCGGTGGGCATCACGTTGGCCATGTCGATCTGCCCGGAACGCAGGGCGGCCAGGCGTGACACCTGGTCCTTGAAATCGATGATTTCCAGCTCGTCGGCGTAGGGCTTGCCGTCCTTGTAGTAATTCTCGAAACGGGTGAACAGCGAGCGCTGGCCCGGGGTGAAACTCTTGAGTTTGTAGGGGCCGGCACCCACCGGGTTGGTCACGGGGTGGTAGTCCACCGGGACGATGCCGCCGAAGTTGACCCAGGTTTCCGCCAGGGGCAGGTAGCTGCGACCCTCGCGAAAGCCCAGGCGCACGGTGCGATTATCGAGCTTGACCAGGTTGTCGCGGTCCACCCAGTGCAGCAGCGCGGCATAGGGCGAGGCCAGTTGTGGGTCGGTCAGGCGGCGGATGGAGAAGATCAGGTCGTCGGCGTCGATGGTCTTGCCGTGGTGGAATTCCAGGCCCGGGCGCAGGCGCAAGGTCCAGCTGCTGGCGTCGGCATTGGGTTCGGCGAACTCGGCCAGGGCCAGGCGCGGCTGCATGTGCTCGTCCCATTCCCAGAGTTTGCTGTACAGGGCGAAGCCGCGAATGATCCCGCTGCCGATGGGCTTGTGGGCATCCAGGTTGCCGCTCTGGTTGCCGTCGAGAATGCCCAGGCGCAGGCGCCCGCCGTACTGCGGCTGAGTGCTGGCGCCGAGGGTGGCGGCCGGTTGCTCGCCGTTCGGGCCACACCCGGCGAGCAGGCTGCTGCCCAACAGCAACCCGCCACCGAACAGGGCGCTGTGGCTGAGAAAGTCCCGGCGGCTGATCAAGGAACGAGGGTCCTGGCTCATGGCGTCAGGCTCCTGCCGGGCCGTTGGCGGAGCGCAGTTCCAGGGCAGGCTCCTCGGGGCGGCTCAGTTCGGCGCGCTCGGCGCGAAAGTGCGGGAGGATGTGTTCCCCGAGGCGGTAGGCCTCTTCCAGGTGAGGGTAGCCGGCGAGAAAGAACAGGTCGATGCCCAGGGCGTTGTATTCGCGAATCCGCTCGACCACGTTGGCGTAGCTGCCCACCAGGGCGCAGCCCGGCGGAATGCCGATGTAACCGAAGCCGGTCCAGACATTGGGGTGGATAAAAAAGTCCTCGAAGCCCTGGGCTTCGGTCTTTTCGGCGAACTGCTCCTCGTAGCTGAGCTTGCGCGCGGTGCGCAGCCCGGCATGGGCGGCCACGGCCTTGACCGCGCCCTTGGCGATGCCTTCGTCGAAGAAGCGCCGAGCCTCGGTGCGCGCCAGTTCCTCGGTTTCCCGGGTGATGACGTCGATCGACAGGCCAAAGCGGATCTGACTGCGCCCGTACTTCAAGGCGCGTTGGCGAATATCGGCAATCAGAGCGGCAATTTCGTCCGGGTGTTCGGCCCGCATCAGGTAGAAATCGGCGTGTTTGGCAGCGAACTCCCGGGCCGGGATCGATGAGCCAGCGGTGCAGATCAGCGGCAGCTCGGCTTTTTTCAGCGGCCCGCGCAGGCCACCGCCCTCAGCTTGGTAGAAGCGCCCGCTGTAGTGGAAGTTCTCGTTGTGCCAGTAGCCCTTGACCACGTCCATGAACTCGGTGGCCCGCTCGTAGCGTTCGTCGTGGTCGCTGAAATCCCCGACCTGGCGCTGCATGGCGTCGGAGCCGCCGTTGATGATGTTCCACACCAGGCGGTTGCCGGTGGCGCGCTGGTAGGTAGCGGCCTGCTGCACCGCGACCCAGGGCGTGTAGTGATAGGGCTGGAACGCGGTGACGAACTTCAGGCTGCGGGTTTCCCGGGCCAGCAGCGAGCACACGGTCCAGGGCTCTTCGCCGGACGGCGCGTTGACCATCAGTGCGCCGCCGAAGCCGTTGATTTCCGCGGCCTTGGCAATCTGCCCCAGGTAGTCGATGTAGGTGAAATGATCACCGACGCTGAAGGCCGATACCGCGCCAGTGCTTGGCCCGCCACGGTGCCAGTCGCCACGGTTGCGTGGGTCGCCGGGGAGGAATTGGGTTTCGCCGTGCAGGGGCAGGCGGGTGAAGAATTCAATGCTCATTCAAGGGGCTCCGGGTCACTGCACGCTAGGGCTGCAGATCGGGGTGATGGGTTGGCCATTGATGACCTTGTGGGCGAAGGGCACGGAATCCTTGAGCGAGGCGTTGACCGTTTCGCTGTGGCCCAGGCCTTTGTAGAGGTGACCCTCGACCACCGAACCGGCTTTGCAGGCATCCTGCATCAGGGCCACTTGGGTGGTGGCGGCCGGGGTTTTGTCTTCGGCACCGGTGCCGATGAAGATCGGCTGTGGCGCCTTCAGGGTCGGGTAGGAAACCTGCTTCTGCCAGGCCGCGAGCTGGTTGCCCTGGTAGTCCTTCTTGGCGTTGGCCGGGGTCAGGCCGACCCCTACCACGTCGCTGACCAGGGCGGCCAGGCAACTGGTGCGGGCCTGTTCGAACAGCGGCAGGGCCTTGTCGGTATAGAAGTCGCGAGGGTCGATGCTCGGGTCGTACTGCTGGGCCGCAAGCAGGGTGTAGAAACCGTAGGCCAGGGCCGCGTCGACTTTGTTCGGGTCCTGTTCGCCGACGTTTTTTGCGCCCACGGTGTAGATCACCCCGGTGCCGATGCTGCCCTTGAGCCCGAGGTCTGGGGCGTAGGTCGGTGCGTAGGCGGCCGAGGCGAAGGCCCCGGCACCGCCCTGTGACTGGCCGATCACCAGCACTTTGTTGGCCAGGCCCGGAACCCCGGCGACCACCGCCTTGGCCGCATCGAGGATGCCGTAGGCGGCCATACGGTTGTTCAGCAGCGGATGGCGCCGGGCACGCCCAGGCCCTGGTAGTCGGTGGCGACAATGGCGAAACCTTCGTCCAGCCAACGGCTCAGGTACTGCACGTCACGGTAGGAACGACCTTGCCACGAGGGCGCGCAGACATCCGCCACGCCCACGGTGCCGTGGCCCCAGGTGGCTACTGGCCAACCGCCGGCCGGGGCCTTGCCTTTGGGCAGGAACAGGGTGCCGGAGACCACGATCGGGGTCTTGTTGTCGATGCCATCGGTGGAGCTGTAGAGAATCCGTTGGGCGCTGGCGGCGTTGGGCAGGCTCAGGGTCTTTTCCAGGGGCTCGCTGCGCAGCAGTTTGCCCGGGCTGGCGGGGATGGCGTCGGCCCAGGTGTAGAAGGCCGAGACACGCCCGTCGCCCTGTTGCGGGTCGGGCTTGGGGGCGTAGGTGCCGGCGGCCAGGGCCGACATGGACAAGGCCAGGACACTCAGGCCGAAAACGAATTTGGCAGGCAGTTTCATCAAGAGAACTCGCGGTCAGGATTCAAGGATGGGCGGTGACTTGGCCACGCAGGGCGGGCCAGTAATCGGTGAGTTGCAGGTCGATCAGCGCCTGGTTGGTGAAGCCGGTGGCCAGGGCCGGGCTGATGTCGTAGGGCGTGCGGATCAATTGGTTGGCCAGGGCGTAGGCGCTCAGGGCCTGGTAGTGGGCCTTGAGCTGCTGATCGCTCTTGGGCGCCCAGCGTTCTTTCCAGGCCACCGGGTCGCCTTGATCGTCGCGGCGCAGCACGCTTTCAGCGGTGCCGGCGCGGGACGAGAGTTGGTAATAGGCGTCCTGGTTCTGTTCCTGGGACAGCCACCACGCGGCCTTGACCCAGGCAGTGGCCAGCAGTTGGGTGAGTTCCGGGTGCTGGTCGATGAAGCGGTCGGTGCCCCAGAGGTCAGAGATCAGGCGCCAGTCATTGGCGCCTTGCTTGGTCGACCAGATGATCTTGCCCACGCCTTTGTCTTCCAGGGCGTAGGCCTCATTGAGCAGCACGGCCGCGTCGACCTTGCCGGCGGACACCGCTGCGGCACCGACCTGCGGGTTGAGGTTGGCGATCTTGAAGTCATCGAGCGTCAGGCCCTTGCTGGCCAGGAAGTTACTGAAGGCGAACTCCCAGGGACGGCCACGGTGCAGGGCTACACGCTGGCCCTTGAGGTCCTCGATGCTCTTGGCCGTGGAGTTGGCGGGGACCACCAGGTAGATATTGTTGCCGCTGCCACCAGGCACGATCAGCTTGCCGGGCACGCCGCCGGCGCCAGCGATCACCGAGGGCAGGTCGCCGCGTACGGCGAAGTCGATGCTGTTGTTGCTGAAACCTTCGTTGATCTGCGGACCGGCGCCGGCGTGGGGCAGGGCGATCCATTCCAGCTTGACCCCGCGCTGCTGGAGTTGCTGTTCCAGCCAGCCGTCCTCGATGACCCGCCCGGCAATGCCGCCGAACACGGGCTTGCCGCCCTGGGTAAAGGCGACGATGGCGATCTTTACCGAGGCCGGCGCCGATTCGGCCAGGGCCGTGACACTGAACAACAGTGCGGCCAGTGCGGCCAGCGTATTGCGCCATAAAGCTTGCATTGCACTCTCCCTAAAAAATAGTTGCCCAACAACACCGACGTCCCCCTTGTAGGAGCCGGCTTGCCGGCGAAGGGCCCTTGAGCCTTGCATTGCCCCCGGCGGACGTCATCGCTGGCGAGCCAGCTCC
>NZ_JALQCW010000042.1 GCF_023241715.1 Pseudomonas morbosilactucae
GGCTCGACCCCGTTGACCCGCACCTGCAGGCTCGCCAGTTCCAAGGCGGCGTTGCGAATAAAGCCGTTGACCCCAGCCTTAGACGCCGCGTAATGGCTAAGCCCCGGGTACGCCACCCGTGGGCCGGTCACCGAGGAGGTGACCAGCACACAGCCGGCGCCCTGGCGCTGGAACATCGGTAAGGCCGCCTGGGTCAGCCAGAACAGTGCCGAGAGGTTCACTGCCAGGGTGCGTTCGAGGATGGCGGGGGTGATTTCGGCGAATGGGGTCAATGGGAAGTAACCGGCGTTGTGAATCAGAATGTCCAGCCGTCCCCAGTCGCGTTCCAGCCCCTGCACACAGCTAAACACAGCGCAGGCCTGCGCCAGGTCAAGGTCGGTGGCCTCCACCTGGCAGCCCTGGGCCGTCAGTTCGGCGGCCAGCGCCTGGGCCTGTGCCAGGCGCAAGTCGGCGATCATCACCCGTGCCCCGCGCCGGGCAAAGGCTTCGACGATGGCCCGGCCAATGCCTTGCGCACCGCCGGTGACCAGGGCTGTTTTGCCGCTGAAATCGAAGTCTTCAGCCATGGGCGGTCTCCAGATGCGCGTAAGCCAGGGTCGGCACATCGACGATGCTTGAGCCGCCATCGGCGACCAGCGTTGCGCCGGTGATGATCGAGGCGTCGGCGCTGGCCAGGAAGCGGCAGACCTTGGCGATTTCTTCGGCGTTGGCGGGGCGGCGCAACGGCACATCGGCGCAGACCCGCTCATAGGCTTGCTCCAGGGTGTCGCCATAGGCACTCATCAGCGGCTGCATTTCCTCATCGGCCATGGGCGTGGTGACCCAGCCCGGGCACACCGTGTTGACCCGCACGCCGCGTGGGCCGTAATCCCTGGCCAACGAGCGGTTGAGCCCCAGCAGCGCGTGCTTGGCGGTGGTGTAGCCGCAGACTTCGGGGCCGGCGGCCAGCGAGGCGATGGAGCCGATCAGCACAATGTTGCCGGCCCCTTCGATCAGCAACGGCAAACAGGCCCTGGCACTGTAGAACGCGCTGTGCAGGTTGCTGCGCAGCGAGGTTTCCCAGGTGGCCGGGCTGGTCTGGGTGGCGCTGCCCATGCCGTGGCCGCCGGCGCAGGCCAGCAACACATCCAGCCGACCGTAACGCTCGCTGATCTGTGCGATGAACCCGGCCCAGACGTCCGGGCAGGCGGCATCGCCCACCAGGATCAGGCCGCCGGTGTCGGCGGCCACCTGCTCCAGCGGCTCGCGGCGGCGGCCGATCAGCACCAGGTTGGCCCCTTCGGCGGCGTACAGCCGGGCGCAGGCGGCGCCGATGCCGGTGCCGGCGCCAGTGATGACGACGGTGCGTGAATCAGGCATCGGGGTACTCCGTGCGGTTGAGGACCTGGCAGTAGGAACTGACCGGGAAGTTCGAGAGTTCGTCGAAGGACGAGCCGGCGTAACCGAAGATCTTGCCGTCGCTGCGGTGCTGTTGCAGGTCGATCAACACCAGGCCGAGGGTGGGGATGATTTTTTCGCGCCAGACGAACAGGTACAGCTGCTCGGCAATCTTGTAGTAGTGGCAACGGTCGGTGTCGCACAGGCCCTGCTCGACGCCCTTCAGGCACTGCCAGGAGTAGAACTGATCGTTGAGGTAGATGTGCTCGTAGACCTCGCTCGGGCTGTAGCGGTACAGGTTGCGCAGCCCGTTCAGTTCAGTGGTCGGCGCGTGGGGGCACAGGCCTTCCTGCCAGGGGCGATCCAGGCTGCCGTGGAGGAAATCCACGCTGACCGAGGTCAGGGGCTTGCCGGCCAGGGCGCGGCTGTACAGCCCTTCCTGGGTCTGTTCCTGGGGCGGCATGCGGCCGATCACCGCGGTAAAGGACGCGCTGTGGGTGTCCAGCACCAGGCTCACCGACCAGGCCTGGCCGGCTTCGTGCTTGATGAAGTCCACCAGGTACAGGCCCGGGCGCACCGAGGTGGCGCGGTACGGGGCCGAGCCGCTGGAGTGCCCGTCGGCCGCGTGCCAGTTCAGTGCCTGGCCCTCAAAGCGATGTTCAATCTGCCAGCCGTTGGCGAAGTACAGGGTGAAGGTCTTGCCGCTGAGGTCTGCCAGGTTGGGCAGGATAAAGGCTTCAGGGGCGAAACCGTCGGCAAGGGCGCCAACGGTGATCCAGTCGGAAGGTGTGGTCATGGCAAGGCTCCGGTTGAGTGGGTGAACACCCCGGATCATGCCGCCCGCACCTGGGCCCGCCTATCAACCAAAGGGTTGAGGCGGGCTATAAAAACAGCGTGCTCAGTAACTCGGTGCGGCTGGCCACGCCGGTCTTGCGGAACAGGTTGATCAGGTGGGTCTTGATGGTGGGCAGGCCGACGCCCAACTCCAGGGCCAGTTGCTTGTTGCTCGCTCCCTGGCGCAGCAACAGGGCGATCTGCCGTTCTTTGGGCGTCAGTCCGGCCAGCGCATCCTCACAGGGCTGCATGTTGGCAACGGCCATTTGCAGCAAGGCTTGCAGGGCCGTGAGTTGGGTCAGTTGAGCGGCGGTGAAGGCGCCCTGGTCGGCGGTGCGCAGCAGGGAGATGGCGGCCTGGGGCTGGCCGGCGCGGTGCGCGAGGATCTCCACCACGTCCACCACCCCGTAGCGCTGCAGGAAGTCTTGGTAACGACGGCTGTCACGGCTGGGCTGTCGGGCCATGGCCAGGCCCAACGGCACCACCGCCAGGCCACTGGACAGGCAATTGCGCGGTTGCAGCGGGTCGAACTGGCGGTAGTTGTCCAGGTAATCGCGGTGCATGTCACCGCTCATGCGGTGCAGGCTGAAGTCCCGGGCTTGCAGTTGGCGGTCGACACAATAGAACGCGGCCTGGCTGGCCGGCACAAGTTGGGTGAAAGCCTGCAGGCAATGGCCGGCGACTTCCTGGATCGGGATGGCGTGCATGGTGGGTCACCCTCGCCAAAAAAGGCTGCCGGTGGGTGCCGGCAGCCGGGATCAATCAGGCAACGGCGAAATAATGCTTCACAAAGCTTTCGCTGACCACTTCCCAGAGCACGGGCGTGCCCTTGGTCACGAACCAGCTGTCACCCGCTTTGTAGCGGGTGCTCTGGCCAGTGGATTCATCGGTCAGCAGCACTTCACCGGTGACCACGGTGGCCTGTTCGGCGAAGGGGTAAACCATGCGGAACTTGCCTTGGGTGGTGCCGAAATAGGCGCTGCTGACGGGGTCGGTGGGGGCGCCGAAGGTCATTTTGCCAAAGGCTTTGACTTCACCTTCGAGGATCTCGGAACCCAGGTCGGCAACAGTGCCCCAGGCATCCAGTTCGGACAGTTGGATGTCTTGCTTGAGGGGGGTAACGGGCATGGCAGTTCTCCTGTGTATGAAAGGGGGGGCATCAACGGCGACCGTTGAAGTAGCCCGAAAGTTGGTGAAGGCTTTTGCCAGCGGTCAGCAGCAGCGGCCGGATGTGGTCCTTGCCCAGGATCTGTGCGTGCTTGACCGAGCTGATCAGGTCATAGCGCGAAGAGCCTTCGCTCATGCCTTCTGCCAGGACCTTGCAGATGATGTGGCTCGGGGTGACGCCAAAACCGGCGTAGCCCTGTACGTAAAAGGCGTTGGGCCGACCGCTGAGGGTGCCGATCTGCGGGAACAGGTTGGCGCCGGTGGCCATCGGGCCGCCCCAGGCCAGGTCGATGCGCACGTCCTTCAGGTAGGGGAAAATCTTCAGCATCAGGTTGCGGTTCCAGGCCTTCAGGTCCAGCGGGATGTGCTCGACAAAAGGCGTGGCAGCGCCGAACAGCAGGCGGTTTTCGTTGGTCACCCGGTAGTAGTCGATCACCGGACGGATATCGCTGTAGGCCCCGCGAATCGGGCTGATACGGTTGATCAGCTCGTCCGACAGCGGCTCGGTCATCAGTTGGAAGGCGTAGGTGTTCAGGGTGGTCTTGTGCAGCTCGGGCTCCAGTTTGTTGAGGAAACTGTCGCAGGCCCACAGCAGCTTGGACGCTCTCACCGAGCCGCGGCCAGTACGCACGGTGATGCGCTCGCCATAGCTGACTTCCAGGGCCGGGCTGTGTTCGTAGATGCGCACCCCGTGCTCGCTCAGCGCCTTGGCTTCACCCAGCAGCAGGTTCAGGGAGTGCACGTGGCCGCCGCCCATGTGCAACAGCGCGCTGCTGTAGGCGTCGGAACCAATGATCTGCTTGACCTCGGAGCCCGCCATAAAGCGGATTTCGTCCTTGGTGTTGATCGACTTGAAGTCCTTTTCCCAGGCACGCAGGGTCTTTTCCTGGCGGGCGTTGAAGCCCATGTAGCCGTAGCCGTTGCAGAAGTCTGCGTCGATCGAGTACTTGGCGATGCGGTCCTTGATGATCCCGGCCCCCAACTCGCTGATCTCAAAGATCTCCCGCAGCCCTTGCTCGCCCACATGCTTCTTGACCTTCTCCAGGTCGTGGCCGATGCCTGCCATGATCTGGCCGCCGTTGCGCCCCGTGCCGCCGAACCCCAGGTAACGCGCTTCCAGCACCACGATATTGGTGATGCCTTTTTCAGCCAATTCCAGCGCGGTGTTGATACCGGAGAAGCCGCCACCAATCACGACCACATCGGCTTCCACATCCTGTTCAAGGGTGGGAAAGCTCAGGTTGTATTTCTTGGTGGCTGAATAGTAGGTAGGCGTTTCGATATTGATCATGGCGCAGCCTAAAAAGTGAAGGGGAACCCAACTGCAGAACCAGCACCCAACGCTGTTCCTGATGGAAGCTATTAAGTGCCTTCCGAGCGGTAGGTGTCTTGATTCTGTGTGCCGTGGCTTTTGACCAGGGTTGCCAGGACTCACCTTGAGGGTTGCCCCAGGTGCTCACGGCGAGGGGCCTGAATCTAGGCCAAGGCGGCCTTTGCCGCTTGAGCGGGTTTTCTCAGGAAACAGCGCGGATTAGATACCTTAAATAGGGTTTAACGTTATTTAGGGTGTCGGTATTTTTGTATTCGTTTTTAATAAATACGATTTGCAAATGGTGTTTTATGTTTAAGTAATTGTTTTTATTGTATTTATTTTTTATTTATAGGTTTTTTATGACGCCATTTGGTGCTTTTTAAGTGATACGGATTGTCTTTGAAAATGTTGAATAATTGAGTGGTAAAGGCCTAATCTGTCTCGGCATCGTTTCGCTCACCCCGGAAAGCGCTTCGCGAACCAGAGAGGCGGTAGCCTTCAGGCTGTTCCTGGCGCGAATCCTGCTTCTTCATGAGCTTCGAACGGTGCCGCTGCGCTCCCCGCCGTAACCCGATGGCCGGTCACCCAGGCCCGGGCAGGGCGTGCAGCACGGCAGTGGTGCCGCCATTTATCGTGAAGTGGCGTACATAATAAAAATAAGCCCGCGTGAGGCCCGAGATGATTTCTACACCTGCACAACGCCGTGATGGGTTTGATCAGTGGATCCACCAGATCAACCAGATATGCGGCGCCTTCAACGCACAAACCCTGGGCACCGAGTTTTCCGGGCAGATCCGCGAGTGCCAAAACGGCGCACTGGAGCTCAGTTTTGTCGATGCCTGCCAGGCGCGGCTGTACCGCACGCCGCGAGAGGTCGCGGCAGGTGAGGGCGGCAAGTACTTCGCCGTGTTCCAACTCGATGGCACCGCCGGCATGGCCCAGGGCGACAACAAGGCCTTGCTCTCGGCGGGCGACATCACGCTGATCGATGCCTCGCGCCCCAGCGACTTCACCTACAGTGAAAACTCGCGGCAGTTGTCGCTCATTCTTCCCTATCAGTTGGTCGAGCAAACCCTGCGCTTCAGTCAGGTCCGGTGCGGCCAACGGATTGCCGCGACATCCCCCATTGCCCTGTTTTCCCACCGTTTGATATTGGATGCCGCGTCACAACCCAGCCTGAGCCGGCAGGAAAGCGAAGCGACCCTGGAAGCGATTGTCAGCCTGCTGCGCCCGGCGATCAGCCAGGCCGAAGACGGCGGTGATGTGCACGAGCGCCTGTTCCGCAAGACGCTGGGCTGCATTGACGAGCACATCCGTTCGGAAGAGCTCTGCCCTGAATGGCTGGCGCGGGAAGTTGGCGTCTCCATGCGCGGCCTGTATCGGATGTTCGCCAAGAAGGGGCTGGTGGTGGCGCGCTATATCAAGAACCGTCGCCTGGACCTGTGTGCCGAGTCCTTGCGCCAGTCGGGGGTCGAGCAAAAGCTGTCGGCGCTGGGTTACTCGTGGGGGTTCTCCGATTCGAGCTACTTCTCCACGGCGTTCAAGTCGCGCTTTGGCATTTCCCCGGGGGAGTACCGCAAGCAGCACGCTTGACCGATGCGTTCTCCAACACAAAAAAAGAGGCTCCTGGGAGCCTCTTTTTTTATGCGCTTATTGGGGTGAGTTGAGGTTCAACGTCGGGGTTTCATCGAAGAAGTTCCATGGTTTCAACAGCACATGCACCCACTCGGTGGGCATGATCGGCCACTCTTCGGCACGGGCGATGTGGGTGGTGCCAGTGGTCAGCCAGACCACATTGTCGGTGTTCTCGATGGACTGGTTGTCATGGGTGAACTGGCCCAGCCCGGCGTCCTTGTCCGAGCGGTTCGGGTACTTGCCTTCAGGGTATTTTTCCTCGGGGTTGTAGCGCGTTACCCAGAGTTGTTTGTCCATAAAGCTCAAGCGGTGATAGAGCCACTCATCCTTGCCGAAGTTGGCGCCCTTGGCCACCGGGTGAGTGCCGCCGGCGTAAGGGATCAACTGATAGGAAACCGGGTTGCCGACTTTGTTTTCCTTGCTGAAGTTGGTCAGCAGGCGAACGGTCGAAGGGTCGAATTTCTGCGCGGCTTGCTGTTCGGTGCTGACCACCTGCTGCTCGGTCTGCATGGTGCTGGTGCGCGGCCCGCCGCGGTCGTTCTTGGCAACCACCGGGTTCACTTCCACCAGGGAGTTGTTTTCCCCATCCACATCCATGTCCAGGCGGAAGTTGTAGATGTGCTGGTGGGTGGTGCCGACGATGTTGTGGTCGAGCAGGGTGCCGTAGCGGGTGTCTTCCTTGGCGGTGGCCTCGTGCATGGTTTTGGACTTCACGCCCTTGACCGCCTCGATGCCGGTGGCGCCGGCGTCGATGCCGATGGTGCCGTTCTGCTGGAAGACCCAGTCGAAGATGTAGTCGTAGTTGCCGACGGTGCTGATCCAGCGCACCACCAGTTCACGGCGTTCGGTGCTGAGGTTGGGCTGGCCCATCTCCTGGTGTTTGTATTCCGGGCCGGCGTAGCGCTCGAACACCGCCATGGCGCGTGGGATCGAGGTCGGTGCGCCGGTGTAGTCGGCCAGGGTGGCGTCCAGGAGCACGGCGTTTTCCGGGGCGTCCTTGCCGCGGGCGATCGGCGAGGTCAAGGTGCCCATGCCGTAGTCGCCCGAGTCCAGGTAGGCCTTGAAGTACCAGCCCACATCCGGGTCGCCGTAAGGCACGATCATGCCGCCCAGGGAGCCTTCGTACATGACTTTGCGTTTCTTGCCCTTGTCGTCGTAGGTGACGGTGGACAGCACCGGGCCGACCCGGGAATCGAGGCGGACGTGGAAGTTCCAGTTCTGCCAGTGAATGCTGTTGCCGGTGATGGTGTAGTTTTTCCCCTCGGGCTCGATGATCTCCAACGGCTTGACCTTCACTCCCAGGCGCCCACGCCCGTCATAGGGGGTCGGTTTCATCGGCACCGGGATCAGGGCTTCGTCCTCGATCTTGATCAGCTTCTTCTGCTCCAGGTCGACAATCGCCACCAGGCCCTCGATCGGGTGTGCCCAATAGTTGCCGTCATCGGTGTTCAGGTAACTGACGATCTTCAGCAGGCGTTTATCCTGGGCCAGGCCGTCCTTGCCGTCGAAATAGCCGACCGTCAGCGGCGTGGCCACGACCTTCTTGACGTCGTTGATGCCACGTTTGGCCAGGGCCTGTGCGTATTCCGGGCTCGACTCAATGGCGGACTGCACGGTGGCAAAGTCATCCAGCAAGACCATGCCGTGGGCACCTTCCACGGGCTTCCAGGACTTCAGCGTCTTGCTGTCCAGGTCCACCAGCCCTTCGATCACATGCTTGCCATCGAGTACCACCACGTTGGCCTGGCGCGTTTGGCTGACGTTCTGGCCGGTGTAGACGAAGTTCCACACTTGGTCCTTGGGCGGCTCCTTGACGGAGACTTCGGTGAAGCGCAAGCCAGGCTGGTAGTGCTCGGACTGCTTGACGATGGTCACGGCGGCCTTGATTTCGTCGGCGCTCAGCGGGTTGAGCGGGTTGGGGCGAGTCTCGACGACAAAGGTCTTGTCCAGGCCGGACTGGAATACCTGGTTGATGAAGTCCTTGGACATGAACGCGGTCTTGTTCTTGAACACCACCGGCACGGACAGCTCCATGCGCTTGCCGTTGAGCAGGGCCACCTTGCTGTTGGGCTTGACCTTGACGTAGGCACCGTCCTTGGCGATGACGAACAGGTTGGCGTAGTTGTCCCATTTGACCGTGGCGCCAAACGCCTCGAGGGTCGATTGCAGGGGCACCATCTCGGCGGCCGCTCCGTGAGCGTCGGCATTGGGCAGCCAGCACGGCAAGCTGACGGTGGCCAAGGTCATTGCCAGCGCGAGTCGAGCCAGCGGTTTTCTTTTTAGCAACGCTACGGACGTGAACATTTCTGAGTTCCTTGGGACGAGCCGGGGACAGGCACACCTGCACTTTGCTACAGCCGGTGGATCGCTTCTTTTTGATTCTTGCCAGAAACCTTGTGCTCTGTGCCTAAATCAACCGTTCTCGATCGGCACCCCATCGAACCCGGGAGTTTCCGGAGCGTCGAGACGATGCCGCGCAGTGTAAGGCCCAGCGGCCGACGCCGCGCTGTCTCGCTCGCCGAACCGAGATTGGCAGGGACAGAAACCGCTCTGGCACAGATGAAAAGTCCAAGGCCTCATCGCTGACTTAGGCTCTGACGCCAAGCACTGTAACGCCGGCCGTGGGGCGGTTGAGGCGTGCAGTGGGTGGTTATTTCCAATCGTCTGCGTGAGGCAAGGATCATGAATCATAGTCATAAGGTCGCGACCCTGGACAGGGTCAGCGCCTTCTTGAAGCAACGCCGTGGCTTGTACATCGATGGCGGTTGGGTCAGTGCCCAGTCCACGGCCACCTTGCCGGTCTACGACCCTTCAACCGGGCTGCAGATCGCCTCGACTGCCGACGCCAATGCGTTCGATGTCGAGCGTGCGGTGACGTCGGCCCATGGCGCTTTTGTCTCGGGCGTCTGGTCGCGCCGACTGCCGGCGGAGCGCGAACGTATTTTGCTGCGCTATGCCGACTTGCTCGAACAGCACGCTGAAGAACTGGCTCAGTTGGAAACCCTGGAGCAGGGCAAATCGATCACGGTGTCGCGGGCCTTTGAAGTGGGCTGCACCCTGAACTGGATGCGCTACACCGCAGGCCTGGCCACAAAAATCTCCGGACGCACCCTCGACCTTTCGCTCCCTGTGCCCGCCGGGGCGCGCTACACCGCCTACACCCGCAAAGAGCCGATTGGCGTGGTCGCCGGGATTGTGCCCTGGAACTTCCCGTTGATGATCGGCATGTGGAAAGTGATGCCGGCACTGGCGGCCGGTTGCTCGATTGTGATCAAGCCTTCGGAAATCACCCCCCTGACCTTGATGCGCATGGCCGAACTGGCCACTGAAGCCGGCATTCCTCCGGGTGTCTTCAACCTGGTGACGGGCAGCGGCAGCGGGTGCGGTCAAGTCCTGACCCGCCACCCGTTGATCAGCAAAATCAGCTTCACCGGCTCGACCGCCACCGGCAAGGGCATTGCCCGCAGCGCCGTGGACCGGCTGACCCGCATCACCCTGGAATTGGGCGGCAAAAACCCGGCCATCGTCCTCAAGGACGCAGACCCGCAGCAAGTGGTCGAAGGCCTGATGATGGGCAGCTTTCTCAATCAGGGCCAGGTCTGTGCCGCCAGTTCGCGGATCTACATCGAAGCCCCGCTGTTCGACCGGCTGGTGGGCGACTTCGAATCGGCGGTCAAAGGGCTGACCTTAGGGGCGGGCATGGACCCCAGCGCCCAGATCAACCCGGTGGCCTCCAAACCCCATCAACTCAAAGTCCAGTCCTACCTGGCCGACGCCCACAGCCACCAGGCCGAGCTGATCAGCGGCGCCCCGGTCCCGGACCACCAAGGGTTTTATGTCTCGCCAACCCTGGTGATCAACCCCGATGACAGGTTGTCGCTGAGCCGGGAGGAAGTGTTCGGGCCGGTCGTCACCCTGACCCGGGTGGCCGACGTCGAAGAAGCCCTGAGCAAGGCCAACGACACCGAATACGGGCTCACCGCCAGCTTATGGACCAACAGCCTGTCCGCCGCCATGGACCTGACCCCACGCATCGAGGCCGGCACCGTGTGGGTCAACAGCCACACCCTGATCGACGCGAACATGCCGTTTGGTGGTTTCAAACAGTCAGGCACAGGGCGGGATTTCGGTGTCGATTGGCTCGATGCCTTTACTGAAAGCAAATCCATTTGCATCCGGCATTGAGCTGTTGTGAGCCGGCAAGGCCAGTGTTGGGGCAGGGGTTGAATGCGCCGTTTGATCTGATCTCTAGCTGACTTGCCCAAGGCTGCCTCGAATACTCGAGGTGGCCTTTTTTATGCCAGGGTATCGGTGATCGCCGATTGCATAGAGGTGGCGCTCGGCTCGGTTGGCGGCGATGTTGAGGCGGTCGTGTTGAGAAACGGCTCACCGATCGCCTGGCGTATTTCGCGCACGTTGCGGGCCGGCGGGGCGCCGAATTGCCGGAGGTACTCGCGGCTGAACTGTGATGCGCTTTCATAGCCGACCGCGAACGCCACATCAGACGCGCGATGCTCGCCCGCCAGTAATAGCTGGCGAGCTTCCTGCAACCTTAGCTGCTTCTGATACTGGATAGGACTCAAGCCGGTCATCGACCGAAAATGCCGATGCAGGCTGGCGCGGCTCATGCCGCTGGCATCGCACAGCGCCTCGATACGCAGCCGCGAAGTGGAGTGATCCCTGATCCAGGCCACGGCACGGCGGATGCTTCCGAGTGCGCCGTCGGGTTGGGCAATCTGGCGCAGCAGCCGGCCTTGAGGCCCCTGCAGGAGACGATAGAGCAATTCCCGTTCGACCAAGGGGCCCAGAACCGGGATGTCGGCCGGTGTGTCGAGCAGCGACAACAAGCGCAGTAACGTGTCGCGAAGCGCCGCGCTCATCGGGTTGATGGTGATGCCAATCCCGTTTTCCGCGTTCTCGCGAACCGGCGGCAGGGTCGCCGCCAGTTCCGCCAGCAGGGCCGGATCCAGCACGAGCGAGACCGCCACGTAGGGCAGCCCCCCTTCAGCATCCAGAATCTGCCCGATCAGAGGCAGGTCCAGGGCGCTGATGAGGTATTGCTGACTGTCGTAGCTCAGAAGATGGTCGTTAAGCGCGACGCGCTTCGAGCCTTGCAGGATGAAGCAGATCATCGAGCGGTACAGGCAGGGTGTCTCGTCTGTGGAGCCTTGCCCGACGCAGAGGTCTACACGCGGGATCGGCGTGCGCGTCAAACCCGGCGGCGCATGGCGCAGGGCGATATCAAGGTGGGGGGCAAGGTCATTATTCATCTGCGGATTATGGCGATGCTCTGGCAGCACGCAAGACGATTGAGACAATCAGGCAATGAATTGAGCTGATCAGGCGTGGGTTGAAAACCGTCCGTTGCCTATCTTGGGCGGGTCAAGCAAGCACCCCAGGGTGCACCTAACCCAGCAGAGACAGACCATGACCCAGCAGATCGCTCTTATCACCGGTGCCAGCCGCGGCCTCGGCCGCAACATGGCCCTGCACCTCGCCAAGCGCGGCGTCCACATCATCGGCACCTACCGCAGCGGCGCAGCAGAAGCCGAGACGCTGAAGCTGGAGATCGAAGCGCAGGGCGGCAAGGCCGCGATGCTGCCGCTCGATATCACCGATACCGCCAGCTATGAGGCGTTCTCAAGCGCAGTGACCCATACGCTGATGGCCAACTTCGGCCGCGAGCGCTTCGACTTCCTCGTCAACAATGCCGGCAATGGTCTTTTTTCCAACTTTACTGACGCGACTCAAGAGCAGTTTGCCTCACTGGTCGCCACGCACCTTCGCGGGCCGATTTTCCTCACTCAGAAGCTGCTGCCCCTCGTCGCAGACGGCGGTCGCATCCTCAACGTGTCCTCCGGTTTTGTGCGCTTTACGTTGCCGGGGTACAGCATTTATGCGGCGGTGAAAGCTGCAGTCGAAGTGCTGACCCGCTACATGGCCGTGGAACTGGGCTCGCGCCGAATTCGGGTGAATGCAATTGCCCCGGGCGCCATCGCAACCGATTTTGGCGGTGGTGCAGTGCGCGATAACCAGGAGGTGAATGCCTACGTGGCACAAGGCATCGCACTGGGCCGTGTCGGCCTGCCGGACGACATCGGCGGTGCGGTGGCGGCCATCCTGTCCGATGACATGGCCTGGGCCAACGGGACCACGTTTGATATTTCCGGTGGGCAGTTGCTGTAACCGTAGCCCCACTCACGCCCTTGCGTCGCCGCCCTAACAGAGAGCCCCGCATGCCGCCCGCTCGACTTACGCCCATCAGTCATCTGTTGTGCCCGTTCGTCCAGCGAGCGGCCATCGTGCGGCCGGAAAACAGGTGGCCTTTGAGAGACGCGACGTCGACCTCGTTACCAAGCCGGGTTGGTTTCTGGCGCTTTCGCCGATGGGAGAGGGCAGCAAAATCGGATCAGCGAAGGTAATGGGCATACTTGAGTTAGACGGCGATAACATCATCGCGTGGAGAGATTGATTACTTTGATGACAACTTCATTCAGGCAACTTCCAAAGGTTAAGCGCGCCTAAGCGACCGTGTCTGACGTATTCAGAGCACTGCTGGTAGCGCTCGGTATTTTCACTCTTCACATCCTGTATCAGCCCCCGACGACCGACTAAAGACGACCAGGCTCCGGGAAGGAAATTCGCGTGAACGCCGGTTGAACGCAAGGTTCAACGCGGCTTGGCTACTGTTGGCTTGCGCCCGCGTGAACTGGGTTTTACCGGCACGCTGTTGCCGTATTCGCTCCACCAGGTTGCCAGGGCCTGCATCGTTGGCCCCAGTGCTCGGGCCTTTTCAGTCATTTCATATTCGACGCGTGGCGGCACTTCGGCGAACACGGTACGCGACACCAAACCATCATGTTCAAGCTCGCGAAGTTGTGCCGTCAGCATGTGCTGGGTAATGCCGCTGATGGCCTTGCGCAGTTCGCCAAATCGATAAATCCGCTGATTCAACAACCACATGATTTCCAGTTTCCATTTGCCCGAAAGCAGGGCAAATGCGCGGCGCATTTCTTCGTGCATGTTGATTTGAACAACTTCATTAGTTTGGTTTTCCATACTAACCACCACTTTTTCATCCTACTTGTGAACTTTCATGTTAGGCGACATCGTGAGCCCAAGTCGAAGTAAAACACGTGCTCAGGAAGCCGCTTAATGATTGCCAATTACGGGTATTGGATCAGCACCACGCTGTTGTCGTTGATCTATCTAGTCTCCGCAACGTTGTACATCTTCAAAAGAAACTGGGTGCGCGAAGTCTTCGCGGGTCTCGGTTATCCCGAGTACCTGGTGCCGCTGCTGATCGCGGTAAAACTCCTTGTCGTGGCGGTGATTCTGTCGCGCTTCAGTGTGGCGCTGAGTGATCTCGCCTATGCCGGAATGTTCTATCACCTGCTGCTGTCCGCCGCAGCGCATATCGGGGTGCGCAAGCCGCGTGATGCCTTGCCCGCCGTGTTGTGCCTGGTGCTGCTGGCCACTTCTTTCCTGACTCAAAACAGCGCCCGAGACTGGCCGTCGCCCTATGGGTGGGTGGCCACGGAAAACCTTGCAACCCTCAACTGATTGGAGAACACCATGTCCCGACTCAACGGAAAAGTAGCCATCGTCACCGGTGCCGGCCGCGGTATCGGCCGCGCGACGGCCAAGCTGTTTGCGGCCCAGGGCGCGACGGTCGCAGTGGTGTCGCGCACGGCGGCAAACGTCGATCAGGTGGTGGCCGATATCCAGGCGGCGGGGGGGAGCGCCCTGGGGATTGTCTGCGACATCGCGGACCCTGGGCAGGTCCAGGCGGCGGTCGACCAGGTGGCGTCGGCTTACGGCCGGATCGACATTCTGGTGAACAACGCTTTCGACCCCAGCGCGGTATTTTCATCGGTGCTGGAGTTGTCGGTGGAACAACTGCAGCGCAATTTCGAGATGGGGCCGATTGCCTATCTGCGCACCATGCAAGCCTGCTACCCCTATCTGAAGGCCAGCGGAGCAGGGCGGGTGATCAACTTCGGCTCCCTGGCCGGGGTGATCGGGATGCAGGGTTATGCCCCGTACAACATGGCCAAGGAAGCGGTGCGCGCCCTGACGCGTTCGGCAGCCCGGGAGTGGGGCGCCGACAACATCACCGTGAATAACCTGCTGCCTGTCGCGGACACCTGGGGCTCGGCCTACGATGCGCCAGCGCCGACCAACGTCCTGGGACGCTATGGTTCGCCGGAAGATGACATTGCCCCTGTGGTGCTGTTTCTGGCCAGCCAGGACGCGCAGTTCATCACCGGCTATAGCTTGACGCCGGACGGCGGTCAGATCATCGACAGCGCCCGTTAAGTTCGGCTTCAGGGCTGCCAGCAAGGCACCGATCACCGGACCTTGCTGCGGGCCGAGTCATGCATTGGCATGGCCTGTAACCGGAGCGGTGTGTGCGGCGGAACGTGCTGCCAGGTAGGCGAGTACGGCGGCCAATACCAACAACGCCGCGCTCAGTTCGAAGGTGGCCTGGTAGCCGCTGACGTCGAACACCAGGCCGCCCACGGTAGCGCCCAGGGCGATCGCCAGCTGCACGATTGCCACCATCAAGCCGCCTCCGGCTTCTGCGTCGTCTGGCAGGGTGTTCGCCAGCCAGGTCCACCAGCCCACCGGCGCCGCTGTTGCCAACAGGCCCCAGAGCCCAAGCAGCGTCATGGTGATGGCGGGCGAGCTGCCAAAAGACACCAGCGCCAGGGCGATCACCGCCATCAGCATCGGGATGGCAATCAGCGTTCGGTACAGGCCCTTTTTCAGCAAGGCTTCAATCAGGAAAGTGCCCACTAACCCGGCCACACCCAGCACCAGGAGCATCAGCGAGAGCATGGAGACGCTGACATGGGTGATGCCTTCCAGGAACGGCCGCAAGTAGGTGAACAACATGAACTGGCCCATGAAAAACACGCTGACCGCCAGCATGCCCAAGGCCACCGGAGCCTGGGCCATCAAGCGAAACGGATTGCCGCGGCTGGCGTGCCGGGGCGTCTTGATCGAGGGCAGGCTCGCCAGCAACCACAGGGCGGCGATCATGGCCACCGGCAGGATGCAGAAAAAGGCCCCGCGCCAGCCGATCAACGCCCCGAGAAAGCTCCCCAGGGGTGCGGCAATCACGGTGGCGAGGGCGTTGCCACCGTTGACGATGGCCAAGGCGCGCGGCACCTGGTCAGCGGGCACCAGCTTCATGGCGGTGGCTGCCGACAGCGACCAGAACCCGCCAATGGCCACGCCAATCAGCGCCCGGCCAACCATGAAGATCAGGTAGTTCGGCGCGTACGCCACCACCGCTCCGGACAGGATCATCAGCAGGGTCAGGGCGATCAGCAGTCGTTTGCGGTCTACTCGCGCCGCCACCGAGGCGATGAGCAGGCTGGTGATCAGGGCGAACAGCCCCGAGACGGAAATACCCTGGCCGGCCTGGCCTTCGGTGATGTTCAGGTCGGCGGCAATCGGCGTCAGCAGGCTGACGGGCATGAACTCCGAGGCCACCAGGGCAAAGGCGGCCAGGGACATGGCCAGTACCGCGCCCCAGGAGGGCCGAGCCTGCCGGGACGGGAGAAGAGGGTGAGCGGTCATTGCTTGAATCCTGTCATGCCTGAAGCCCCACGGCCTGATCAACCAGGCCGCAGAAAGTGCCGGCGCCCGGGCAGGGCGCCGATTCGATTACTTCAGGTTGCTTTTAAAGAAGCTGCCCAGTTTGGCGAAGGGAATGAGGTTGACCCGGTCGTAAAGATCCACATGCCCGGCGCCTGGAATGATCACCAGTTCCTTGGGCTCGGCGGCGCGCTGGTAGGCGTCTTCGCTGAATTCCCGGGAGTGGGCGTCGGCGCCGGTGATCAACAGCAGAGGCCGCGGCGAGAGGGTCTCGATGTCATTGAACGGGTAGAAGTTCATGAACTTCACGTTGCTGGTCTGGGTCGGCATGGTGGTGTGTTGTGGCGAGGCCCCGGCCGGTGTGACTTGCCCGCGTGGGGTGCGGTAGAAGTCGAAGAACTCATCGCCGATGGCGTTGCCGGTCAGCTTGAGTGGCGTGCCGCCGGTGTAGCGGATTGGCCCCCCGGTGAATTCTGCGTAACGCTGTTCGGCGGCGTCGCGAAGGACTTGCTGGCGTTGCTCCAGGGTCACGGCATGCTTGAGGCCGTTACGGTTGGCGGCGCCCATGTCGTACATGCTGACGGTGGCGATGGCTTTCAGGCGCGGATCGATCTTCGCCGCGCTGATGGCGAAGCTGCCACTGCCGCAGATACCCAGGACGCCGATTCGCTCACGGTCGACCAGGGGGGAAGTGCCGAGAAAGTCCACGGCGGCGCTGAAGTCTTCGGCGTAGATGTCCGGTGAGACCGCATTGCGCGGCGTGCCCGCGCTTTCACCCCAGAAAGACAAGTCCAGGGAGAGGGTGACAAAGCCCTGCTCGGCCATTTTAGTGGCGTAGAGGTTCGCGCTCTGCTCTTTGACCGCGCCCATGGGGTGGCCGACGATGATCGCGGCATTATAAGCGGTGGCGGCCAGGGCCTTGGGCACGAACAGGTTGCCCGCCACCTGCATGCCGTACTGATTCTTGAAGGTGACTTTTTCCACGGTCACCTGGTCGCTTTTGTAGAAGTTGCTCGCTGCGTTCGACATGTCGGCACCTAGTGAAGAAACGGAGGTAACAAGCAGCCCGAGGGCAAGAAAAATGCCTTTCATTGGAGAGTCCTTGTCATGGAGGGGGTTGGGGGGATGGGTTGTGCCGGGGGCGTTCGACGTCGGCCTTCATTCCGTCAGGGGCGTTGTCGATTGCTGGTCGAGATGGCGAACCCTGGGTGGCGTTGGTCGGTACATTTTCCCGACCCACTCAGCGGTTCTGTAGTGCATTACGCTGGATTACTTGCCTGATCCTATGAGTCTTGATCGATTGGCAAGACGCTGGCGGGCTGCCGAGTTACAGTTTCGGCGGACCTGGCAAAGAGCACAGCATGAACAACATCCACCCCGACACGGCGCAGCCCAACACGGCTCATTCCGCAGCCCCGCAAGAGGCGCTTGCGCAGAGCATTGGCGCGCGGATTTCAACCCCCGGCGACTTCACCACATCGATTCCGGGCCTCGGCCTGTTCCGCCGTGAACACCCGTCGCCGCCGGTGGTGTGCATGGTGGAGCCGAGCATCATTCTGGTGGCCCAAGGCGAGAAGCAGCTGTGGGTCGGGGGCGAGGGTTACCCCTACGACACCTCGCGCTTCTTGGTCACCTCCCTGGACTTGCCCGCCAACTCGGAAGTCCTGGCAGCACGCCCCGAACGGCCCTGCCTGGGGCTGACGTTCAAGCTTGACCTGCGCATGCTGGCGGAGCTGATTGCGCACAGTGAGCTGCCGCCAACCCGGGACCGTCCAGTGGTGACGGGCGTGGGCATCGGCACCGTGACCGGCCCATTGCTGGCATCGTTCGAGCGTTTGCTGGCGTTGCTCGATGAGCCCGAGGCCATTGCCGTGCTCGCGCCCCTGATCCAGCGCGAAATTCACTACCGCCTGTTACGCAGCGACCAGGCGGGTCGGTTGCGGCAAATCACCTCGGTCGATGGCCAGGGCTATCGCATCGCCAGGGCCATCGATTGGCTGAAACTGAATTACACCTCGGCCCTGCGCGTCGATGAATTGGCGTCTCGGGTGCAGATGAGTTCGGCGACCTTTCACCACCATTTTCGCCAGCTCACCGCCATGAGCCCGTTGCAGTACCAGAAGTGGCTGCGCTTGAACGAGGCCCGGCG
Source organism: Pseudomonas morbosilactucae (assembly GCF_023241715.1). Lineage (GTDB taxonomy): Bacteria > Pseudomonadota > Gammaproteobacteria > Pseudomonadales > Pseudomonadaceae > Aquipseudomonas > Aquipseudomonas morbosilactucae. The sequence continues at coordinate 18,081 of NZ_JALQCW010000042.1, forward strand.
ATTGATGCTCAACGAACACCAGGACGTCTCCAGTGCGGCCTTCAACGTCGGTTATGAAAGCCCCTCGCAGTTCAGCCGCGAATACAGCCGGCTGTTTGGTGCGCCGCCCAAGCGCGATATCGCGACGTTGCGCGGGGCGGGCTGACCCAGGAGTCGAGGGCGGCTTGCCGAGGCGTTACTGCTCCAGCCAGGCCGCGTGCAACTGCGGAAAATGCGTGTGCAGCCACTCGATAAACACCTGCACCTGCGGCGTCTCCATTTTTGCCGTGCAGATGGCCACGGCGTTGGGGGCGAAGGTCATCGCCACCTCCAGCAGCGACCACAACCTGCAAGCCGTGATGAAGCTGGGAGCGGTGGCGGGCATCAACTACCGCAGCACCCCCGACTGGGAGGCCGAAGTGCTCAGGCTCACTGAGGGTAAAGGCGTCGATCTGCTGCTGGATGTGGCCGGTGGCAACGGCATCAACCAGTCCATCGCCGCCACCAAGGCCGCCGGGCGCATTGCGCAGATCGGCTTTCTGACCGGGCAGAGCGTCCAGCTCAACCTGATGCCACTGATCTTTCGCCAGACCACCCTGCGCGGTATCGCCGTGGCGCCGCGCTCGTCGTTCGACCGCATGAATGTGTTCTTGAACACCCACAAGATCCGGCCGGTCATCGATCAGGTCTATCCGTTCGACAAGGCCCGAGAAGCCTACGAGCACCTGGCCAAGGGAGCCTTCGGCAAGGTGGTGATCAAGGTCGGTGATCGAGGGGATGGCGCCCTTGAGCGCGGGTCGGCGCTTTAGGCCGCCAACGCTGCAACCGACCAACAGGCCGACCTGAACCTGAAAAGCCCCGCGCGAGCGGGGCTTTTTCGGGTCGATCAGGTGAGGGTCGATCAGGCGGCGAACTCAGGGCCGGAAAGGGTCTTTTTGTAGTCCGCTTTCAGCGCTTCCATCTGCTGTCCCAACTCGTCCAGCTTGGCCTTGCCCAGCAGCTTTTTCGCCTGGGGAAACATCTCGGTTTCCTCTTCTTCGATGTGGTGTTCCAGCAGCTCCTTGACCACTTTCACGCGGCCGGAAAACTCAGGGGTGCCCGGGCTGGTTTCCTTCAAGTCCGGTAATACCAGGGAGTCCACGGTGCGGTGCTCCTCCTTGGCCTCGTAATACATCACGTCTTGTTCCTTGCCGCCGGCTTCCTTGAAGGCCGGGTAGAGGATGTCCTCTTCGAGTCGGGTATGGAGGGTGATCTCCCTCTCCAGCTTGGCCAGCAACTCCGTGCGCTTTTTGACACCACGCTCGGTGGACTCGCTGAGTTGGGCCAGGATGGCTTTGACGCGTTCGTGGTCAGCTTGCAACAGGTCAATGGCGTTCATATCGAATTCCTTGGGTCATCACGGTGAGACGCGCGCCGATCAACAGGCCAACGCTACGCCTCAGGGGTGGCTGCATCGGCTGTGCCAACCACCGTGATTTATAAAGTCGTTGCAAACCAATGGCTTGTTGGGCCAGGCAACGCCGGGGCTCGGGTGTTTTGCATGATGGGGCGGTATTGCCAGTGCATTGCGCGGGTATTGGCGGGGCAGTGTGCTGAGGGACTTTACACCCCGCCATCAGGTGGGCGTGTGGCGGGTTGATCAGCGACCACGCGCCGTCACGCCTGAGTCCAAAGCCACCGCAAGATTCGGTAAAAACACAGGTCATTTCCGACCAGTCGACTGTTCCGGGCGTCCTTATGATGGGCTCGCAGGCCGCCGTGCCTGTTCGCGTGTAGACCCATTACAAGAATAAAAAAGGTAGTCGCAGATGAACAAGTTAAAAGCCGTTGCCGTGTCAACGTTAGTGCTGTCTGTTGACTCGAAAAGTTATGCGTTCGATGGTCATCCAGGGGATTACTTATGGCTCCCGGACCACTCTGCCGTCGCACTGATTTATGGACAGTATCAATCGGCCGACTCGTTCAAGATCGATGGCGGCAATACCGTGCCGAAGTCGAAACTTGAAGCGGCTACATCGATTGTGCGGGGCGTGTACTTCAGGGATCTGGGCGGGGTCAAATGCCCCCAGCAGTTCGACTTTCGCGCGACATTGCCGCGTGAACCCACCGGCAAGCTGATGAAGCGGCTGTTAAAGGCGGAGTATGAGGCTCGATAACATCGCACCTGACCGTCACAACCGAGGGCGGCGGTGACTGTCAGGTCGGGTGTTTCCGCTCGCTCAGTAGCGGGCCGCCGTATGGCTTTCAATGGCCTCCGCTGCGGTCAGGGTGTTTTTCATCAGGCAGGCCACGGTCATCGGGCCCACGCCGCCTGGAACCGGCGTTATCGCACCCGCCACGTCCATGGCGGAGTTGAAGTCGACGTCACCCACCAGCACCGAGGCGCCGTTTTTTTCGACTCTGTTGATCCCCACGTCGATGACCACCGCGCCTGGCTTGATCGCCCGGGCATCGATGAATTCGGCCCGACCCATTGCCACCACCAGGATGTCGGCCTGACGGCATTCGGCGATCAGGTCGCGGGTACGTGAGTGCACGATCGTGACCGTGCAGTGTTCTTGCAACAGCAGATTGGCCATGGGTTTGCCGACGATGTTGGAGCGCCCGACAATCACCGCTTTCTTGCCGCTGAGGTCGCCGAGCTGATCCTTCAGCATCATCAGGCAGCCCAGGGGCGTGCACGGTATCAGTTGGGCTTTCCCCTGGCCCAGCAGCCCCACATTGATCGGGTGGAAGCCGTCGACATCCTTGGCTGGGTTGATGGCCGCAATCACCTTGGACTCATCGATATGAGCCGGCAGTGGCAGCTGGACCAGAATCCCGTGTACGTAACGATCGTTGTTCAACTTGTCGATCAGATTGAGCAGGTCGGCCTCGCTGGTGCCACTGTCCAGCAGGTGCGGGAAGGACTCGATCCCGGATTCCAGCGCCTTTTTCATTTTGGTCTTCACATAGACTTGGCTGGCCGGATCGTTGCCCACCAGCACCACAGCGAGCCCGGGGGCTTTGCCGCGTTTCTCCCTGAAGGCCCGGGCGCCGACGGCAACGTCCTTGCGCAGTATTTCGGCAAACGCCTTTCCGTCAATGACGCTGGCCTGGGCCGTGGGCGTGTTATCCAAAGGTTGTGTCATGGTCATTTCGTCCTACCCCATCAACGGTCAGAAAGCTGCCTCCCAAGCGAGGGAGGCAGTTGCAGTTCAAGATTTCAGGCGTTCGCCTTTCGGATCGTAAAGGCACCCGCGAATGACTTTGGCGGGGCACGTCTCACCCAGGATCAAGAGGCTGAGTTCCGTGCCCAGGGCAGCAAACTCCCGTCGGACAAAGCCCATGGCCAGGCTTTTTTCAACGCGATAGCCATAGGCGCCAGAGGTTGTCAGCCCTACGAGTGCCCCTTGGTGGTAAACCGGCTCACTGCCCAGTGCGTCAGCGACCCCGGCTTGCACCTCCATCAGCACCAGACGGTGGGTGCTGGGCTTGTCTGTTTCTGCCAGCACCGCGGCACGTCCTTCGAACTCCCCTTTATCGGTCTTGATGAAATAACCCATGTTGGCCGCCAACGCCGTGTACTCGGTGGTCAGTTCTCGGCCCCAGATCTGGTAGCCCTTTTCGATGCGCATCGAGTCCATGGCACGCAGGCCGAAGTCGACGATGCCGTGGGCTTCACCGGCCCAGACCAGGGCTTCATACAACGCCTGCTGGTGTTCAAGGGGGTGATGCAGTTCCCATCCCAGTTCTCCGACGAAGTTCATGCGCAGCGCTCGGACGGGCGCCCCCACCACCTGGATTTCCTGGCCGGTGAACCAGGGGAAAGCCTGATTGCTCAAGTCGGCGTCGGTGAGTTTGGCCAGAACGTCTCGTGCCTTGGGGCCTGCCAGGATCAAGGTGCCGTAGGCCCGGGTGATGTTGGCGATGGACACATCGGTGTATTGCGCGGCGCGCTGGCGTAGCCAATCGTCAATCAACAACTCGCAGGCGGCGGGGCACATCAGGTAAAAGGCGCCGCTCTCCAGCAGGGTCATGGAGAATTCCCAGGCCACACTGCCCGTTGGGGTCAGCACATGGGCCAGTGCCACATCGCCACACTGGGCGGGAACCTGGTTGGGGCTGATTCGGTCCAGAAAGGTGCGAGCATCTTTCCCGCTGACTTCGAACTTGGTGAAGGCGCTCAAGTCGAGGATGCCTACGCGATTTTGCACCGCTGCGCATTCCGCTCGAACGGCGGGATCCCAGTTGCCCCGGCGATAACTGAACTGCTCGATGGGCGCGTCGGCCGCCGGTGCGAACCAACTGGCGCGCTCCCAGCCGTAATAGGCGCCGAACACCGCATTCTTGTGTTTGAGGAGGTCGTACACCGGAGTGGTCTTGATGGCTCGACACGCCGGGCGCATCGCGTATTCATTCGGGCAACTGAGTTGGTACTCGTTGGCGTACAGCTCCAGGGATTTGCTCACGGTGTAGGACAGGTTGGCGTAACTGCCAAAGCGTCGGGAATCCAGTTCCCACAGTTCAACCTCCGGGTGGCCGTTGATGATCCATTGAGCGAGATAACGGCCTGCGCCGCCGCCCTGGGTGATGCCAAAACTGAAACCGACGCACGCGAAGTAGTTGTCGTAGCCATGCACGGGGCCCAGCAGGGGCAGCCCATCGGGGGTGTACACAATAGGGCCGTTGACCACTGTCTTGATCCCGGCGTCACCGATGATCGCCACCTGTTCCATGGCCGCCCCGATGATGTCTTCCAGGCGGCCCAGTTCGGGTTGCAGGAGCTCTTGGCCGAATGTAGCCGGCACCCCGTCCACAGCCCAAGCGACGGGCTCACGCTCGTACGGGCCGAGTATCAGGCCCTGGCCTTCCTGCCGCAGGTAATAAGAGATATCGGGATCGCGCAGCAGGGGCAGGTCGTCGGGCCGCTCCACCAGGGCAGGAATTGCGTCGGTCACCAAGTACTGGTGCTCCAGGGAGCAGATGGGGAACTGGTGACCGATCATTGCGGCCACCTCGTTCGCTCTGAAACCTGCGGCGTTGACAATGATGTCCGCATGAATGACGCCTTGTTCGGTCGTCACTGCCCATTTTTTGTCTGCGTTCTGGGTGATCGCGGTCACCGGATTGTGTCGAACGATGGTCGCGCCGTAACCTCGGGCCAGGCGTGCCATGGCGTTGGTAATGCTGGTGGGGTCGATATGGCCGTCGTACGGGTCCCAGAGGCCTCCCAGCAACCCGTGGGTATCGAGGAAGGGGTGCAGCTCTTTCAGGCGCTCGGTATCGACTACCTCAATACCGTCCAGCCCTGCCAGCCTGGCCATGCCGGCCACTCGCTTGAACTCGTCCATTCGCTCCTGGGTATGAGCCAGGCGAATGGAGCCGGTTTGATGGTGACCAACGGATTCCCCCGTTTGCTCAGCGAGTTGCTGATACAGCTCGATGCTGTTTTTCTGCAGCTTCATGATATTCAGGCTGGTGCTGAACGAAGGGAGGTTGCCCGCAGCGTGCCAGGTTGAACCCGATGTCAGCTCAAGCTTCTCGACCAGCATGACATCGGTCCAACCCGACTTGGCCAGATGGTAGAGGGTGCTGACACCCGTGATACCGCCACCAATCACTAAAACTTTGGCTTCCGATTTCATCTCGAGGGAATCCTTTGACGGGTCTGTTGGAGAGTGAATTCGCCGGGGCTCCGGGCGTCTGGATTCCGATGCTAAGGCCCTTGAGATGGCACTACAAACGATGTATACCAGTGAAACTTATAAGTAGGGCTTATGCGAGGAGGGGGCATGTCGTTGACCAATCTACAGCTCAATTGGTTGCGGACTTTTGAGTCGGTTGGGCGGCATTTGAGTTTCTCGGCCGCAGCGGTCGAGCTGAACATGAGCCAGTCGGCAGTCAGCCAGCAGATCAAATTGCTGGAGCACAAATTGGGCAAGGCACTGTTCCTGAGGCAGACACGGTCCATCCAGTTGACCGTCTCGGGGCGTGCTTACCTGGCGGTGGTCCGCGAGGGCCTGTGGCACATGCACCAGGGCATGAACAACATCTTCAGCTCGGTGGCCCAGGGCGTGCTGGAGTTAAGCGTCAACAACTCGTTCGCGCAGTTGTGGCTCGCGCCGCGCATGGAGCGTTTTGCCGAGCTGTATCCGCAAATCTCCCTGCGGATGTATGGCGTGAACTGGGAAGCCGATGCTCCGCCGTCCAGCGCAGAGCTGGAGATTCGTTATGGGGCGGGCAACTGGCAGCAGTACGACATCCAGCAGTTGCTCTCCACGGAGTTGAAGCCTTACTGCTCGTTGGATGTCGCCGCCAAGTTGCGCAGTGCTGGCGGTTTGCTCAGCCTGCCGTTGATCGACGTATTGGGCACCCCCAATGGCTGGAGCGATTGGTTGGCGATCTACCCTCAGGGCGAAGCGGAAAACTATCAGCGGTTTTATGTCGACAGCTATGCCATTGCGGCAAGCATGGCGATCGAAAACGCGGGCGTGTGCCTGCTCAACGAAGAGTTGGTGGAGAAGTCCAGGTTGCGCGGGCAGCTCGTATCGCCATTGGATCAGAGCATCGACTGCCTGGCGGGCTTTTACCTGTTGAAACCCCACAACAAGCCGCTGTCGGGGGCGGCCCAGGCCTTTTGCACCTGGTTGGAGTCGGAGCTTCGCTGATACCCGAGGGTATCGAAGTGACGTGAGCAGGAGCCCGCCAATAGCGGGCTCCTGTGTTTCAGCCGTTGCTAGGGAAGGCGAACTGCGCCGCTTCATGGCTGGCACGTTGTGGCCAACGCTGGGTGATCGCCTTGCGCCGAGTGTAGAAGCGCACGCCATCGGGCCCGTACGCGTGAAGATCGCCGAACAGCGAGCGCTTCCAGCCACCGAAGCTGTGGTAAGCCACCGGTACAGGCAACGGGACGTTTACTCCAACCATGCCCACTTCAATTTCGTCACAGAACAGCCGTGCAGCTTCACCGTCGCGAGTAAAGATGCACGTACCGTTGCCGTATTCGTGCTCGTTGATGAGTTGCATGGCCTGTTCCAGGCTCGCTACCCGCACGATGCACAGCACGGGGCCGAATATCTCTTCCTTGTAGATGCGCATTTCAGGTGTCACGCGGTCGAAGAGACACCCCCCCAGAAAGAAGCCATTTTCGTTGTGGGGCACTTGCAGCCCACGGCCATCGACGACCAGATCGGCACCGGATTCAACACCGTCGTCCACGTAACCCTTCACTTTGTCGCGGTGGGCGCCCGTGATCAGTGGTCCCATGTCGAGGCCCGAGGATGTGCCGGCGCCGATTTTCAGCGCCTGGATCTGCGGTACCAGCTTATCGATCAGCGCATCGGCGATTTGGTCGCCCACACAAACGGCGACGGAAATCGCCATGCAGCGTTCGCCGCATGAGCCGTAAGCCGCCCCCATCAGGGCATTGACGGCATTGTTCAGGTCCGCGTCGGGCATCAGCACGGCATGGTTTTTCGCGCCGCCCAGGGCCTGGACACGCTTGCCGCGTTTGGTGCCTTCGGCGTAGATGTATTCCGCGATAGGGGTCGAGCCCACGAAGCTCAGCGCTTTCACTTCGGGCGCCTCGATCAAGGCATCGACGGCTTCTTTATCACCGTGAACCACGCTCATCACGCCTTTGGGCAAGCCAGCTTCAATCAGCAGCTCAGCGATGTAGAGCGTAGAGCTCGGGTCGCGCTCCGAGGGTTTGAGGATGAAGCAGTTGCCGCAGACGATGGCCAGTGGATACATCCACAAAGGCACCATTGCCGGAAAGTTGAATGGAGTAATACCGGCTACCACCCCGACAGGTTGGAAGTCGCTCCAGGCATCGATGTTCGGGCCCGCGTTGCGGCTGAACTCACCCTTCAGGATTTCCGGGGCGGCACACGCAAACTCGACGTTCTCGATACCGCGCTTCAACTCTCCGGCGGCGTCTTCGAGGGTCTTGCCGTGTTCTTCACTGATCATCCGGGCAATTTTGCCTTCGTTCTGCTCCAGCAATTGCTTGAAGCGAAACATGACCTGGGCCCGTTTGGCGGCTGGCGTCTTGCGCCAGGCGGGAAAGGCCGCTGTCGCGGCGTCAATGGCGTGCTGAACCGTGGCGCGATCGGCGAGTGATACCTGGTGGAGCACCTCGCCGGTGGAGGGGTTGAATACATCGGCGGTGCGGCCGTGGGTGGCAATACGTTCGCCGTTGATCAGATGATGAATGTGGCTCATTGGGCTGCCTCTGGGTGTGCAATCGATGGGTGTGCGGGCTCAGGTACCGGGCCCGCATAGGGGATGGGTCGGGGAGGGCGTCAGTCGAGCCGGTTCAAGGCTTCGCCCACGGCGTCAAACATCCGGTCGAGGTCTTCAGGCTTGGCGTTGAAGGTCGGCCCGAACTGAAGGGTGTCGCCGCCGAAGCGCACATAGAACCCGGCTTTCCACAGCGCCATGCCGGCTTCGAAGGGGCGGACAATCGCGTCGCCTTCACGCGGAGCAATCTGGATCGCGCCGGCCAGGCCGCAGTTGCGGATATCAACGATGTGTTTTGCCCCCTTGACGCCGTGCAGCCTGTTTTCGAAGTGCGGCGCCAGTTCGGCGGATTCCTGGATGAGGTTTTCCTTCTCCAGCAGGTCCAGGGTGGCCAAGGCCGCAGCGCAGGCCACCGGGTGAGCGGAGTAGGTGTAGCCATGGCCGAACTCGACCGCGTACTCAGGGCTCGCCTGGGTCATGAAGGTTTGGTAGATCTCGCTGGAAGCAATCACCGCGCCCATCGGAATCGCGCCGTTGGTGATCTGCTTGGCCACGTTCATGATGTCCGGCTTGACCCCGAAGTACTCCGCGCCGCTCCAGGTGCCCAGGCGTCCGAAACCGGTGATCACTTCGTCAAAGATCAACAGGATGTTGTTCTGGTCGCAGATTTCCCGCAGGCGCTGCAAGTAGCCTTTGGGTGGAACGATTGCACCTGCCGAGCCCGACATGGGCTCGACGATCACAGCGGCTATGTTGGACGCATCATGTAACTCAATGAGCTTGAGCAACTCGTTGGCCAGCTCCACGCCGCCGGTGTCTGCCATGCCTTTGGTGAAGGCCAGGCCCGGTTGCAAAGTGTGTGGCAGATGATCGACATCCATCAATTGGCCGAACATTTTACGGTTGCCGCCGATGCCGCCCAGGCTGGTGCCCGCAATGTTCACCCCGTGGTAGCCCCGCGCTCTGCCGATCATTTTGGTCTTGGTGGCGTGGCCTTTCAGGCGCCAATACGCCCGGGCCATTTTGACCGCAGTGTCCGCGCACTCGGAACCCGAGTTGGTATAGAACACATGATTCAGATCGCCCGGCATCAGGTCGGCGACGCGCTCGGACAGCATGAATGACAGCGGGTGGCCGTATTGAAAGGCGGGCGAGTAATCCAGGGTACCCAACTGTTGGGCGACCGCTTCCTGGATGGCCTTGCGTGAATGGCCAGCGCCGCAGGTCCACAGGCCTGAAAGGCTGTCGTAGACCTTGCGGCCTTCGGCGTCTGTCAGCCAACTGCCTTGTGCCGACACGATGAATCGCGGGTCGCGCTGGAAGTTGCGATTCGACGAGAAGGGCATCCAGTGCGCGTCCAGCTTCAGCTGGCTGGCCAGGGGCTGTGTGTGAGCCTGTTGTGTGTTCATGAGCAGTGGTCCTCTTGGCGAGACACTCATCGTGGTCAGTGGGTAAGTTGGCCTTGCTGAGCATCCTGGTTGGGGTTTCAAGGCTTGCTAAGAAATTGACATGCACATAGATTCGGTAAAACACACCTTTCACTACCATTGGTTTCAGGTTACCTAAACTATGAAGGCGCGCGTCCTAACCCGTTTGCCCAGGTCACTGATTTTGATATTCGAATGCTGAAGATTTTTCGCAGCGTCGTTGAGTGCGGTGGTTTCTCCGTGGCGGAAAGTGTCCTGGGCATTGGCCGGTCGGCCATCAGCCAGCAAATGACCGAGCTTGAGCAGCGCCTGGGCTTGCGCTTGTGCCAGCGAGGACGTGCCGGATTTTCCCTGACGGAGGATGGCCAGCAGGTGTATGAGGCGTGTTTGCGCCTGCTGTCGGCGATGGAGGGCTTTCGCAGTGAAGTCAACGGGCTGCACAGTCATTTGCGAGGCGAATTGATCATTGGCCTGACGGACAACCTGGTGACAATGCCGCACATGCGCGTCACGGACGCGTTGGCGGCACTCAAGAAAAAGGGGCCTGGCGTTCAGATTCAAATTCGCATGAGCACGCCGGGGGAGGTTGAACAAGGCGTGCTCGACGGCCGTCTGCACGTGGGCGTCATCCCGCAAGTCGGTGCCTTGTCCGGGCTCGAATACCAGCCGTTGTACAGCGAGCGTTCGCAGCTGTACTGCGGGGTTGGCCACCCGCTGTTTTTCATCAAGGACCTGGAATTGAGTGATCAGCGCATCCAGGAACAGGACGCCATCGCCCCGACATTCCGCTTGCCTGCAACCCTCCAGGAGCACTATCAAGTACTCAATTGCACGGCCAGTGCATCGGACAGGGAGGGCATGGCCTTCCTGATTCTTACTGGCCAGTACATCGGGTACCTGCCTGATCACTACGCACGCAGTTGGGTGACAGAGGGCCGGCTGAGAGCCCTGAAACCCTATTCCTGCTTCTACGACCTGACCCTGGCCTCGGTGACTCGAAAGGGTCGCCGTCCGCACCTGGTCCTGGAGACCTTTCTCGAATCGCTCGCGGTAAATGGCTAAGGCTGTCCAGCGGGGTGCACACTGCTTTTACGGATTAGCTCAACTTATCAATAACCGACTGATACATCGTTTGTTTTCGGTATAAACCCGCTCGTAGGATGGACCCCAGAGGCTATGTTCGATGCCTGTGGAGGTTTTGATGCAACGCGAATCCATGGAGTTTGATGTCGTCGTCGTGGGCGGCGGGCCTGCTGGCTTGTCCGCCGCGATTCGCCTGCGTCAGTTGGCAATAGAAGCCGGTCGGGAACTCTCGGTATGCCTGGTTGAAAAAGGCGCCGAGGTGGGCGCGCATATCATGTCCGGTGCGGTGTTTGAGCCCAGTGCGTTGAACGAGTTGTTTCCTGACTGGCGCGAGCGGGGGGCGCCGCTGCAGACCCCGGTCCAGGCGGACGAAATTTTCTACCTGTCGTCCTCCCGTCTTGCCATTCGGGTCCCGGGCGCACTGGCTCCCAGCACCCTGCACAACACGGGCAACTACATCATCAGCCTGGGCAACCTGTGCCGTTGGCTGGGTCAGCAAGCCGAAGCCCTGGGGGTCGATGTATTTCCGGGCTTTCCGGCCGCGCAGGTGCTGTATGACGACGAGGGGCGGGTCAAGGGCGTGGTCACCGCCGACATGGGCGTTGGTCGAGGCGGTGAGCACAAAGGCGGCTTCACGCCGGGTATAGAACTGATTGGCAAGCAGACCGTCTTCGCTGAAGGTTGTCGCGGGCATCTGGGCAAGCAGTTGATCAGCCAGTATCGCCTCGATGCCGATGCTGACCCTCAGCACTATGGGCTCGGCATCAAGGAAGTCTGGGACATTCCCGCCGAACAGCATGTTCCCGGGCTGGTGATTCATAGTACCGGATGGCCACTGACTCAGAGCGGCACCCAGGGCGGTGCCTTTATGTACCACTTGGACGACGGCACTGTGGTGATGGGGCAGGTGGTGGATCTCAACTACCGCAATCCCTACCTTTCGCCCTTCGACGAGCTTCAGCAGCTCAAGCATCACCCGCTGTATGCGCAGTACCTGCGTGGGGGTTCCCGCATCAGTTACGGCGCGCGCGCCATTGCCAAAGGCGGGCTGCAGTCCCTGCCTCGGATGCACTTCCCGGGTGGTTTGCTGATTGGCTGCGATGCCGGGACGTTGAATTTCGCCAAGATCAAAGGCTCCCACACGGCGATGAAGTCCGGAATGCTGGCTGCTGAAACGATCTATGAGGCGTTTGCCGCGGATGACTCGCCTGGCCAGGACCTGGCGGCCTACGCAGACAAATTCAAGGCCTCGTCGATTTATCGCGAGCTTCACCGGCAGCGTAATTTTGGTCCCGCCATGCACCGCTTTGGCAACCTGCTGGGGGCCGCGTATGCCTGGGTGGACCTGAATCTGTTGAAAGGCAAGTTGCCCTGGACCTTTCACGACAAGCGTCCCGATCACTCAACCATGGCCACGGCCGATAGCGCGGCGGCCATCGTCTACCCCAAGCCCGACCATGTCCTGAGTTTCGACAAGACCTCGTCGGTCTATCTGTCCAACACCAATCATGAAGAGGATCAGCCTTGCCACCTGACGCTGGTGGACGCCTCGATCCCCATCGCGTTCAACCTGCCGACCTATGCCGAGCCTGCACAGCGCTACTGTCCCGCCGGCGTGTACGAGGTGGTGGAAGAGGCGTCGGTGAGTCGACTTCAAATCAATGCGCAGAACTGCCTGCACTGCAAGACCTGTGACATCAAGGACCCGAGTCAGAACATCGGTTGGCGCGTGCCTGAAGGAGGCGGGGGGCCCAACTACACCAGTATGTAGAGGAGACAGAGTCGCTACGCGATTGAGCGACCGGAGTGTGACTAGTGCGATGCGTGGAACAGAACAATAACGAGCTGGATAAACCCCCTGCCTTTCTTACTAGCAATCTATCGGGAGCATCATGAAAAAATTAGCGTTGGTCCTCGTCTCTGGCCTGGCCTCTTTCGCCGCGGTGGCGCAAGAAAACCTGACCGTTGTCACCTATGGCGGGAGTGTCGCGGCGGCCCAGTTGCAGTCCTCGATCAAGCCCTATGCCGATAAAACGGGCGTCAAGGTTCGTACTGAAGATTACTCGGGCGGTATTGCCCAGCTCAAAGCCCAGGTTGAGTCGAAGAAAGTCGCCTGGGACGTGATCGACATGGAAATGCCCGATGCGGTGCGGGCCTGCAACGCCGGCCTGTTGGAGCGTATCAACCCGGAGAAAGACCTGGCGCCCGCCCCTGAGGGCTCAACCGCGGCAGACTTCCTGCCAGGTGCGCTCAATGAGTGCGGGGTGGGTGCCTATATCTGGAGCACCGCGGTGGCCTACAACACCAACGCCTACAAAGGCCAGGCACCAGCGACCCTGGCGGATTTCTTTGATCTCAAGAAGTTTCCCGGCAAGCGCGGCTTGCGCAAGGCGCCCCAGGCCAACCTTGAATGGGCGTTGTTGGCCGATGGCGTTCCCCGCGACCAGGTCTATGCCACGCTGGAAACCGAAAAAGGCCTGGAGCGTGCGTTCAGCAAACTTGATTCCATCAAAAGCCAGGTGATTTGGTGGGAGGCCGGGGCACAACCGCCGCAGTTACTGGCGGATGGCCAAGTCACCATGACCTCCGCCTGGAATGGTCGGATCTGGGCTGCACAAGTGAAGGAAAAACAGCCCTTCAAGATCATCTGGGACGGTCAGATGTATGACATCGATGTCTGGGCTGTTCCGGTTGGCGCACCCAATAAAACCAAGGCCATGGACTTTCTCCGCTTTGCCACATCGACCCAGGTTCTGGCGGATCAGAGTCAGTACATCGCCTATGGGCCTACCCGTAAATCGTCCCAGCCGCTGGTGCATGCCGATATGAAGTCGAGCATGCCGACCGACCCGGCCAATTTCGCCACGGCATTGCAGGTCAATTCCCAATGGTGGGGTGACCATGCGGATGAGTTGAACGAGCGCTTCAATGCCTGGCTTGCACAGTGACTCGATGGCTGTTGAGTGGGGTCGTCAAGCCGTTTGGGTCGGCTTGTATTTGCCCACCGGAGTACCAGCCCTGGTGAGGCATAACGACGGTTAGCCCGGGGGACCTTAAAAGGAAGAGGTCTTTGCCTGGTGCATTTCGCCCGACGCTTGCGTCGGGCTTTTTTCGTTCTGCCGGTTCAAAAAACAGTCACGGGCAGTCGGTCCTTATGAATAAGCCATGCTTATCCATGTACCTAATATAGATCGTTTGTAAGCGTCTATAGGGGCTTATAGCATCGGATTCCAGAGGTTTGGACTTATTCGGAGGTTGCTATGAAGGTGCTGGTGGCGGTCAAGCGTGTCGTAGACGCCAACGTCAAAGTCCGTGTCAAAGCGGATGAATCTGATGTTGAGTTAAGCAACGTAAAAATGTCGATCAATCCGTTTTGCGAGATCGCTGTGGAGGCGGCCCTTCAACTGAAGGAAAGCGGCCAGGCCAGCGAGGTAATCGCAGTCTCGGTGGGGCCTGAAGCGTGCCAGGAACAGTTGCGAACCGCGCTGGCGATGGGCGCAGACAGGGCCGTGTTGATCAAGTCGGGTAGCGATCTTGAACCGCTGGCGATTGCCAAGCTGCTTTACACCGTGGTCAAGCGTGAGGAGCCCGGTCTGGTGTTGCTGGGCAAGCAGTCCATCGATGGCGATAACAACCAGACCGGCCAGATGCTGTCTGCCTTGATGGGCAGCGCCCAAGGCACCTTCGCATCGCAAATCAATGTGGTCGGTGAGTGGGTCAATGTGGTCCGCGAAGTGGACGGTGGCCTGGAAACCCGAAGCTTGCGTTTGCCCGCAGTGATCACGGCGGACCTGCGTCTCAATGAACCTCGCTACGCCTCCCTTCCCAACATCATGAAAGCCAAGAAAAAGCCACTGGATGTCGTGGATGCCAATGACCTGGGGGTCGATACCCAGCCTCGTCTGAAGGTCATCAAGGTCTCGGCGCCACCAGAGCGCCAGGCCGGCGTTCGTGTGGGCAGCGTGCAGGAACTGGTCGAGAAGCTGAAGAACGAAGCGGGGGTGATCTGATGACGGTTTTACTGATGGCTGAACACCAGGACGGTGCTGTCAAAGCCAGCACCTTGAACGCGCTGTCGGCGGCGGTTCGCCTGGGCGGGGAGGTCGAGGTTCTGGTGGCGGGCCAGCGTGCGGGCAAGGCGGCGGAAGAGCTGGCTGCGTTTGCAGGGGTGAGTGGGGTGTTGATTGCAGAGGCTCCCGAGTACGCCGACCAAGGGGTCGAGAACGTCGCAGCCTTGGTCACCGAACTGGTGAAGACCTCGGCATACAGCCACGTTGTGGCCGCCTCTACCGCCTATGGCAAGAATCTGCTCCCTCGGGTTGCCGCATTGCTGGACGTTGCCCAAGTCAGTGACGTTGTGGAAATTCTTTCCGACAACACCTTTGTGCGGCCGTATTACGCCGGCAATGCCTTGGCAACCGTCGAAAGTCGTGACGCGGTGAAAGTGCTGACTGTACGCACCACGGCTTTTGCTGCGGCCGAGCGGGCAGGGGGGCTGGCTCCGATCAAGGCCGTTTCGGTGTCCTGCGATACCGGGCTTTCCACATTCCTGAATGCCGATTTCAGCGTGTCCGAGCGGGTTGAGCTGACCTCGGCCAAGATCGTCATTTCCGGTGGCCGCGGCATGGGCAGCGGCGAGAATTTCGCGATGCTGGAAAAAGTCGCCGACCAGCTCGGCGCCGCGGTCGGAGCCTCTCGTGCGGCCGTCGATGCGGGGTTTGTCTCCAACGATATGCAAGTGGGTCAGACCGGCAAGATCGTTGCTCCCGACTTGTACATCGCAGTGGGTATCTCGGGCGCGATTCAGCATTTGGCCGGGATGAAAGACTCAAAAATCATCGTCGCGATCAACAAGGACGAGGAGGCGCCGATCTTCCGGGTGGCTGACTACGGCCTGGTTGCCGACCTGTTCGAAGCCGTTCCAGCTCTTGAAGCTGCCCTGTCTCACGGAGTCTGAAATGAGCGCCAAGCGTACCTATACCTTTGCTTTCGACTGCCCTGACCGGGTCGGGATCATTACTCGTACCGCCGGCCTGTTCGCCAGTCATGGCGGCTGGGTGGAAGAGGCCTCGCAGTTTTCTGACGAGGAGAGCAATCGCTTTTTCAGCCGCATGGTGGTGCGTGCCCAATCGCTGCCTTTCGATATCGAGGTGCTAAAGCGCAAGGTCGAACCCCTCGCGCAAGAGATGTCGATGAACTGGCGGCTGGTCGACAGCGATCAGCGCAAGCGTGTGGTGTTGATGTGCAGCAAAGGCTCGCACTGCATGACCGACTTGCTGGATCGCTGGAAGACCGGCGATCTGGTCTGTGATATCGCCTGCGTGATTTCCAATCACGAAGATTTGCGCAGCCTGGTCGAGTGGTACGGCATTCCCTTCGAATACGTGCCTGTCGACAAAGACAACAAGGCCGAGGGCTTTGCGCGAACCGAGCGGTTGATTGACGAGTACCGGGCAGATTGCATCGTTCTTGCTCGTTACATGCAGATTCTTCCGCAAAACCTCTGTGAAAAATATCGGCATAAAGTGATCAATATTCATCACAGCTTCCTGCCGTCGTTTATCGGCGCCAAGCCTTATCACCAGGCTTCTCGCCGCGGCGTGAAGCTGATCGGGGCGACCTGTCACTACGTCACCGAAGACCTCGACGAGGGGCCGATCATCGAGCAGGACGTGGCCCGTGTCAGCCACCAGCAGACGGTTGATGACCTGGTTCGATTGGGCAAAGACGTCGAAAAAACCGTATTGGCCCGTGGGCTTCGGAACCATCTCGAAGACCGGGTCCTGGTCTACGGCAATAAAACCATCGTGTTTTAAGCACCCCTATCGTCGAGCCAGTTGCCCGCCCGGGGGCTGGCCTTGGAGTTTTATATGAGCAATAGCGTTCCGAGTTCAGCGCGTGTCGTCATCGTCGGCGGTGGGGTTATCGGCTGCAGCGTGGCCTACCACCTGACCAAACTGGGCATCAAGGATGTCGTGTTGCTGGAGCGCAAGACGCTGACCTGCGGTACGACCTGGCATGCGGCCGGCCTGGTGCCGACCCTTCGTGCCACTTACAACATGAGCATGCTGGCCAAGTACAGCGCCGGCTTGTATGAGGGGCTTGAAGCCGAAACGGGCCAGGCCACTGGCTTCGTTCGCAATGGCTCGTTGAGTGTCGCGACTCACCAGGAGCGTTTCACTGAGCTCAAGCGTGGTGCATCGATGGCCAAGCTCTGTGGTTTCCCCTGTGAAGTGGTCAACCCGGAGCAGGCGCTGGACCTGTGGCCACTGCTGAATATCGACGACATCGTGGGCGGTGTGTACTTGCCGTTGGACGGTGTGGTGAACCCGGTCGATGTCACCCAGGCACTCGCCAAGGGCGCGCGGATGGGCGGCGCCAAAATCATCGAGAACACCCAGGTCCTGGACATCAAGATCAAGGATGGCAAGGCGGCAGGCGTGGTCACGGCACAGGGCGATATCGACGCTGAGTTCGTCGTCAATTGCGCAGGCATGTGGGCGCGTAACTTCGGCAAGAAAGCCGGTGTCAACATTCCCCTGCATGCGGCCGAGCACTACTACGTCGTCACCGAGCCGATGCCGGAAATCAACGGCATCATGCTGCCGACCCTGCGTGACCTGGACTACTACAACTACTTCAAGACCGATGCCGGCAAACTGCTGATCGGCACCTTTGAACCCAACGCCAAGCCGTGGGGGCATGAAGGCATTCCAGACAGCTTCAGTTTTGACGAGCTGCCACCCGATTTCGATCACCTGGAACCCTATCTGGAGGCGGCGATCCGCCGTATCCCGGCCCTGGAGAAGACCGGGCTGCAGGTGTTCTTCAATGGCCCGGAAAGCTTTACCCCCGATGACCGCTATCACTTGGGTGAGGCGCCGGAGTTGCGCAACTACTTTGTCGCCGCAGGCTTTAACTCGGTGGGCATCCAATCCGCGGGCGGCGCCGGCAAGGTACTGGCCGAATGGATCGCCAAGGGGCACGCTCCCATGGACCTGTGGGACGTGGACATCAAGCGCAACTTGCCTTTCCAGGGTAATTCCCAATACCTGTACGACCGCACGACTGAAGGCCTGGGCCTGCTGTACGCCATGCACTGGCCGTTCCGTCAGTTCGAAACGGCGCGTAACGCACGCAAAAGTATCCTCCATGACCGTTTGCTGGCGGCCAATGCCTGCTACGGCGAAGTGGTCGGCTGGGAGCGCGCGAATTTCTTCGCTCCTGAAGGTGTGAAGCCGGAATACGGCTACAGCTGGGGCAAGCAAAACTGGTTCGACTGGTCGGCCGCCGAACATAACGCCGTGCGCAAAACCGTCGGCCTGTTTGATCAGAGCTCCTTCGCCAAAATACTGGTCCAGGGTCGCGATGCGATGTCGGTGCTTAACCGGATCTGCAGCAACAACGTCGATGTCGAGCCGGGTCGGATCGTCTACACCCAATGGCTCAATGAGCGAGGCGGCATCGAGGCCGACCTGACCGTCACCCGGCTTGAGAAGGACTCGTTCCTTATCGTCACTGGGCCCTGGACCCAGACTCGCGAGCTGAACTGGCTGCGACGCAACACCCCGGACGACGCCAATGTGGTGTTCACCGACGTTACCTCGTCGATGGCGGTGATCAGTGTGATGGGCCCCAACGCCCGCAACCTGCTGCAGCCCCTGACCACCGACGACCTGTCCAATGAAGGCTTCCCGTTTGCCACGTCGAGGGAGATCGAACTGGGTTACGCCCGGGTACGTGCGTCGCGTATTACCTACGTCGGTGAGCTGGGCTGGGAGCTGTATGTCCCGACCGAGTTTGCCCCGGATGTCTTCGACCGAATCGTCGCAGCGGGTGAACCTCACGGGTTGAAGTTGTGTGGCTACCATGCCCTGAACTCCCTGCGAATCGAAAAGGGCTATCGCCACTTTGGCCATGACGTGATGGAAGAGGACACCCCGCTGGAAGCCGGTTTGTCGTTTGCCTCGGACTTCAACAAGGCCGGAGGCTTCATCGGCAAAGAGGCGCTGCTCAAGCAGAAAGCCGAGGGCGTCAAAAAACGCATGGTGCTGTTCAAGTTCCTCGATCCGGAGGCCACCAACTATCACGAAGAGCCGATCTATCGGAACGGCCAGATCGTCGGTCGCACCACCTCCGGAATGTATGGCCACTACATCGGCGGCAACGTCGCCATGGGCTATGTCTGCAACGACGAGGGAGCAACGGCGGAGTGGGTGAAGGAGGGCACGTACGAGATTGAAGTGGCGACCCAGCGCTATGAAGTCGAAGCCAGTCTGCGTGCGTTCTACGACCCGGAAATGAACAAAATCAAGTGCTGAACCTGGTCGGCCAACCGCATTGACGGTGGGCAGGTTCGGTATGCAAACCACATAACAACAAGTCGATTGAATCGCGCAGTGCCCGGAGTTGCGTTCCGGGCCCCGCGCAAAAATCGCCGGAGACAACCATGAATGCAAAATGCATCGTCAGGTCGAAGTCGTCGATCACCCCAATGGGTTCGCGGCTTTGCGCCACTCCATCACGCCTTATCGATTCCGGGTTCGCCCTGAGCCCTTTCTGCCGAAAGATTCCTCTTGAATTTGTCGTGTCGACGACCCGATACGGGTGCCCTTGCGCCTGATTGATGTGGGTCCTTTTGTCCTCGCGAGCAAGAGAAACCGTGTGAGCGTCGTGTACCGCGGCGCTGCACTTAGCTGATTAAAGAGTTGCAGAAAGGTGGTCACATGCAAGCAGAATCCTTTGTGAGTTTTCGCAATGTGCAGAAGAGCTACGACGGTGAAAACCTCGTGGTCAAAAACTTCAACCTGGATATTCAGCGCGGCGAATTCATCACCATGCTCGGGCCTTCGGGCTCCGGAAAGACGACGTGCCTCATGATGCTGGCGGGTTTTGAAACCGTCACCCATGGGGAAATCTGCATCGATCGCCAGCCGGTCAACGACATCTCGCCGCAGAAGCGCGGGATCGGCATGGTCTTTCAGAACTATGCCCTGTTCCCCCACATGACCATCGCCGAGAACCTGGCATTCCCGCTCAAGGTTCGCGGGCTGTCGTCCAGCGACATCCAGGGCAAGGTGAAAAAGTCCCTGGAGATGGTCGCCATGGGCGCCTTGGGCAGTCGCATGCCCGCCCAGCTTTCCGGTGGCCAAAAACAGCGCGTGGCACTCGCCCGGGCGCTGATTTTCGAACCTCGCCTGGTGCTGATGGATGAGCCGCTGGGGGCGCTGGACAAACAATTGCGCGAGCAGATGCAATACGAGATCAAGCGCCTGTCGAAACAGCTGGGCATCACCGTCGTATACGTGACCCACGATCAGAGCGAAGCGCTGACCATGTCTGATCGTATTGCCGTGTTCAATGATGGGGTGGTTCAGCAACTGGCCAACCCCTCCGACCTCTACGAGAAACCCGAGACCGCCTTCGTCGCCAGCTTCATCGGTGAAAACAACCGGCTGCTGGGGAAGGTGGTCGCGGTCGAGGGCGATTACTGCCAGGTACAAGTCGGCAACCAGCAGGTGAAAGCGGTGGCGGCTAAATCGGTGAGCGCAACCCGCGGCACCCAGACCACCCTGTCGATTCGTCCGGAGCGGGTGTATCTCGATCCCGCGCCAGGTGAGTGCGACAACCGCCTGCCGGCAAAGATTCAAGAGCTGATCTATCACGGGGACCATCTGCGCCTGCGTCTGAGCGTCGCCGATCAAGATGACTTCGTCGTGAAAGTGGTGAACGGCGTCAACCAGGCCAGGCCGACCCCCGGCGCACTGGTGACCGTCGGGTGGCGCGCTGATGACTGCCGAGCGCTCAACACCGTTCTCTAACGTTCCTCACCGCTCACACGGAGATCACTTTATGAATCGCCCTGTAATGTCTGAAGGGCCTGCGGATCAGCTGTATGTTCAGCCGCAGGTGGGCCCGTCAATAAAGGAAAGCCTGGATAAGGCCGAGCGTCGGAACAAGTTCAAGTCGGTGCTGTTGGTCTTGCCGTTGCTGGCGTTTATTGCCGTCTTCTTTCTCATGCCCATCGGCGACATGCTGATGCGCAGTGTGCAGAACAGCACGCTGGCGGACTACATGCCGAACACGGTGGTCGAGTTGAAGCACTGGGATCGGCAAGCGCTGCCTGAAGAGAAGACCTTTGCGGTCATCGGCAACGACCTGCTCGGCCTTCTGAAGTCGCAGAACCTGGATCGGGTCGGGACTGATTTGAACCGCGTGCAGAGCGGCATGAAGCTGCTGTTGAACAAGACCGCGAGGGGGCTGGAGAAGCAAGGCGCGGCAGGCATTGCCGAGTTCAAGCCACTGATGATCAGCATCGACTCGCGCTGGGGTGAAACTGCGACCTGGTCACAGCTCAAGGTGATGGCGCCGTCGGTTTCGGCGGTCCATTACCTGGCGGCGCTGGATCGTCAATACGACGATAACGGCGACATCGCCAAGCAGCCTGAAAGCCGGCAAATTTATGTCAATAATCTGTTGAAGACCCTCACGGTCAGTGGCGCGATCACCCTTATCTGTTTCCTCTTGGGCTACCCATTGGCCTACTTCCTGGCCTGCCTGCCGGACCGCTTGAGCAACCTCCTGATGATTCTGGTCCTGCTTCCTTTCTGGACCTCTCTGCTGGTCAGGACCAGCGCCTGGATTGTGATTCTGCAATCCAATGGGGTCTTCAACGATGTCTTGCGCAGCCTGGGCCTCATCGATCAGCCCCTGGACCTGATGTACAACCTGTACGGCACCATCATCGCCATGACCCACATCCTGCTGCCATTCATGGTGTTGCCGCTCTACAGCGTCATGCGCGGTGTCGACCAGACCTACATCCGGGCCGCGCACTCCATGGGCGCCAGCTCCATGCGCACGTTTTTCAAGATCTACTTTCCGCTGTCCCTGCCAGGGGTCAGTGCCGGGGGGATTCTGGTGTTCATTCTGGCGGTCGGCTACTACATCACGCCGGCACTGGTGGGCGGCCGCACAGGCCAGATGATCAGCAATTTCATCGCGTATCACATGCAGACGTCATTGAACTGGGGGCTGGCGTCGGCTATCGCCAGCCTGCTGCTGGTGGTGGTGCTGTTGATGTACTGGGTCTACGACCGATTCGTAGGCATTACCAATATGAAGTTGGGGTGAACCATGAGCCTGCCAAATTACATTGGGCCTATCGAGCGTTGCTGGTTTTTCACCGTGCGCGGATTTGCACTGCTGGTGCTGCTTTTCCTAGTCGTGCCGATTCTGGTGATCATTCCCTTGTCCTTCAACGTCGAGCCGTATTTCAGCTTTACCAAGGACATGCTCCAGCTGAACCCTGAGGCCTTTTCCCTGCGCTGGTATCGCCAACTGATCAACGATCCGCTCTGGGTGCTGTCGATCAAAAACAGCTTCCTGGTGGCCTGCGGCGCAACGGTGATTGCGACAGCGCTCGGCACACTGGCCTCCATTGGCCTGAGCCGCTCGGACCTGCCGTACAAGCGCCTGCTCACCGGCATCCTGATCTCGCCCATGATTGTTCCGGTGATCATTTCAGCGGCGGGCATGTACTTCTTCTACAGCAAGCTGGGGATTGGCCAGAGCCTGCTGGCGTTGATTCTCTCCCATGCGGTGCTAGGCACGCCCTTCGTCATCCTGACGGTCACCGCCACCCTGGTTGGCTTCGACCATTCGCTGACCCGTGCGGCGGCGAGCATGGGGGCGTCCGCAACCTATACGTTCTTCACGGTGACATTCCCTCTCATCCGTCCCGGGATCATTTCTGGTGGGTTGTTCGCGTTCATTACGTCGTTCGACGAGGCGGTGATTGTTCAATTCCTGGGGGGCGTCGAGCAACGCACCATCCCGCGGCAGATGTGGTCGGGAATGCGTGAGCAGATCAGCCCGACGATTCTTGCGGCTGCCACATTGCTGATCATTTTGTCGGTCCTGCTGTTGCTGTCTATCGAAGTCCTGCGCCGTCGTTCGCTGCGCGTCCGTGGCATCACTAATTGATCTGAGGTCTAGGGAAGTCGTTATGAAAAAGATACTGATTTGCGCGGTAACCAGTCTTGCGTGTGCGTCTGCGATGGCGCAGGAGAACCTCACCATTGTCACGTACGGTGGCTCATTGGCTGCGGCCCAGACCAAGGCTGCGATCAAACCCTTCAGTGAGAAAACCGGGGTGAAGACCACCCTGGAAGATTACTCCGGGGGCATCGCCCAACTGAAAGCCCAGGTCGAGACCAGGAACGTCTCCTGGGATGTGGTCGACATGGAGTTGCCGGACGCCGTTCGAGCCTGCAATGCCGGGCTGTTCGAACGTATCAATCCGAGCAAGGACCTGGCTCCTGGGACCGATGGTGCCCCCGTGGATGTGGACTTCATCTCCGGCGCGGTGACCGACTGTGCGGTGGCCAACATCATCTGGTCGACGGCTGTGGCTTACAACGTCAACGCCTTTAAAACCGAGCAGCCCGCCACACTGAAAGATTTTTTCGATCTCGCTAAATTCCCCGGCAAACGAGGCCTGCGCAAGGCACCCCAGGGCACGCTGGAGTGGGCCTTGATGGCCGATGGGGTGCCACGCAACAAGGTGTATTCCACCCTGGAGACCGAGGCCGGCCTTGAGCGCGCGTTCGCCAAACTCGACACCATCAAAAGCCAGGTGATCTGGTGGGAAGCCGGGGCTCAGCCGCCACAGTTGCTGGCTGACGGGCAGGTGGCAATGACCTCGGCCTGGAACGGGCGTATCTGGACAGCCCAGACCCAAGAGAAGCAACCGTTCAAGATCATCTGGGATGGCCAGTTATACGACATGGACGTGTGGGCCGTGCCGGCCGGCAGCAAGAACAAGGCGCGGGCCATGGAGTTCCTCAAGTTCGCCACCAGCACGCCTGTCCTGGCCGAGCAAAGCCAATACATCGCCTATGGGCCTACTCGCAAATCGTCACAGGCCCTGGTCAGCGAGGAGATGAAACCCCATCTGCCAACGTCCCCGGAGAACTTCAAGACGGCTTTGCAGATGAATGCCGAATGGTGGGGCGATCATGCCGACGAGCTTAACGAGCGCTTCAATGCCTGGCTGACTCAATAACGCGCTTTGCCTTTGCCGCCTTCGCAGGAGTCCAACGCCATGTCGACTTTGATTTACCTTGGACTGGGCAGTAACCAGGACCGAGCGCATCATTTGCGGCAGGCGTTGGCGTTTCTGAGCGCCTTACTGACGGATGTGCGGTGCTCCCCGGTCTTCAGCTCGCCCGCTGTCGGCTGTACCGGGGATGACTTTTTCAACCTGGTGCTGTCCGGACGCACGGACCTGGCACTGGGCCCGTTGAGTCACGTACTCAAGCAGTTCGAAGCGCGTTACAGGCGGATACGCGGGCCACGGATCGTGTTGCCCGTTGATATCGACATTTTGCTGTATGGGGATTTTGCCGGTGACTATGAGCATGGGGTGCTGCCCAGGTCGGATCTCATCGACAAGCCCTATGTGATGATGCCCCTCGCCGCGCTGGCCCCCGACGCGCGGCACCCCATCACCGGCACAACCCACGGGGCCGCATGGAGTGAGTTCCAACGCAGTAGGCCGTTGCACGCCAAACCGATTGCGGTGCACTGCGATGGGGTGACTCCTTACCTGGGCCGAGAGGCTGCCGGAAGTGAAGACTTTACGATGGCGCAACAGCTTAAAGCCTTGCGGCTTCGACAAGGCCTGACACAGCGTCAGCTCGCTGAAAAAGCACGGGTGACGCACAGCTCCATCTCTGTGATCGAGACGAACCAGGCAAGCCCTGGGGTCAATACCCTGGATAAAATCCTGTCTGCGTTATCGACGTCATTACCTGAATTTTTTGCCCAGTTGGAGCAGGGAAGTGCCTTGGCTCCCCCTGAAACGGGACGAAGGGTGTTCCAGGAAAACCGGCAGTGAACGGTTTTTAATCATCAACGCTGAGGTTGAAGACAATGAAAATGGTACCCCGACTGACAATGGCTGATGCTCAACACATCATGCAGGCCTGTCTGGCCAAGGCCAGGGAAATGGCGGTCGATATGGACATCGCCATTACCGACGATGCGGGGCATCTGATGATGTTCCAGCGCATGGACAATGCGCGCATCACCAGTATCGACATTGCCATCAGCAAGTCTTTCACGGCCGCCGCGGCTCGCAAATCAACACGCGCCTACGGTGAAATCAGCGTGCCGGGCAAACCGGCATTTGGCATCAACACCAGCAATCAGGGGCGTTTTTCCATCGTCGCGGGTGGGCTGCCGCTGTTCATGCACGAGTTCATCGTTGGCGGTGTGGGCTGCAGTTCCGGCACGCCCGACCAGGACGAAATGGTGGCGCAAGCGGGCATCAATGCGTTTGCGGCCTACCTCAGCTAGGCGTGACGACAGCTCCCAGGCTCTTTATCCCGCGCATACCGTCAGCAGGATCAACACGTGCTGGGTTCTGTGCCCTCACACCCTGAACGCCCCCACCCGAAATCGCTCGCGGTGTCACGGAACAGGCGTGGCGACATGCCGAACGCCGATTTGAAATGTCGGCTGAAGTGCGAACTGCTGCCGTAGCCCCAGGCGTAGGCAATTTCGGTCAGGGAGCAATGGGCGTGTTCGCTGCTGCGCAGGTCCTCGGCACAGCGCGATAAGCGCCGTTGCCAGATGTACTCGCTGATGCTGCAGCCCAGTTCTTCCTGGAACGAGCGATGCAGGCTGCGCACCGAGCATTGTTCGGCGTTGGCAATGCGTTCGATGCTCAGGTCGCGGTCGGCCAGATGCCGTTCGATGTAGGCCTTGACCCGGTTCTGCTTGAAGAAACGGAAGTCGTGTTCGAGTTGTTTTTCTTCCTGCTTGTTCTTCAGGGCGTTGTCCAGGAGCGCGACGATGCTGTCGCCGATCAGCCCGGCCGAGTGGTTGTTGAGCAAAGGGTATTGGCTGTAGGCATCGCTGATCATGTGCATCAGCATCCTGCCCAGACCATTGCGCCCGTTAAGGTGCACTTCTTGCGCTCGCGCCAGCTCCCCGGCCGAGCTCTGGAACAGCAGGATAAAGTGCTCGCTACCTTGGGTACTGGTGACGCTGAAGGGCTGGCCGCTGTCGACCAGGAGCATTTCGTCAGGCGCCAGTGCGCTGCTGCGCTGGCCCTGCTCGAAATGGCTGACCCCGGCAATCTGCACGATCAGCATCAGTGGGGTGTCAATGGCGTTGACCGCCTGGCTCAGGTGACGCGAGTAGCGATGGGCACTGGCAGTCATGCGACAAAAGCGCAGTTGGCCGAGGTCGCCGTATTCCAGGCGGCCCTGGAAGTTGCTGTCGTGCAACGGGTCAATAAAGGTCGACTCCAGGCGTTTGATGTAGTCAGGAGTGCGGCCCATGTGGTCGCTCATGAACTCTTTCCACTTCATCAGTCGGTCGGAGCGAATGATCTGCTCAGTGGACACGCAGGCTAAATGGCTCATGTCTTCGCCTCTTTTCTAGGGTGTACAGGTTGGGCAAGTGCTTCGTCACTTGCCCAATCGGGAGCTGCGGGCCGGATCCTTGTCAGAACGGGTAGCGGTGGCTGCCGGGTGTCCAGGTGACCCAATGGGCACGGGTGAACTCGTCCAGGGCGTAGTGGCCATTGAAGCGTCCGAGCCCGGAGTTTTTTTCACCGCCAAAGGGTGCGTTGGGTTGATCGTCGACGGTGATGTCGTTGATATGGGTCATGCCCGCCACAATGCCGCGGGCAAAGCTCAGGCCCCGAGCCATGTCTTGGGTGAACACGGCGCTGGACAGGCCATATTCACTGGCGTTGGCCAACTCCAGGGCATGCTCCTGGTTGTGTGCAATCAGCAGTGGCAGCAGGGGACCAAAGGTTTCATCCCGTGCCAGTTCCTGGTGAGCGTCCACCTCGCCAAATACATGGGCCGGCAGCACCAGCCCCGACGCCGGCCCGCCACAGAGGCGTTTGAGGCCAGCCTGCTCGGCGTTGTCGATTTTGCGCAACAGACCATCGAGCTGGCTCTGGTTGACCACCGGGCCGATCACGGTATCGGCCAGGGCCGGGTCGCCGGTCTTGAGGTTGCGTACGCGCTCCACTACCAGCGCTGCGAAATCCGCGTACAGCGAGCGGTCGACGATCACCCGGTTGACGCTCATGCAAATCTGCCCCTGGTGCAGGAAGCGCCCGACCACCGCAGCGTGGGCCGCGAGCTCGATATCGGCATCCGCCAGTACCACCAGCGGCGCGTTACCGCCCAATTCCAGGGCCACCCGCTTGATGTGTTTGCCACCGGTGGCGATGCGCCCGACATTGCGCCCCACGTCCGTGGAGCCGGTGAAGGAAATCAGGCTGGGTACCGGGTGTTCGACAAAGGCGTCGCCCATTTCCGAGCCGGCGCCGACCACCACATTCAACGTGCCGTCGGGGAAGCCTGCTTCCTCGAACAGGTGGGCAATCAGCAGGCCGCCGGTTACTGCGGTGTCGCTGGCGGGCTTGAGCACCACGGTATTGCCCAGGGCAAGCGCCGGCACCACCGAGCGCATGCTCAGGTACAGGGGAAAGTTCCACGGGCTGATAACACCGACCACCCCCAGGGGCTCACGAAATACAAAGCTCTGTTCGCCCGGTTTATAGCTGGTGAGAATTCGCCCTTCGACCTGCATCGGCAGGGTGGCGCATTCACGCACCAGGTTCAGGGTGGCGTGGCATTCCATGCTGGCCTTGATCCGTGTGCTGCCGGACTCGCGGATCAGCCAGTCGATGATTTCTTCGCTACGGCCTTGAATCACCTGCGCCAGTTTTTCCAGCTGAGCGCTGCGTTGGGTAGCGTGCAATTGCACCCAGGGGGCTTGCGCCTTGTGTGCCGCTTGGTAGGCGTCGTCGAGGTCACCGACGGAGGCCAGTGGCATCTCCAGCAGCGCCTCGCCGTTGAACGGGTTGCGGTCATCCAGCCGGCGCGTGGAGCGGCCCTTGCGCCAGGTGCCGTTGATGTACTGGTCGCCATTGATGGCGTAGGGAACAGGGTGTTGAGCGGTCATGGTCGGATCTCTGGAGTCGGTTGGCCGTGGCGGTTGTGGGCGTGGCAGGAGCAGGGGCTATTCAGGTCCTGATCCAGGCCCGGCCCCACGAGTTGAGGGTGTATTCGCCCTGGGGCCAGCGGCCGGGCTCGCGTGTCGCGTCGGGCACTTCTTCTAGTTCTGCGGAGAACTCCAGCCGGTTGCGGTCAGCGTCGACCACCATAAAGAACAGGTTGTTGCCGGGGCCGTGTCGGCCAGGGCCAAAGAAAATGCTGACGCGCTCCTTGGCAAAACGATCGCCCCAGTCGCGGATGTCATTCCATTCGTTGGTCTCGTAGCAGTGGTGATCCCATTCGTTTTTCGAACCGCGGAAAAACGCCAGGGAATGGTGTTCGTCGTCCGAGCGCAGGAAGCACACCATCAATTGGCCCGTCTCCTCATCGACCACGTTGTCGGACACGGTAAACCCCACCGTGTTGACGTAGAAATCGATCATGGCTTCCAACTCTGTGGTCTGGAACACCACATGTTGCAGGCGCCCGGGCATGCCTGGGGGGCTGCCAGCGGTAGCGGCGGCGTTGGCCGGTGAAACACCAAAGATGGTTTGCCGACCCTGGGGATCGCGAATCAGGAAAGCACCCGGCTCCAGCAGCGGAGAGTCAAGGCTTTGCACGGCGCAGTCGCGCTCGATCAGGCGGGTGCGCAGGGTGGCCAGGCGCTCCTGGTTCCCCAGGTCGTAAGCCGAAGCCAGCAGGCCTGAGTGGTCGGCAGGAGACACCAGCATGGCCCGTTGCGTGCCGCGCAGTACCCAACTGCCATCGGCCTGGGCCTGGCTGTCCATGTCCAGCATCCGCTGGTAGAAATCGATTTGACGTGACGCGGTCTTGCTCGCCAGGTGCAGGTAGCACAGGCGGGCGGGCGTGCTGGTTTGCAGTGTTTGCATAAACACCTCCATGACTTCAAAGGATCAATGAACGAGTGGTGCGTTGCTGACGTCGATGGCGCTGTTGATCGCCAGCGGGATGCCGAATGTGCGCTGCAGCGAGGCGGCGGTCGGCGCCTCGCTGGACGGGGCGAAGATGGCCGCGATATAGCGGTCAGGGCGCAGCAGCAAAAACGTGTTGGCGTCCCCCAGCACGCTCTTGAGCATTCCCTGGCGGTCATGGAGCACAGTGCAGCCAGGCACCGATTGCCCCGGTTCGGCGTGGGGCGGCAGGATCAGAATGCGTTTGGCGTCCAGGTGGGCCCACAGCTCGTGCTGCAGTTCACCGAAGCCTTGGCCGTTGAGGTTGGCGTACTGAATCAGCGCGAAGCCGGAGCCGATGCTGTGGTCCAGCAGGGTTTCCTGTCCCAGGACGTCGGTGAGCAGGGGCTGGGGAAACATCTGCCCGCAGGACAGCTGTCCGGCCTTGCCCGAGGTCAGTACCAGGCCGTTGGTGAAGCGTGGCTTGGGCTTGAAACGCATTTGCAGGAAATAGTCGCGCAGCGGGGGCAACAGGCCGATCAGGCGGAACGCGCTGCTGATCAGGCCGGCACGCAGTACGGTGGCCGGCGCCATCACCCGGCCCAGGTTCAGCGCCAGCTTGATCAACGCCCAAGCGTGATCGCGACGCTCGCTTTCGTAGGACAGCAGCGCCGTGGCGGCGATTTTTCCCTTGAGTACGCCAATCAGCTTCCAGGCCAGGTTGTGGGCGTCGCGCACACCGCTGTTCATGCCTTGCCCGGCATAGGGCGGGGTCAGGTGCGCGGCGTCACCGGCGAGAAAGACCCGGTCCACCTGCCAGCGCTCGGCGACCCTGGCATGGAAGGTGTAGATGGTCTTGCGCACCACGCTCACGCGCGTGTCGCCCTTGAAGGGGCGCAGCAGGTCTTGCAGGCGTTCGTCGCTGAGCATCTGCTCATCGGTTTCATCGGCCTTCAGCATGAACTCGAAGCGCCGGGTGTGGTGCGGGCCGGGAACCTCGACCACCGGACGACGCGCATCGCAGTAGACCCGTGTCTGCCAGAAGGGGTCAGTGTCCTGGTCGGTGTCGACCACCAGCCAGCGCGAGGAAAAGCTCGAACCGACCATCTGGATACCCAGTTGTTTGCGCACCGGGCTGCGGCCACCGTCGCAGGCGACCAGGTAGTGGGCACTGACATCCAGCAGCTGTCCGCTGGCGTCACGAATCAGTGCCCTTACGCCGTGTGAGTCCTGAGTGAATTCCAGCAGCTCGTGCTCGAAACGCACCGCCAGGCTGGGGAAGCGTTCAAGGCCGGTCTTCAGGGTGCTTTCGAACAGGGGCTGGCGAAAGGCATTGCGCTTGGGAAAACCATACAGCTTGCCCGTGGGCTCGACCTTGCCAAAACAGTGGCCTCCGGGACGGGTAAAGTAATGCACGCCGTAGCCTGCCACCACATCACGTAACACCGCCTCATCCAGGCCCACGGCCTGCATGGTACGCAGCGACTCATCGTCGATCGATACGGCCCGCGGCTCGGTCACGGTGCCGGGCTTGCGATCGACGATCAGGGTGTCCACATTGGCCTGGCCAAGCAGGTTGGCCAGGGTCAGTCCGGTGGGGCCAGCGCCGATGACCAGGACTTGGGTGCTGATGCGTTTCAGGGTTGTCATTATTGTTCCCTTGCAAATAACTCAGTCCAATGGCTTGGGCGGGTTGGCGAGCATGGCCATGAGCTGCGAGAGCTTCCCCGCCAGGGCGAGCAGTTGCTGCCCTTGCTGTTCTTCCTGGGCGCTGTCGCGGTCTTCAACGGAGCGCACGCAACTGATGCTGCCGACCACCTTGCCGTCGCTGTCGAAGATCGGTGCCGCGAGGCCATAAATGCCCGGATCGACTTCCCCGGCGCTGGCCACATAGCCCTGGCGCCGCAGGCGTTGCAGCGAGCGGCGGAACTCTTCCCAGGTCTGCCCCAGATGACTGGCGCGAACGTCCTCGGGGTTTTCCAGGAACAGCTGACTGTGCTGGCGTGACCCCATGTTGGCGAGAATGGCCTTGGAGGTCGCCCCCAGGAACAGCGGCCTTGGCGTACCGCGGGAGTAGCTGACCTCGCTGGCCAGTTCGCCGCACTGGTGCACGCAGATCACTTGGTCCTTGAACAGCCGGCAGATCAGCCACACCTGCCGCTCGTTCCAGCGCGGCAGGCTGGCCTCCAGGGCGCTTGCGGCGCGCACCAGGGGGTCGCTGACCCGCAACTGGCGGTCCCAGGTAATAATCCGTGCACCCAGGGCATAACGCCCGGCCTCGACTTGAAACAACAGGTTGACCTCGGCCAGCTCACGCACATAGCGGTAGATGGTCGAACGGGTGAAGCCCAGCGCCAGTCCCATGTCATCGACTGCCCAGATCGGGCTGCCTTCGGTAAACAGGTCAAGCACCCGCAGCATGCGCTCCAGGCTCGACCCTTTGGTTTCGCTGTCTGGCCCCGTCGGGGCGGTGTCGTTGAGTGGGTCCATGGTTTATTGCTCGTCGACGATGCTGTTGCGCAAGGTGCCAATCCGCGAAATTTCAACCTCCACCGTGTCGCCCGGCTTCATCCACAGCGGCGGCTCACGGAATGCCCCGACACCCCCGGTGGTGCCGCTGACGATCACGTCGCCGGGTGCCAGCTCGGTAAAGGTGGAGCAGTACTCGATCAGTTGGCGTACATCAAAAATCATGTCGCTGGTGCTGGTGTGCTGCATGACTTCGCCATTCAGCCGGGTGGTCAGTTGCAGGTCCTGTGGGTCGGCGATTTCATCGCGGGTGACCAGCCATGGGCCAAAGCCACCGGTGTTGGGGAAGTTTTTGCCGGGCACGAACTGAATGGTGTGTTTCTGCCAGTCGCGCACGCTACCGTCGTTGTAGCAGGCGTAACCGGCCACATACTCCAGGGCATCGGCCTGTTTGACGTGGCGCGCCGGTTTGCCGATCACCACTGCCAGTTCACCCTCGAAGTCCAGCTTGTGCGACGCCGTGGGCCGGACGATGGGTTGCAGGTGGGCGGTCTGGCTGTCGGCGAAACGGGTAAAAATCATCGGGTAGATCGGCATCTCGCGCCCGGTTTCGCGAACATGGGTGGCGTAGTTGATACCGATGCACAGCACTTTTCCGGGGTTGGGGATGACCGGCAGAAAGGTCACCTGCGCCAGGGCGATACGCGGCAGGCCGGCCAGCACTTCGCTGCTCAGCTCGCTCAGGTGCGGGTTGGCAATGGCTTGCTTGAGGTCACTGCCAAGGGTCGGCTTGAGGGCTTCCAGGTCGATGATTTGATCACCGTCCACCACACCGTAGGTGCTGCGGCCTTGGACAATAAAGCTTGCAAGTTTCATGGGTAACTCCTGGGTAGAGGGTTAGTGCAGGTGCACGATGTTGAGCGAAGCCCGGCGTTGCTCACGCACTTGGGCGAAACGAATGACCAGGGTGGCGCTTAGCGCGATCAGGCCGGGCAGCAAGGCGGCGATGAACATCTGTTGCAGGCTCCAGTCGCGCGCCAGCCCCAGGCCTCCAGCAGTTGATCGGCGGTGGTCCCGGCGATCATCGCGCCCAGGGGCATGCCGCAGAACAGCAGGGTGACGCTGATTCTGGCGTAGCGGCGCGGGCTGTATTCCGACGCGAGGGCCACCAGGTTGGGAATGGCGCCGCCCAGCCCGAGGCCGGTCAGCAGGCGGGCAATCACCAGCTGTTCGAAGCTCTGAACATAAGCGGTCAGCAGGGAAAAAACACTGAATGTGAGGATCGAGGCCAGCAACACCTTCTTGCGCCCGATCTTGTCGGCCAGGGGTGCCAATCCCAGGGCGCCGAGCATCAGGCCAAACAGGCCCGCGGCGAATACCGAGCCGAAAGCAGCGGGCGAGGCCCCCAGTGAACCGGCGATGGGGCTCACCAGAAAGCCGATGATTTGGGTATCAAAGCCATCGAGGACGGCCACCAGGGTGCAAAGTGCAACCACTTCCAGTTGCATCGGGCTCATAGGGCGGTGGTCGATCACCTCGCCCAGGAGGTTGGAATTTGTCTCGGTGTGCATGGCGTTTGCCTCTTGTTTTTGTTTTTGCAGTGCCCTGGCCGCGAGCGAGCGTTGGCGGCTGAGGATCAATCTAAGGCTGTTATTTAATCCTGTAAAGTGAGATTTAACAAAAATCTCACAATATGGAATTTATGTAATTTCAGGTCTTGCGCCCATGCCTACACCGACCCTCTGGAACGGGCCATACGACACAGAGATGACGGTGTTGGCATGGGGGCAGCGGACGGTCAGGAACGCTGTGGCACGCAATGCAAGCCTGCGGATCAGCCGTTGTGGCCGATCCGCGGGCTCAGGTCACGGCTTGGCCGGTGCCCAGCAACCGTGCAGCGACATACGCAGACGAAACGGCACCTTGATTCGGGCGATGGGGCCGCTGTGCATATCGCGGGAATCCAGCACCACCAGTTCGGTACGGTCCTCTGTCAGGACATTCAGCAGGGCCAGTACGTAACCATCGGCTTCCGGCGCATCGGGGCTGCGGGGAATGAAAATGGGTTCCTGGAAGCAATGGCTGTCACCCGGGAACCAGGCGTCGGTGGTGCCGGCCTCAAGGTTGACGTGGGCCAGCAGGTTGAAAAACTGGAAGGGCATGGGGCCGACGTCCGGGTTGTATGGGCGCTCCGGGTCCAGTGCCAGCACAAAACCATGCTGGTAGGGGCGGCCGAGAAAGCGTTCATCGCATCGGGGGAACTCGCAGGGGTAGTCGGTCAACGGCTGCGGTTGAACCTGCTCTTCACTGCCGTTCAGGTCGAAGGTCCAGCGCATCAGGTTGGCCGCCAGGCTCTCGGGCGGTGGCAGGTAACCGTCGGCCTGGGGAAAGAAGTAGAAGACATTACCGCCCGTCACCGGCATGTCCAGGTACACCTTACCGCCCTCGTCGAAGGCATTGAGGGTGTGGCCCTGGAAGCTGTCGACAGGACCTTTGAACCAGCGCACGTCCTCGGCAGAGCCATCCCGTGGCAGCACGGCGAACAGCTGGGGCAAGTCCGGTTGCCACTGAAAATGCGGCCCCCCGCGCTGCATGCGTTCAACGTCTACCGTCAGCGGAATCAGCGGGAAAATCACATAGTGCTCGGTGACTGCAAAGTCATGGACCATCGCCGCATAAGGTGCCTGGAACCAGATTTCATGCAGCAGCTTGCCGTCGGCCGAGAGCTCGAAGTAGGCCATGTCCGGGGTGCCGTCGCCGCGGGCTTCATAGCTGAAGGCGCAGAGGTTGCCGTTGCGCGGATCGACCTTGGGGTGGGCGGTGAAGGTGGCGGATGTGATCTGCCCGTCAAAATCCCACTCGCCGAGGGTCTCCAGGGTGTGCAAGTCCATGGCCCAGGGCAGGGCATCTTCCTTGAGCGCCAGCAGCACGCCGTTGTGGGGCATCACCGTGGTGTTGGCGGTGGTGTTGTTGGGCGCGGCCAGGGGGTCATTGGTGTAGGTGTTGCGGTAAACACCGTTGAGTGAGCGGCCTTCGCGGCGCTGGGCCTGCAAGCGTTCGGTCATCACGTAGCGCCGGCGCATGGACACCTGGCCGTCGGCGAAATAGAACCCGGTGACCATTCCATCACCGTTGAAGAAAATGTCGTTGCCCAGCATCGGCGGGTATTGCGGGTCTGGCGCTACCTGGTAAAAGGCGCCGTGGATCGAGGCGGGCAGGGTGCCTTCGATCTCTAGGTCGAATACCTCCGCTTCCACCCGACTGGGGGTGTAGAGCGTGCCGGAAAACTCTGCGGTTTGAGGAAAGGGTTTGGACATCAGGTGACCTCATCACTGTTCAGGTGTATTCATTGATTCTCGACGCGCTGGCCGTTCAGGCTGGCTGGGGTGAAATGGCGGCCTTGGCGCTTCGGCGAAAGCGCCCGACCACCAGGCACGAAATCACTAGCGCGGCGATGTAGGCCGAGGCCGCCAGCCATCCGACGGCGCGGAAGTGTCCCTCGCCGACCACCAGCGCCGCGCCCAGGGGGCCAAGCCCCTGGCCGACGAAGATGGCCGCATTGCCCAGGCCGGCCAGTCGTCCGGACGGGTCCAGTTCGGCGGCCATGGAAAACAGATAAGGCAGGCTGAAGAACCAGACCAGGTGAATCAGGCAGGCCGTGGCAAAAAAAGCGCTGGGGCTGTCGCCATACACCATCACCAGGGTTGCCAGTAAGGCTGTGCCGAAGCTCAGCAGTTGGGGCAGGAGCAAGCCCAGGCGCCGTCCGATCAACCCGGCCAGGCCTGCGCCCAGGGCTCCGGCCAGGATGCTGCCGCCGAGCATGGCGCCGATTTGCTGGGGCTCCAGCCCGATGCTTTTGCCGATGCGCTCCTGATAGACCCAGAGCGCGGAATGGCCAAAGAACAGCAGCGCAAAGAGCGCAATCAGCAGCGCCGAAGTCAGGCCAAAGGGCGGGATCGAGCCGCTCGCCAGGCGGTGTGCCTCCGGGTAGCGGCGAGGCACTCGCGAACAGCTCAGCGCCGCGATCACACTGGTGACGGCCAGGAGAAAAAATGCACCGTTGATGCCCCATGACGCGAGGATCAGCGGCATGGAGGTGACCAGCAGCATGCCCCACAGCAGGTTGGCAATATTGATGGTGGCGAAGGTGGCGTCTTTGGACGTACGCAGCGCTGCGCTGGCGTAGACCACCGCCATGACCGCGCCCCCGCTGGCCCCGCAGACCACCCTGCAAATGATCAGCGATGCCTGGCTGTGCAACTGAGTGCTGGCCGCGTTGCCCAGGGCCAGGACTACCAAGGCGATCAAGGCAAAGCGCCGTCGGTCGACCTTGGCCATCAACAGGGCACAGACGCCGCAAGCGACGGCCATGGCAATCAGCTCGGCGGCGAAAATGCGCCCGATGGCGTTCAGTGGCAAACCCAGTTGGTCGATAAAGGCACCGCCCAGGATAGGTTGGATCTGCAGCGTGCCCAGGGAAATGACCATCATCAGGCAGATGGCGGCCAATGATTTTTTGCTGTCGATGGAGTCGAGCGCGTTCATACAACATCACCTCGGGTAAAGGGGCCCGCCCCTCAGCCTGGACGGGCCTGCATCAGTCAGAACTGGTGGGCGTAGCGCACCTGCACGGCGTAGTCGTTTTTCGAGCGGTTCTCGACCCCGGTCTCTTTATAGGTGTTCAACCAGAAACCCTCGGCCTCGTTGATTTTCCAGAACAGGCCCGGGCCGATCCCCAGAACCTTTTCCCGGGAGTCGCTGAGGCGGCTGCCGTTGGCTCGGTCATCGGAAATCTGCCTGAAGTAGTACCCGGCAATGCCGACCGAAAGGTGGGGGATCACTTCGTAGGAGGC
Organism: Pseudomonas morbosilactucae; assembly: GCF_023241715.1. GTDB lineage: Bacteria > Pseudomonadota > Gammaproteobacteria > Pseudomonadales > Pseudomonadaceae > Aquipseudomonas > Aquipseudomonas morbosilactucae. The sequence continues at coordinate 54,053 of NZ_JALQCW010000042.1, forward strand.
GCTGAAGTTGCTCCAGGCCGACTGGCCGGCTTGGGTGTCGCGAACGGGCCGACCTTCGTAGAACTGTGCCGAACTGCTGGCGGGGTCGTTGTTCTTGAAGTTGTACAGGTAGTGCAGGCGCCAGCTCAGTTCCCAGCGTGGGGCCGGCATCCAGGTGGCGGCCCAGTAAGGGTTGATCGAGTAGAAGTTCGAGCCGGGGTTCAGGTCTTTATGTTCGTCGTATTTGCCGGTGGGCAGGATGAAGTCCAGGGCCAGCCGCTGGACAAAGACCGGCCGCCCATGGGCGTCCACAATCGGGTCGAACTGCACCTGGGGGCCCACGGTGATATCGCCGAGGCCGGTGGCGTTGTCTTGGAGCTTGACGCCGTTGTCGCCAAAATCCCCGTCCAGCGAGACGATGGGCACCAATAGGCTCCAGCCTAGGTGGGCGCCGCCACCTATGGCTTCGGGGGAGTAGTAGCTCAATTGGTTGATGAGCGTCACCACGTTGATCTGCGGATCATCGAAGGCGCCGTTCTCTTTGCCTGAATTGCCCCGGATGCTGCTGGCGCTGCTGAACTTCAGGTAAGTCAGGTGCGACAGGCCGGGCGGCCCGGCGAAGCCGTCATAAAAGCTGGTGCCGCCCAGGTTGATACCGCTGGGCTGAGCGACCGATGGCGGTGGCGGGCCATCGGCTGCCTGTGCGGCAAACGAAGCGAAAGTCAGTGCCAGGCACGCTGGCAGGCATTTAGTTGGGCTCATTGGAGTGGCTCTATTATTGAAATTATGAGCAGGGACAAACTCCCTCACGCCTCAACTCTAAGGCCAGGAAAGGGTAGAAGCTTGAGTGCAGCGGACAGAGTTGACTGAGAGCGCCATGGCCCGCAAAACCGGGCGACTGATGTTTGTATTCAGACCTGACAAGGGCCTTGGGTTTACGGACTCAGGCCATACTTGATCAACGTCAAGGCCATGCCCGCTGCTTTCTACGCAAACAAAAACGCTGCTCATCCGAGCAGCGTTTTTGTGGGTGCGACATTGATCAGGGCCCGTTGCAGGCCCCTGGTTTCAAGACTTGAAGCGCCCCACCAAACCGTTCAGTTCATCCGACAGGTTCGACAGTCGTCCGGAGTCTTCTTGCGCCGAGCTGGCCAGGCTTTCCACCAGGCGCGCCTCGTCGTAGATCTGCTGGATATGCCGGTTGATCTCCTCGGCCACGCTGTGCTGTTCCTCGGCGGCTGCCGAGATTTGCAGGTTCTGGTCGCGGATTTCATTCACCGACAACTGGATGCCCTCGAAGCTGTCCCGTGCGCTCTCGATCGACGACACGCTGGCGCGGGACAGGTCCAGGCAGCTTTCCATCTTCTGCGACACTTCCTGGGTCTTGTTGCCCAAGGTGCTGAGCAGTTGGTCGATTTCACCGGTGGAGTCGGAGGTGCGCTTGGCCAGGGCCCGTACCTCATCCGCCACCACGGCAAAGCCCCGACCTTGATCACCGGCCCGGGCCGCTTCGATGGCCGCGTTCAGGGCCAGCAGGTTGGTTTGTTCGGCGATGGCGCGGATGGTGCCGAGGATCTGGTTGATGCTGCGGCTGCCGGCTTCCAGTTCCACCATGGCCTGGGACGATTCCGTCAGGCGGCTGCCCAGGCGGTTGACGTTGTCGGTGGTCAACTCGATCTGTTGCTTGCCCTCGGCCACCCGACGGTGCCCGCTCTCGGCGGAGTCCGCGGCATGGCTGCACGAACGGGCCACCTCGTTGGCGGTCGCCACCATCTCGTTGAACGCCGTGGAGACCAGTTCCACCGCTTCGCGCTGACGCCCGGCGGCTTCATTCATGTTGTTGGCCACTTCGCTGTTGACCCGCGAGGCGTCCTGCAGGTTGGTCGAGGCCGCGCCGATGCGTTGGATCAACTGGCGTATGGCGGCCAGGAACTTGTTGAACCAGCCGGCCAGTTCCGCGGTTTCGTCCTTGCCCTGGACTTCCAGGTCACGGCGCAGGTCGCCTTCGCCCTGGGCGATCGACTGCAGGCCGGTGCTGACCTGGCCGATGGGTTTGACGATGACTTGGGAAAACGCTGCGGCCATCAGGGCAAAGATCAGCGCCAGCACCACCACGATGATTGCGGTCAGGTAGGTCATGCGGGTCGCCGCCGCCATGACTTCGCTGTACTCGATCAAACCGACGTAGCGCCAGCCCAGGCCGGGGGAGGTCCAGATATTGGCCATGTAGCGCACGCCGTCGATCTCCACCTCGGTGGGGCCTTGGGGCGTGGCGGCCAGATGGGCATAGGGCGCGCCCAGGTCCTTGAGCTGCTTGAAGCTGTGCTTGGCGTCGCGAGGGTCGACCAGCACGGTGCCGTCCTCGATCAGCATTACGTAACCGCTTTCACCCAACTTGATGCTCTTGACCAGCTCCGTGAGGTTCTTCAGGGAAACACTGACGACAAACACGCCCTTGGCCTTGCCGGCGTTGTCGAGCATCGCCCGGGCAGTACCCACCAGGGCCACATCGTCTTTGTCGTAGTAGTACGCCGGGGTGCGCACGGTCTTGCCCGGGCTGGCCATGGCGGCCTTGTACCAGGGGCGGGCACGCGGGTCGTACTTGGCCAGTTGCGGGTCATCCGGCCATTTGGCGTAGGTGCCGTCTTCCAGGCCGATGGACAGAATCGCTGCCGCCGGGTGGGTCGTGCCATGGCGCGCGAACTGCTCGATCACCTTCTGCGCCGCCGCAGGCATGGGCTGGCTGGCGGCGTCGGCGCCCTGGTAATCCTTCAGCGTGGCGACCGAGGTGTATACAGGATCGGTGGCCATTTGATCGACGTTCTGCTGGGTGCCGTCGAAAAACTGCCGGATATTGCCGTCAATCTGGCGGATTTCCCGGGTACTGCCATCAATGAACTGATCCACCGCCTGGGTGCGGGTGTTAAGCACTGAGATCACGGCAACCAGGCTGACCGGGATAAAGGCGACCAATACGAACGCAAGCACGAGCTTAGTTTTTATTTTCATGGTGACGACCATCAGCTGAGAAAGCGGGGCAAATGGCCGGTGCCTGACGGAAAAAGGCTATTTGCTATCAACCTTGTTTCGGCCCGACGGGTGTAAATCTTTAACAAGTATTTTGTGTACAACGGTAGGGGGCGTTTTGGGTGGGCTGGGGAGGGTGCCGGGCAAGGGGCTCATGGCTTGAGCCCCTTTAACGATCAATACGCCGATTTTCCGAGACTGGATTCGAGGATGTCGATCATCGCGTCTTCGTGGGAGTGGATAGCTGCGGCGTCCCAAGGCACGGTTTGCATCATCAGGTACTGCTTGATGATGTCCAGCGCATTGACCTTGTAGTACTGATTCTTGGCCTCGGGGGTGAAGTTGCTCAGGCGTGAGTTCTTGCTGTGGCTGATCAGGCATAGGTTGCCGAACGAGTCGAGGGTGACGCTGTCCAGGCGCTCAAAACCGGTGTGGGGATTGCGTGGGTAATAGTGTTCCACTGAGCTGCGGAAGGTGAACTCATAGTCCTCCACACGAGCATCAGCGCTTCGGTACTGTTTCCACAGCAGGTAATCCAGGAAGTTGAATACCAGGTTGTTTTCGATGTTGGCGAATGAAAGACGACTTCGCATGGCCTCCGGCGTGAGCGAGTCGGGCCGGGTCCGGCACTGTCCGCCGTGGAGGTAGATCATGTCGTAATACGCCGCTGGCTGGTCGGCGAGGAACCGGTCGAAGACAAACGTTCGGGCAACTGATTCCAGATGTTCCAGATAATGCTCCGCTTCAATTCGCGGCGTTGAGAACAGGTAATGCAACGCTGCGCTCAGCCAGTGCTTGTAGACCAAGGTTGGCGTCGAAACGTGGAACGCGCTGAGCAGCATCAGTATCCGGTGGTTGATGGACTCTTTACGGTCGTCGGTGCCGAAGGTGCTGACATATCGACTGCGTCGTTTTTGGTCTTCGGCGGTATTGCCTGTGAGCCGCTTGAGGCTCCAGCCATCTCGTCCCTTGAAGAACTCTCGCTTGATGATGTAGTGGTCGTACAGGAACTTGCAGCGCAGCATGTTGAAGACGAAATCCTTGACGCGCTGCGCCGGATCTTTGGCCTTGAACACATGGTCCTCAACGGTCGAAAGCAGTCGTTTATCGTCCAGCGGCACATCCAGGCCGGTCTCTACGCGTAACACGTGGAGCAGGAAGTGGGGGAAGGTGACGACCGAATTAAAGCGCTCGGGGGTTTCGTCGTCAGTGTTCGTGCTGGTCTGGTCGATGCTGGTCGATGTTTCGGCCAGGATATCGTTCAAGCTCCGTTTGACCGGGGTCGACTTCGCTTCAGTGGCGTCGTGCAGGGCCAGGGCCAAGGCATCGAAGTCAGCAACCTGCAATGTGCCCCAATCGTGTTTACCAAACACCCGGTCGCGTTGGTCAGGGGTAAAACCCATCTGCACGTACTTTTCCATGTTCGCGCAGGCTTCCCACACCTGATGCAGGCAGGCCTTGCTTGCGTCTGCATCGGGAAGATCCTCAAGTGCCTTGAGCAGCCGTGCCTTCAGCACCTCGTGCTTTTCTAACTGTTCGCCGCGGTTGTTCATTATTTCGAAGTAATGATTGAGGTCGGTATCAGCCGGGACCTCCACGCGCATGATCTGTACCCGGCTCAGCAGGAAGCTGAGAAATGCATCGGGCTCTACCGCGTTTTCATTCAGTTTTCGTGGCATCAGCTTCTGAATCAGGCGATAGCCGTTAAGGATTTCGGGGTTGATATCGTCGGGCAGCATATGCTCGATCGGGTCTTGCGCGTGCTCAGCTCTGGCGATGGCGGCAAAGGTCTTGCTGGAGTGGGGGCGGCTCGCAAAGTCGATACAGGGGCCCTCTAGCCAAGCCATGGCCTGCGGTTGTCGCTTCTTCAAGTAGGCGGCCAGCAGGGACAGCGTTGTCAGCCGTTGTTGCCCATCAATGGTTTCGAATGTTGTCGCGGCGCCCAGTCCGCGGCGGTAGACCACCAGGGAGCCGATGTAGTAATCGCGGTTTGCATCCTGGCGCAGCGTGTCGATCACATCTTGTATGAGCTGGGCAATCTCTCCTTCTTCCCAGGCATAGTTGCGCTGATACATGGGGATGACGTAGCGCGCACGGCCGTCCAGCAGGGTCTGGATAGAGAGCTGGGTGATGGGCTCATTCATAGAAAACGCATCTCCTGAAACAACGCCGTCAGCGGCTCGGTCTGGCTGGATTGAATACCCTTGACCAGCGGCAGCGGGTGCAGCAGAAAGTCCTCGGGGCGGGTGGCCGCTTGGATGAGGCGGAATAGGTTGTGGTTGAGCACGTAGTTGTCCACCGTGGCCAACTGCACCGCATACATTTGCAGGCGCAGGCTGTAGGCCCAAATAAAGGTCTTCTCTACGGCGCGAGAGAGCTCAACTTGGCCGAACTTGTCGATGTAGTAGATCAGCACGCAGTCGAACAGGGCCCGCACATAACCGTCGCCGGTACGGTTCCGGCCTGGGTAGGTGTCAAGGACTGTGAGGATGTTGCGAGCGGTCGGGTCGAGGATTGCATCGCCCTGGGGAGCTTGCGGCCGGTTTTTCAATCGCCGTACCCATTCCACCTTTTCCTGATAGTGCGCAGTCATCTCAAAGAAACGCCGGCCGTTGACGATGACCTGGTCGAGGTGGAATGGAAATTCCGCGCGCTGGCGATCAATGCGTCGTTCTGGCTGGCCGTTGTAGTGATCGACCCAATGGTGAGCGATACGCAGTTGCTCGACAAAGGGGTAGGACGCTGAAGTCGCCAGGTTCACGCCCTTGAACAGTGGCACGTCGTCCTTGCTGAAGTACCGGGCGCTGTTGCCGTTGCTCCAGCTTCGGATGCGGTACAGGTACTGCGCGAAGAGGGTGGTGAGCGCCTCGGTTTCGCTAGCCTCCCAGCCCGCTACGGTCAGGGCTTTGAGCGGTTCGTCGGCGGCATCGAACTCCCTGAGGTGATAGGCCTTGAGCAGGTCGTGCGGTTCAAGATCGCGGCCGCGCGCATTCTGTGAGTCGAAGAACTGGAACGCCTCCGACACGTCTCCAAGCGTGAAGCAGACCACTTCGCACTTATTCAACAGGAAGTCCACCATCGACTCGCTGAAGTCGGGGCGACTGACGATACGGCAGAGGGCAAGGTAATTCTGGCGAAGGTTGTGGATTGCAACGTCGCCGCTGAACGCCGGGTCAGGCATGAGCCCTTGCAGTGCATCCAGTTGCTTGCGCAATTCGGGGCGCGTTATCAATGGCTCCTTGAGGGCCAGCAGTGCCCGTACGGCGAGTACGAGGGTCAGCGTGCGCTGCTGACCATCGACGATATCCAACTGCCCATCGTGGCCGTGGAAAACAACGGTGCCCAGCCGATAGGCAGACTTGTCCCGATGAGTGAACAGGTCGGAAAACAGCTCCGCGACATGCTTTTGCGTCCACTTGTAGGGGCGTTGATACAGCGGAATGACAAGCCTGGTCAGTGACAACAATTCACGTACGCACAGGATGCGCTGGTGCGGAGCCTGCGTCTGGAGAACATTCATCTGAAACGATCCATCGCCTGATCAGGTGCGGACTGCGCCTGGCCATTCATTAGTCCGGGGGAGGGTGCCAGCGAGTGGCGTAGTGGCACATTGTACAGCGTTACCGCCGCCTCTCAATTTCTAACGTCCCGGGGCGGGTGTCGCCCTTCAACGCCACTCGCAGGCCGGCACCGTGTCGCTGACGTGGGTGCGGAGTCCGGGGTGGGCTCGATCCAGCCTGGCTCCGGGAACACTAGGCGCCAATCATCACCAACGTGGCCCGCAACCCGCCGGTGGCGCGGTTTTCCAGGCGGATCTGGCCGCCCAGGCGCACGGCAATGGCTTGCACGATGGTCAGGCCCAGCCCGGCGCCCTGGTCGTTGCCGCGGCTGTAGAAGCGCTCGAAGAGCCGTTCGCGCTCCGACTCGTCGATGCCGGGGCCCTGGTCTTCCACGGACAGCTCGACCTGCTGCCCTTGGCGGCGCAGCTGGACGGTGATTACCCCGTGTTCGGGGGAGAAGTTCGCGGCGTTGGTCACCAGGTTGTTCAAGGCGATGTTGATGGCGGCGGCATCGACCCGAGTGAGGCAGGCCGCGTCGTCGGCTTCGAACACCAGCTCCAGCCCTTTGCTGAGCAACCAGGGGGTCATTTGCACCAGGCTGTCACGAACCGTGCCTTGCAGGTCGATGACCGGCAGCTCCGCGGCCCCTGGCTGGGGTTCAAGGCGAGCCATGGTCAGCAGTTGGTTGACCAGGCGGCTGGTGCGGTCGACGCCATTGATCAGGTGTTCGAGGGATTCGCGGCGTTCCTGCTCGGTCCCGGCTTCCAGAAGGTTCTGCGCATGGACCCTGAGCACGGCGAGCGGCGTGCGCATTTCATGGGCGGCATCGGCGATGAAACGGCGCTCGCGGCCCAGCACTTGCTGGATCTGCGCGAGCATCCGGTTCAGGGCCGCCTGCATGGGTTCCAGCTCGCTGGGCAAGGGTTCCAGTTGCAGGGGCTCCAACGATCCGGAATGGCGCGCGCGCAGGGTCGCGGCCATATTCGCCAGGGGTTTGAGGCCCCAGCCGATGGCCAGCCAGACCATGGCGGCGAGGATCAGGCTGCCGAGCATGTTGGGCCAGAGGGTGTGCCGCACGATCCGGTCCACCAGGTCCGCGCGCACGTCGTGGCGTTCGCCGACCCAGATCCTCAGGTTATTGGCCGGGTCGTCGAGGATGAACGCTCGCCATTGGCGGTCGTTGCGGTCCACCACGTCACTGAAGCCGGGGGCGGTCGGGGGCACGCTGAAGGAAGGCGCGCTGGCGGTGTGTACCAGCACTTCACCCTGGTGATTCCAGACCTGGAAGGCGATCTTGCTTTCATAGGGATGGCCGTCGATCTTGGGCACGGCCTGGCTCAGGGCCTGGTTGAACGCCTGGTACAGCTCGGCGTGTTCCTTGCTGGCCAGCGGCATGCGCATGACCCCTTGCAGCAGCCGCGCGTTCTGCGCCAGTTGGGCGTCGTACACCTCGGCAATTTCATGGTTGCTGTCATGCAGGTTGAACACGCTGAGCACCAGCAGGCCGGTGAGCATCAGGCCGATAATCAGGGTCAGGGTACGGCGGCGGATGGAACTCATTGGCGCTCTTCCACCAGGTAGCCGACGCCGCGAATGGTGCGGATCAGGTCGCTGGAGAATTTTTTGCGCAGATGATGGATGTGCACCTCCAGGGTGTTGCTTTCGGCTTCTTCATTCCAGCCATACAGCAGTTGCATCAGGCGCTCGCGGGTCATGACGCGGCCCGGCGGCGACAGCAGTTCGTAGAGCAGTTGATATTCCTTGGGGGTCAGGGCCACGGCCTCGCCATGGTAGGCAACCTGCTGGGTGCTTGGGTCCAGGCTGATGCCGGCGTGTTCGATCAATACCCGCGCCCGTCCCGCACTGCGACGCAGCAGGGCGCGCAGGCGGGCTTTCAGTTCGGCCAGGTCGAAGGGCTTGATCAGGTAGTCGTCGCGCCGGCGTCCAGACCGGCGATGCGGTCTTCGGTGGCATCGCGGGCGGTGAGGATCAGCACCGGCAGGTTGGAGCCGCTCTGGCGCAGGCGCCGCAACACCTCCAGGCCGTCCATGCGCGGCAAACCAAGGTCGAGCACCGCCAGGTCAAAGGTTTCGCTGAGCAGCGAGTGCAGGGCGCTGCTGCCGTCTTTCAGCCAGTCGACGGTGTAACCCTCGCGCCCCAGGGCCTGGTGAATGCCTTCGCCCAGGGCCACGTCATCCTCGATCAGTAATAAGCGCACACGGACTCCTGTCACTTGAGTTGTTTATTCACATCCACCAACAACGCCTCGATGTCCTTGCGCCGCCCGCTGTCGGCGGTTTCCCGGCCGGGGCGTGGGGCTGCCTGCAAGGCCTTGAGCAGGGCTTCTCGGGCTTCGGCGTAACGTTTTTGACGGTAGAGGTGATCGCCCCAGAAGTACAGGCTGTCGATGCCATTGGGGTTCAACTGCAAGGCCTGCTTGAGCAGCGGCTCGGCCTTGTCGGCGTCACCGAAACCGATGGGCCAGCCTGGCACGCGATCATACAGTGCCGCCAGGCTGGTGTAGGCCGAGCCTTGTAAGGCGTTCGGGTCCAGGGCCAGGGCATGCTCCAGCTCGGCCTTGGCGTCCTTGACCTTGCCCAGCGCGCCGAGCCCACCCTGGGCGCCTGCCCAACTGCTGGTGACAATCCCCGACCAGATCCACGCTTCGGCCAGCGCCGGGCGTTCCTGGGTAAAGGCCGAGGCCTGGCCGGCCAGTTGTTCAAAGGCGGCTGTTCGCTGGTCGGCCGGCAGCTCGTACTGGATCTGTGCCCAGCGCTGCTGGATACCGCTCAGGCGTTGTTGGTCGGCGTTGTCCAGGGCCCAGACACTCTGGCTCAAGACGCCCAGGAACAGGCAGGTGGCGAATTTTTTCATGGCTTAGGTTTCTCGTTATCGGGCTTTTGACTGAGGCGGCGGATCAGCGGCAGTTGCTTGCGCAAGCCACGGTCCACCAGGTGCGGCAGCACACTGTTGAGGCGCACAAAGAAACGTTCCGGCCAGCCCAGGTAAAGGTCGCGCCGATCCCCGGCAATGGCGTGGATCACGGCGTTGGCCACGGTCTGCGGGTCGTCGACACTGGCCTTGAGGGCATCGTTCAGGGCCTGTGCCTGGGGGCTGTTCATGCTGGTGCGGGTGGCGCGCGGGGCGACATACAGCACGCTGACCCGGGTATCAGCCAACTCCCGGCGCAGGGCTTCGGAAAACCCGCGCAAGGCAAACTTGGTGGCGCAGTAGCTGGCATAGCCGGGGTAGCCGATGGAGCCGTAGGTGGAGCCGACATTCACCACCATGGCGCTGTCGGCCTCCTTGAGCAGCGGCAGCAGGGTCTTGGTCAGGCAGATGGGCGCGCTGATGTTCACCGCCAGCATGGCGTTGACCTCGCTGTCATCGAGCTGCTCAAGCATGGCGAAGTGGTTGACCCCGGCAGCGTTGATCAACAGGTTGAGGCCGCCCATGGCCTGGGCAGCGCTCAGCACCTTGCGCCGATCGGCGACAAACGTCAGGTCGGCCGCAATCCAGCTCAGGTGTTGCGGGTACTGCTTGAGCAAGGAGGCCAGGGCATCCTCGTGGCGTGCCACGGCCAGCACCCGGGCCCCGCTGGCGCAGAGGGCGGCGGCAATCGCCCGGCCGATACCGCCGCTGGCGCCCGTCAGTACAACGCGTGCTTCAGACAGCCGCATGGGGCAACTCCCCTTGGCGTGGCAGGCCGCGGAACATGTCGGCGTAGAGCCGGTACACCACTTTCGAGGCGTGAATCACCGCAGCCTGGTCGTCCGGGTCTTCCAGGGTGTCCATCAGTCGGCGATAGGTCTGCATGTGCTCGATGTCCAGCGAACCGTGCGAACTGAGGTAGCTGAAGGCGCTGGCCGGCAGTGCCAGGCGCTCGCGGATGCTGCCGGCGGCGTGGGTGGCCAGGGCGATGCTGGTGCCTTCGAGGACGTTGACCATGCCGAACAGCCCCACCGGGTTGTCCCGGGCAATCAGGTCGTACAGGAAGCTGACCATCAACTCGATCGGCAGCGAGGGGCGCCCGTCGCGCACGGCATCCTTGTTGCCACCGCAGGCCGCGATGTCGTTGAGGACCCATTGCTCGTGGCCGTACTCGTCCTCGATGTAGTCGCACACCGCCTTGCGCAGCCACTCCAGCCGCGACGGCAGGCGCGCGCCGCAGGCCATCATCAGCGGCACGGTGTGGCGCACGTGGTAGTAGGCCTGGGCCAGGAACGCCCGGTAGCTCTCCAGGCTGACCCGGCCCTCAAGGGCATCACGGATGATGGGCAGGCTGAACAGCGCCTGGCGTTCAGCCTGGGTGGCGTCTTGCAGGGTGTCGAAAAAACTCATGACGGGGATTCCTCGGAGGAGATAAAGGTGTCGAGCAGTGATCGGTAGCGCTCGACGATGGCGTCGCGACGTGGCCGACCGTTGGCGGTGAGCAGCCCGCTGGCGGCGGTAAAGGGTTGGTCCAGGCGACTCCAGTGGTGCACCCGGGCGTAATCGGGCAGGGCCTGGTTGGCCTGGGCCACGGCCATCGCCAGGTCCTCATCGCTGCAGTCGGGGCGATGGGGCCAGAGCAGGGCGTGGTTGCGCGGCATGGCTTCGCCATAGACGAAGGCCTGGGCAATGTGGCGGCGCTGGGTCAGCTCCGCCTCGACCCATTCGGGGTTGACGTTGCGCCCGAAGCTGGTGACGAACTGGTGCTTCTTGCGGCCCTTGAGGTAGAGAAAGCCCTCGGCATCGAACTCCCCCAGATCGCCGCTGGGCCACCAGCTATCGACCGGCGATTGATCCCCCAGGTAGCCCAGCAGGGTCGAGCCTCTGATCAGCACTTCGCCGTCGTCGGCCAGGCGAATCTCCACATGGGGCAGGGGCTTGCCGACGCTGCCGGGACGACAGGCCCCGGGTCGATTGAGGCAGACCACTGAAGCGCATTCCGACAGGCCATAGCCTTCATAGACGGGAAGGCCGAGGCGTTTTGCGCGGTCCAGCAGGTCCCGGCTGACCCGTGCCCCGCCCACCGCGGCAAAACGCAGGGTGCGCGGATCAAAGGCTTGCTGCTCGGCGGCACTGATCAGCAGCAATAGCAACTGCGGTACCAGAATCAGGCTATGGGGCTGGCGCGTGGCCAGGCAGCCCAGCAGTCGAGGGATCTCGACCCCGCTGGCGCCCTGGATCCCCAGGCTTTTCTGGCTGGGCAGGCTCAGGGCGGCGCCGGCGTACAGGGCGGCATAACAGCCGAGGTTCTCCAGCAGGATCGCCAGGGGCAGCAGGGCCAGGTGGTGTTGCGGCAGGGTGGAGCGGCTGGCCTGGTCCAGCTCTCGGGCCACCCGCAGCAGGCTGTCGGCGCTCAGGCAGACGCCCTTTGGCGTGCCGGTGGTGCCGGAGGTGAAGGTCATTTTGGCGGTGCCGGCGGGCATCGGGTTCGGGCCGCTGAAGGCGCGTCGCCACGAGGCGCCAGTCTTGAGGTAGCCGGCGCTTTGCAGTTCTTCGTCCAGCTCCGGTTCAGCGATTACCCATTGCGTCTGGCTCTGTTCCAGACAGTGCCGGCGTTGGGCGGGGCTGAAGAACGGTGGCAGGGTCACGCAGGTCAGCCCTTCGAACAGGATGGCCAGGTCCCAGAGCATCGCCTCGGCGCCGTTGTCCAGTGCCAGGGCGACCACGCTGACCTGCTCATCGCGCAGGCATTCCTGGCGATACTGCACTTCGGCATACAGCTCGGCGTAGTCCAGGCGTACCTGGTCGTCCCACAGGGCGGTGGCAAAGCCTTGGTTCTCGGCGTGATCGCGCAGGGTGTTGTTGAAGCGCTGCACTTCAGGCGACATGGCAGGACTCCTCAAGGGAACAGGGCAAGCGCAGGCGGGCGAACATGCCCATGTTGCGCAGGTGGATAAACCCGGCGCGGATGTTGCCGACGTGCACCCAAGGCTGGCTTTCGTAGTAGCTGCCCCAGTGATGGCGCTCGTCGCCCAGGCGCTGTGGGTCGGCGGCGCACAGGGTTACCGGTTTCAAGCCCAGGCGATGGAAGCTGTTGACCAGGCCAATGTTGCCGGTGAAGGCCACCCATTCCAGGCCGCCCATGGCCAGCAGGTAGGTGATGGCGATGATGCTCAGGCGTGCACTGCCGGTGTCGCTGGCGGCCAGGTTGCCGACCTCGACAATGCCGGCGCGGTCCACTGGCTGGTCAGCGGCGGCGCTGATCAACGGGTCTATGGATTCATCCAGGTAGCGCTCCAGGAACAGCGGTTCGTGGCTGGCCACGCGCACGCCGGCCACGGCACAGAGTTGCCCGGCGTCATCGCTCATGCCGAACAGTTGCGGCATGAAGTGGCGGATGTCGGCGCCATGGGCTTTGCGAAAACGTTGTTGGATAAAGGCTTCGAAGGCGGGGCGCTGGGCCTCGCCCGGCAAGGCGCGGTCCAGGCTCATCAGGGGGCTGTCGGTTTTGCCGAAGCGCAGGGGTAAGGCAATGTTCCAGTCGAAATCGGGCATGGGCGTTACGCCTCCCTAGGTCAGTGGGGAGGAGTATCGGAGGCATTTCTTAACGGAATCTGAAGGTGCGTAAAAGCGTCCCTCAAGCCTGTTTGACACGCACCGGGCAGGGGAGCTCGGCCGCAGCATCGGGGCGGTGTAACGGGACAGTCGGGGGCAGTCGGTAGTGGAGAGGGAGCAGGAAGGGGATGAGCCGTGGCTCAGTTTCGCGCCGGGGCGGGGCGGCGAAAACAGGGGGCGCCAAGGTGGGCGCCCCCTGCCTGTTCAGGGGCTATCAGGCGATAGCGTCCCAAGGGCGGTCGCCCGAGGCGTCCTTGATGCGGGTGGGCAGGCCCATCACATCCAGGGCCTTGAGGAACGGCTCGGCTGGCAGCTCTTCGACGTTGGCCATGCGTTGCACATCCCACTCGCCACGGGCCACCAACAGGGCCGCAGCCACTGGCGGAACGCCGGCGGTGTAGGAGATGCCCTGGCTGTCCGTCTCGGCAAAGGCTTCTTCGTGGCAGGCCACGTTGTAGATGAACAGCTCGTGTGGCTGGCCGTTCTTTGTGCCTTTGACCAGGTCGCCGATGCAGGTCTTGCCGGTGTAGCCCGGGGCCAGCGAAGACGGGTCGCAGTACGGCCTTGACCACTTTCAACGGGATGACTTCCAGGCCTTCGGCGGTCTTCACCGGTTGCTCGGAGAGCAGGCCAAGGTTTTTCAGCACGGTGAACACGTTGATGTAGTGTTCGCCGAAGCTCATCCAGAAGCGCACGTTGGGCACGTCGAGGTTTTTCGACAGCGAGTGCACTTCATCGTGGCCGGTCAGGTACAGGTTCTGCGAACCGACAACCGGCAGGTCGTCGGTGCGTTTGACTTCGAACATGGTGTTGCTGGTCCACTGGCTGTTCTGCCAGCTCCACACCTGTCCGGTGAACTCGCGGAAGTTGATTTCCGGGTCGAAATTGGTGGCGAAGTATTTGCCGTGGGAGCCGGCATTGACGTCGAGAATGTCGATCGAATCAATGCGGTCGAAATGCTGTTGCTGTGCCAGCGCCGCATAGGCGTTGACCACACCTGGGTCGAAGCCCACGCCGAGAATGGCGGTGATGTTCTTCTGTTTGCACTCTTCCAGGTGGTTCCACTCGTAGTTGCCGTACCACGGCGGGGTCTCGCAGACCTTGCCCGGCTCTTCGTGGATGGCGGTGTCGAGGTAAGCCACGCCGGTATCGATGCAGGCGCGCAGCACCGACATGTTGAGGAACGCGGAACCGACGTTGATGACGATCTGCGAGTCGGTCTCGCGGATCAGGGCCTTGGTCGCTTCCACGTCCAGGGCGTTCAGCGCGAAGGCTTGGATGTCGGCGGGAACCTTGAGGCTACCCTTGGCCTTGACGCTGTCGATGATGGCCTGGCATTTGGAGATGTTGCGCGACGCGATAGCAATACGACCGAGTTCGTCGTTGTGCTGCGCGCACTTGTGGGCCACCACCTTGGCGACACCTCCTGCACCAATGATAAGAACGTTCTTTTTCAATTGCTTTATCTCTCCTTTATCCGCCAGCTTACGAAAGGCTGGACAGGTAGTCGTCGTAACCAAATTCACGAACCACTTCGACTGTACCGTCGAGTTGTTTCACTACGATGGACGGCATTTTCAGGCCGTTGAACCAGTTTTTCTTGACCATGGTGTAACCCGCGGTGTCGATGAACGACAGCCGATCGCCGATGGCCAGCGGACGATCAAATTGGTATTCGCCGAAGATGTCCCCGGCCAGGCAGGATTTGCCGCACACCATATAGGTGTGTTCACCGTCGCTCGGCGCCAGCTTGGCGTTGAGGCGGTAGATCAGCAGGTCCAGCAGGTGAGCTTCGATGGAGCTGTCTACCACGGCGAGGTGTTTGCCGTTGTAGAGGGTGTCGAGCACGGTGACTTCCAGGGAGGCGCTGTTGGTGATCGCCGCTTCGCCGGGTTCCAGGTAGACCTGTACGCCGTACTTCTCGGAGAAGGCCTTCAAGCGCGCGCAGAAGGCGTCCACGGCATAGTCTTCACCGGTGAAGTGGATGCCGCCGCCGAGGCTGACCCACTCGACCTTGTGCAGCAGCGCGCCGAAGCGTTCTTCGATGGTGCAGAGCATTTGGTCGAACAGGCCGAAGTCACCGTTCTCGCAGTTGTTGTGGAACATGAAGCCGGAGATCTGCTCGATCACGCCTTCGATCTTCACCGGGTCCCACTCGCCCAGACGGCTGAACGGACGCGCCGGGTCGGCCAGCAGGTAGTCGGAGCTGCTCACTTGCGGGTTCACGCGCAGGCCGCGGATCTTGCCCTCGGAGCGTTCGGCGAAGCGCTGCAACTGGCCGATGGAGTTGAAGATGATCTTGTCGCAGTTATCCAGCATCTCTTCGATTTCATCGTCGGCCCAGGCCACGCTGTAGGCGTGGGCTTCACCTTCGAACTTCTGCCGGCCGAGCTTGAGCTCGTACAGCGAGGACGAGGTGGTGCCGTCCATGTATTGCTGCATCAGGTCGAACACCGACCAGGTGGCGAAGCACTTGAGTGCCAGCAGGGCCTTGGCCCCCGACTGTTCGCGCACGTAGGCGATCTTCTGCATGTTGCTCAGCAGCTTTTGTTTGTCGATGAGGTAGTACGGCGTTTTGATCATTTCGAGCCTCCGGCCAGGCTAGCCAAAAAAGGGCAGGCATTGTGCCCGCAGTTAACTCAGACCGAAAGGTCGGAAATGTATTTTCGACGAGTCACAGCCGGCGCAGGCAGGCGCCACGGGCCGTGCGCGGTCATCCGCCAGCGCGCCGAGTGGGCGTGCTGTGGCTTGCAGTGGCGAATGATGACGCAGATTTGTTGACGTTAGTCGTGCGCAACGATGGCGTGGCACAGGGTGAATGAAGGTCGCGCGCGGCCAGCGGCGTTGCGGGCAGTTCACTCCGCGGCTGGCAGGGAGGGGAGTAGGTTGCGGCGGCCGGCCTCGAGGATTTCATCGGCCAGCGGCGAGTCATCCGGGCAGGCCCGGGACAACACGATGGTGCCGATGGCGTGGGCCAGCAGGTCGATCATCGACGTGCGTGTGGCTTGCCGATCCGCGTCACTCGACGGCTTGGCCCCTTGCTCAAGCGCCTTGAGCAGGCCTTCGATGCCTTCGGCAAAGGTCGCCTTGACCTCGTCCGATTGACGCGCCGCATCACCGCTCAGGGCGGCCATGGTGCAGCCCTGGCTCCTTGCATCCCGGTGTTCCCGTGACAGGTAGAGGGTGAAGAAGGTGGCCAGGTCCATGCCCGCGCCATTGCTCAGGCTCTGGGCAAAGCCGCAGGCTGCCGCTTCGGCCATCAGGTCGGCCTTGGAGCGGAAGTGTTTGTAGAACCCGCCGTGGGTAAAGCCCGCTGCGGCCATCAGGTCTGCCACCCCCACGCCGTCATAACCCCGTTCGCGAAACAACTCGGAAGCGGTCTCGACGATGTGTGCCCGATTGGCTTGTGCCTGTGCCTTGGTGACCCTCATCCCTCGATGCCTCCTGTGGGTGAAGGCGCTGAATATACATTGATGTCGAACGTCATCAAAGCTGTTGACGGTTTAGATTATGATCGACATCATAACGGCTCGCCACTCACCCTGAGGACTTCCGCCATGAGCGATACCCATCTGAACGCACCGACCCGTTTCATCGACGTAGACGGTGAGCGTTTTGCCTACCGTCGCTGGGGCCAGCCCTCAGGCGTGCCGCTGTTCTTCGTGCAGCACTTTCGTGGTGGCCTGGACCACTGGGACCCGCTGCTGACCGACGGCCTGGCCGCCGGTCGGGAAGTCATTTTGTTCAACGGTCGCGGCGTCGCCTCGTCCACCGGCACGCCGCGCAACCGCATCGAGGACATGGCCGACGACATCGCCGCCGTGATCGAGGCGTTGGGCCTGGAACAGGTCGACTTGCTGGGTTTCTCCATAGGCGGCCTGCAGGTGCAGGAAGTGGCGCTGCGTCATCCGCAGCGGGTGCGCAAACTGCTGCTGCTCGGCACCGGCCTGCGTGGCGGTGACCCGACCATGGAGCCCAAGGTGCTGGAGGTGGCGCCGACACCGGTGCCGACCGTGGAAGATTTTCTCTACCTGTTCTTCGGCCGTTCTGAAGCGGCCAAGCAAGCGGGCCTGGCCTTCTGGCAGCGTCGCCATCAGCGCCTCGATCAGGACCCGCCCAGCTCGGCCGCCGTTGCCCAGGCCCAGGCTGAGGCCCACGGTGCCTACCTGGTGCCGCTGGCGGGGGAGAACCCTTACGCCTACCTCAAGGCGATCCAGCAACCGACCCTGGTCCTCAACGGCACCCACGACGTGATGATTGCCTCGATCAATTCCTGGCACCTGGTGCAGAACCTGCCCAACGCCCAGTTGCTGATCTACCCCGATGCCGGCCACGGCGCGCAGTACCAGTACCCCGAGCGTTTCCTCCAGCACGCGATCCAGTTCCTCGACGAGTGAGACTGGGCGCACGCGGCACAGCGCTGAGCGCGCTTGCCGTGCCTCTAGTGGTCTTGGCCATCGCAGCCCTTGAAACCTCGAGAAAGAGTAAGAACCGTGGTTGAACACGTAACGCCAGAACAGCCCCCGGCTCCGGTGCCGGAGGGCGAAGACGAAGAGCAGGCCGGGGTCTTTGAGGGACAGGGCGCGGTTGTCGATAGCCGCGACCCACAGTCCCCGGCCAGCCCGCCGTTGATTCCCGCTGCAGACCACCCCCTGATCAAGTGGCGAGGCTTGATGCTGGAACAGTAGCGCCTTGGCAATAGAGGCCCGGCAGTTGCCCCAGGCCGCAGGGAAACGCTACTTTGCACCGGCACTGGCCCCAGGGCCGGCGGCGCTTCCCCTCCCAACCAGCAGGCTCGCCCTCCCATGCTTTTTTCATCGATCGCCAACGGCCACCCTCTGACGCCCGACAACCTGGGCACCGTGCTGCCTTGGTGGAGCTTCAGCAAGACCGTGCTCGCCGCGACCGCGCTGTCGCTGGTGCGTGATGGCCGGGTCGGCCTGGACGACAGGCTGCTGGAAGGGCCGTTCACTTTGCGCCAGTTGCTGCGGCATGAAGCCGGGCTGGCGGATTACGGCGAGTTGGCCGACTACCACGCGGCGGTCGCCGCAGGTGAGGCCGCCTGGCCAGCCGATGAGATGCTGCAGCGCCTTGATGCCTCGACCTTGCGCTACCCGCCAGGGGCCGGGTGGCGCTATTCGAATGTGGGCTACCTGTTGGTCGCCCGATTGATTCAGCGGCTGACCGACCTGGGGCTTGAAGACGCGGTGAACCAGCGCGCCTTGCACCCCTTGGGTGTGTCGGCGGTTCGCCTCGCCACCCGGCAAGCTGATTTGCAAACCCTCAGCCTGGGCATCCCTGCGGGCTACGACCCGGCCTGGGTGTACCACGGCTTGCTGATCGGGCCCCTGTCCCAGGCGACCCAGTTTCTCGATCGCCTGCTGGCCGGTCATCTGTTGCCGCCGGCCTTGCTTGAGGACCTGCAGCGCGTGCGCGTCCTGGGCGGCCCCATTCCTGGCCGTCCTTGGCAGGCACCGGGTTATGGCCTGGGCGTGATGCAGGGGCCTGTCGAGGGTGGGTTGATGCTGTGCGGGCACACCGGCGGCGGGCCGGGCAGCACCTTGGCGGTTTACCGCGCCAGTGAGGGGCAGGCGTCTGCTTGTTGTGCGGTGTTCCAGGAGGGACACGATCAAGGCGCGGTAGAGGCCCAGGTGGTGCAGCAACTGATGGCGGCCTTGCGCCAAGGGGCTTAGCGCCACCAGGACCGGTGTTTGTCTGTAGGCCTTGATGAAACGGGGTGGCGGTCGTTGCGGCCACCACCCCATGGGGCTCAGGGTTGGCCGGCCGACAGGGGTGGAGTGCGAGGCGGGACCTGGCGTTTGCTGCCCAGGGACTCGAAGGCCGAAGCCAGGCGCAGCAGGCTGGAGTCGTCATAGGCGCGACCGGCGAAGGTCAACCCGACCGGCATGCCGATGTCCGGCATGACGCCCATGGGCACGGTGACCGTGGGCACGCCGAGGTGGCGGATGGCGAGGTTGCCGTTGGCCACCCAGACCCCGTTGCTCCAGGCAATGTCCGCGGACTGCGGGTCGACATCGGCGTTCGCCGGCCCGACGTCGGCGACCGTGGGGAAGATCACCGCATCCAGCCCCAGTCGATCCATCCACTGTTCCAGGTCGATGCGGCGTGTTTCTTCAAGCCCGCGCAGGCCGTCCGGCAAGGTCGGGATTTCGTTCCAGGGCGTGATGCCGCGCTCGGCCATCCGCACGTACTCGTCCATGCCCGCCGCCAGGTCGTCTTCGCGGTTGGGCAGGGTTCCCGGGTCGTGGGGGAAAATCAACGGCCCGTCGACGTCCACCAGCCGATGCAGTTTCGGGTCGCCGTTGGCCTGGAGAAAATCATCGAAGGCCCAGGCGCTCAGGTCCCACAGTTCATGGTGAAGAAACGCTTTGCTCACCAGGCCCCGGGTAAACACCGTGGGCGCCCCGGGACGATCGCCTTCGCAATTGGACACCAGCGGGAAGTCCACTTCGAGCACCTCGGCCCCCAGGCTTTCCAGGGCCTGGCGCGCCTGCTTCCACAGCTCGATCACCGACGGGCGGGTATGGATCTGCTGCCCGGTGGGGCCGCCGATGCCTGGGGATGGCGCGGTGCCGGCTTCTGGGTCGGCGTTGATGTACATGCGCGGCACGCCGAAGCGTTTGCCGGCCAGGGCGCTGCCGTTGGCGGCCAGCGCAGGGTAGGACGCAGGCCGGACCGAGGCCACGCTGGGGATCGGCACCCAAGGTTGCAACCGCCACAGGTCGCCCCGCGTGTCTGGGTCTTCCGCTACCACCACGTCCAGCACTTCCAGCAGGTCGGCCATGGTCCTGGCGTAGGGCACCACCACGTCCATGGTCGGTGTCAGCGGCCAGTTGCCGCGTACCGAAATCACCCCGCGTGAGGGCGTGTAGGCGCACAGGCCGTTGTTCGAGGCCGGCCCCCGGCCGCTCGACCAGGTTTCTTCCGCCAGGCCGAAAGCCGCGAAGCTGGCGGCGGTTGCAGTTCCGGCGCCATTGGAGGAGCCGGACGCGAAGGGCGCGGTCAGGTAGTCGGCGTTGTACGGGCTTTCCGCACGGCCGTAGACCCCCCGTTGCATGCCGCCGTTGGCCATGGGCGGCATATTGGTCTTGCCCAGGCAGATGGCTCCGGTGGCGCGCAAGCGCTCGATGGTGAACGCATCGCGACAGGCCATCAGGTCAGCGAAGGCCGGGCTGCCCGAGGCAGCGGTGAGGCCCTTGACCAGGTAGCTGTCCTTGGCCGTGTAGGGAATGCCGTCCAGCGGCCCCAGCAGTTCGCCCTTGGCGCGACGGGCATCGGATGCCTTGGCTTCGTCGAGCGCGGCGGGGTTGCGCACCACCACGGCATTCAGCGCGGTGGGCGTGTCGGCGCCGTCGTAGGCGTCGATCCTGGCGAGGTAGGCCTGCACCAGTTCCACCGCAGTGGTCTGGCCGGATTCGAGCGCGGCACGCAGCTCGGCAATGGAAAGCTCGGTGACTTCAATCATGGGGTTACCGCCGACGACTGAGGGTGAGGGAGAACAGTGGGGATCACGCTGAAGGGCATCAGGGTATTCAAAATCGTTTCTCACAGAAAACATTCGATGCAGCGCAGCCTTTCGGGGCGGGCTTTTCCCCGCGAATTTATCCTGAACGCAAGGCGTTGTATCGGACTTTATGCGGCTACGCGCGGATTCACGCCCGACCTGTTTTGCGCCGATGGGTGGATCGCCCAGCCCTGTCGGGGTCTTCCAGTGGTTGACGGGTGATGGCATTGGCGAGCGCTTTTGTAAACAATAGCGGCCCTTGCCAGGGTGCCCCCAAGGGTGGCGCCTTCGTTATTTGTTTTTGACCGAGATGCCAATGCCTTCGATCCACGATTCCTGCCAGCCTCGTTCGCTCCCGTGCGAGCAACGGCCATGAGTGAGACCACCCTTGAGCTGGTGCAGACCGGCCCGGAGCAGGCCGAACTGATCCGTAACCTCTATCAGTTTTATGCCTACGAGTCCTCGGACTGGGAGCAGGAAGACGTGGAGGTGGACGGACGTTTTTACATCCACGAGGAACACCTGGCGCGCTACTGGCAGGATCCGCAATGGAGCGCCAACCTGCTGCTGGTCAATGGCTTTATCGCCGGTTTCATGTTGATCGAGCGCAGCGAGTTGCCGGGGCTGCACGCCCTGGAACTGGCGGACTTGTTTATCTTGAAACGCTACCGTCGCCAGGGCATCGGCCGGGCCCTGGCAACCCAGGTGCTGAGCAGCGGTGACAGTGACTGGCTGGTGCGCTTCTACGATCAGGATGAAGTCTCCCAGGCGTTCTGGCGCACGGTACTGGACGGTTTGCCACGACCGGTGCAGGCCATCCAGCTGGATGACGAGCCGGAGTTGCTGAGCTTTCTGGTGACCCGGGCCGTGCATTGATGGACGGCGCGCGATGCCTGCCGACTCCTGACGCGCTGCTCTGCACCGTCCGTTTGCACGGTTCAATGGGCGCTTCAACCTGCGGCTGCCTGGGTGTAAAGTCGCCGCCATGAAACTGGCCCGCTCCGACCGCTCGCTGATTGCCTGGACCCTGTATTTTTGCGTCCTGTTCAATCTGTTCGCCTGCGGTTTGGCCCATGGCCAGATGAGTGGCCTGCAACTCAATGGCGCAGGCTCCGCCTTCTGCTCGTCCCTGGGCAACCCGGCGCCCGCGTCCAAGAGTGAGTTCAGTGACCCGTCGGCCAGCGGCTGGGCCGGTAGTTTTGCCTGCCCGATCTGCTCGGCGGTGACCCTGGGCATTGCCTTGCTGTTGGTGCTGGGCGGCTGGCTGCGGCTTGGGCCAACACGCTGGCCCACCCGTGAACGGCGCTGCAAGGCGCCCCCTCGATATTCCTGGCCTTCGGCCAATCCCCGCGCATCCCCTCTGATCTGACCTGGCTCAGCGCCTGGCCCCAATGGCCAATGCGCACGAGCGGCCCCTGGTTCGTCGTTCGCCCTCGCCGCTGATGCGCGAGCCGGCGCACGTCGTTCATGACCCGCGGTGCCCTGGCGATCCTTATTCGCCCGGCCCCGTCGGTGCTCACGGTTAACGCTGACACGCGAAGGAACAGCAGATGGCTGATGGTTTTCAAGGTTTGAACCGGCGATCGATGCCGAGGCAAACTGCGCCGCAGGGCGCGAAAGAGGGGGTGCGGGATTCAACGGGCCAAGCGGCCAGTGCTGCGCGTCGGGGGCGTCAAGCCTCGCGGGCCGGCCGGGCGGATTTCCTCCTGCCGTTTCCGGATTATCCGGGCAATGCGCGCAGCTTCGTGCACCTGGACACCCGACTGCTGCCGTACTGGCACACCTTGTTCGACGTTTGCCCCGGCTTGCTCAAACTCGACCCGCCCGATGGCCTGAATATTTTCCGCGGCTTCATGACCTGGGCCTACCGTCACCACCCGCCGTTGAACTGGACGTACTACCTGAGCCTGTGCCGCTGGTTGCTGGGTTCTGCCTACAAGACACGGATCCACCCGGAGCACATTGAGGCGTTCATGAGCGCCGCTGCGGCGCGCTGGATCACCACCGATGACAGCCAGGCCCAGGGCTTAGTGCTGGCCTGGCGAGGCCCGCCGGAGCCTGTGTTCGACTGCACGGTGTTTGACTGGAAGGTGGCGCCGCGTCTGGCTGTGGGGGCCGAGCATGAGGAGGCGTTGCCGCCCGTGCCCTGGGACTTTGCCTGGTGCCCGTTGACTGGCAAGGGCGCTGGTGGATTTCGCCGCTGGCTACCGATCCCCTGAAGGCGGGCGCAGGTTCAGGGGATGGCTGGGCGCTGACGATAGCTCGCCGTCAGCGCTTGGGGTGAAGCCGCCAGCCCCCAGAGGGAGCCTGGCGTGACCGAATGCCGGGGCCGAAGCCAGCGTCAGAAGTCCAGGGTGACGCCGGCGTACAGTGCCCGACCATCCCCGGGCGAATGCAGCGAAGCCTGGGCACCGTCCGGGTCGTACCAGACGTATTCGTAGTAGCGATTGGTCAGGTTTTTCAGCTGCACATCCACACTCAGGGACTCGCTCACCTGGTAGGCCGCACTCAGGTTCATCAGCACATAACCGCCGTAGGTGCCTTGGGTGTTTTCGCGCTCCAGGTAATAGTTCGTCTGGCCGTTCATCCAGGCCGTCAACTGCAGGGCCGGGGTGGCGTAGTAGCTGGCACCGGCGCTGTACAGGTGGTGGGGGATGTGGTCGATTTCCTGGCCCTGGCTGTTGGGCAGGGTGGCGCTGGGCTTGAGGATTTTCGAGTACTGCCAAGAGTAGGACAGCCACAGGTCCGTGCGCTCGGTGGGGTGCAGGTTCATCTGCAGGTCGTAACCCCAGCGCCGAGTTTCACCGACGTTGTCCGATTCGCCGCTGGGGTCATTGAGCCGCCGGCTGACTTCGCCGCTGGCCTCCTGGCGCCAATAGGCGACGCGCCCATCGACCCAGTCGGCCGGGGTGAACTTGACCCCGGTTTCCCAGCCTTCGTTGATGGACGGCGCCAGGTCCGTGTCCCGCGGCGGGATCTTGTAGGCCGCCGCCCCGGTGCCGACCTGAAAGGTGCGCCCCCAGTTGGCGTACAGGCTCGCCACGTCCCAGGGTGAGTAGACCACGCTGAGCTTGGGTTGCTTGATCAGCCCGTAGTCGTTGATGTCGTAGTCCAGGCCGGTCATTTCATTGGTGA